>PANC01000021.1 GCA_002708315.1 Lentimicrobiaceae bacterium
TAAATGCGGTGGAGATGCACTTGATAGAGCTTCTTATGTGTTTAGCAAACTCAAAATGGACAAAACTGAACTTAACAACGGGGTATTATTTTACCTTGCAATTCAAAGCAAGAAATTTGCTATTATAGGTGATTCAGGTATTAACAAAGAAGTGCCTGAAAACTTTTGGGAGGATATAAAAAAAGAGATGTCAGTAAACTTTAAAGAAGGTAAATTTGCCCAGGGGTTAGTAACTGGAATTTCAATGGCAGGAATGAGGCTCAAAAAACATTTTCCATATCACATAGATGATATAAATGAGCTCTCCGACGATATTTCCTATGGTGATTAATATACATGATTTTTAAAAACACATGACATATATTCACAAAACAAAAATATTTTCATTATTACTTGTAATAATTATTTTCATTAGTACCTTATTAAATGGTCAAACTATTCCTGAAAAGCCATATCCGCCAATGTTGGTTAATGATTTTGCAGGGATTTTTAATGTCGAACAAACAAGATTCCTTGAAGAAAAGTTAGTTAGATTTAATGATACCACATCTAACCAAATTACTGTTGTATCTGTAAAGTCATTGGATGGTAATTCACCTTCTATGTATGCCACAGATATTGGCTTAAAATGGTACGTTGGTCAAAAAGATTTTGACAATGGCATAGTAATTCTTATCAAACCTAAATTAAATAATTCTGACAAAGGCCATGCATATATTGCAGTTGGTTATGGACTTGAGCCAGCAATACCTGATGCAATAGCAAAACGCGTGGTTGAAAATGAAATGATTCCTTCATTTCGTAATGGAAATTATTTTGAAGGTATCAATAAGGCTACGGACATTCTTATGAGTCTTTCAGCTGGCGAAATAACATCAGACGAATATAGCAATCATAATAGACCTGATGGGTTTGTTTCACTTATCCCATTTTTAGCATTAGTAATTGTACTTTTAATCATACGTAACAGCCGATCACGAACACATGGGATTTCATCCCACGGTAATGGATCATTACTCACTGCTCTGTGGCTTGGAAGTATTATGGGTAATAGTAGTAGACATTCTGGAAGCTGGAATAATTTTACAGGAAATGGATCAGGTTTTGGTGGCGGGGGATTTGGTGGCTTCGGAGGGGGTAGTTTCGGTGGTGGAGGTGCAGGAGGCAGTTGGTAAATTTAATTGCCATAACTCCAATACAAAGGTGTATCATACTACGACATGTTTTTTCTTAACTTTGCATTCCAAATTTACAAACTGTGGAGATACTCGACAAATTAGAAGTTGTTAAAAATCGTTGGGAAGAAATTTCAGAGCAAATGAATGATCCGGAAGTCATGTCGGACATGAAACGCTATGTAAAACTCAATAAGGACTATAAAGAACTTGAACCTCTTGTTACTGCCTATAAAGAGTATAAAACTATTATGGCTAACATTGACAACGCAAAGGATATTCTAGAAAATGAAAAAGATGCTGATTTTAAGGAGATGGCCAAGGATGAACTTGATGCATTAACCCCATCAAAGGAAGACCTTGAAGAGAAAATAAGAATGCTCCTCATACCAAAGGATCCTCAAGACTCTAAAAACGCAGTCATGGAGGTACGAGCTGGTACCGGTGGTGATGAGGCAAGTATTTTTGCAGGAGACCTTTTCAGAATGTATCAAAAATATTGTGAGTCAAAGAAATGGAAACTGGAAATAACTAGGGTAAATGAAGGAACTGCAGGAGGCTATAAAGAAATTGTTTTTAGTATCACAGGAAATGGAGCCTATGGTATTCTGAAATTCGAATCTGGTGTTCACCGTGTTCAACGTGTACCTAAAACTGAAACACAAGGTAGAGTGCATACCTCTGCTGCATCCGTTGTAGTTCTGCCTGAAGCAGAGGAGTTTGATGTGGAATTACATGAAAAGGATATTAGAAAGGATACTTATTGTTCATCAGGACCTGGTGGTCAATCAGTAAATACGACATATTCAGCAATTAGGTTAACTCATATCCCAACAGGCATTGTAGTAACATGTCAGGATGAAAAATCACAATTGAAAAACCTTGCAAAAGCCATGAAAGAATTACGTAATAGGCTTTACGATCTGGAATACACAAAATACCTGGAAGAAATGTCGGGAAAGAGAAAAACCATGGTATCAACCGGAGATAGATCTGCAAAGATACGAACATATAACTGGCCACAGGGCAGGGTAACTGACCATCGTATTGGGCTTACCCTTTATAACCTCCCAGCGATAATAGATGGTGATATCCAGGAAATAATTGAAAAACTTCAAATGGCTGAAAATGCTGAAAAGTTAAAGGAAGAGGTTTAATTACTGAATCCGGAAACAACCAAAATATACGTATATCAAAAAATGAATAGAAAACAGCTATTTAAAGCCATAAAACTAAAAAGGTCGTTTCTTTGTGTCGGTCTTGATTCTGATATAAACAAAATACCAAAACACCTATTGAATCACGAAGATCCAATTTTTGAATTTAACAGACAAATAATAGACTCAACTCACAGGCATACTGTTGCTTATAAGCCAAACATTGCCTTCTATGAATCCATGGGAGCTAGCGGGTGGATAAGCCTAGGCAAAACTGTTGAACATATAAGAAAAGTAAGTCCAGAAGTTATTATTATAGCAGATGCTAAAAGAGGAGATATAGGAAATACCTCAGCTCTATATGCAAAAACTTTTTTTGAAACCTATGATTTTGATGCTGTTACTATAGCTCCATACATGGGTTTAGATACGGTTTCACCATTTCTAGGCTATGATGATAAATGGTCAATAATACTTGCACTTACATCAAACAAAAGTGCCGCCGACTTTCAATATATACGGGATAATAATAATACAGCTCTTTATGAAAATGTTTTGAGAACAGCTCAAAATTGGGGCAATCTTGATCAAATCATGTTTGTAGTTGGCGCAACTAAGGCAGAGGAACTCAGTAAAATAAGGGAAATAGCTCCTGATAATTTTTTACTAGTTCCAGGGGTTGGTGCCCAAGGAGGAAACCTTGAAGAAGTTGCAAAATATGGAATGAATGATCACTGTGGCATGCTGGTTAATTCATCTCGTGGTATTATATATGCTTCTTCAGAAAGTGATTTTGCAAAGGTTGCAGAAGATAAAAGTAAGGAACTGCAGATTGAAATGGAGAAATATTTGAAAGACGCAAAATTGATTTAATTAATAGCACCAAACTCTCTGTACCAATTAAACCCCTTTAATTACTGTTGTCCAATTGTGACTATCTTCTAACCCGCCCTCTTGAATTCCTCTCAAGGTAATATATAGTTTTGTTGTGTATGGACCTGCAATAGTTCCGTAATCATAGGTAATGTTCTTAACTCTATCATAAACCTTTGATATTGGAGTTATTATTGCTGCTGTGCCACATGCCCCTGCCTCTTCAAATGTATCGAGTTCTTCTACAGGCACTTTCCTGCGCTCTACCTTTAAACCTATATCTTCTGCAATCTGCTCAAGACTCATGTTAGTAATTGATGGCAGTATACTGTCCGAACGGGGTGTTATGTATCTTTTATCCTTAATACCATAAAAATTTGCTGGCCCAGCTTCATCAATGTACTTTTTTTCAAGCGCATCAAGAAATAAAACGGATGCAAATCCATCCTCATGAGCTCTTTTTGCAGGAAGCATACTTGCAGCATAATTTCCACCAACCTTTATACTACCTGTTCCTTGTGGTGCAGCTCTATCATAATCACGAATAATTTCAATGGGAACAGGTCTGAATCCCTGTTTAAAGTATGGTCCCACAGGTGTTCCAAAAACCATAAAAGCATATTCTTTCGCAGGTTTTACACCGATTTGAGGTCCACTGCCAAATAGAAGAGGGCGTATGTAAAATGTTGCTCCTGTTCCATATGGAGGAATATATTTTGAATTTAACTCTATTACTTTAAATATTGCTTCCTTAAAAAGTTCTTCTGGCACTTTTGCCATCATAATTCCTTCTGCTGACCGAGCCATTCTTTTCACGTTCTCTTGCCACCGAAAAAGTCTCACATTACCATCTTTACCTCTGTAAGCTTTTAATCCTTCAAATGCCTGTTGCCCATAATGCAGGGCGGTGGCAGCAATATGCATATCAATTGTTTCTGATGATGAAACCTCCAATGATCCCCACTTACCATTCTTATAATAACAGCGAACATTAAAGTCTGTCTTATAATACCCAAAGGGTAATTTACTCCAATCTATGTTCATCGAATTATCCATTATAGTTAGATAAAATTAATGCGCTAATTTACTTATAAAAGAGATAAAATCCATCTCTAAAAGAGATAAATTATACAGTTTATAAATGCTCCAAATAATATCCATAAAACCCTTTAAACAGACTAAAACACTCAAGCATCAGCCACGTTTACTAAACCGAGTCATGATACAAAAACTACCAAAAATATCGTGCTTGTGAGGTCACAATAATTGAACCTATGTTTGATTTATGAAGTCATAAATATATGAATTTTTAATTAAAAGTTGTACCTAACTTACTATTTTTGCAACCTTAAAACTAAATATATGTCTTCTTAAAAGCTAATATTAAACATTAGACCATAAAATTTGAGAACATCAACGAACATAACACTTTCATTTGCATTAACAATTTTCCTTTTCTCGTGTAGCCCGGAGAAAAAGATAGCTATGGATTTTGCCTCGAACTCCAGTTCTAAAAATATAATGGTGATTTCTCCAGATTATATTTTTAAGACTAGCTTGAAAACTTACCTTCTTGACTCACTAAAGATTGACAACTCTTTAAATACAGACTCAGTATTACTTGCTAATAGCAGGTATCTGAGTAACCTTGATGATTCTCTTTTCTTAGCAAATTACATTCTTGGGTTTTCAAAATCATTATCTGCATTTGGTTTTAATGTTTATGATCAAGATCAATCGGGTTTATTTCTAGCGCTGGATTCAAACACTTACCAAATAAACATTGCACAGATTGAAATTGAGGAAACCCTTTACACTTATAGAGACGAAACCGATATTTATGATAATTATTTCTACCATGATCATAATCTAAATGCTATTTATGTGAACTCCTGGTTTGAATTAAGTAATCCAGAAAGTATTGAATTATCTCAAAAAGTATTCTTTACTACAGATTTAATAACAGATATTCCTGATGGAGTTTTTGATTACGATATTTTTAGTGGAAAAGTCAAGTACATGTATAACATTGATTCTTTGGAGCAAAATATGCTTTACAGTTTTGCATATAGAATTGGCACTGAGTATGCTAAATATGCATTCGACTATCTGCTTAACCAGGATCTAAACAAAAAACTACCACCGCACCAAAGAAGCAGTAGATATTGGAGATATGATGTAAATAACCATATCTTTTACCCTGCCACGGATGACAAGTTCATGCCACTTAACAATTAAAAAATTAAGACTTTTAATTTAGAATATTATTTCTCATCAAGTAGATGTAATATTAAATGAAAAATGAATTAAATGTGTCAGCAATAGATCTGTATGAATCTGCTATAGCATTTCTAGATAGTTCTTTATGGAGCCATACTGCTTCAACTATATCTTCAGAAGTTTGTGGAATGGGATCCCTGGTAACATGTGTATACATTGAGTACCAATATGTTTTTTTTAGATACCACTTTTCATTTTGTTCGTAGATATGATATGTATCAGGTAATTTATCTACAATCTTTAATCCAGAAATAGCCGTTTCTTCATTTACTTCGCGCATGGCGGCATCCTCTGCACCTTCTCCATACTCCATCTTTCCTTTGGGTAAATCCCACTTGCCAAATCGTTTTATCAAAAGATAATCACCATTCAAATTTTTAACTATTCCCCCTGCGGCAGTTAGGTATTTAAAAAAACCGATAAAATACTTAGTAACATAATGGTAGTTAATCACCCTTAAACATAAATCACTAGATGCTTTACCATTTAAAAATTCGGTTATAATATCATGAACATCTTGCTTACTAATAACTAGATCTTGATCTAGCATTTCATATTCATTAACAGGCAGAAATGAAATTACCCTGTTATTATAATAGGCTTTCATAAAAAACATTAGTTATGATAAATAGGAAATTTATAATCTCAGGTAAAAAATAAATATAATTGCAATAGTAAATTAAAAATATGTAATGAAACTATTGTTGTAATTATTTTGTCATTGTATAAATTAAAAAAGTCATATTTATGTTATTGGTCAAATATTACATTAATTTTATTTGAATATAAATATCAATAATTATGTTTTTATATTTATTTTGCACAAAATTTACATCATGAAAAGAAACATACTCTTTCTCTCTATCATTTCATACTTTTTTATGGGCACAGGCTTAACAATAACTGCTCAAGACAGTAATTTTGAGATGTTAAAACAATATAAAGAAGAATTAGATGATCCTTACAAGCCCCGCAATAAGGATGAGATAGTTACATCACCTGCATACAAATACAGAGGTAGCAGCGTATACACAATTCAAGTGAACACTGATGAAGATGGGGATAACATTTTATTTGATGCTGCAAATGAACCATCCATTGCAATTGATCCTTTAAACCCTGATCGTATGCTTATTGGCTGGCGTCAATTTGATGATGTTACTAGTAACTTCAGACAGGCAGGTTATGCATATACTGATGACGGTGGTGAAACATGGACTTCGCCAGACCCAATTGATGCTGGTATCTTTAGATCAGACCCGGTATTAGCAACTGATAATAATGGTATTTTCTACTATAATAGTCTAACAAAAAATGATCAAAGTGATTATTGGTGTGATGTTTTTAGAACCTCACCAGATGATTTTGTTTGGGATGATGGAGTCTTTGCACAAGGTGGTGATAAACAGTGGATGACAATTGATAAGTCTGGTGGTATTGGAGATGGGAATATATATGCGTTTTGGAATGCGAGTTACTCCATATGTTATCCGGGTTCATACACAAGGTCCACAGATGGTGGTGATAACTACGAAGAATGTGACGGAATACCTGGTAATCCCATTTGGGGATTAATAACAGTTGGACCTGATGGAGAGATGTATACAGTAGGAGCAGCGAGTAATGCAAGTGTTGTTGTAACAAAATCTATATCTTCTCAAGACCCTTCTACTACAACAGGTTGGGACAACTATACCTATGTTAATCTAAGCGGCGATTTAACAGGTTGGCAACCAATTAACCCAGCAGGGTTATTAGGACAAGCTTACATTGATGTAGACCGGTCAAACGGAGATGGCAGAGGTAATGTTTATGTGCTTGCTTCAGTTGAAAGATACGATGGGGATCCTGCAGATGTTATGTTCGCTCGAAGTACTAACGGAGGTTTTAATTGGTCAGACCCAGTAAAAGTTAATGATGATCCAACCACATTCCGTTATCAGTGGTTTGGAACCATGAGTGTTGCCCCTAATGGTAGAATAGATGCTGTATGGCTAGATACACGTTTCGCACCAGGAACAAATATGTTTTTGTCAGAGTTATTTTATTCCTACTCCATAGATTATGGAAATACATGGTCAACAAATGAAGTAATATCAGAACAATTTAATCCACACCTTGGATGGCCCAATCAAAATAAAATGGGTGATTATTTTCACATGGAATCTGATAACAATGGAGCGCATCTTGCATGGGCAAACACAATAAATGGAGAGCAAGATGTATATTACTCGTACATAAACCCTTGGTTTGTAGGTATGGAAGATTTTAAAACTAATTATGACTTTTCACTTATAAGCTATCCAAATCCGGTTCAGGATCAAACCACTTTAAGGTATACACTCGATAATGATTCAGAGGTTACACTTACAATCACAGATATGATTGGGAATACTTTTAATGTTTTTGTGAACCAAAAGCAAAATGCTGGAACTCATAATTTTGTATACAATGTGGATAACTTGAGCCCAGGAATATATTTCTGCAGACTATTAACTCAAAATGGTTCTCAAACCATAAAAATTACTGTTTTATAGTCAATCAAGTTAAAATTTATTTCATATTTGTAGTGTTATCATTTGCCAACTGATACATATATTTCTATGAAAACTTTTTGTAGGTTTGTGTTATGATTAGTAACAAAGAAATTGCTGAAAACATCGCATCTATATTACTGGATATCAAAGCCATAAAGCTTAGCCCTAAAAATCCATTCACCTGGGCTTCGGGCTTACGTTCTCCCATTTACTGCGATAACAGAATTGCCCTATCATTTCCTGATAAGAGAACCTATATTAAAGAGAAAATAGTAACAACGATTAAGGAATATTTTACCGAAGTAGAAGTTATTGCTGGTGTAGCCACTGCAGGAATCCCTCAAGGTGCTCTAGTTGCAGACATGTTAGGCCTTCCATTTGTATATGTGAGGTCATCCGCTAAATCACATGGAATGACAAATAAAATTGAAGGAAACATTGAAAAGGGACAAAGGGTGGTTGTAATAGAAGATCTTGTGTCAACTGGTAAAAGTAGCCTTGATGCTGTTGATGCATTAAGGGCAGTCAATGCAGATGTAATGGGAATGGTTGCAATTTTTACATATGGACTTGATATTGCAGTTGATAATTTTGCATCAAAAGGATGCGATTTGATTGCTTTATCAGATTATAATGCCATGATATCCAAGGCTGTTTCCAAAAAATATGTATCTTTTGAAGATGAAAAGTCATTATTGGAGTGGCGTACGAATCCCAAAAATTGGAGTGATAGCATAACGGATTAGGTAACTAAATACAAAATTTTGTAGTAAAAACTAAATCTCATAATATGATTATAGAAGGAAAGCCAGCAAAAGTAAATCATTCAATCGATAAGGTGTATGATTTTCTAACAAGCTTTAATAATTTTGAGCCGCTTATGCCTGAGCAAATTACCAATTGGAAAAGCGATAATAATTCATGTTCATTCACAATACAAGGTATGGCAGACATAAGCCTCACATTTGGTGAGAAGGTTCCAAAATCATTTGTAAAACTTGTTCCTGTTGGGAAGGTTCCATTTAGTTTTTCTCTAGGACTAAAAATTAGTGGGGATAATGATTCTACCATAGTAAAAATCGAAGTTGATGCAGACCTGAACCCAATGATGGCAATGATGGCAAAAAGACCACTAGAAAATTTGGTAAATGTTATGGCTTCAAACGTTAACGATGCTCTGGGTAAAAATTAGAATGTTATCTCCTTAAATAAATATACCCTTGAATTTCCACTTCTGGTTATGACTTCCAGTCTACCAAATTCATCCACACCAGATATCTTTCCTGTAAAAGAGCCATTAATATCTTTAAATTTATGCCAAGCCCCCCTAAGAAATAGATTATCTATGTATTCCTCATTAACATTATTATAATCCTGGTATTCTCTGATAGATTCATAGCTATTTTTAAAATCTTCAAGTACCTCTTTCAAGATATCATTAACATTAACATCATCCTTTAATAACTCAATCAATGCAATTGGATTACCTGCCTTAACCGAGAATTTTGTTTGATTTATATTAACGCCAAATCCAATAACCGAATAAGTAAGGGTTTCTCCCACAACAAAATTCTGAAACAATATTCCAGCAATTTTTTTATCCCCAATGTAAATATCATTTGGCCATTTTACTGAGGTATTTGTATTGTAATTACTGAGGTATTTATCCAGGATACGCTTAATTGATAGAGAAATTAATTGAGTAAGCACGAATTGTTGAGAAGGATGAATAAATGTCGGCTCTAGAATTAAAGTGGCTGTTATATTTTTATTTGGTTCACTTTCCCAGTGATTTTCTCCCTGACCTTTACCCTGCTTCTGGCATGAAGTAACAACCACATCTCCTTCATTAGCCTTGCCATTCTCTATCAAACCTATAGCATGCGAGTTTGTTGAGTCTGCTTCGATAATATTTATGATGTTAATATCCATGGAAGTTATTTGAATTGCAAATATATGATGATTAATTATTAAGTTTTTTTATGGCATTTAAATCATAAAGTTAGGGGCCCATATCTGACCCCTAATCCACTTTTTTTGTACTTTTGTTATTCATTTCAAATTGTTATTATGGGTAGTAAAAAGATTAATGACAACACTGACCATGTTTTAAAAAATATTGTTTCCGCAATGCAGGAGAAAAAAGGCAAAAATATCATAAGCCTTGATATCAATAAAATTCCTGACTCCGTAACACATTATTTTGTCATTTGTCATGCACCTTCTACTACTCAAGTCAATGCCATTTACGATGCTATCATAGATGAAGTTCAAAAAAAATGTGGCATAAAACCATTCCATAGGGAAGGTTATGAAAATTCGGAATGGATTTTGATAGATTATTTCGATATTGTTGTTCACATATTTCGAGACAACATAAGGGAATTTTACAAGCTTGAGGAACTATGGGCTGACGCAGTTATACAGCAATATATAAGTGATAAAGACTAATCATGTCCAACAAGTTCAATTTTTAATTTAAGACATAATGGCAGAGAAAAATATAAATGACAATAAGAACAATCAAAGTTCAGGTTCTAATCCGTTTAACAGCTTAAAAGGCAAAGATGGTAAACCCAAATTCAACTTTTATTGGATTTATGGGATACTATTTGTTATTCTAATTGGGCTGCAGTTCATAGGGCTTGGTGGTGAAGGGAAACAAACCGATTGGCGAGATCTTAAATACATGCTTGAAAATGACGATGTCTCAAAGATAGTTTTAGTAAATAAAGAAACAGCTGAAATATATATTAAACCTGGAAGTCTTTCAACTGAAATGCATAAAGATATTGATGGAAAATCAGGTTTTGGGAAAAATTCTCCACATTACTATTATAATGTTGGCTCAGTGGATAAGTTTTATGAAGATGTTGAAAACGCACAAAAGAATAGTCAAGATCCAATCTATGTTGAAACTGAGGTAAGACATAATTGGGGTGCTGAGGTATTAAGTTGGATATTTCCAATAGCACTGCTAATAGGAGTTTGGTTTTTCTTTATGAGAATGATGAGTCGTGGTGGAGGCGGAGCAGGAGGACAGATCTTTAACATTGGAAAGTCTAAGGCACAAGTTTATGACAAAAAAACTAGCGTTAATATTTCCTTCAAAGATGTTGCAGGGTTAGAGGAGGCAAAGGTGGAAATAACTGAAATTGTTGACTTTCTAAAGAAACCCGAAAAATATACAAAACTTGGGGGAAAGATCCCTAGAGGAGTACTTCTTGTGGGGCCTCCAGGAACAGGTAAAACATTACTAGCAAAATCAGTAGCAGGTGAAGCTGACGTTCCGTTTTATTCCATTTCTGGATCCGACTTCGTTGAAATGTTTGTTGGGGTTGGAGCATCAAGAGTTAGGGATTTATTCAAGCAAGCTAAGGAGAAAGCACCTAGTATTATCTTCATAGATGAAATTGATGCAATTGGACGTGCCCGAGGCAAAAACCAAATGACCGGAGCTAATGATGAACGTGAAAATACACTCAACCAGCTATTAACGGAGATGGATGGATTTTCACCCAATTCTGGAGTAATTATTCTAGCAGCTACAAACCGTGCAGATATTTTAGATAAGGCATTAATGAGAGCTGGAAGATTTGATAGACAAATACATGTTGAACTTCCAGACTTGAAGGAAAGGCATCAAATTTTTGATGTTCATATGAAACCTCTAAAGTTAGCTAAAACACTAAAGTCTGATTTTCTAGCAAAACAAACTCCAGGCTTCTCTGGGGCGGATATAGCGAACGTTTGTAACGAAGCAGCATTGATAGCTGCGCGTAAAAACCATAAAAGCATATCAAAGCAAGATTTCCTTGATGCAATAGATAGAATAATTGGAGGGTTAGAAAAAAAGAACAAGATAATATCACCAGATGAGAAAAAAGTGGTTGCATATCATGAAGCAGGACATGCATCCATAAGTTGGCTTCTTGAGCATGCTCATCCTTTGGTAAAAGTAACCATAGTGCCCAGAGGTAAATCCTTAGGAGCTGCCTGGTACTTGCCAGAAGAACGACAAATCACAACCTATGATCAAATGTTTGATGAATTAACTGCCACCTTAGGAGGAAGAGCGGCAGAACAAGTAATTTTTCATAAAATTTCAACAGGTGCGCTCAATGATCTTGAAAAAGTTACCAAGCAAGCATATGCAATGGTAACATATTATGGCCTTAGCGACAACATTGGAAATCTAAGTTACTATGATTCCACAGGTCAGCAAGAATATTCGTTTAATAAACCGTTTAGCGAGAAAACAGCTGAGGCAATAGATAAGGAAGTAAAAAGAATTGTTGAAGATGCTTATGACAGAGCAATTAAGATTCTAGAAGACAATAAAAAAGGTTTAGAAGATCTTGCATCAAGATTATTGGAGAAAGAAGTTATTTTTAGCGATGACCTTGAAGATGTATTTGGTAAAAGACCCTGGGGAATAGAAACCAACCTTTTGAAAGAGATGGAAAGCGGTTCAGAAGAATCAAAAACTTCAAAATCAAAAAAATAAGGGTTAGCACTCAATCTGAAAAGAAAGAATAATAATAGATAATGAAAGAAAGTACAAGTAAAGAAAAAGTACTTAAGAAGGTGCGTAATGCGCTCATTAACAAACTCGAAAATCCTTTCAAGGATGTTGATTTTACATCCAATGTTTTTTTTCAGCAAAAAGAAGGCCCTGAGGTTGAGTTTGCAACTAAACTTGTTGAAAACGGAGGTACTTTTATTTATTGCGAAAATGAAAAAGATGTTGGCAATCAACTATCTGCATTGATTAGTCAGGAGGGTTGGACAAATTTGTATTGCATAGATAAGAACATTTCGGGCATGCTGCAAAATTCCAAAATACATTTCTCTGATAGTGAAAATGATTTTAAGAAAATTAACGTTGGAATAACTCCATGTGATTTTCTTATTTCAAGATTTGGAAGTATCGTTGTGTCCTCAGGATTGGGTTCAGGAAGGAGGATAATGGTTTATCCTGAAACACACTTAGTAGTGGCAAAGGCCTCACAAGTTGTAGCAGAATTAAAGGATGCATTAATTGGTATTAAAATGAAATATCAAGATAACTTCCCTTCACAAATAACAACCATAACAGGTCCAAGTCGAACTGCAGACATAGAAAAAACACTTGTAATGGGAGCACATGGTCCCAAAAACCTATATGTTTTCATGATTGATGATATGTAAGCTATAATCTAACATTCATTCATTTTGCTAAATTTGCAGATTCAATAATATCTCAAAACTCAAGTATTGAAAGATATATACACCAGAACCTTAACGGGTATAGTATTTCTTATTGTAGTTTTAGGCTCAATCATTCTTGATCCACTAGCTTTCTTTATTGTTTTCTCATTTTTCACATTTGTTGGATTACGCGAATTTAATGGGCTTTCAAGAAAAGATCAAAAAAATGAAAATAATTTAGAGTATTATATTTTTGGAATGTTAATTTACATCCTAATTGGTCTGTCCGGTATTGGATATATTGATGTTAGAAATACTGCTTTTATATTTGTAATTTTCTTTTTGCAAATAGCCCTTGAAATATTTAGAAAAGATAACCCCGATTGGAAAAATATATCTACTAGCTTAACCAGTTACATATATATTGCAGTGCCATTTGGTTTGATGAATTCACTTTTTTATACTGGTGCAATTAACGAGCCCAGGTATGGTATCCTTATCGGATTATTTGTAATTATATGGACAAGTGATGTATTTGCCTACCTGGTGGGAAGTATGATTGGAAAGCATAGGTTACTTGAAAGAATTTCTCCCAAAAAAAGTTGGGAAGGGAGTTTTGGAGGTCTCATAATGGCTTTGCTTGCCGGTTATATTTTATCCATTTACGTTACTCAGCTATCTGTTTTAGAATGGATGGTTTTGACCCTTATAATTGTAATAAGCGGAACAATTGGAGATTTGGTAGAGTCACTGCTAAAAAGAAATGCTGGTGCTAAGGATTCAGGAACTATATTTCCTGGCCATGGAGGTGTTCTTGACAGGTTTGACTCAATAATATTTGCAACACCCATGGTTTTTGTTTACTTAAATTTAATCTAGAATGAAACTTCATAAAGAAGGTTACAAAATAATTTTTATTACACTTTTGATTATAGCCTTGCTAAGCTGGGCTACCGTTGAAGTTGTTCCATGGCAATATCTACAAATATTTTTGCTAACAGGATTCTTACTCGAGTTTATCTGGACACTTAGCTTTTTTAGGGTCCCAAAAAGAAAAATTAACCTCAGCGAAAACCATATACTAGCATCTGCAGATGGCAAAATTGTTGCAATTGAAGAAGTTAATGAGAATGAAGTTTTTAAAAGTAAAAGAATAATGGTTTCCGTTTTTATGTCACCGTTTAACATACACGTAAATTGGTATCCAATAAAAGGTACAGTAACTTACACCAAATATCATAAAGGGAAGTACTTTGCTGCATATAACCCAAAATCATCAACGGATAATGAGCGAAATACAATAGTTGTTGAGCATGAAAATGGAAAATCTATAATGATGCGCCAAATTGCAGGAGTATTTGCAAGACGAATAATCAGCTACGCCAAATCAAATGACAAGGTAGCTCAAGGTCAAGAATTCGGAATTATACGGTTTGGCTCGAGGGTTGACTTTTTTCTTCCCATAGACACAATTATCAAAGTGAAGTTAGGTGACAAGGTAAAAGCCCAGCAATCAGTTATTGGGATATTCTAAGAAATTTTATCTCTAAAGAATATCCATTATCTCTTTTAAATTTCTTATTGTATAGTCGCATGCATTATTTTTTTTAACAAAATTTGGATCAAAAAATATTTGCTTAGCGCCCACATTCTTAGCACCCAAAATATCCACCTCAAAATCATCTCCAATCATTATGCTCTCAGAAGGTTTTGCACCAGCCTCCTTGAACGCATGTAAAAATATTTGTGGATCTGGTTTTTTAACACCAGCCTCTTCTGATGTTATTACTTTATCAAAATATTTTCTCATCCCCGATTGAGTGAGCTTAACAGATTGAACCTCTGCGAAACCATTTGTTATAATATGTAATTTATATTTCGAAAGTAAATAATCTAATACCTCTATTGCATTTGGAAATAAATTTACAATAAGAGGACTAATTTGTACATACTCATTTCCTATCTGTTCGCCAAGTTCATCATCAAAAACACCAAATTCATTGATGGTTAACTTAAATCTAAGGCCCCGCAAAACATCTTTTTGAATTTCTCCTTTGCGATACTGATCCCACAGCCTATCGTTATGAATAATATAGGCGTCATGAAAAGCTTTTCCCGAGGGTATACCGTATTGATTGAGTTTATACTTTATGTAAATCTTGTCAAAGGCTTGCAGAGCAGTCTTTTCAAAGTCCCACAAAGTCCTATCAAGATCAAAAAAAACATGTTTTATTTTATCCATAAAAATTCAATTTAGAAATGCAAAGTTAATAATACAACAAATCACCAATTAAAACCTAATTTATTAATACCGGTAGTAAAATTTTATAGTTAATCAAACAAATTGTTAGATTTGTCATGCTAAAATCAAATCATCCATATATGAAGCGATCCATACTGTCAAAATTTTTGTTGGTGATACTATTAATTACACTATCACAAAAAAACACTTTTGGGCAGTTTAGTCTGAGTATTACAAGGTGTGAGACCGTGGCCGATGTAATAGCACTTATAGATACTGTTTTTCTTGAAGGTGTTAATCCAAGTCAATACTCAAACATTACATTCACAGGAGATCCCAAAGCAGTTGGATATTTCAATGGCGGTTATCTTTTTGGGTTTAATGTTCCACAGGGTATAGTTATGGGCTCTGGTTTTGTTGAAGACCTTGATGGCACAAATAGCTGCTCTGCTTATGCTAGTGGAAATACAGGCGGAGGAAGTGATCCAGATTTAGCAGCGGCATCAGGCCAACCCATAAACGATGCATGTATTATAGAATTTGATTTTATGCCAACCGGTGATACTGCTAGATTTAACTATGTGTTTGGTTCTGAAGAATACCATGAATGGGTAAATACCCAATGGAATGATGTTTTTGGATTCTTCCTTAGTGGACCTGGTATATCGGGTACATACTCCAATGATGCGATTAATATAGCCATAGTTCCAGGAACCTCAAGTGCAGTTACAATTGCAAATGTGAATTGTGGAAGACAGCAAACAAATTGTTCCCCTCCACCTGGATCTGGGCCAAACTGCGAATTTCTTTATGACAATACCAATACTGGCAATTCTTCATTTAGCAATACAGCCTTGGATGCTTACACATCACCTTTTGTAGCAAAAAACTCAACAGAAACATGCCAATGGTATCATATCAAACTTGCAATTGGTGATGCTGGTGATTCTTTCTACGACAGTGGAGTTTTTTTAGAGAAAGGTAGTTTTGATCCAGGTTCTGTCCAAGAGAATACAACATATACTCATCCCACAGTTGATAGCCTACTTTATGAAAGTTGCAATAATCATGAGGCTATTTTATACTTTGATGTTGGGACTCCTAGATCAGCCGATTATATAATTCCATACCAAACATTAGGTACTGCAACTTTGGGCGAAGACTACACTATAATAGGTAGTGGACATGAGGATACAATATATATCGAAGCAGGACAACTCTATGATTCATTGATAATAAGACCTTTTTGGGATAATGTTACAGAGGGAATTGAAGATGTAAGGATAGTATATAATCCTGTTATATGCGGATTTAGCACTCCAGACACAGTTGTAACACTTATTGCTGATATCCCTGAGTTCCCTGATACTAATAGAATTTATAACGTATATTGTGAAGATACCATACCAATAGGGTTTACTGATATACTGGAAGGAGTACCTCCTTATACTTATGAATGGTATAATAGCGAATGGCCAGTATCCATATCAAATTCAGAGTATATTAATGTTTCAATGACAGGAGAAAATAGTGACTATTGGTACTGTTTGGTAACTGATACTTGTGGTTATGAATCAGTTGATACAGCATTTGTGATTGTTCCAGAACTAGAAACCGATGCTGGACTTGATAAGTCAATGTGCAATCAACCTAGTGTAGACTTAGAAGGTATATCATTGGGTGCGCAATATTACAATTGGCTATCAAATCCATTGGATCCAACAATAACAGGACAAGGAAATGACACTATTTCGGTAAGCCCAACGCAAACAACCGAATACATTCTTGTTGCAACTGACAATTGTACAAATTCAAATCAAGATACAGCATATGTAACTTTGGATGGTGCCGTAGCAAATGCCAGCGAGGATGCCAGTATTTGTTTAAATGACTCCATTACACTCTCTTGTAATATTGGCAACAGCAATGAAACATACATTTGGAGTTCCGTTCCAAATGATCCGGGGCTGTCATCACAACATACGCATCAAACCATTAAAGTTTCGCCTTCAATTTATACTATTTACAGTGTAGAAGTAACTGACGATTGCGAATATAAAGATAGTGATGATGTTGAAGTAACTGTTTATGATCTGCCTGTTGCAAATGCTGGAAACAACAACGAGATATGTTTAGGAGAGGAATATATTCTCAATGCAACAGGAGGAATAAGTTATCAATGGAGTTCCTTACCTATGGACCCTTCATTAAGTTTTAATGGTCAAGATACTTTGGCTAACCCCACAGTGGAACCATCTTCAGAAACATTATATAAATATTTTGTTACCGTTACCAACATTAATGGATGTTCCACGACTGACACAATGGAACTTACAGTAAACCAAACCCCAAATATTGAACTTAATGCTGATAGTGACGCTATATGTTTTGGCCAATCTGTAATTGTAAGTGCATCTGGAGATATTGCAGATGATTACCAATGGTCAGCGCTACCTCATGATCCGTCATTATCAGGAACAAATCATAATACTATTAATACTACACCAGATACAACAACAACATACTATCTTATTGCAACTGTTGGAGGTATAAACTGTCCGGCAACACCTGAATATACGATAACTGTTATCCCTCAGTTATACTCATCCTTTGATATTTCCAGTGCCGAAACTTGCGAGAATGAATCAACAGAAGTTACTTATTTAGGTAATGCATCTGCCAACGCAACATACAATTGGGAATTTGGATTAAATGCTACAGTTAATAATGGCTCAGGACAAGGTCCTTACAACATTTCATGGCCAAATGCAGGAATAATATCGATCAGCCTAAACCTGGAAGAAGAGGGATGTCTGTCTGATACCGTTTTAAAAGTAATTGAGATTATATCAATGCCTCAAGCAGAATTTAGTGCAGATCCTGAATCTGGATGTGCCGAGCTTGAAGTAAACTTCACAAACCTATCATCAAATCTTGATGATGCCACATTTAGTTGGAATATAAATGGTTCAATAGTAACAGATTCTAATGCATCATATATATTTAAAGATTCAGGAATATATCCAATTAGCCTGGCAACAACAAATAGAAATATTTGTGTTGATGACCAGTTAAAAGATGATTTCATTGTTGTACATGAAATACCAACCTCAAATTTTGATGCAGACCCACATGAAACAATCTTAGAAGATGGAATAATAAACTTTATTAACAGTTCCTCTAGTCAGGATAATTTATCTTACATGTGGTACTTTGGGGATAATGACTCATCATCTTTTAAAAACCCAGAACATAAATATTTAAGCCAAGGGGTTTATCTTGTGGAACTTATTGCAACAACAATCAATGGCTGCATAGATAAATCTAGTATGAATGTCATAATTCATCCAGATTTTGCTGTTTATCCGCCCAATGCCTTCACTCCAAATGGTGATGGAGAAAATGATAAATTTTACATAAAAGGTATAGGCGTTAGCTCATACTATTTGAAGATTTTTTCTCGCTGGGGAGAGTTAATATTTGAATCTAATAATCTTGAAGACCAATGGGATGGTACATATAATGGAGAACCCGTAAGCAATGGAACATACGTATATTCCATTAATTATAAGAGCATGGTAGACAAGGACTACAACGTTAACGGAACTGTCACAGTAATTAGATGAATTACTCAATAAACCTCAATTATTAAACTATTAACTCATTGTATTTAATACAATGTTCTTAACATCACTCTTTTTAAGTTGGTTTCGACCTCTTAACACAAAAATATTGTGTTAAATGATTAATGATATTCCAAGCTTTTCATAATTTCGTACACTCAAAAATAAATTACCATGTCTATTATAATATCAGGTGCAGATCTAACCATAGAAAAAGTTGTTGATGTTGCGCGAAATAAAGTTAATGTATCTCTTGATTCTGAGGCAATTAAAAGAATCATAAAATGTAGGGATATGCTTGAACGGAAGATTTCATCCAATGAAATTATGTACGGTGTCAATACTGGAATAGGAGAATTTTCAGAAGTTATCTTGAATGATGATCAGGTTAAGGATTTCCAGAAGTACCTTATTTATAATCATGCCGCAGGCATTGGTGATGCAATGCCAGAAGAGTACGTGAGAGGAGCAATGCTTGGTAGAATTAACGTTCATGCTCATGGTAATTCAGGTATACGTCTTGAAATAACCCAAACTCTTATAGAAATGCTAAACAAGGGTGTAACACCATTTGTCTGTCAAAAGGGTTCAGTTGGTGCATCGGGTGACCTAGCCCCAATGTCACAAATTGCATTACTACTTATGGGAGAAGGTAAAGCTTTTTATAAGGATGAATTACTTGAGGGTAAGGATGCAATGGAGAAAGCTAAAATACCCATACCTGGATTAAAAGCCCGTGATGGCTTAGGAACAATAAATGGGTCAAATGTGCTAACAGCAATGAGTGCCTTATTTTTATTTGATGCAAATAATTGGCTAAAGCAAGCAGAAATTGCTGCATCCATGTCATTGGAAGCTTTAAAAGCTAATATGGGACCTTACACCGCAAAATTGCATGAGGTAAGAGGATTTAAGGGAGCCATAAGAAGTGCTGTGGCAATAGGTAAACTTGTTGATAAGGGCGATCTTAAAACAGGTAAAGTTAAATGTAAGATTCAAGATGCATATTCCATGAGGTCCACTCCACAAGTTATAGGAGCCGCACATGATGCTCTAGGTTATGCAAGGTCTCAAGTAGAGATAGAATTGAACGGAGTAGGCGATAACCCCATTTTCTTTCCAGATGAAAATATCCAGTTATCAGGAGCAAATTTTCAAGGAACACCAGTTTCACTGCCAATGGATATGGCAGGAATAGCTATAACAATGGTTAGTGTGCTTTCCGAAAGAAGGATGAACCGTCTAAACAACCCAGCTCTTAGCGTTGGACTACCACCATTCCTTACAAAAGGTGCCGGAATGTTTTCAGGAATGATGCTTAGCCAGTATACTGCTGATATGCAGATAGTTGAACAGCGAATACTATCTAGCCCAGCTTCAATTCAATCCATTCCTGCTGCAGCTGATCAAGAAGATTTCGTTTCCATGGGTATGAATACTGCAATAAAGAATTTCCAGATATTAGATAATGCCTATGGTATTCTTGGCATTGAACTTATGGCTGCTGCTCAAGCACTTGATTTTAGAGACTATAAATTTGGTAATGGAGTAACTAAAGCAAAAGAAGTAATTAGGAAACATGTTGAATACCTGGACATAGATCGCCCTCTTTACGAAGATCATAATAATATGAAAGCACTTGTTAAGTCATGCAATATTTTAACAGAAGTTGAGAAGATTGTCGGCTCTCTAGAATAATTAATTCAATCTAATTGCCTTAAGCAACTAACTTAAAGGCTATTAAACAATCAAATCCATTTAAAAAATTATGAACAATAGTGCTAAAATTTCGCGTCCTGAGGTGCTAAAAATCCTGTGTATACTAACGTTCATTGGCAGTGGGCTTTCAATACTATCAAACATTGTAATGTTTCTATCAATTGATATCATAAGAGAATTATATACGAATGGTAGTTTTGAATTTATGTTGGAAAGTCTTGATGGTGAGACTTTTGAGATTCTGATTATGACTAACCGAAGTTATTTTGGTTTTCAAATATTAGGCTTAGCAGGTGCAATTTTTGGAGCCTATAAAATGTGGAACCTTAAAAAAATTGGTTTCCATATTTATACCATATCTCAAATTATTTTGATCATTTTGACCCAAATATTCTTGCCAGATTTACCTTTTCCCTTTTTTGAAGTAATGATTTCTCTTGTTTTTATAACAATTTATGCAAGAAGTTTAAAGGTAATGAATTAGAATAGTCACATATAATCAAGTTGATTTTTATTCATTTATATATAATTCGCAATGCTCTAATTCACCTTAGGGTAGTGGAATATGAAATAAAATCACTGTAGACATAATCTATTTTATTTATCAATATTATTATCGATATTATCCCTAAATAACATAGAAAAAAGCTGTAGTCAGCTCATATGTAAGATAACCATTTTTATTTTTTTTTGATATCAATGTTAATAAATGTTAACTTTACGTTATAATTTTACTATGTTTGTACTAAATAAGGCTATTTATATAGATTTAAAAAGCCCATCAAATTAGAAATTTAACTAACTAATATGTTTAACTAATTCATTAACCAAAAATTATTACTATGAGAAAATTTACAATTTTGCTATCATTCTTATTTTTCATTGGTGCTAATATTGCCAATGCTCAAGTAAGAACTATTAGCGGTAAGGTTACTGGTGCTAGTGATGGCGCTGGAATACCTGGTGTTACTGTTCAAGTCCAAGGTACCACTTCAGGTACTGTTTCTGACATTGACGGTAACTACACACTTGATGTAACACCTGACGCTACGGCATTAGTCTACAAATATGTAGGCATGAAGTCTGTAGTTATAGAAATTGGTGATCAAAGCTACATAACTGTAACCATGGAAGCTGATGCTGTCATGATGGGAGAAGTAGTTGTTACCGCTCTTGGTGTATCTCGTGAAAAAAAATCACTGGGTTATGCTACTCAAGAAATTTCAGGTGATGCTTTAAACCAAGTTACAACTGATAACTTCATCAACAACCTTCAAGGAAGAGCTGCTGGTGTTTCGTTAAAGGTTAACAACAACTTTGGTGGATCTACCAATGTTATTATTAGAGGATCGACATCGCTTACAGGTAGCAACCAAGCTTTGTTTGTAGTTGACGGTGTTCCAGTAAATAACTCAACAACTAATACAGCTGCTCAGGGAGGCGGAGGCACAGGTTACGATTATGGTAACACCTTAAGTGACTTAAACCCTGAAGATATTGAATCCATGAACATTCTTAAAGGTGCTGCTGCGACTGCTCTTTACGGTTCACGTGGTGCGAATGGTGTGATTATGATCACAACCAAAAAAGGAAGTTCCTACGTAGATAGCGGTGAAGATAGAGTTGGTATCACTATTAACTCAAGCGTTCAAATGGGTCAAGCAGATAAAAACACTTTACCAACATACCAAAAAGGTTATGGTGCTGGTTATGGTCCATACTACAGTGATACTGACCACCCTGGTCTTTCATTTGAAGAAATCAATGGTACTATGAGTTATGTTGTTCCATTTACAGAAGATGCTTCTCAAGGTCAAGCATTTGATCCAAGTTTGATGGTTTATCAATGGGGAGCCTTCGATGAAGCATCTCCAACATACAACCAAGCAACTCCATGGGTTGCTGGAGCAAATGATGCTAACGAATTTTTTGAAACAGCATGGACTTTACAAAATAGTATTGCCTTTGATGGTGCAGGAGAAAAAAGCACATACAGAGTTTCTTATACTAACTTTGACCAAACAGGTATAATGCCTAATAGTTCACTAAAAAGAAACAACTTCACCTTTAATGGGTCTTATAATTTAACAGATAAATTAACTGTTAGTGCATCTGCAAGTTATATAAATACTGAAGGTAAAGGACGTAACTCAACAGGTTATAGCGATAACATTATGTCTCAGTTCAGACAATGGTGGCAAGTAAACGTAGACATTCTTGAGCAGAAAGATATCTACGATGCAACAGGCCGTAACGTTACATGGAATAGAAGTGGTACATATGATCCATTCCCTATTTACTGGGATAATCCATATTGGACTAGATATAAAAACTTTGAAACAGATGGTAGAGACAGGTTATTTGGTAATGTAATGCTTAATTACGAAGTAACAGACTGGTTAAGCCTAATGGGACGTGCAGCAATCGATACTTATGCTGAGATTCAAGAAGAAAGACGTGCTGTTGGAAGTATTTCAGCGAGATTTGGTATTAGTAGAGGTGATGTTCAATCTGGTTATCAGAGAAAAAACAGAAACTTTACTGAAACAAACTTTGATGTAATGGCTAAGGTTAATACGAACATTACTGATAACTTAACCTTTAATGGTCTTTTAGGTGTTAACATAAGAAGAACATCAATAAACTCTATCTTTTCATCAACTAATGGTGGTTTGGTAGTTTCTGACCTTTATGCTCTTGAGAACTCTATTAACCCAGTACTTGCACCTGTGGAAACAGATTCAAAAGTTGGTGTTGATGGTATTTATGCAGTAGTTTCTTTTGGCTGGAATAACATGCTTTATTTAGACGGAACAATAAGAAGAGACAACTCTTCAACATTACCTGTTGATGAAGCTGTATATTATTATCCATCTGTTGCGGCAAGTTTTATATTCTCAGAAGTACTTGATGCTGATTGGATGCAGTTTGGTAAGGTTAGATTAAATTATGCTAAGGTAGGTAGCTCTGCTCAGTTTGATCAGCTTTTAGATACTTATGCAAAACCTGCACCGTTTGGTTCAACTACGTTATTCTCTGTGCCTAGCACAAAGAAAAATTCAACACTAAAACCTGAGGAAACAACAAGTATGGAAGCTGGTTTAGCATTGAGCTTCTTCCAGAATCGTCTTGGATTTGATGTTGCTTACTATAAAACAAACACAGTTAACCAGATTATTCCTGTTGCTGTATCAGAAGCTACTGGTTATGCAACAAAAGTTGTTAATGCTGGTGAAATTCAAAACCAAGGTGTTGAACTTATCGTTAACATAGCGCCTGTTGTAACTAATAACTTTAGATGGGATATCGCATTGAACTGGAGTAGGAACAGAAACGAAGTTGTTTCTCTATATGAAGATGCTACAAATATGCAGTTGGGTAGATTCCAAGGTGGAATTTCAATTAATGCTACAGTAGGGCAACCATTCGGAACAATTTTGGGTACTGATTATGTTTATGAAGGTACGGATGCTAATGGTAACTCTGTAACATATGATCAACCTATTGTTAACAGCTCAGGTTACTATTTAGAGACTGGAACTTCTGATCAAGTTATTGGAGACCAAAATGCAGACTGGAATGGTGGTATGCTTAATACAATGTCATTCAAAAACTGGTCATTTAGTTTCTTGTTTGACTGGCAAAAAGGTGGTGATGTATTCTCACTAGATCAATGGTATGGTCAAGGAACAGGAGTATATGACAACACAGTATTCACAAATGATTTAGGAAATCCTGTTAGAGATCCTATTGCAGACGGTGGTGGATTGATTCTTCCAGGTGTTACTGAAGATGGATCACCTAACACTGTTCGTATTGAAGGTAATAACTATAAGCAAGCTGGTTGGGCTCGTAACCCCAATTCTAGATATGTATACGATGCATCGTATATCAAGCTAAGAAACATCAGCTTATCTTATTCATTACCTCAAAGTGTTTTGGCAAACTCATTTTTTCATGGTGTTTCATTTACTTTAACAGCATCAAACGTTGCTATTCTTATGAAGAACGTACCTTATGCAGATCCTGAAGCAGGGCTTGCTGCTGGTAATCTCCAAGGATGGCAAAGTGGTGTAATGCCAACCACACGTAATTTTGGATTTAGTGTTAACCTACAATTTTAAATAAAACAGATATGAAAAAAATACTTATTATATTAATGGCATTTATGGTTGTAGCTTCCTGTACTAAGCTGGAAGACTTAAACAAAAATGTTAAGAACCCGACAGAGGTTCCCGCAGCAACTCTGTTCTCTAACGCTCAAAAAGATCTTGCAGATCAAATAGCAAGTACCAATGTAAATATGAATGTATTTAAACTTTGGGCGCAGTACTGGACAGAAACTACTTATACAGACGAAGCTAATTACGATATAGTTAACAGAACTATTGCAGATAATGCATGGGGAGTTTGGTATCAAGATGTGCTTATGAACTTAAAAGAGGCAAAAATTCTTATCGAAGGTGATGGAACTGGTCTTTTACTTAATTCAGAAGTTAATCAATTACAAATTATTGAAATTCTAACTTGCTTTTCTTACGAGAGAATGGTTACTCTTTGGGGTAATATTCCTTATACAGAAGCTTTGGATATTGATAATGTTACACCAAAATATGATGATGCTAAAACCATCTACACTAACTTGATTACACGTTTGGATGCTGCTATTGCAGCTATGGACATGTCAGCAGGAAGTTTTGAACATGGTGTTGATTTAATTTATGATGGTGATATGACAGCTTGGAAGATGTTTGCAAATACTCTTAAGCTTAAAATGGGTATAACACTTTCAACTGCAGACCCAGGGTTAGCTGAAGGTACCATTCAGTCAGCACTTTCAGGTGGAGTTTTTACATCAAATGCTGATAATGCTAATTTTTATTTCTTAGCAGTAACTCCGAACACAAACCCTCTTTATGTTGATCTTACATTAAGTGGAAGACAAGATTTCATTGGATCTACAGTTGTTGATTATTTGAATGACTTTAATGATCCAAGAAGGCCTGCTTTTTTCACTTATGCACCTGAAACTGAGGAATACCTTGGTGGTGTGTATGGTGTATCTAATCCTTATGTAGGTTTTTCACATGTTGCTGATGCAATTGCTACAGATCCAACATTTCCTTGTACTATCTTAAGTTATACTGAAACAGAATTTTACTTGGCAGAAGCTGCAGAAAGAGGATTCACAAATGGTATCGCTGAAGAGCATTACAACAAGGGTATAGAAGCATCCTTTGATTTTTGGGGTGTTGATGGTCTTGCTGATTATATGGCCCAAGATGGTGTTAATTACAACTCTACATGGCTTGGCAGCAGCAAGCTTGCTACGCAGTCATGGTTTGCAGCATACAACAATGGTTATCTAGGATGGACTGTATGGAGAAGATGGGGAAATGAAAGCCTCCCTTTTGTTGAGCCTCCTTCAGTGCAAGAGGGTGACCCTGAATCAATACCAGTAAGGTTTACATACCCGGTATTTGAACAAACTCTAAATGCTGAAAATTACCAGCAAGCAGCCGCAGCTATAGGTGGTGATAAACTTACTACAAAGCTTTTCTTTCTAGAGTAGTAATATAAGAGTTTAAATTTTTGAAAAGCTCGCTGGGTCTCCAGCGGGCTTTTTTTGTATCTAATAATACACCTTTAAGAGATAACTAGATTATATATACTAATTACCTAAACCGTGTTAACGGATTTAGCATAACTATTCCCAATTAAAGACTATCAGTATTGTTGAATGCATGAAATCGAACTATGGCAAGAAACAATTCAGCATACATTAGTGCATTAGAATGTTTGTTATAGGAACCGGAATGATATTAAGTATCGTTTAATCGCTTATAGACTATTTTTAGTAAGATAAAGCCATACAATATAAACTATGATTCAATTGATAAATCAATAAGATAACCATCTGTATAAACCTTATAAATTTTTCTTATAATGCCCAACAACTGAATCAAAGGCTTTTTTATAGGATTTATCAATGGGTAATGATGGGGGAGATTCAACCTTCAAGGGATCAACGGGTTTACCGTTCTTATAGAATCTGAAGTCCAAATGCGGACCAGTTGACAATCCTGTTGAGCCAACGTAACCTATCAAATCACTCTGACGAACTTGGTCACCAACTTTTATCCCTTTTGCAAAACCTTTAAGGTGCATATAAGTAGTAGAATATGTACCGTTATGCTTAATTTTTATGTAATTACCACCTCCCCTTTTTTGATATCCCTTTTTAATAACAGTTCCATCTCCAACAGTATAAACAGGTGTACCTGATGCAGCAGCATAATCAACTCCGTGATGTGGCCTTCTTATTTTTAAAACAGGGTGTAATCTACTGTTGGAAAATCTAGAACTTATCCTATTATACCTCAATGGTGCTTTCAAAAATGTTCTTTGCAGACTATTACCATTTTCATCAAAATAATCTCCTTTTCCATTTTGCTGAAAGTAAAATGCATATAAGCTATCTCCGCCGTGAAAGAACAAAGTAGCATCTACCTGTCCCAGGCTAACATACTTATCTTCAACAAACTGTTTATTATAAATTATTTTGAAAGAATCTCCTTTCCTTAAACCAAAAAAATCTACAGTCCATGCATAAATTTCAGAAAGTTCATTGGCAAGGTTTGGATCTGCTTTCTGTGCAACAATAGCATTCCAAAGTGATGACTCAATTATACCAGTAATCGTATCTGTTTTAGAAATGATAGACTTTCTACCTATAGATACTTCTACAGAATCATTAAAATTATATAGTACATATTTTGATGCTGATATTTCATAAGCAAAATACAAAGTCTGGGGTAATGAGTCTTTTGTTTTTATGACAGAGTAATTATTACCTGCTATTATCTTCCTAACATCAAAGGTATCTTGTGTTCTTCTTACTATATAATCTATTTGATTATAATTTATTCCATGGCGAAGAAGAATGTCAGCAAGAAATTCGTTTTTTTGTACAACATATTCAGTTAATGCCAGAGAATCGATTACGATTCCATATGCTTTTTCTGGATTTATACTACTCTCTTCTATCAAGCCACCATTTTCAGTTGCAGAATGACGATTACATCCACTGGCAAGCATAAATACTAACAACAATAAAATCGAAAATTTATGATTTAACATACTATCTGTAGGAAGAATAATAGAAAACAAATAACCTATTTTACTTAAACTAAATATTACTACAAAAATAATAGTAATTATTGTCGCTTTGCTCTTAAAATGAGAAATACTCCTGCAATAATGAAAGGCAAACTTAGTAATTGGCCCATATTTAAAACCATTGCCCTTTCAAAATCAACCTGTGGCAGTTTGATAAATTCAATTAAAAATCTCACAACCCACAAAATTACTAGGAAATAACCAAAAATTATACCTTTCGAGATGTGCCCTTTATGTCTCCAATAATATCTGTATAAAAACACAAAAAGAAAAAGGTAAGAAAGAGCCTCATAAATTTGAGTTGGATGGTTGGCAATTACATGTCCTTCTCCGAAGGTTTTTACAAATATAAAGCCCCAAGGGAGTGTAGTTACATCTCCAAATATTTCCGAATTCATTAAATTTCCCATACGAATAAGAAATCCTGCCAATGCTACAACAATTACAACTCTATCAAGGACCCATAAATATGGCCTATTAAATTTCTGCGCAAAAAAGACTAATCCAATTAATATGCCAACTGCAGCGCCATGACTTGCAAGTCCACCCTCCCATATCTTAATTATTGATAGTGGATTACTTAAGTAATAATCAGGCTCATAAAATAAACAATGACCCAGCCTTGCCCCTATTATGGTAGAAATGATCATGTAGGTTGCTAAGTCATCTAGGACTTTAACAGGTACACCTTCATTGTCGAACATTTTCTTTAGAATGATATAGCCCAAAATAAAGCCAAGGGCAAATAACAGACCATACCATCTAATGGCAAATCCTCCAATTAATGGGATTGAATCAGAAATGGAAAATATTTCAGGATTAACATTCCATACGATGTATACTAAATCCATTATGTAGTGTATGAAGTAAAAATGCTAAATGAATTCTTTCTTGAGTTGCTTTACCCATTCTGAGATTCTTTTATCTGTAAGGTTTTCTTGATTATGATCATCTAAAACAAGCCCAACAAACTTACCGTCTTTATCTGCAAGGGAAAAATAGTAATCGTATCCCTTTGATGGCCATAATCCAACCACACATGATTTATCAGGTAATCTGCAATACATAGTACCCAATCCATCTACAAAGCTTTCAGGATATTCTAATTGATCACCGAGTCCAAATAATGCAACTTTTCTATTTGAAAAATCAATTTCAGACAAATGGTCAATTGTCATCTCCCATTCATCCTGCATCTCTCCAATACCCCATGCAGATGTTCCAAATATTAAATTAGTATATTTTTCAATATCTTTAATAGATGCATTCTTCAAGTCGTAAAGATTTACTTTGGTTTGACCAAATGCATCTTTAATTTTTTCAGCGGCCTTTTGTGTCATTCCATATGTAGATCCGTAGAAAATTCCGATAGTTTTCATAATCAATTTTTGTTCTTAGTCATTTAAATTGAACTCATAAAATTAGTTCAATTGATATTACTGAGGTTTAATAAGTCTAAATGATAAATTAAAGTCCTAATGAAACCGCTACAAAAGTAGTTTGTTTTTTTAATTATTAGTAATTTATTAAAAAAAAAAGCCCTCTGACAAGGCGTCAGAAGGCTCAAACCAAATTAATTAATGAAAAAGCTATCTTTTGTCCGGACTGGACTTTAAGTCTTTTGAACCACTTTTAGAGCAACAGCTCTTTTTTGTGCTGCAAGATGAATTTAAATCAGCATTTTTTTTACTCTTTTTAGATTTTTTAGTTTTATCGTTATCGTTGTCCACGATAGAGGTTTGAATTATCGAATCTGATAATTGATTGTAGGTTGACGCACTTAAACTAACTGTGAAAAGTACGCTTAGTGCAACTGCTAATAATTTAATTTTCATGGTAAATATTTTTAAGTAAATTTACTGTTACAAATTTAAGCTCAAAAAACTTGAGGTATGTTAACCTCATGTTAATATCTGTTAACTAGATGTTAAATTTTTGGATATTTGTCATTTCAAGCTAATTTTGATGACAAAGTAACGAAAAAATGCAGAAAAATACAATCTTTATAATAATAATAATTACATCTGCTGCATTAGCCGGAATTCTCATGACTCAAATTTATTGGGTTAAAACTGCATATTCACTTAAGGAAGAGCAATTTGATAATAGTGTGCGCATTGCGGTAAAAAGTGTGATCAATCAGTTTCAGCAGAAACAATATGATTCCACATTTCAACAAAAGTTACTCTCATTATCACATCAAAAAGATAGATTAACCATAGATGATTACATTAATACCAATGAACTAGATTCTCTCATAACCGATGAATTAAATTCTATGGCTATTAATTCCGAATATAAGTATGGAATATATAATAAAATAGAAAAAACTATTGTAATGGGAAGTGTTGGTGTTAAATCATCTGAACTCTTTAAATCATATTATCAATTCTCATTAGCTAGCATAGCTAAATCTGGCAACTATTACTTGGGAATTAAATTTAATAATCGAACGTACATAATTCTTCATCGCATGGAGTTATGGGTTGTTCTGTCGGTGGTATTCGTGCTTATTCTCACTGTAAGTTTCATATTTGTAATTTTGACTATTCTGCATCAGAAAAAAGTTTCCGAAATAAAAACTGATTTTATAAATAATATGACCCATGAATTTAAAACTCCCATTGCCACAACAACACTTGCTGCAGAGATGATCCAAAAAAGGGGGGTGATAAATAATCCTGACAAGATAATGAGATATTCTTCGGTTATCCTTGAAGAAAATAATAGATTACAGAGCCAGGTTGAGCAAGTATTGCAGGTAGCAATCCTAGAAAGTGGAAAAAATCAATTTAAAGTAAAAAGATTGAATGCAAATAGGATTATAGAAACAGTTCTAAAGAGTTTTGAACTAAGGCTTAAGGATTTAAATATAATAATTTCAGAGAAGTTAGATGCTGAAAATCCATATTTTATGGGAGATAGATCTCATATTATAAACATATTTTATAATCTAATTGACAATGCCATTAAATACAGCTCAAAAAACCTAAAAATAGATATATCAACATTTAATAGCCACGGATATATTGTTTTAAGTGTTAAGGATAATGGAATAGGTATAAGCAAAGAACATCAGAATAATATTTTTAAAAATTTATATAGAGTTCCAACAGGAAATATACAAGATGTTAGAGGCTTTGGATTAGGATTATATTACGTAAAAACAATTGTAGATCAGTTTGGTGGCAAAATAGACTTAACAAGCGAACTAGGAAATGGTTCTAACTTTAGCATATCATTTCCCATAAACTCAACAAAAGCGATAAATCATGAATAGTGATATAAAAAAAACAAATATATTATTTGTGGAAGACGACCCAAATCTTAGCATGATATTAAAAGATTACCTTGAAATAATTGGATATAATGTTGATCATGCAATGGATGGTGTAAAAGGTATTGCTCTATACAAAAAAAATTCCTACGATCTTGTCATATTAGATGTTATGATGCCGAAGAAAGATGGTTTTACGGCTGCTAAGGAAATAAGGACCTCTGATCAAATAACACCCATAATATTTCTTACAGCCAAGAATCTAAAGGAAGATCGAATAAAAGGATTTGAATACGGCTGTGATGACTATATAACAAAGCCTTTTAGCACTGAGGAGTTAAGTCTAAGAATAAAAGCAATCCTCAAGAGATCTGCATTAATTCCAAGCAAAACAAATGATGAGGTAAATCAAATTTATGAAATTGGGAAATTTACTTTCGATAGCGCCAATCTAATTTTAAAATCATATGATTCAGAGCGCGTTCTAACAAGAAAGGAATCTGGATTACTAAAGCTTCTATGCATACATAAGAATAACCTTCTTACCAGAGAAGTTGCTATGGAAGCTATTTGGGGAGAAAATGACTACTTTATTGGTAGAAGTATGGATGTTTTCATTGCAAAACTACGCAAATACCTCAAGCCAGATCCAGATGTTAAGATAAGTAATGTGCATGGAATAGGATTTAAACTACAAGTAAACAACTAAAAAGCTAAAGACTCAGAATTATATGTTCTATTATTGAATTCTAATGTAAGCTTCCGTTCATGCCACTAAACAAGTTGTTGTTATAATTTAGCAAAATATATACTGATTTATACGCATACTAAAAATGTTTATTATTGTAATACTTTGGTGATAAAGGTATAATTTTACCCATGACATTAATACTCGTAATTATTTCTCTATTAATGAGCAATTAAATCTTTAATTATGTTTGAAAAAGAAGTATATATCAAAAGAAGAAATCAGTTAAAAAGTGAGCTAAAAACAGGTATTGCACTTTTTTTAGGTAATGTTGACACTGCTTTCAATTATCCGGCTAATCTATATAATTTCCGACAGGATAGTCAATTTTTATATTTCTTTGGTCTACAAAATCCTGGGTTTGCAGGGGTAATTGATTTTGATAACGGTACAGAATATATTTTTGGGAATGATTTTGACATAGATGATATTATTTGGATGGGGGTTCAACCAAAGGTGAGTGAGCTGGCTGCAAAAGTAGGTGTCCATAATACAGGAGAGTACAAAGACCTAATTAACTTACTGTCAAAAGCAAGTAATGAATCCCAAAAGATTAATTTTTTACCTCCATATAGAGGTGAAACCATCATCGAATTATCAACTCTACTTGGAATATCAATTAATGATGTGCAAAAACGTGCCTCTGAGAGGTTAATAAAGTCAGTCATTAAAATTAAAGAGGTTAAAAGTGAAGAAGAGATTAAAGAGATAGAGAAAGCTGTAGATACAGCATATGAAATGCATACCACATCAATGCGAATGGCCATTCCAGGAAGAATTGAACAAGAAATAGTAGGCAAGATAGAAGGTATCTCCTTAGCCTCTGGAGGACCCGTTTCTTTTCCTATTATCTTGACTCAAGATGGTCAAACACTTCATAATCATCATCATGATAATATTTTAGAGGTTGGTAGAATGATGGTTACTGATGCAGGATCTGAAACCCAAGAATGCTATTCGAGTGATATTACGAGAACAGTGCCTGTAGGAGGAAAATTTAATAAACGACAGTCAGAAATATACCAAATAGTTCTTGATGCAAATTTAGCAGCAATTCACGCTGTTAAACCTGGAACTAAATTCAAAAACATACACTTTGTTGCCGCAAAAGTTATTATTGAGGGATTAATAAAGGTAGGTCTCATGAAAGGAAATTCTGAAAAAGCATTAAAGGCAGAGGCCCATACCTTGTTTATGCCTCATGGACTAGGCCATATGATGGGAATGGATGTTCATGACATGGAAGGACTTGGCGAAAATTATGTTGGTTACGACGAAGAGACTCATCGAGAAACATCCTTTGGAACCGCATATTTAAGATTGGGAAAAGAATTAAAACCAGGGTTTGTTATTACCATAGAACCTGGAATTTACTTTATCCCTGATTTAATAGATAAATTTCGCAGAGAGAACAAGTTTAAAGATTTTATCAACTATGATAAGGTAGAAACCTACAAAGACTTTGGAGGTATAAGAATAGAGGATGACATATTAGTAACAGAAAACGGCTGCCGAGTTCTTGGAAAACCAATCCCTAAAACAATTGAAGAAGTTGAAGCTGTTATGGCTAATCCCCTATAGATTTATTATCCTTCTACTTTGGATTTTATAAATTCATAGAATAACCTCACTCCCACTCCTGTTCCTCCAACAGTTCTATATGCATTTGATTTTGCTAAGAATGCTGGTCCAGCTATGTCCAAATGTATATATGGATAGTTTGTAAAATGCTCGAGAAATTTCCCCGCAGTTATTGCACCTGCTTCAGCACCTCCAATATTTTTTCTATCTGCAATTTCAGACCTTAGCATGTCTCCATATTCATCCCACATAGGAAATTCAACAATACGCTCATGAACTTTATCAGCTGATTTACATAATCCTACAAACTCCTTACCTGAATTAACCTTCATGCCAACCATAGCCTGAGAACCAATTGCCCTTGATGCAGACCCAGTTAGTGTTGCAATATCTATAACTAATTCTGGATCATACTTCTTTGCATAGCTAAGTGCGTCCGCCAGAATCATTCTTCCTTCTGCATCCGTATTAAGAACTTCTACAGTTGACCCATCGAACATTGTAACAACATCACCTGGTGTATAGGCATTACCGTCAGGTCGATTATCAGTAGCAGGAATAAGTCCAATTACATGAACTGGTAGTTTTAATTTAGATATTGCATACATACCGCCAATAACAGCAGCAGCACCAGCCATATCACATTTCATAGTCTCCATAAAGTTTGATGGCTTCAAACTAAGACCTCCAGTATCATATACAACTCCTTTACCAACAAAAACATATGGCTTATCATTAACAGCATTTTTAGGTTTCCATTCAAAAATTGTAAAAGTGGGAGGATTTATACTACCTCTATTAACTGCCAATAGGCCGCCCATTTTTAAGCTCTCTATCTTTTTCTTAGTAAATATTTCAACTTTTGCACCTGAATCATCACCCAAAGTTTTTGCCTCAGTAGCAAGCTGTTCAGCAGTCATAAAAGAATCTGGTTCATTTACATAATCACGAGAATTATAAACCGCTGATGAAATAACCATCAACTCGTCAATATCTTTAAGACTTACTTCCTTTGAAAAAATTGAAATTTCTTCCAGACTATTAACCTTTTTATTTTCTCCGGTTTTATATTTGAGAAATTGATAATTCCCTAAAACCATGCCTTCCACAAAGGCAATTATATCATTTCCACTAAAGCTAGTTGACGACACGACAACTTTTGTAATTTTTGATCCGTTTAAAAAACCAAGAGCCTTATTACCCAATACCCTTATTGCTTCTGACTTTTGATTTACACTTACTTGTCCAGGATAATATGCTATGTATAGCCTTTTATTAAAGCGGTTAACCTCAACTATATCTTTTTTTGCCTTTCGCATATTTTTTATGTAACTTACTTCTTCCCTGCTAAAGTTTAAATCAATAAGGTCATTATTTGATTTTATTAAATAAATAATATTAGCACTTGATGGCTTACGCGTGGATTTATCAACTTTCATTTTGTTTAATTTTAATTTTATGCAAATATAATCAGATGCTCAATAAATACGGAATTTTTATTTTAGATTGAATCTATAAAATAGTGGTATATATTCTATTAAGATAAGTATTACAGAAGGAATTTAATTATTTCAGTCCTTTACATGCAATTATAAACTCCTTTACCTTATTAATAACCACTTCGGTTGCACCTGAGTTTTCTATTATATATTGTTCTGAAACCTTTGAACATTTCTCATAAAAATTTCTATCTACCAACAGCTTTGATAAAATTTCCTTTGCTTCCTTATAGCTAGATATTGAGAATCCTCCTCCAAGGTTTTGCAGATCTATAGCCTCTCTAAATCTTTTATGATTTGGACCAAAAAGTACTGGGATACCATAGGTTGAGGCTTCCAAAAGGTTATGGATACCAACCCCAAAGCCTCCTCCAACATACGCAAAATCAGCATATCTGTATAACTTGGAAAGAAAGCCTATTTCATCAATTATAAGAACTTTACAATCTTTTATGTTAGATTTATTAGCCTTACTATATCTAACCGGGTTATACTTTTTAAATCTTTTTAATATTTCATTTATATGGTCATTTCCTATTAGATGCGGTGCAATTATATACTTAAGATCTAAATTTGATCTTTCAAGTAATTCAAAAATAATGCTTTCATCTTGCGACCAGGTGCTTCCACCTACAAGAATTTTTGATTTTAAAATATAAGATTCAATTAAGGGAAATGAGGCATCCTCATTCTTAACTTCTAATACTCTATCAAAACGGGTATCACCACTTATTTCAGAATGGCTTATCCCAATATCTTGTAGAAGCTTGATTGATTCGCTATTCTGCACAAACAAATAGGTTATTTTATTTAATTGCTTTGCAAACCAGAATCCGATTGGCTTGAAAAAAATTTGAGAAGGCCTAAAAATAACAGAAACAAATAATAGTGGGACTTTTTGTTTATAAAGTTCATTTATGTAATTAAACCAAAACTCATACTTAATAAAAATAACCATCTGTGGTTTAACTATACTAATGAACTTCCTTGCATTACCAATTGTATCAAGTGGAAGGTAACTTATAAAATCTGCACCTTTATAATTTTTCCTTACCTCATAACCTGATGGAGAGAAGAAAGTAAGTAAGATATGGTGATCTGGATAAATATTCTTAATTCTCTCTAAAATTGGCCTTCCTTGCTCAAATTCACCCAAACTTGCAGTATGTATCCATATGACAGGTCGTTTTCCAATGTGAGAATTTTTTAGATTCTCAAATACATCCCTCCTCCCACTCGACCATAACCTTGCTTTTTTATTAAATGGCGATACTATTGTTATGCCCAATGAATAAACTCGTAGTAAGAAGGTATATAAAAAAATCATGAATTAGTTATAATAGTAATTATCGGGAGCACGCTTATAAATGGGTATCATCCAGCCTATTTTTATTCCAATGAAATAATCAAAGTAATTGTTGTTATCCTTCTGCTTGCTCTGAAAATCCCAATCTCTCAAATTTTTTGTAAATGCTTGTTGAAATTCAAATCCACCATAGAAATTTAAAACTCTCGAATTACTCATAAAATACCAACCTACAAATTGGTTCAAGGAAATGCCCCCGGTTAGCATGTCATATCCCTTTGCGTAATCACCAGAAATTTGGGGAGCTGTTTGATTTTGATTATCAATCTTCATACGAGTTAACATGTATCCAACACCTCCGCTTATTAATAATCCAGAGTTAGGATTAGGATTTAGAATCGGAAATATTTTTCCAATACTAAAGTTTAAATTGTATCCTCTTTCGTAGAGAGTATATAAGGCGAATAATCCATTTCCATCCATTATATGCCCATCACTAGTTTCTACCATCCACAAAATCGAATCTGCATTCTTTACTTCGTTACCAAAAATAAAATTAATGTCAAATGAATACATAAAATTCTTCTTGGTTTTATACTTAAGACCAACTCCAATGGTGGAGTTATCTCCATATTTTTTAGATATGTCTCCTCCTGGAAACTGGTAAGAGTATGATAAATTAGGCAAAAAAGCAGCTACAACAGAATCCCTTATCTGGAACTGGCCATGCATATTTGCAAACAAGATCATCAGAGACATGATTAAAATTAATCGTATTTTCATAAGTATAATTATCTAATCAAGGCAAAGATAAGGCAATTTTAAGATGCAGTTGTCATACAAACGTAGGCAATCCCTTTTTGTTTTATTTTCTCAACTTTTTACTATTGTAAAGGTCTATTTAGTTCAACTTGTTTATCTTTGCACCCCACTGTTAATCTTTTAACATAATCATATATGAAATACAATATGGTTGACCTCGTTGGCCAATACAAAAGAATAAAACCTGAAGTAGATGAAGCGGTTTTAAAGATAATGTCAGAAGCTAGCTTCATAAATGGACCTTCCGTAAGAAGTTTGCAAGCTAATCTTGAGACCTACCTGGGTGTAAAGCATGTAATTCCTTGCGCTAATGGAACAGATGCATTACAAGTGGCGCTCATGGCACTTAATTTAAAGCCTGGCGATGAAGTTATTACTACATCCTTTACTTTTATAGCTACCGCAGAGGTCATAGCACTATTAAATCTAACGCCCGTTTTAGTTGATGTTGAAGCAGACACTTTTAATATAAACCCCAAGGCCTTGGAGGCGGCAATAACTGAAAAAACAAAGGCTATTATTCCAGTGCATCTTTTTGGCCAATGCTCTGACATGCATGCTATTAATGAAATAGCCAATAAAAATAACCTGTATGTTATTGAAGATACTGCTCAGGCAATAGGTGCTGACTTTAAATGTCCAAAAAGTGGTGAAATAAAAAAAGCGGGAACCATAGGTCACATAGGATGCACTTCATTTTTTCCATCAAAAAACCTAGGAGCTTATGGAGATGGTGGAGCAATTTTCACAGATGATGATGAATTAGCAGAGAAGATGCGCGTGGTTGTAAATCATGGAATGAAAATTAGATATTATCATGATGAAGTTGGAATAAATTCACGATTGGATAGCATTCAGGCTGCAATTCTTGATATAAAATTAAGATATCTTGATGAATACGGAAAAGCTAGGCAAGAGGCTGCTAACTTTTATAATAGGGCGTTTTCAAATTGTACAAAAATTACGACTCCAAAAATAAGTGATTTCACAACTCACGTCTTTCATCAATACACTCTGGTTTTGAAAGATATAGACAGAGAAAGTCTTATGAAACACTTGTCAGAGAGAGGAATAGCATCAGCTATATACTATCCGGTACCATTACATCTTCAAAAAGCTTATTTGGATCCACGATATAAGGTAGGTGACTTCCCTGTAACTGAGATGCTATCTAAATCCGTAATGTCATTACCAATTCATACAGAACTTACTCCTGAAATCCAACAAGAAATTACCGAAGCCGTTTTGGAGTTTGTTGAAAAATAATTATCCCTAAATATTTAACTATGCCGGATATTTTATGCATTTTTGCTAATTATCCGGCATTTTATTGTGCCTCCCACTAATTTATCGAACATGGAAAGCACCTTTTTTGCGCATGAATCAGCAATAATTGACGAAGGCTGTCACATTGGAAATGGCACTAAAATATGGCACTTTTCGCATATTATGTCAAACTGCAAGCTTGGTAATAACTGTAATATAGGACAGAATGTTGTTGTATCCCCTGAGGTTATATTGGGTAACAATGTAAAGGTTCAGAACAATGTGTCAATATATACTGGGGTTATATGCGAGGATGATGTATTTCTTGGGCCCTCAATGGTTTTCACGAATATAATAAACCCTAGAAGCAATGTAATTAGGAGAGGTCAATACACAACAACTTTAGTAAAGAAGGGAGCAAGTATTGGTGCCAACGCAACAATAGTATGTGGCCATGATATTGGCGAATACGCATTTATTGGCGCTGGAGCAGTTGTTACGAAAGAAATTCCAGCATATGCATTAGTTGTTGGAAACCCTGCAAAACACATAGGATGGATGAGTGAATATGGGCACAGACTAGAGTTTGATAATAAAGGGTTCGCCATCTGTCAAGAAAGTAAAGAAAAATATTCACTAGTGAACAACGAAGTTCGTAAAGTTTAATAATACTTTTTGTTAATCCTTATTTTTTGAATACACCAATGAAAATACTTGTAACCGGAGGAACTGGATATATCGGATCTCATACAGTAGTTGAACTACAAGCCAAAGGATTTGAGGTAATAATAATAGATAATCTAAGTAATTCCAGCTCTGATATCATTGAGAAGATAGCAACTATTTCTGGTATTATTCCCAAACTCGAAGTTTTTGACTTAACAAGCAAAGAGTTAGTGGCAGACTTCTTTAGTCGCAACAAAGATATTGTTGGTATTATACATTTCGCTGCATACAAAGCAGTTGGGGAGTCGGTTAATAAACCACTGCTTTATTATAGAAATAATATAGAATCCCTAATAAATGTGTTGGAAGGAATGCAAACAAATGGTATTGAAAATATAGTGTTCTCATCATCATGTACTGTTTATGGGCAACCTGATGTGCTTCCTGTGAATGAAGAGGCCCCCATTAAAATTGCTGAATCGCCATATGGTAATACAAAACAAATATCAGAGGAAATAATAGATGATACTGTTAAATCGAGTGATCTTAAAGCAATTGCACTTAGATATTTCAATCCTATAGGAGCCCATGAATCTGCTCTCATAGGCGAATTACCGTTAGGAGTTCCAAATAACCTAATGCCTTTCATAACTCAAACAGCAATTGGCATTAGAAAATGTCTAAGTGTTTTCGGTGATGATTACCCAACCCTTGATGGAACTGCAATTAGAGACTACATACATGTCGTTGATCTTGCCAAGGCTCATGTAATAGCGATTGACAGAATGATAAATAAAAACATGAAATCTAACTTGGAAATATTTAATTTGGGCACCGGAAACGGCTATTCTGTGCTTGAAGTTATAAATTCCTTTGAAAAAGTATCAGAATTAAAATTAAACTATCAAATAGTTGGCAGAAGAGAAGGAGATATAATTCAAGTTTGGGCTGATCCAACATATTCTAATGATGAACTAGGATGGAAAGCAGAGATGGGAATTGATGAAATGACAAATTCTGCGTGGAATTGGGAGAAGTTTCTATCAAAAAATAAGTAATTTAACTCCATGGATAAGAAAAGAATACTCATAACAGGAGCTGCTGGCTTTATAGGCTCACACGTTGCAAGGTTATTTATAAATAAATATCCCGAGTATGAAATTTATAATCTGGATAAACTTACTTATGCAGGGAACCTTGAAAACCTTAAGGATATTGATAAAAATTCCAATTACAAATTTATTCTTGGAGATATAGTAGATTCAGAACTTGTAAACAATCTTTTCGAAGAATATAAGTTTGATGGAGTTATACACCTAGCAGCCGAATCTCATGTTGATAGGTCCATTGAAAATCCAATGGACTTCATAATGACAAATATTGTTGGAACGGTTAACCTACTAAATGCTGCAAGAGAAATATGGAAGGGTAGTCACGAGAATAAAAGATTTTATCATGTCAGTACAGATGAAGTTTACGGATCTTTAGATTTGGAAGGGTTTTTTTATGAGGATACTCCCTACAACCCGCATAGCCCTTATTCAGCTTCTAAGGCAAGCTCGGATCATTTAGTAAGAGCATATCATGATACATATGGTATGCCGGTAATTATCTCAAACTGTTCAAATAACTATGGGCCAAATCAATTTCCTGAAAAGCTCATTCCGCTCTTTATAAATAATATTAGGAATAATAAGCCTCTTCCTGTTTATGGCAAGGGTGAGAATATTCGTGATTGGTTATTTGTAAAAGATCATGCAGCAGCAATAGATGTAATTTATCATGGAGGAAAAATCGGAGATACATATAATATTGGCGGGCATAATGAATGGACTAATATTGACTTGATAAAAGTAATTTGCAAAGTAATGGATAAGAAGCTTGGACGTGCAAATGGATCATCCGAAGAACTAATAACTTTCGTTACAGACCGAGCAGGTCATGATTTACGCTATGCAATTGACTCTCAAAAACTTCAGAATGAACTTGGTTGGAAGCCTTCACTACAATTTGAAGAAGGAATTATACTAACAGTTGATTGGTATATAAATAATCAAAAGTGGCTAGATAATGTCACATCGGGCAACTACCAGAAATATTACAATAAAATGTATGAAAACAGATAAGTAATTATCTAATTGTTAGTATTTGTATCCTGATAAATTGCCACACCTTCTTTTGCTAGTTTATTTATGGTTGGATTTAGCAAAAATGAACTAATATGCCACTGAAAGCCAAACTGTTTGCTAATTTCAGCTTCCAAAGTAACTGCAGCGAGAGAATCAATTCCATAGGATATAATGTTTTTATCACAATCAATATCTTTTATATTATAGTTATGATTTCTAGCTATCCAGTTTATTACCCATTCTCTGATGCCTTCTTCAGTGGGTTCCCGATTAACAAATTTATCTTCCTCCTTATGTTCTGATAAATTAATATTATCCCACTCTGCTAATTTATTCAAATTATCGTGCAGATAGTCATATTTTGCTTGTCTGTGTTGTATTTTTCCACTGGAGGTTATGGGTATACTTCCTGGTCTTATCAAAATTACTGCATGAACATCTATTTCATGGTTTTCAGCAACAACCTCTCTCACTCTATCAATTATATCTGAATAATTAGCATCTCGCATTGAAGTCCTTTCAATTTCTTGAACAATTACTAATTTTTCGGACTCATTAATAGAAACAGGAAATGCAGCACCCCCATTTTGTCTCAACTCTGAAATATTGTTTTGAATACTATATTCAATATCACTTGGATAATGATTCATACCTCTTATGATGATAATATCCTTTAATCTGCCAGTAACAAAAAGTTCATTACCATTAAAAAATCCCATGTCCCCAGTTCTAAGGAAAGGACCATCTTTGCCGTCGCCGATATAAGCGCCAAATATACTTTCTGTGTCTTCTGTATTTCTCCAATAACCTTGAGCTACAGTTTGCCCTTGAATCCAGATTTCTCCTACCCTATCCTTCTCACATTTCGTTTTGGAAACTGGATCAACTATTTCTATTCTCATATCCATCCAAATATGACCACATCCTACAATACTTGTTGCCTTTTTCGTTCCCTTTCCAGAAACTACAATAACCTTTTTTGATAATGAAGAAGTATCAACATATAGATAATTTGGATTATCCATACTATTACCTCCTGTAACTATTAATGTTGTTTCTGCCATTCCATAGCACGGATAGAGTTGATTCTCGCTTACATTTGATTTTCTAAAAGCCTCGCTAAAATTCTTAAAAGTAGTTTCTCTAATGGGCTCTGCTCCGCAGAAGAAAACCTTCATTGAACTCAAATCCAAAAATTCACGATCTTCTTCTTTTGTTTTATCAATACAGTAATCAAATGCAAAATTTGGACCTCCTGCAATCGTACCTCTATATTTATGGATTGCATTTAACCAGTTTAATGGATTTCTCAGAAATGCCATTGGAGGCATGTTAACATTCATACAACAAGCATATGGTGCCTGTAATATACCACCAATTAGTCCCATATCATGAAATAATGGTAGCCAGTGAACTCCAACTGTTTCCTTATCAATGCTGAATGATTGACGAATATATTCTGAATTATAAAGCAGATTTAATTGACTTATCATTACTCCTTTTGGCTGACCTGTTGAGCCAGATGTGTATTGGATTAAAGCTAAATCTTCGGAATTTAATTCTACATTTTGAAAGTATTTATGGTCTGAAGCATCTATATCCTCATAAATTATCCATTGCAGATTGTTAAAAATCTCATCATCGCCAAAATTTCGTTGAATATCATCGTAAACTTGTTTAGAGACCAAACAAATTTGCGTGCGAGAATCTTTCAATATTCTATAAATTCTGTCAAAGCCCCTATTTCTCCTGGGTGGATATGCTGGCACAGCAATAAATCCAGAATAAAAGCAAGCATATAATGAAGCTACATATTCTAGCGAAGGCTGAAATAACAAAAGCACTGAGTCACCTTTATTGCCAGCACGTTGTAAAGAAGCAGCAAGTGCCTGAGCCCTAGTTTGTAGTTGCAAGAAAGTAAATGACCCATTCTCATTGATACCATCTTCTAAAAAACGAAAAACAACATGGTTTGGAAAGGACTTTGTTCTGTTCTTTATTACTTCGGTATATGTGGTGCAGTTCCTTACATCCGGATCATCATAATCCTTAAGAAATGAAAATGACATGGTCTTTTGATTTAATACAAAAATAGTTTTTTGATACAATATTTACATCCAATAAATCAGATTATATTTGTGCAAAACAAAAATGTGACAAAAGTATTATCTTATAAAAATCAAAATATAACCTATGATACTGTAGGACATGGTGATACAATTGTATTTATTCATGGTTTTTTAGAAGATTCATCCATTTGGAATGATTACTCAGACGCACTAAAGTCAAAATATAATGTAATCAAAATAGATCTCCCCGGTTTTGGAAAAAGTGATATTATCAGCGATACACATGAGATGAGCCTAATGGCAGATGTTGTTATTAATGTTCTAGAACAAGAATCGATTGATAAATATATTCTTGTAGGACACTCAATGGGTGGATATGTTTCTCTATCGGTTATATCCAATAAAACAAATAATTGTAAGGGCCTTATACTTGTTAATTCCCAGGCAGGTCCGGATGATGATACTGCGAAAAAGAACAGAGATAGAGCCATAGATATTGTAAATAAAAATCATTCAACATTTATAAGTGGGTTTGTTGAATCACTTTTTGCAGAAGAAAATATATCAAAGTATCAAAAGGAGATAAACGAATTAACAAGATCATCTCTTAAAACCTCTAACAAAGGAATTATTGCAGCATTGAAGGGGATGAAAATACGAGATGATTCACTCCCAATTATCAAAGAAACTAATGTGCCCATATTATTTATAATTGGAAAGCAGGATTCAAAAATTCCATTTAAGAAAATTCATGAGCAGTCAAGGTTACCAAGGTTAAGCGAGTCACTAATAATGCAAAATGTAGGTCATATGTCGTTTATTGAGGCCCGAGACCTATGCTTAGCTACAATTGAGTGTTTCACTAAAAAGCACTTATGATATTATGAATGCAAATATTTTAGATGATAAAAAACCGGTTACATGGTTTAGTTTAGTATTACTACTTATAACATTTATTTTCTACTCCAATGTTATTTATAATCATTTCTCAATGGATGATTATCATGTTAATATTAACAACCCCATTATAGCAAAAGGTATATCTGGTATTCCAGAAATATGGACATCCCTTTATGCAGAAGAAAGTGGAATGGCATATGGATACAGACCATTGGTGAGAACTAGCTTCGCTCTTGAATATCAATTTACATCTAAGATGGATATAAATCCATACATAAGTCATTTCATAAATTTACTTTTGTATGCTATTTCCATTCTAGTTTTATACAAGCTTTTACGTCGTGTTTTCAATAATTACAACATATGGTTTCCGTTTCTGATCACCCTTTTATTTATGGCTCACCCTTCCCATACAGAGGCTGTTGCTAGTTTAAAAAACAGAGATATTATACTAAATTTTCTATTCTCAACAATGGCAACATTGCAGTTTATCAAATGGGTAGACTTCAAAAAAACTATCCATATTATTCTTGGATTCCTTTATTTTGGACTAGCTTTACTCTCAAAAGAAACAGCAATAGCCCAGTTGGCAGTATTCCCATTGGTATTATATTTCTTTACAGACATACGACCAAAAAAACTAATTGGTCTAATTACCATTTCCCTTATTTTTGTTGCTGGCCTGATTGTTCTTAGAAACCTAATTCTTCCAGAAACATTTAGGCTTCTAAAGTTCTGGGAGAATCCTCTAGTCGTTAATGATTTTCCATTGAGACTGAGTACAGGAATGTATATTATTGGTCATTATTTAAAATTATTAGTAATCCCGTTTCCACTACTTTTTTATTATGGTTACAACACCATTCCAATTGTTTCATTTGCCGATCCATTGGTTATATTTTCAACTGTTTTAGTAATTACAATGTTAACCTATGCGATTTATAACTTAAAAAGAAAGGATGTAATATCATTTGTGATCTTATTATTTTTTATGGATATCTCAATGTATACAAACATTGTAGCATTAGTGCCGGGTATTGTTGCTGATAGATTTATATATTTCGCCACGTTGCCATTTTCCATTTTTATTATTTGGTTACTTTTTAGAATATTTAATGTCAGCCTTATATCAAACGATAAAATGAATGTCAGATTGGTGTGGGTTATTTTATTAACGGTGATTATATTACTTCCATATGGATATTACGTAAGAGTTAGAAATAGCCAATGGCAAACAGAGATGTCTCTTTACAGCTCTGATATCAAGAGGCTCGGTAATTCAGTTAAAGCGAATGCTCTTTATGGGCATGAGCTTATGAAAAAAGTAAATAGGGAACTTGCAAAACCGGTAAACCCATACAAGTTTATTATGGGCACAATTGCCAAAGCAGAAAAGCATTATAATAAAGTTTTAGAGCTTGACTCTAGTCATTATACCACCTGGAACAATCTCGGTATAATTTACTCAAGAATTCATGGTAATCAATCTAATTTGAGGGTAAATAGCCATGTTAAGTATGAAAGGTTTGATAAAATTGAAGAGGAAAAAAATAATGCCAATAAATATTTTAGTAATTCAATAGAATATTTTCATAATGCGTTAAAATACAATCCTGAATATGGAAGTGCATACTTTAACCTAGGTTATGCTTATGAACTACAAGGAAAATATGACTCATCAGTAATATATTACGGAAAAGCTATTGAAGTTGATGGTGGAGAGCTTGTGAGTATGTCTCGCCTGGCAAATTCATATTTTAGAACAGGGCAAGAGGAAGATGCAGTTCTTTTAAATGAAAAAATAATTGTAAAATTTCCACATAGCGATAAACCATTTATAAATTTGGGAAATTACGCTATGAAGAATGAAGATACTTTAAGGGCTATCAAATTCTATAAAAATGCAGTTAAATTAGGCACAAGGCCTGAGGTAGGCAGGTTATTATCAAATTATTATGAGTCGACAGGAGATTTAAAGAGTGCCGAATATTATATGAGGAAATCTTATGAAGCTGAAAAACAAAATCTAGATAAATAAGATAAATGTATAACACCATAAAACATATTAGCTGCTATTATCCTAAAAATATTCTTACCAATGATGATATCCATAATAAGTTTCCTAAGCTTAAAATAAAAGAATTAACACGGCTAACCGGCGTTCATAAACGTTATATCTGTGGAGAAGGCGAAACATCTGTTGATATGGGTTTTTCAGCTGCAGAGATTTTATTAGCCGAGAATAGTATTGATAGGAATGACATTGACTTTATTATATTTTGCTCTGCAGGAGGTGATTTCATTACGCCTGCTTCAGCATGTATAATACATAATCGGTTGGGGCTTAAATCAAATTGCGGTGCTTTCGACTTTAACCAAGGATGCACAGGATACATATATGGGCTAAGTCTTGCTGACAGTTTAGTTCAATCAAGCAATGCTAAAGATATTTTATTAATCACTTCAGAAGCAATAACTAAAACAATACATCCCGAAGATAGCAGTAATAGAGCAATTTTTGGTGATGCTGCCACAGCTACACTAATAACTAAAAACAATAAGGGATCTGACAATAAATTCATATTTGGTACCGACGGGAGTAAGTTTGATAAAATTATTATAAAACATGGTCGTGAACGATATCCATTACCTGAATATGCTGAACAGGATAGCTTGGATAATTATGGTAATGCGCACAACGATTCAAAATTTTATATGGATGGTGCAGAGGTTTTTAATTTTTCGGTGAAAAAAGCTCCAGACCTTGTTAATGAAATACTTGTACAAAACAATATTAGCATTGATGACATCAATTATTTCATTTTTCATCAAGCAAATCAAATAATCCTTGAAACTTTGGGGAAAAAGCTAAAGATTCCAGAAGATAAGCTAATTATAGATATCTCAAATACTGGTAATACTGTATCATCAACAATACCCATTGCGCTATCAAATGCACTAAAATCTGGTAAAATAAAAAGAGGGAATCGCATTATGATTGCTGGATTTGGAGTAGGGTTTTCCTGGGGAGGAACTATTCTGGATATATAAATACTATTATTATACTTTAGACAGTCTCACTATAACTTCTTTTACAAGTAATTGCATACTTGATTTATAATCTGGGTCAAACTCCTTCGTAATTCTATTTGCAATAATGGCACAAACAGTTATGGCATTATGCCCTAGCATTGATGACAGAAAATATAATGCTGAAGTTTCCATCTCAAAATTAGTAATGGAATCATTTTTATAGCTAAATCCCTGAGCCCTGTCTATAATGGTAGGATCCTTTAACTTTAATCTTAATTCACGTCCTTGTGGAGCATAAAATCCTGGTGCAGTAAGTGTAATACCTTTTCTCCAGTCATAACCGATCGTCCTTAAAAGGTAATCCGATCCCTTAATGGCGTATGGTTTTGGTAAATCTGAATCCCAGTTCATATAATCAATGAAGTATTGGGTCATATTCCTGTCAATAATATTTGATTCGTCTTTGTAGAAGTAGGCAAGACCATCCAAGCCAATGCTATACTCTGACATCAAAAAAGATTCCTTAACAGGTATATCCGACTTAAGGCCACCGGATGTTCCGATTCGAATTAAGTTTAATGATGTATGATGGGGCTTTACTTTTTTTGTTTCCAAGTCAATATTAAATAATGCATCAATCTCATTAATTACGATCTCAATATTATCAGTACCCATTCCTGTTGAAACAACAGACATGCGTTTACCCTTATAGCTTCCTGTGATAGTATGTACCTCACGATTATGCTTTTCCAACTCTATATCATCAAAAAAGCTTGACACAAGCTTTACGCGACCTGGATCACCAACCAGAATTATGGTTTCGGCTAAATCACCAGGAGATAAGTTAATATGGTATAACGAGCCATCGCTATTTAGAACAAGATCTGATTTTTTTGATTCTGACATATGAACTTGATGTAGAAATAATTAATTTTGTAAAGATAACATTTACTTGACCATGAAAAGATCATTTTTATTTAACGATTTTGTTTATGTTTACCACCAAAAAAATAATTAAACATAATTACACTTTTCAGATAATTATACTTGAATTCTAACTTAAATTGAAAAAATGAGCACAGACCCCAGCACTATTTTGGTTCCTGTTGATTTCAATGAACAATCAATGCATGCACTGGAACGCTCTCAGATAACTGCTCCTTTCCTTGGACTTAACATAGTTTTGTTATATGTCTTTGAAGAAAATGGACTTACATCTTCCCTAATATCAAGTTCAACAATTGATATAATGATTCAAGAGAAACTTGATCAGGCCGCAGAGGAAATAATTCAAAAATCTAGAATTGATGTTACTACTTGCATTAGAAAAGGGAAAGTATACTCTGAGATTTTAAAAGCCGCAGAAGAATTTAACTCAAAATTTATTCTAATGGGAACAAATAACTCCTCTGAGAATATAAGAATGAGTAAAAATACCATAGGATCAAACACCTTAAAAGTTGTTCGCCAATCTTCAATCCCGGTAATAACTATAAATGGTAAGGAAGTTACAAGATTTGTTCACAACATTCTTCTTCCTCTTGATCTTACAAAGGAAACACGTCAAAAAGTTACTAATGCAATTGATGTTGCAAAGGCCTTTGGTGCCGGTATTAATGTTGTTTCCGTTTTATGGTCAAAAAACAATAAGGATTTGAAAGCAGAGTTACTTCAGCAATTAAATCAAGTTAAATGGTTCATTGAGGAGCAAAATATTAGATGCGAGAGTGACCTTTTGGAAATTAATGGAGGAGAAAGAATGTTAGTACCAAAGCTTTTAGAATACGCTGATTTAAAAGGAAACATTGACCTTATAATGATTATGACACAGCAGGAGAATAAACTTGTTGAATATTTTCTTGGCTCAGCAGCACAATCCATCATTAGAATGTCTAAAGTAGCAGTTATGACAGTTACACCAGATAGAATTGGCTATGAACAACCTATTTTCTGATAAATGAGTAAAATATATGCTGATATAATAAATATTGGAGATGAATTATTAATCGGTCAGGTAATAAATACCAATGCCTCATGGATAGCATGCGAACTAAACCAAAATGGTGTTGCTATAAACGAAATAAAAGTAATCGCCGACACTGAAGATGCAATCTTAAAGTCAATTTCAGAATCCAAGTCAAGCATAATAATAATGACTGGAGGACTTGGCCCAACAAATGATGATATAACTAAAAAATCACTTGCTAATTATTTCAACTCAAATATTATTTTTCATAAACCTACTTATGATCAAATAGTTAGTCTTTTTGGGGATAGAAATTACAAAATTACAAAACCAAACAAAGAACAAGCAAATATTCCCCATAATTGCACTCCCTTGCTTAATAAGCATGGAACCGCTCCAGGAATGTGGTTCGATAAAGATGATAAGGTTATTGTGTCTATGCCAGGGGTTCCGTATGAAATGAAAAGTCTAATAATAGACGAAGTAATTCCCAGAATAATTGACAAATTTAACCTTAACCATATCATCCATAGAACTGTTATGACAATTGGTGTTGGTGAATCAAAAATTGCAGAATTAATTCATGAGTGGGAAATGCACCTTCCAAGGAATATAAAACTGGCCTATTTACCGCAACCAGGCATAGTTAGATTAAGACTTTCCACTATAAATGAAAATTATAATGAGTCAATTATAGAAATGAATAACCAAATAGAATTGTTGCATAAAATTATACCAGACATAATATTTGGCTACGATGATATTACCATGGAAGAAGTTGTTGGCAATATGCTAAAAGAATCCTCATCTACAATTTCAACTGCTGAAAGCTGTACAGGTGGTTATATAGCACACCTTATAACACGAATTTCAGGAAGCTCAGACTATTATAAGGGCTCAGTTATCAGCTATAGCAATAATATTAAGATAAATCAACTAAATGTTAGCAAGAATACTATTGATAGATATGGAGTTGTAAGCAGAGAGGTAATAGAACAAATGGCCACCGGAGGAAGAAATTTATTGAAAACAGACTATTGCATTGCAACTTCAGGTATTGCAGGACCTAAAGGAGGGACAAAAGACAAGCCAGTTGGAACTGTTTGGATTGCCATAGCCACCCCAAACCAGATAATCTCTAAAGAATGTCATCTAGGCAAACATAGGGAAAGAAATATTAGACGATCGGCATTAATAGCCATGAATATGCTAAGGCAAGAATTATCTGTGGAATAAAAGGCCTTAATAAAAAAAGGCTATTTCCATAAATTGAAAACAGCCTAATTAATCCTTCAAAGTTATCATCTATATTATTGCACTTTGCGTTTGTATTTTCCTGTCAACTTTTTTGAATAATCCTTGTAATACCTTACCAGGACCAACCTCAGTGATATTATTAGCTCCATTTGCAATCATGTTTTGCATGATTTTTGTCCATCTTACGGGAGCTGTTAATTGTGCAATGAGATTCTTTTTTATAATCTCACCATCATTAACCGATTGACCTGTTACATTTTGATAAATAGGACATATTCCATTATTGAATTTTATGGAATTAATTGCATCTTCGAGTTCTACTCTTGCAGGCTCCATTAATGGGGAGTGGAAAGCTCCTCCAACTTTTAGAAGTAATGCTCTCTTTGCTCCAGCTTCTGTACATTTTTCAATGGCCTGATTAATACCATCATTTGTGCCTGATATAACTAATTGACCTGGGCTATTATAATTTGCAGGTACTACAATATCATCAGTACTTGTACATATATCCTCAACAACCTTATCATCAAGCCCAATGATAGCAGCCATTGTTGAATCTTCTATTTCACATGCCTTTTGCATGGCTTTAGCTCTCTTTATAACCAATTTAAGACCATCTTCGAATGAAAGTGTTTTATTTGCTACAAGGGCGCTAATTTCTCCCAGGGAATGACCAGCAACCATATCTGGTTTAAAATTATCTCCCATTACTTTTGCAAGTATAACTGAATGTAAAAAAATGGCAGGTTGTGTAACTTTAGTTTGCTTTAGATCTTCTTCAGTGCCAGTAAACATTATATCTGTGATCTTAAATTTTAAGATACTGTTTGCCTTATTAAATAGCTCTTGAGCTTCCTTAGAATTGTCAAACAATTCCTTCCCCATTCCTACATATTGTGCTCCCTGACCGGGAAAAACATATGCGTTCATATTATATTAATTTGATTAATAACGTTTTTTATTTTCTACCACCAAAAAAGCGCAGCAAAAATAGAAATAAATTTATAAAGTCTAGATAAAGAGTTAGCGCACCAAAAATTGTTGCTTTTCTTGCCATTTCAGATTCAGTTCCAATACCTGCTCCAAGGCGTTTTAATTTTTGGACATCATAAGCAGTTAGTCCAGTAAATACCATAACTCCAATGAAGCTAATAACATAATCCATCGTTGCACTCTGTGTAAAGAAATTAACCACTGATGCTATTATTATCCCTACCAATCCCATCATCATTATTTTACCAAACTTGGTTAAATCTGTTTTTGTGGTGTAACCAACAATTGCCATAAACCCAAACATGCCAGCTGTAATTACAAACGTTTTGGCAATTGATGGCAATGAATAAACAAGAAAAATGAAGCTTAAACTCATTCCCATTAGAATTGAGTAAACAATAAAAACTAATAACATTGATGACGCACTCATCTTCTGAAATCTCATACCCATTAGCAAAACCAGGCCCAGCGGGGCAAGCATTACAACCCAACCAATGGCTGACATACTTCCAGTTTCCGAATTCATAAGAATGCTCATTAATGATGGGTTTGATGCAAACGTCCAGGAAACAAGTGCTGTAATTGATAAAGCCATTGTCATCCACATAAAGACGCCTGACAAAAATGTTTTTGATACAGAAACAGCATTTGAAGTTTCTGCATAATTTATTTGATTATTTGTGTAATTCATATTCATAATTTAAATGGCAAACATACTGTTAAGTGAAATGCTCTTCAAAGAGCAAGTTACCCTTTACTTGAACTGATAACGATTGTTAAAAGCTATCAAGAAAGAGAAGTGGATATTAGACTTATGAACTCAGCTCTTGTCTGAGCCCTTTCAAACGCTCCAGTAAAATCCGATGTGATTGTAACCGAATGCTGTTTTTGTATTCCACGCATCGCCATACATAAATGACGTGCTTCAATAACCACAGCAACACCTAAGGGTTTTAATGTTGTTTGAATTGCATTCTTAATCTGAGTGGTTAATCTCTCTTGAACCTGAAGCCTACGTGAATATGCCTCCACTACTCTAGCAATCTTACTCAATCCTGTTATATATCCATCAGGAATGTATGCTACGTGAGCTTTTCCTATAAATGGAATCATATGATGCTCACACATTGAAAAAATTTCAATATCCTTAACAAGCACCATCTGTCTGTAGTCTTCTTTGAACATCGCAGACATAAGTATTTCCTCTGGATCATGATCATGACCCTGAGTTAAAAATTGGATTGATTTTGCTACCCTTTTAGGGGTCTGAATTAACCCTTCACGATTTACATCCTCTCCTATTAGTTTTAATATTTCTTTATAGTGGTACTCAAGTTTATTTAGATTCTCTGGATTAAATTTTTCAATTTTCTCGTATCCTAACAAATTAAGTGGTTTTTCCATTTTGAGTATTTTCAATTATAATGTCAAAAACAATGCCATGCTAAATTATATTAGCAAATTGGCATTAGCCATAATATTCAACAAAATTATTTTCTGATTCAACTACCTTAACACAATGAAGTTCTGCTCCTAATACATTTACAGAACCTTCTAACTCATTCCATATGCTAGCTGCCAAATTTTCTGTTGATGCTAGCTTTCCCTTCATGAAGTCAACTTCAAGATTAATATTCTTATGGTCAAGCTTATTTATAACATTAGTTTTTATTATTTTGCTTAAGACCTTTAAGTTAATCAAAAAGCCTGTTTCGTTATTTATATCACCCTTTACCGTTACGAAAAGTTCATAGTTATGGCCATGCCAGTTTGGGTTAGAGCACTTTCCAAATACTTCGTTATTTTTTTCATCAGAATAATCTGCCCTAAATAGTCTATGGGCAGCGTTAAATCTTTCTCGTCGTGTAATATGTATCATTGATTTGGATTAGGGTTCAAAGGTAATTATTTTTTAAGTCAACACAAATAACACTTAATTGAGTCTAACTTATTATTTGTTACTAACTTTACGCGAAAATTAATCATATGAGATACCTACCCCTTGACAATAGTATGTTCATCATAAACAGAAAAAAATTTTCTGAGAAAATGATAAAAGGATCAGCGTCAATATTCTTTTCAAATGATGAGCAACCTAGAAATGGAGATCAATACTTTCCATATCGTCAGCAATCTGATTTTTTTTATTTAACAGGAATTGATCAAGAAAAGAGTATCCTAATTATTGCTCCTGACATGGTAAACAAAAGCTACAGGGAGATGTTGTTTATTATCAAAACAAACGAGAATATAAAGATATGGGAAGGTCATAAATACACTAAGTCTGAGGCTGAGCACATTTCCGGAATCAAATATGTATACTGGGTAGATGACTTTGAAATGTTACTAAGAGAAGTAATGATGGTAACTGATAATATATACCTAAATAGAAATGAATACCCTAAATTTTTTCCCGAGGTTGAAGGCAGAAACGAAAGGCTTGGAAGACAATTGAAGGTTGATTTTGCACTACACAATTATAAAAGATCAGCACCATTGCTAAAAGATCTAAGAACCATCAAAACCGAAGCTGAAATTAAATTAATAAAAAAGTCATGTGATATAACCAATGGTGCGTTTAAGAGAATATTATCAAAGGTTAAACCAGGAGTTCATGAATTTGAAATTGAAGCAGAGATAGATTATGAATTTAAAGTAAACCGAGCAAATGGGCATGGTTATTCACCAATAATTGCCTCTGGAGTTGATTCATGCGTACTTCATTATATTGATAATGATAAAGAGTGCATTGAAGAAGCATTACTGTTACTTGATTTTGGGGCCGAATATGCTAACTATACAGCTGATATGAGTAGAACCATTCCTGTAAGTGGAAAATATACCAAACGACAGAAAGATTGTTACAATGCTGTTTTAAGAGTTTTAAATAAAGCAATTAAACTATATGTGCCTGGTAATACAATAAACAAGATTAATGAGGAGGTCAACAAAATGATGGAAACCGAGATGATAGGTCTAGGATTATTTACCCAGGAAGATATTAACACTCAAGATAACGAAAACCCTATGTATAAGAAATATTTTATGCATGGAACTGCTCATTTCCTTGGTCTTGATGTTCATGATGTTGGTGACAAAGAAGAACCATTTAAGCCAGGAATGATATTAACATGTGAGCCCGGATTATATATTAGGGGAGAACATATAGGTATAAGGTTGGAAAATAATATTTTGATTACTAATGATATACCTATAGATCTTATGTCAGAGATTCCAATTAACCCAGAAGAAATTGAGGAATTAATGAATAAAAGTTAACAATTCAATCATGAAACTAATTTTAACTACCTCTTTGATTCTGATTACTTACATATTATTGCCAGCGCAGGAAGTTATTTTTGAAAACTCATCAATACTGGGGAAAGGCGAAACATTACCTCCATCAATAGAATTAATCAAATCGGCTGCCAAGGAGATCATAGCTAATTCGCAGAGTTGTGCTCTTATTACCATTGATAGAGATGGGTCTCCTAGAGCGAGAGCTATGGACCCTTTCCCGATTGAGGAAAATTTTACGGTCTGGTTTGGAACCAATCCAAAAAGCAGAAAAGTATCCCAAATACAACACGATCCGAGGGTAACATTATATTATATCAACAAAGACATATCTAGTTATGTCGTTATTTGTGGAACTGCTGAACTAGTTAGTAATCAAATTCTAAAGAACAAATATTGGAAAAGAAAGTGGGAGTCATTTTACATCAATAACCAAGAAAACTATCTGCTTATTAAAGTTAGCCCATTATGGATGGAAGTACTAAGCTCAAAGCATAACATAAATAATGACACAGTAACATGGATGCCTCCTAGAATTAATTTTAATACTGAGAATGAATAAGTATAATTATTCCAAAAGCATAAGCATAAAAGCATACTCAAGGGCAACCTCTTTATATTGCTCAAAACGACCAGATGCTCCACCATGGCCAAAATCCATATTTGTTTGCAGAAGTAATAAGTTGTTATCTGTTTTTAGCTCACGGAGTTTAGCCACCCATTTTGCTGGTTCCCAATACTGAACTTGACTATCATGTAACCCTGTGGTTACAAGTATTGCAGGATATTCTTTGGCCTCAACCTGATCATAGGGCGAATACGAAAGCATATAGTCATAATATATTTTTTCATTTGGATTACCCCATTCATCATATTCACCTGTTGTTAATGGGATACTCTCATCAAGCATAGTGGTAACAACATCCACAAATGGCACAGCAGCGATGACTCCCTTAAAAAGGTCGGGACGATAATTCATTACAGCACCCATGAGAAGTCCTCCAGCACTACCACCCATGGCAAACATTTTTTCAGATGAAGTATACTTTTCACCAATAAGGTACTCCCCACAATCAATAAAATCAAAAAATGTGTTTTTCTTATTAAGCATTTTGCCATCCTCATACCAATGCCTACCCATTTCTTCCCCTCCTCTTATGTGAGCAATTGCAATTGCAAACCCTCTATCAAGAAGACTTAACCTTGATGATCTAAATGTTGATTCTACACTATATCCATAAGAGCCATATCCATACAACAAAAGAGGAGACTCGCCATTGATTATAAATTCCTTTCTATAAACTATGGATATGGGAACTCTTACACCATCTCTCGCGATTGCATATTTTCTCTCAGTAACATATTCATCAGGATTATATCCACCAACAACTTCTTGCCTTTTTAGTAATTCTTGGTCTTCTGATATCATGTCATAGTCATAAACAGAGCTAGGAGTTTTTAGTGATGTGAAGTTATATCTAAATTTTTTTGCCTTATAACTAGGGTTTCCTGATGAAGACACAAAATAGTCATCTTCTTCAAATCTTAAATAATGATTTACCCCTTTTTCAGTGTTGAAAATTCGAAACATCCGCAATCCATCTTTTCTTTCCGTAACAACAAAGAAATTTTCAAAGGAATCTAAGTCTTCTAACATTACATCTGACCTATTTGGAATTATTTCGTCCCAATTATCAATGGAAGTATTGGCTAAAGAGGTCTCCATTAATCTAAAATTCTTTGCTTTATAATTGGTTCTGATCAAGAACCTACCATTCTGATGGCTTATACCATATTCAACGCCCTCTATTCGTGGTTGAAACGTTTCAAACTTTCCATCAGGATTATCTGCATCTAAAAGTTGACATTCAGATGTTAGAGTACTGGCTGATCCTATTATTAAGTATTTGTCTGATTTAGATTTATATATGTACGTAGAGTATGTTGGATCCTTTTCTTCATATACCATATTATCATCAGCCACTGGATTACCTATTACATGCTTATATATTCTATATGACCTTAGAGTTTCGTCTTTAGTTTGATAAAAAACTGTCTTATTATCGTTCGCCCAAACAATATTTCCCGTAGTATTGGATATAACCTCATCGGAGATAATACCTGTTTCAATATCCTTAAAATAAATATCGTATTTTCTTCGACTTACAGTATCAGTGCTATAAGCTAAAATTTTATTATTTGTACTAAAATCCCATCCCCCGATTTGAAAGTAGGCATGGCCCTGGGCCATTTTGTTACCATCTAGAAATATTTGATTACTTGATTCATTAACTAATTGTTTTCGGCAAAACAAAGGATATTCTTTACCCTCATCATATTTTACAAAATATGAATAGCCATTGTAATCATAGGGTACACTCTCATCGGTTTGTTTAATTCTTCCCACAATTTCTTTGTAAATATCTTTCTGAAGGGCTTCTGTTGACTTCATCATTTCCTTCGTGTAGGCATTTTCAGACTCTAGATATGTAATTACATCCTGGTTATCACGGTCGTTTAGCCAATAATAATTATCTATTCGAGTGTTGCCATGAATAGCCATTTCTTTAGCTATTTTTTTGGCTTTGGGTGCATTCATATTATCATTATGTGTTTGCATACATCCACTTAAGGTAATGCCTGCAGTTATGAAATATAGATATAGTGTTTTTCTTTTTAACATGGTGGTATTAGAAATAAAGGCTTAGGCCAAAGCTAGGCATAAATGGCAGTTGATAAACGACTTCATTTGTAACTATGTCAACATAAAAGATATTTTTACGATCATAAACATTTGTAATACTGAGATCAAGCACTAGTTTAGAGTTTGCACCTAGAAAGAAATTTCTTTTTATATCCAAGTCCAGACGGTGATAAACAGGCAACCTGTTTGAATATAAATCTCCATAAATAATTCCCAACTGTCCATTTTCATCTACGTAATCAGAATTGATTCCATCTGGAAACCCCAGGTATTCATAGAAACCTTGAATTGGCGTAAAAGGAAATCCAGTACCTAGATTCCATCTAGCACCAAGTTCCCACTGATTCTTACTGCCAGTTGTATATGAAAATACTAGATTTACATTATGGCGACGATCAAAATGCGGTGTATAGCTGATCATATCGCCATTTACTGCCTCGTATTCTCGGGTTACAAAGCCGAGAGAGTATACAAGCCATACATACATTTTTTTGTAATCATATTTGAAAACCACATCCAGTCCATACGCATTTCCTTTTTCTAAAATAAAGTCTTTAGTTTCCAAGTCAGATGATCCAGGGGGAGCATTTTCTTCAGAGTATATTTTGAACCTGTTTATGTTAGTTAATTGAGGAAATGATTTATAATAACCTTCTAAATTCATTGTTAGGCTTCTTCCCAGATCAAGCTCTGTTCCCAATACCAAATGATTTGATTTTTGAAGTTTGCTATTAACATCCTTGCCATCAAAATCTCTTGGCAAATTCTCAGGACCAGAAAGAAAACCATAAAATAAATTAACAACATCTCTATCTGAAGATGCCGCAATTAGGTTTTGAGTATACATTCCAGCAGCCAATTTAATTCTAAAATTGTCCGTTGCATTATACTTTAATGCAAATCTGGGCTCGGGTGATATTTCGGATAATGAAGCATATAGCTGAACTCTAAGCCCTGGTTCCAAGATAAGTTTACCGATAACAGCTTTATACTTTGCATAAATACCAAGTTGCGTTGTATTCTCTATTTGTTCAATTTCTGTATTTATGAAATTTCTGAATTTATATTCAGTTCTATATCCTTCCAACTCAAACCCAAACTTGAGTTCATCTTTCCCCAAAAAGTATGTTACATTAAAACCTGCATTGAACCCACCAATAAAACTAGACCTTTCATTAAGAGTGGTGGAGTTTATACTTGAGTTATACTGAGAATAGGCGACGATTCCATCTATTAGTACAGGTGATCTTCCTGGTATTATTACAAAATTAGCTCCACCACCAGCAGATTTCCAACCAAAATCAGAAATTGCTTTGTAATTTTTAACATTGTCATTAAAGCTAAATCCAAAAAAGCTAACCTTGCTACCATTGGCTCCATTCAGAGAAATCTTACCATAGTAATCATCAAAATTAAATGGTAGTCCCTCTTCGTCAACATATTCGTAAAAAATTTTCGAACTTTCTGCTAGATATGAGTTTTTAAATGAGAAAGCAAATGATGCACTTCCCTTATCTGCAGACTTTTGTTTAACGATAGGTCCTTCAAGAACAGCTCGTGCACCAAAAGTGCTTGCTCCAATTACCCCTGCAAACCTCTTTTTGTTTCCATCCTTTGTAGTAATATCCATTACAGAAGAAAGTCTACCGCCGTATTCTGCATTAAAACCTCCTGTATAAATATCTGCACTTCTTATCAGGTCTGTTTCAAACACAGAAAATAATCCGATTGAGTGGAATGGGTTATATATTGTCATTCCATCAAGCATTACTTTATTCTGAACGGGTGAGCCACCACGAATATAAAACTGGCCACCTTGGTCTCCTGTAAAGACAACACCAGGAACAACCTGCAGATATTGTGCAAAATCTGCCTGACCACCAACGGAAGGGATTTGCTTAATTTCCTTGGGAGTTATCTTAACAACAGATGTCTTGGTTTCAGTTCTAGCCTCTGCTCGTTCAGCACTAATGGTTATTGTTCCAAGTTTCACGGCCGACTTTGTCAAGAAATAGTTTTTACTAATGATATCATCATCTTTGATTACAACACGCTCCGTAATAGTATCAAAACCAAGATATGTTACCTTGAGTTTGTAGCTACCAGGTTTAACTTTTGTTATTATAAAGTATCCATTAATGTCGGTGGTCGATCCAAAGGTAGTTCCTTCAAGAATTGCATTACAGAAAACGGCAGGTTCACCTGATTCATCTTCATAAATAAACCCCCGAATTATACCGTCCTGTGAGAACATGGACGTGGGCATTAGTAGTGCTGAAAAGAAAATTAAAAAAGAAAGGTATATTTTATTCATGCTTTATAGTTCTATTGTCAAGGAACGTGCAAAATAACCAAAAAGTGTATTACAATTGTATATTTTTTTTGACAATTTTTAACATACTTAGCAAAACAAAATATAAATGAGGGTATGAGGTCAAAAAAAGAAGTCCTACTTTGTAATGATGATAAATATAAGGGCTTACTAGAAGTATATTTATATCGGTTTTTATTATCTAATATCGTATAATTGAATAGCTTGAAACAGCAGTCTCAACATCTAAATATATTTTATTCGCTGCATCAGAAAAATTTTCTGTACGATAATGTCCATGATCAATTTTTTCAAATCCTGAAATACTCTTTCCAGATAGAACAGCAGAAATTGAAAGATCACAACCCACTTCCTTTGGAACTTCAATAAATATTGATGAGGCGCCAGTTTCTATGTGAACATTGGTTTTATCAAATTTGTCTCCAAGTTTAATTTTCAATGATGCAGCCCCTCCCTCAACATAAAGATTCCGGATTTTTAAACCTGTAAAATCCATTTTAACATCCGCAGCACCAACTTCGTAGTTCATATCCCAAACCGGGTAAGGATTCAATGACATTTCTACATAACAAGGGTTGGTAAATAATGCTTTTTCATCTTCAACGTAAACATTAACATCAACCGAATTGTCCATCTGTTTAATAGTATACCTATAGTCGACATTTGAGCCACTTTTTTGAAAATCAATAAGTCCATAAGATTCATCAGCTATGACAAAGCTACTGACAACTTCTACATCTAAATTTGCAAACTCAATAGTATCCTCAAATGGAATTGTGAATTCCTCATCATTTGACTCAAAATCGGAATTATCTATTGAATAATGAAATTGAAAGTTACTATCTTTCCAGCGGACTGTATTATTCATCATAAAGCCTATGGACCCTAGAAGTATAATAAGAACAAAAATTACTTTTATGAAATTCTTAATAGGTAATATTGATATCCCCCATAATATAAGGAATACTGGCCACAATCGCCATAAATTATACCAACTAAATTCAATAACATTTAAATTATCCAGAGTGAAAAGAAACCCCAAAAAGATTAAAAATATGCCCCAAAATATGTTTCTAAATTTCATGCTATTATTTTTTATTTGATTTAAATATATCAGGTTTAACAAGTATAACACCCACCACCACTAGTATTAAAGGCCATAAATCACCAACATTATAAACTGGAAAAATACGTTGTCCAAGAAATAAAACCCCAAGGAGTATTAATATAACTCCAGCGATTAATGAACCATTGGAATTACTTTCGGTTTCTTTTTTTTTTATTTCTTCATTGTTGACAGCAACAGGGTCAATATCTATTTCATTTTTGATATTTGTACTTTGATGTGGTGAAGTAGGTACCGCTATCCATAAAACTATGTATATAAGAACGCCTCCACCTCCAAATAAAGCCAATAAGACAAAAATTACTCTTACAAGCACGACATCTATATTAAAATATTTTGCAAGACCCGCACATACTCCTCCAAAGACTTCCTTGTCTTTTAGTCGGTATAATTTTTTACTTGTTTCCATTATTAAATTTTTAGAGGTTCTATTAATTTTTAAGCAAAAATATAATCAATTACAAGATGGATAAATAATATTTCGGTGAATGGAGGTCTTTTATCGGTGAGACCCTAAGGGAAGTTGTTATCTTACGATAAAGTTATAAGTGATTGTCCCTCTCTGAAGTTCAGATGCATTTTTATCTTGGGCAAATTTACTATTATAAGCAGCATCAATAGCAATCTTCTTTAGACGTGGTTCTACTATAGTTGTGCCTTTTGCACTTACTTGTGCTTTTTTAACAATCCCCGAGCGATCAACCCATATATTAACTACAACGGAACCTTGTTCATTGAATTTAGCCGTTGGCTTCTCCAAGAGCAAGGAACCTCGTCCACCAAGAAAAAATGAAATCCCATTTCCAGCACCACCCTTGCCATCATAAACTTGGCTATCTTTATCACCATATGGTTTACCTTGATCACCGCTGCCTTGAGTAACTCCTTGACTATTGCCTTGGCTTTCGGCTGTACTTCCAGTATATAAGGCTCTGGTATTAACAACGGGTTTTTGCTCTTCCAAAACAACCTCTTCGATATTTTCTTCATGGATATAAGAAGAATCTATGACTTCTTCGGGGGTATAGTCTTCCAATTTTTCTTCAATAAATTCATCCTCATTTTCTTGTATTTCTTGATCATAGACTTCTTTGTCTATGGATGGAGCCTCTTCAACATCCTGGGTAACAATGTCTTCTTCAACCGACTCTATATTTTTTTCTGGTTCAGGGGGGGGATAATTTTTTGGATTTGGAGCTACTTGATTTGCAGGTGGCTCGGTCTGTATATCCCCCAGTCCGTTTTCATCATATCCTAGGTTAATCTCAACACCTTCTTCACCTGGAAGTGGCAACGGTGTTCTCAAGGCCATAAGTATTAACAAGAGGAAAATTATGGAATGTACCAAAATGGTTCCTATTATGCCTCTTTTTCTATCTTTATTAAGTTTCATAGGAATTATAAATCAAATGACAAACTACATCAACGCTTGGGCTTGGTTGCCAAAATAACCTTATGCTGAGTGCCATGCTTACTATTTATTTCATTTACTGCATCTATTACTACAACAATGTCCTGAACTGGAGCAGTTTTGTCTGACCTCAATACGATTGATGCAGCAGTTTCATTTCGTATTATACCATATATTATATTTTCAAGATTTACTGGCTCAACTTTACGATCTTCCACATATATGTTTCTGGCTTTGTTTATATACACTGTGACCGTTTGCTTTGACATTGTTTTACTATTGCTATTGGGAAGCAAGAGCTTTATTGCATTAGGAGCAACCAATGTGGATGTAAGCATAAAAAATATTAGTAACAGAAAAACCATATCAGACATAGATGACATGCTAAAACTGGTATCTCTTTTATTTCGCATTTGAATTGCCATCGTTTATTTTTTTGCAGGTTCATGAAGCATATCCATAAACTCAGTTGCGTTTATCTCTAACTTATAAACTACAGATTGAATTCTAGAGACAATAATATTGTAAAAAATGTATGCAGTTATTCCAACTACCAGTCCTCCTACTGTGGTTATCATAGCCTGATATATTCCTCTGGAAAGTAGTTCAATATTAATATTATTACCTGCCATAGACATATCATAGAATGCCCTTATCATACCTATTACGGTACCCAAGAACCCCAACATTGGAGCTGCACCAGCAATTGTTGCAAGGCCAGCAACATTGTTTTCAAGCTTTGAAACTTCTAGTTTGCCAGTATTCTCAATTGCGGCATTAATATCGCTTAGAGGTCTGCTAATTCTGGATAAACCCTTGCTTATCATTCTCCCTATTGGGCTATTGTTTGTTAAACAAAGAGCCTGAGCAGATTCAAGTTTACCCTCATGAATATATTTCCTTATGCTGTTCATAAAGTTTTTATCCTCTTTTTTTGCTCGTCCTATCACAAAAAATCTCTCAATGAAAATATAAATAGTAATAACTGACAAAACCCCAATAACGCCCATAATCCAACCACCTTTCATCACAAGATCTATTATGGGAAGTGTAATTTCACCTTCGCTATCTGTTCCCGAAAGAAAACTTGCTGTTTCCTGAATCTGTAATATTATTCCTGTTATCATCATTAAATAGATTTGGAGTGTAAATTATATGGGTAAATGTACTTTGATAAAAATAACTTCATTCTCAAGTGGTTCTGTTTTTTAAACAAATCTCTGTTAATATAAACTGATATAGTAAAATATTATTATTCAACCATATTATGGGTTTTACTTAATATTATATTAAAGTTAGTTAAGTAGTTACTATTTAATCCGATAATTATAAAGAGTATTTCCAGAAGCCGAAACAAGATTAATTTTATTGTTGTCTGAAAGCTTGCCAATGATAAACTGCCTCTCCCCAACCAATCCTTTACTAATTATTATATTTCCCTTCTTATCAAAAAGGTAAATTGTTTTTTCGTCGTCATCAACAACTCCAAGTACCTGCTGTTTGGCATCAAGTTCAAAAAACATTGGCCTTATGTAAATATCTGAGTCAAAATCATAACTAAATAATTCCTTTTTGAACCTGTCAAACACTTTCAATTTACCTTCATCAATGTAGATAAAATCCTTTGATCCATCGCCGTCAAAATCTTCATAAAGGAAAAAATGATTTGGACTAAACTTACCAAAATCAGTGGTATTTATGTTACCTGAAGAGGAAATATAAATCAACTTTCCATCCACATTAGTTGTTATAATAATTCCTTTACTATTGGTTTTGTTAACATAGAAATCTGAATTCTTAGCCTTATTTAAGGTACCTTTAAGTTTAATACGGCGTTTGCCCTTTCTATCAACAATTTTAATTTGATTATCTATATCCGTAATTATTATATAATCTTTATTGGTTACCATTAACCTCTCTATGGGCTTGTTGACTGTGCTCTGCATTCGAGGAAGCTTCCATCCCTTAATTTCTTTACCAGTTATTGAATAATTGTAAACTTTTTTATCAGACTGTGCTACCACAACTCGATAATCTTTTTTCTTTAGATAGTCAAAAACGACAATGCCATTTGTTGCTTTTGTATGCAATCTCTTTGGGTAACCTTTAACATCTCGTCCTTTTTTATCAAGTAAATAAATAAAGTCGTTGGTATTGAATAAATATTGAATCTTTCTATTTTTGTAAAAATCAACCTCATAAATATTGCTGATAGGCCCATTGTCAATCTTTTTCTCCCACAAGATATTACCTTGTGCATCTATAAAATACAAGATATGATTTCTATCAAATATGATAATATTCTTTGAATTGGTTTGATGATCATTAACCAGAAATGGCCCATTTAAAATTTCATCATTTACATTTACTTTCCATGTTGCTAGGTTCTCTTCATGATATACATCAGAATGCTTTAAGTATGAATTGGTGAATACATATGGCTTACCTGAAGTCATCTGAATTGAAACTCCCTGAATAGAAGATAAAATTTCATTTTCAGATTCAAATAATTGTGACGTAGTTTTATTTAAGTAACTCGATATTCTTTTTAAAATATCTTTAGGTTTGAAATAGAGTAGTAAATTAGAATTAGTTGAAATATTGTCTGAGAAGTCCTTATAATTATCATTTAGATCTAAAGTTTTACCAGTTTCCACAAAATTTATCAAGTTTATCAATGAACTCTCGGAATTTGCAAAAATGATATAATCAGTAATAAAGGTATAATAATTACTCTTAATTGTTGAGAAAGCCTTACCAAATAATCCGGAAATAAACTTCTCATCTTTAATCTGTCTTATTTTGTACCCATTGTATTGTGATTCCTTATTATTACCAGTACTTACATCAATTAATTTAAATATTTTATTGGCATTTTCTTTGTCCCTAACTCCAGCTACTACCCATGAATTATTCATTACCTGTGACAATGAAGCAGAGTTTGTAGCAAACGCAAATTCTCCACTTAAGACCTCTAACAAACCTCCAATATTATTATTTACCCTTGAAGATAATTTTTCTGAAGTGACATTTGTAGATATCTTTTGATAATAATCTTCAAAATCACTTACTCCTATCCAAAGCATTTGATTTGTATTAAAGGGCAGCAAATTTATTACTCCCATCTTTAAGGGTTTGGAATTACTTATTGAAGATATGTATTTATTGCTCTCTGAAGATGTAAATCCAGATAACAATATCTCACTTGATTTTATTTGAAGGTCCATTTCCGACCAGCTTGCGAAATTATTTAACCAATTAAAATCTATTCTTCTGTCCACAGCTATTATGGGAGATATTAATTCCGTGATGCTAGAATAATTAATAAAGAGCCGTGCGTGTGCCTTAGAGCCTGAAGTTTTTCTGAGATTTGTGAAGATGGTATCACTACTTAACACATTCTTGGTATTATACGTGTTATGTAATTTTACGATTAGTCTTTTGGAGGTACTATATACCAGCACACCATGAAGTAATGCTATGTACTGAGTCAATTCTGCATCGGCATCCACTATTTTAAAGCCATCAATATTTCCATCAAAATCCAAAATACCATAATCTCGTTCGAGCTTTGACTTAAGTAGTTTTTTAAGCGCAGTCAAAGATATATTACCGTTGTTGGGTGATAAAATAGCAATGTCTAAAAAATTAATTGTATCCGAAAAAATCGCAATAGACATAGGCCCGTCAAAGAGCATATTATTATCTTCTTCAACAAATAGATTATGTATGTAGTTATAATTGTTGTTAAACTTTTCTATTGACGGAGCTTTTGATAATTTTTCCCAAAATGGATTATCCCCATTTAGTATGGAATATACTTTTGATGGATTATCAATTTCTATTAAGATAGCTACATCATTTGGAGTTATGTCGAGTGGGGAGACGGTTCTTTGGAAAGTAGTATTAAATCCGTACCACAATGAGGTAATGATGACAAGTAAAATTAATATGAAATAAATAACAATATTTTTCTTTGACATGAAGCTGCTATTTGTACACAAAATTATAATAAAACAATGAGGTTATTTGAAATTGATATCTGATAATTAACATGTTGGTGTTAATATGGTGTAAGTAATTATCAAATTATATATTGGATAGGTGAATAATCAGATATAATAATTTCAGTAATGCTAAACCATAAAATATTCAACACGCATATCATCAGCTCATTAACTTTGGGTATGACAAAAAATACTTTGTTGTAGGTTTATTGAGTAGGCTTATATTTAATTCATCTGTAGCTTTAATTACATCAACTATTTTACCATCTTTCTGTAGAATACTTATATTTCCTGAGCCAGGCTTATAAGTATAGTTTGTTGTTTTTTCGTTTATCACAAAATAATCAACCTCAGACTTATCTAAACCAAACTTATTCATTACCTTATTTCTAACTTCATCAACCATATCAGACTTAAATGGTTCATTCTGAATCTCTATTCTAAATAGCTTTCTATTGACCAGACTTTGACTTAAATAAGACAATATAAAATCATCATTATTTATCCAAACTTTCAAGGATGCTGATATGTCATAGTCGTCTAGCATGGAAAACTGATGTAGAACTTCAGGATTACTTTCAAAATCTCCGAATTTAACCTTATTTTTAAGAAAGAATGATAGAGCTGGAGTTGCAAATAAATCTACTCCTTGCAAGCTTAATTCCTTTGCTCTTTTTAACACATTCATTATTGTATACTCAGCAATAAGAACAGTTTTATGCAAATATACCTGCCAATACATTAATCTTCTTGCTGTTAGAAATTTTTCAACTGAATAAATACCTTTCTCCTCCATAACTATCTCGTCTTCATGGATATTCAGCATACTTAATAACCTTTCATAATTAACAGTCCCTTCCGAAACGCCCGTAAAGAAGCTATCTCGCTTTAGATAATCTAATCTATCCATATCAAACTGCCCACTTACAAGCTTATGAAGAAAGCCCTTTTTATATTTATTCAAGAATATTTCTATGGCTATACTAAGTTTGCCATCAAATTCCGAATTAAGATTATTCATAAATACCTTGGAGATTTGCTCATGGCTTATGTCATCTACTATGGATTGTTCTAAAGCATGAGAATAAGGTCCATGACCAATATCATGAAGTAAGATAGCAATTGCAGCACCCGTAACTTCCTCGGATGAAATTTTATGGCCTTTAAAAGTCAATTCACCAATAGCCTTTAACATCAAATGCATAGCGCCTAAAGAATGCTGAAATCGTGTATGCAATGCTCCTGGATATACTAAATGAGTAAGTCCAAGTTGTTTAATTCTTCTTAATCTCTGAAAATATTTATGCTCAATTATATCGAAAATTAACTCATCCGGAATTGTAACAAACCCATATACAGGATCGTTAAATATTTTACGTTTATTCACCTTTCCTACCCTCATAAAAATTGTTAATTTTGTATTACGTGTCAATCACCGGCACAATAAATGTTTTCTTTTACCATTGTTTATATGATTTTACCAGTTGGTAAAGTGATTACAACTTCACAAATTTAATTGATTTAAATAATATCCATATAGTATGAGTAGAATAAAAATCCTATGGGCGGATGATGAAATAGAAATGCTTAGGCCACATATCATTTTTCTACAAGAAAAAGGTTATGATGTTGATGCTGTTGTGAGCGGGGATGAAGCCATTGAAATGATTTCAGAAAATTACTATGACATAGTATTCTTAGATGAGCAGATGCCTGGAATGAGTGGAATAGAAACCCTTGAACACATCAAAAAGAAAAATGCTACTCTTCCTGTGGTTATGATTACGAAAAGTGAAGAAGAGTCAATTATGGAAGATGCCATAGGATCTAACATTGCAGATTATTTGATAAAGCCCGTTAAACCAAGTCAGATATTATTATCTCTTAAACGTAATCTTGAAAACAGAAAACTTGCGGGAGAAAAAGCAACAGTTGCCTATCAGCAGCAGTTCCGAGAACTGGGCATAAGAATAACCGATAGACTTGATTACATTGAGTGGGGTGAAGTTTACCGGGATTTAACAAGATATGAGTTTGATTTGGATAAATCCGATGATAAGGGCATGGCTGAAATTCTAAATATCCAAAAACAAGAAGCTAATAACGCATTTGCCAAATATTATGGAAGAAATTATAAAGATTGGTTAAATGGTAATTCCGATTCAAAACCAACGCTTTCGCATACCCTAGTAAAAGATTATATTTTTCCATTGCTAGACAATGGAAAACAAGTTTTTATGCTTCTAATTGATAATCTTCGATTTGACCAGTGGACAATAATAAAGCCTCTAATTGAACAATACTTTCGTGTTGATAATGAAAGTTTATATTACAGTATTATACCCACAACGACTCAGTACGCTAGAAATGCCATATTTGCTGGTATGATGCCTAATGAGATAAGAAATAAATACAGAAATTACTGGGTGGATGAACATGAAGAAGGTACAAAAAATAAATTTGAGCAAGAATTGCTTAAAGAGCAATTCAAAAGGTTTGGACGTACAACTTCAATCTCTTACAATAAAATTCTAAATCTAAATGCAGGCCGAAAGTTATTCGAAAATATATCAAACTTAATGAATACTGAGTTTAACGTTATCGTTTACAATTTTGTTGATATGTTATCTCATGCTAGAACTGAAATGGAAATAATACGAGAACTTGCAGATAATGAGGCCTCATATAGGTCATTAATGTTCTCTTGGTTTGAACACTCTTCCTTATTTGATATAATAAAATATCTGGCTTCAAAGAATGTCTCTTTGATGATTACTACTGATCATGGATCAATTAAAGTAACAGATCCTATAAAAGTTGTAGGTGATAAGAATGTAAATACAAACTTACGATATAAATTTGGTAAAAGCCTGGCATATAAAGATAAAGATGTGTTTGAAATTGCAAACCCTGAGGAATATTACTTACCAAAAATTAATATAAGTACAAGATGGATATTTTCAAGAGGTGCGGATTTCTTTGCATATCCAAATAACTTTAACTACTATTCAAACTATTATAAAAACACATTCCAGCACGGAGGGATGTCAATGGAGGAAATATTGATACCGGCCATAACCTTATCTTCAAAATAATTATTACAATCAATGAAAACCATAACCATAAATAGTTTGAGCGAGCTAAATATGGCTGCTCAAAATATCTTGGAACATTCGGGAGAGGAGACCATTTTTGCATTAAATGGAAAAATGGGAGCAGGTAAGACCACTTTGATAAAAGCATTTTGCAATGTGCTCGGCGTAAAAGAAGTTGTTAGTAGTCCAACTTTTTCCCTTATTAATGAATACTCAGATAAAAATAAAAATCCTGTTTTTCACTTTGATTTTTATAGGATTAAGAAGTTAGATGAAGTATATGATATTGGCTACGAAGAATACTTTTACAGTCATAACAAGTGTTTCATTGAGTGGCCAGAGTTGATTTCGGAACTTTTACCAGAAAGTTACGTATATATATCGATAGACGAAATAGAAGATGGTAAAAGAACCATTTCTTACAAAATTAAATAATAACGTGGCAATTATTAGCACCTGTCTTTATGGATGAAAAAAGTAAAGGTTTTCTTAAACCATCCGAAGTAGAGCAGTTAATGCCTCAGGAGGAAATGCTAGAATATCTACCTGATGAAAACAATTTCTCAATTGGGATTCCAAAGGAGCTCTCAGTAAATGAAAATCGTGTGCCTCTGGTACCCGAAGCAGTTAAGCAGCTTGTTGATAGTAAACACAATGTTTTCATTGAAGATGGGTCAGGTGCGGCTGCCAACTTTACCAACGAGAATTATGCTGAAGCTGGGGCAACAATTGTAAGCTCTGCCGAAGAGATTTATAAATGTGATCTCGTATCGAAAATATCACCACCATTGGAAAGTGAAATAGAAATGCTAGGAAGAAATAAAGTACTCCTATCATCATTATTTCTTCCAAATACAAAAAAGGAACCCTACACAATGTTGATGGCCAATAAATCCATTGCAATTGCATATGAATTTATTCAGGATAGGTCAGGTTCATTGCCGGTTATGAAATCAATAAGTGAAATAGTAGGGAATACAGCTGTGCTTCTTGCATCTCAATATCTTAGGAGTCCAGAACATGGAAAAGGTAAATCATTGGGAGGTTTTCCAGGAATAACGCCAGCCCAGGTTGTTATAATTGGCTCTGGCACTGTTGCTCAAAGTGCTGCACGAACAGTTCTTGGAATGGGTGCTGCAGTTAAAATATTTGACAATTCCATCCACAAATTAAGAAGAATCCAAAGTAAACTAATGAATTCAATTCCTACTTCTACACTCAATCCAAAGGCAATAAAGCATGCATTGCAAGAAGCTGATGTAGTTATAGCAGCAAAGTTTACAAATTTGGGAATTACTCCTTGCTTAATCACCGAAGATATGGTTAGGTCAATGGAACAAGGTTCAGTTATAATTGATGTGAGCATAGACCAAGGAGGTTGTTTTGAAACATCAAAAATTACAAGGCACGATAACCCTATTTTTGATAAATACGGTGTTACTCATTATTGTGTTCCAAATATTGCATCGTGCGTTCCAAATACGGCCTCACATTCCCTTAGCAATATTATTGGACCAATTCTTGAATCCATTTCCCGTCATGGGGGTATTGATAGAATGCTTAAACATGATAATGGTTTAAGAAAAGGTGTGTATATCTACAAAGGGGCATTAACAAATGGTCAAATTGGAAATTTAACTGGCTTACCATCTCGTGATATTGAACTATTGATAGCTGCATTTGATCTCTAATATTAAATTTTTTCTTGATTTGTTTTTTTAGCCAATATTTCCTTTGATTAAATCTAATTGCTGCTTTAACAAATATTAACACGTTTTAGTAAAACCATTTTATAATTTTGCCTTGAACTTAATTTCAATTTAATATGCTTGAAACAAATATTCGGGAATTAAACGAAAAAATCCAAAAAGAAAGCCAGTTTGCAGACCTTATACATCTGGAAATGAATAAGGTAATAATTGGCCAGAAACATATGACCGAAAGACTTCTAATAGGACTATTGGCAAACGGACATATACTATTGGAAGGAGTCCCAGGGCTTGCTAAAACACTTGCTATTAACTCATTAGCAAACATTATTGATGCTAAATTCTCGCGTCTACAGTTTACCCCTGACCTATTACCCGCTGATTTATTGGGTACATTGATATATAGTCAGAAAAAGGAAGAGTTTACCGTGAAAAAGGGACCCATATTTGCTAACTTTATTCTTGCAGATGAAATAAATAGATCTCCTGCAAAAGTACAAAGTGCATTACTAGAAGCAATGCAAGAGCGTCAAGTTACCATTGGTGACAAGACCTTTAAACTGGAGGAGCCGTTTCTTGTTATGGCAACACAAAACCCCATTGAACAAGAAGGAACTTATCCTCTACCGGAAGCTCAGGTTGATAGGTTTATGTTAAAAGTTGTGATTAACTATCCAAAAAAAGAGGAAGAAAAGCTGATAATGAGGCAAAATATCACAAACACAAAAACCAAGACAAATACCATTTTAAAAACCTCAGATATTTTAAAGGCAAGAGAAATAGTACGTGAAGTATATCTTGATGAAAAGATTGAAAACTATATAACAGATATCGTTTTTGCAACTCGCTATCCAAGTGACTATAAACTTAATAATTTTGCTCAAATGATTCAATATGGAGCATCACCACGTGCTAGTATAAACCTTGCGCTTGCCTCAAAAGCATTAGCGTTCCTAAAAAAACGTGGATATGTGATTCCAGAGGATGTGAGAGCTGTTGCTCATGATGTCATGAGACACCGAATTGGGCTAACATATGAGGCAGAAGCTGAAAATATTACAACTGAAGATATAATTAATGAGATATTAAATTCAGTTGAAGTTCCCTAGAGAATTTCTGTAACCTTATTTTTATTTGTTAATTTTTTACCTATAATGCTTAGCTAGATAAGATTGGAAGCACAAGAAATTTTTAAAAAAGTTAGGAAAATTGAGATTAAGACAAGAGGCTTGTCGAATCAAATATTTTCAGGAGAATACCATAGCGTATTCAAGGGAAGAGGTATGGCTTTTAGCGAAGTTAGAGAGTATCAGTTTGGAGACGACATACGAAATATTGATTGGAACGTTACCGCTAGATTTAATCATCCTTTTATTAAAGTCTTTGAAGAAGAAAGAGAATTAACGGTAATGCTTCTGATTGACATATCAGGATCCAATGAATTTGGAACAAATAAGCAATTAAAACAAGATGTGGTAACAGAAATTGCTGCTGTTCTCTCATTTTCTGCTATTCAAAATAATGATAAGGTTGGAGTTATTTTTTTTAGTGACAAAATAGAGAAGTTCATACCACCAAAGAAAGGATCATCGCACATTCTTAGGATCATTAGAGAACTTATAGATTTTAAAGCAGAAAATAGTGGAACAGATATTGCCGAGGCACTTCGTTATCTTTCAAATATAATCAAGAAAAAATCAACTGCTTTTCTCATCTCAGATTTCATGGATGATGGTTTTGAGAAAGCACTACAAATTGCAAATTATAAACACGACCTAATAGCAATAAGAGTTAATGATCAAAGAGAGTTTGAAATTCCTAATTTAGGTTTAGTTAGGATGCAAGATTCCGAAAGTGGTAAAACAACTTTAGTTGACACATCGAATTCAAAGGTTAGAAATGAATATTCAAGGATCATAAGAAATAAATCTACTGAACTAGATACAATATGCGGCAGATATGGTATTGACTTTGTAAAAGTATATACCGGCCAGGATTATGTAAAACCACTTATGAATCTTTTTAAAAAGCGAGAGGCTAGAAAATAGAATCAATGATTAGAAGGTTATTCATCATATTATCCCTAGTAATTGCAATAATGTTTCACGTTAATGCTCAGCAAACAGATGCATGGAGTTCATTAGATTCAAATGCAATCATGATTGGAGATCAAGTGGAATATAAAATTGGTATAACTATTCCTCAAAAAGCTATTGTTAAGTGGCCACTCATTTTAGACACTATAACATCAAATATAGAGGTAATAGATCGCAATGCAATAGACACTATATTAGAAAATGATGTTATGAGTTTATCTCAAACGATTCTTGTTACATCCTTTGATTCTGGGTATTTTGAAATCCCAATAGTTAATTTTGGCATCGTATTTGAAAATGACACAACCATATATAGTACTTCTACAGGCGCTTTATTTCTTCAGGTATACGTACCAGAGGTTGACACTGCACAAGCATTTAAACCAATTATATCGCCATTTAGTGAACCATACACACTAAAAGAGATACTCCCCTGGGTCATTGGTTTTTTAGCTGTAATTATTGTAGTTAGTCTATTGGTTTACTACATATCAAAAAGAAGAAAAAATAAGCCTATATTCTCAAGTAAAGTCACACCTAAACTTCCTCCCCACGTTATAGCATTAAACGAATTGGAAGAATTAAGGTTGGAAAAAATATGGCAATCTGGAAAGATTAAAAAATATTATACCGTGCTAACCAATATTACAAGAGAATATCTAACTAATCGATACCAATTGGACGCACTAGAAATGACTAGCCATGAAATATTAAATTATCTTGAGAACAAGAAAATTAATAAAAACGCAATGACTAAATTAAGTGGTGTTTTGTATATGGCAGATATGGTAAAATTTGCAAAAGCTAATCCCACAGCCTTAGAGAATGATCTTGGTATCTCACATTGTGTTGATTTTGTAAACGAAACCAAAGAGGTAATAATAACAGGTAATCATCAATTAAAGGAGGAGGCAAGTAAAGATGATTAGAATAGATAATTGGGAAAATCCTGAATTTTTATATGCACTGCTTATAATACCTATTTTAATTGTTTGGTACTGGTTTAAGCATAAAGACAATTCGGCTGAACTGAGGTTTTCTAGTATGCAAGCCTTTGGTCAAATAAAGCCAACTCTAAAAACATATTTTTTTCATTCGTTATTTATTCTAAGGATCCTATCAATAGCACTTATTATTATTGCTATGGCAAGACCCCAATCGGTATCAAAAAAGCAAAATGTTAATATTGAAGGTATTGATATTGTAATGACATTGGATGTATCAGGGAGTATGTTAGCTCGTGATTTTAAGCCAGACAGATTAGAGGCTGCAAAGGATGTTGCAAAAGAGTTTATCGCCAAACGTCCCAATGATAGAGTAAGCCTCGTTATTTTCAGTGGAGAAGCATTCACTCAGGTGCCACTTACCACGGATCATCAAATGATATCAAATATTTTTGAGGAAGTAAAAAGTGGAATGATAGAAGATGGCACTGCAATTGGGGATGGATTAGCGACATCCGTTAGCAGACTTGAAAACTCTGAAGCAATATCCAAAGTAATTATTCTAATAACAGATGGTGTGAATAATGCGGGTTCTGTAGATCCCATATCAGCAGGTGAATTGGCAAATATGTTTGGCATAAGAGTCTATACTATTGGAATTGGCTCAATGGGAACTGCGCCATATCCAGTTCAAACTCCTTTTGGTATCCAAATGCAACAAATGGAAGTTCAAATTGATGAAGAATTATTACAAAAGATAGCCGCAATGACAGGTGGCAGATACTTCAGAGCTGATAATAACAAAAAACTTAGAGAAATATATAAAGAAATTGACACTCTTGAGAAGTCAAAGATAGATATTCAAGAATTCAGAAAAAAACATGAAGCATACTTACCATTTGCATTGATAGCGCTTCTGATACTTGCCATTGAAATTACCTTAAGGTATCTTATATTTAAAAGATTTCCCTAGAAAAAAGGTTGATATATGATAAAATTTGCACATAACGAATATTTTATACTTCTATTAATCCTAGCGGTATTCATAGCTTATTTTTTTGTTTATAGATCTTGGGTTAAAAAAGCGTGGTCTGAGTTTGGTGACAAATCTGTGATCGCATCTTTAATGCCGGAGGTTAGCGCATCCAAATCATTATTCAAATTTATTTTAGTTTTACTTGCTACGCTATTTCTTATTGTGGGGATTATAGATCCACAGATTGGTTCAAAACTTAAAAAAGTCAAACGAGAAGGCATTGATCTATACCTGGTATTGGATGTAAGCAACTCAATGTTGGCAGAAGATATTAAACCAAATCGTTTGGAAAGATCAAAACTTGCTATTTCATCACTTGTAGATAAATTAGAAGGTGATAGAGTAGGCATAATAATTTTTGCAGGAAATGCATACAAACAATTACCTTTAACAACTGACTATTCTGCTGTGAAATTATTTTTATCTGCCGTTGATACCAAAATTGTTCCCACTCAAGGCACTGCAATTGGAGAAGCCATTGAAATGGCAACAGTTAGCTTTGGTGAAACAGAGCATAATAAAGCCATAATTGTAATCACTGACGGTGAAAATCATGAAGATGATGCAATTGAAGCTGCAAAAAACGCAAGTGACCTTGGGATAAATGTCTTTACAATTGGTATGGGTCTTCCCGAAGGGGCTCCAATTCCAATCTACAATAAATATGGATCTCAAACAGGATATAAGAAAGACAGAAGTAATAAAACTGTTATTACTAAATTAAATGAAGATATGTTGAGGCAAATTGCAGCAGCAGGTGGCGGAGCATATGCAAGAGCAAATAATGCAAGCACAGGACTCAAAAGAATATTTAATGATATAAATGAAATCGACAAAAAAGAAATTGAAACGCGTCAATTCAGCGATTATGAAGATAGGTTTCAAGTATTCTTAGGAATTGCATTATTTTTAATTGTTTTGGAATTACTTATAGCTGATAGAAAAACACGTTGGATTAGAAAATTTGATTTCTTTGGAAAGTAATATTATGATATCTAGAATACTAATAATAATAACCTTAACCATGTCTGCGGCATTTGGTTTCTCCCAATCGGAAAAAAGTCGTATTCGTGATGGTAACAACCAATATGAAGAAGGAAATTTTCAGGAAGCAGAAAAACAGTATCGTAAAGCTTTAATGGAAAACCCAGGATATTTAAAGAGTACTTTCAACCTTGGAGATGCAATGTATAAGCAGGAGAATTATGAAGAATCTGCTAACCTTTTCAATGAGGTGGTTGAACGCAATGCTTCAAAAGAAGAAAAATCAGCATCATACTATAACATTGGAAATACTCTTATGAAGGAGGAGAAGTACGAGGAAAGTATTGAGGAATTTAAAAACTCATTACGTATAAGTCCAGAAAATAATAATGCTAAATATAACCTTGAGTATGCAAGAAAGAAATTAAAGGAACAACAGAAGCAACAAGAGAATCAAGACCAGAACCAGGATCAAGATAAGAATGAAGATCAGGACCAGAAAAACGATAATAATAAGGACAACAAGGATAAAGACAAACAGGATAAAAAAGACAAGCAAGATCCTAAAAATAATGAGGATCAAAATAATGGTGATAAGGAAAATGAACAGGAAAAACAACCGCAAAAAATATCAAAACAAGATGCACAACGTATGCTCGAAGCATTGAAAAATGATGAGAAGAAAACACTTCAAAAACTTCAGAAACAAAAGGCAAGAGCAATAAAAGGGAAAAAGTCAGACATAGACTGGTAGAATGGCTAAATTTGTAATGCAATAATGAAATCGAAACCTTAGACATATAATAAGATGAAAAAATTAATGTTATTGATATGTCATAAATCAATGTTAAATAGAGCTAATTAAATGATTAAAAGTATTTACATACTAGCTATACTTTTGATGGCATCCCAAACTGGATATGCCGATGATAAAATACGTTTTGTGGGCACTTCTAAACAAACTGTTGCAGTGGGTGAAAGGTTCAGAGTTGTTTATGAAATTAATCAAGATGCTGAAAACTTCAACTCTCCAAACTTTGGAGATATGCAATTATTAAGTGGGCCAAGCACCTCAACTAATTCCAGTGTCCAATATACAAATGGAAAAATGACCCAATCATATTCTAAGACATACACCTTCATTTTAAGGGCATCCAAAGAGGGTCAGAATACCATAAGTCCAGCATCTGCGATGGTTAATAACAGGCGAGTTCAATCAAACTCACTAAAAATTAAGGTTGTTAAAAACACTAAAAATCAGAAAGCTAATTCTAGTAATGGATCAAATACAAATAATGAAACTCTTCAAGATGATGATGTTTACCTAAAAGCATCAATCACCAACTCTAAACCATATTTGGGAGAGCAGGTTTTAGTAACATATAGAATTTACACCAGAGTGCCTGTTTCAAACCTTATTGTAAAGAAACTGTCATCTTTTCAGGGTTTCTGGTCCAAGAGTCTTTTAGATAATCAGAAACAATTTAAACAAACCACTGAAATAATAAATGGGCAGGAGTATGTTGTTGCAGTTATAAATCAATTTGCCATTTTCCCTCAAAAGACGGGTAGCCTTATAATTGAACCCACTGAGATGGAATGTGAAGTGCAGTTAAGGGTTCAAAATAACAGGAAACGCGGATATGATCCATTTGAGGATTTCTTTAATGATCCATTCTTTAATAGAAATGTAAAAAACATACGAACAGTAATAAAATCAAATTTAATCTCAATAGAGGTGAAACCATTGCCCCAAAAGAACAAACCACCAGACTTTAATGGAGCTGTTGGAGATTTTAGATTGAGCAGCAAAATTGATAGAACGGAACTCAAAGCTAATGATGCATTATCCATAACTTATACAATTTCCGGAAAAGGTAATTTGGAGTTATTTAATATGCCAAATATCAAATTTCCAGTTGATTTTGAAACTTTTGACCCCAAAGTATCTAGCAATATCAAAACATCTTCCTCGGGTGTTTCTGGGAAAAAGAAATTTGAATACCTAGTAATTCCAAGAGTGGGAGGCAATTATAAAATAAATCCATTTACTCTAAGTTACTTTGATCCAAAGGCTAAGAAATATCGAACAATTAAGTCTGAATCCTACGAAATACAAGTAGAAAAAGGTGAAATTACATCAGGTGGTATATCTTACAGTTCGTCGGCCCAAGAAGATATTCAATTCATTGGTCAGGATATTCGTCATATTAAATCTCTTCCATTCAAACTCTATAATACTGGATCTCACTTATTCTTATCCCTATCATTTTTTATAATAATGATAATAATTATTCTACTCATGGTAATTATAGTTGCTATTATAAAGAGAATGGAAAAAAGAAAATCAAATACAAGTCTTTTAAAGAACAGAAAGGCAAATAAGATTGCAAAAACGAGACTTAGGTCAGCTGAGAAGTTTAAGATTGAAGGTGATGACAAAGCTTATTATGATGAAATAGCACAGGCTCTTTGGGGTTATATTGGAGATAAATTTACATTAAAACAATCCGAATTATCGATAGATTCTGTAGCAGAAACTCTAAATGAAAAAGGTGCTGATAATGTTGTGACAGAAAATTTTATAAATATACTTAACAACATAGAGTTTGCTAGGTTTGCTCCTGGAGACTCAAGTAATAAGATGGAAAGCATATATAATGAATCTGTTAATGCAATAATGCTAGCTGAAAAGGCATTAAAATAATATGACGATGATTTATAAATCAAAACATATAATTCTTTTGGTAATCCAATTAATGGCATTAAATCTTTTTGCCATCGATGCTAATAAAATAATTGAAAAAGCTAATGATCAATACAATAGAGGCCTATACGATTCTGCAATAGTTAATTATCAGTATGTTATAGATAATGGGCTTGAGGCTGGTGAATTGTTTTACAACATGGGCAATACTCATTATAAGAATAATGATTTAGCGTCTTCAATTTTATATTACGAAAAAGCGAAAAAACTTCTTCCAAATGATGAAAGCATAGAATATAACCTCAACATCGCAAATAGTATGATTGTGGATAAGATTGAAAAGGTACCTGAACTTTTTTATCAAAGATGGTGGACCTTTTTTTATAATATGCTAGATACGAATACAGGTGCCATTCTAACACTGATATTATTTGCTTTATTTATTATCTCAATTGGATTTTTCATATTATCACAAACAAGAAATAACCGTAAACTAACATTCTATCTTAGCTTATTTTTGCTACTTTTAATTGTCGTTTCAACGACTTTAACATGGCAGAGGTACAACAATAGTCTTGAACAAAAAGAGGCAATAGTTTTTGTCCCATCAATTACTATTAAAAGCTCACCCACACAAAATGCCGTAGATTTATTCGTTATTCATGAGGGCACCAAGGTAAAGATCATGGATAAAATAGATAATTGGTTAGAAATCAAAATAAATAATGGAAGTAAAGGCTGGCTGCCTGAAAAATCGATACGAGAGATATAATTAAATCCTAATAATTATTTCCATAAGCCGCACAAATAATAAGTTGTAAATTAATCTTATGAATGATGGCATCTCCAATTAAATGAAATACACTTTAACACAAATAAAAAAGCCTGCAATTACTTGCAGGCTTTTAATATCATAGTTGAATTAAATGTGATATTAAGCGATTTTTACGTTGTGCGCATTTAATCCTTTTTTACCTTCTTTCAATTCAAATTCTACAGCGTCACCTTCGTTAACTTTGTCAACAAGACCGGTTACGTGTACAAAATACTCATTGTTTGATTCTTCATCGATAATAAATCCAAAACCTTTTGATTCATTAAAAAATTTTACTGTGCCTTTATTCATTGTAATATATTTAAAATTAGAACCTACAAAGGTATACTTATATTAATATCAACAACATATTTATTTAAAAAAAAACGGGCGAGTAGCCCCACACATGTTATCTATCTGATTTATTGAGGATTACGGACTATCAGGCAGCGTGTTTTGATGTGTTTAATTAATAAATAAGACCAAATTAAGCAGTAAATATTACATAATAATCCGCAATAAGTGTCTACAATATGACAACAAACGGTACAAACATTATGGTAATAAAGCCACTAAACTAGCACATAAATTGGCATTTTACTCAGCTATTAACACTCACAGCATTCGTGCTAATAATTTAAAAATTTTGATTAATTCTCTAGAAATTTATTGATATTATCCTCTATTCTAGCCACAACATTGTCCACAGAAGATTTAACAAAAGTGTCACCTGTAACCTGCTCATAAAGTTCAATGTACCGATTGGATATGCCTTGAACTATTTCGTCAGTCATCTCCGGCACTTGTTGTCCATCTTTTCCTTGAAACCCATTTTCCATTAGCCACTCGCGCACAAATTCTTTGGATAATTGCTTTTGTTGCTCGCCTGCTGCAAACCTATCCTCATATTTATCAGAATAAAAATATCGTGATGAATCCGGGGTGTGTATCTCATCTATTAAGTAGATTTGATCACCAACTTTACCGAACTCATATTTTGTATCTACTAATATCAATCCTTTCTCAGCAGCTATTTCGGTTCCTCTATGAAATAATTTTCTGGTATAGTCTTCTAGTTTTGTATAATCTTCAGCAGAAACTAATCCCTGAGCAATTATTTCCTCCTTTGAAATATCTTCATCATGACCTTCTTCAGCTTTTGTAGTTGGTGTTAATATGGGTTCTGAAAATCGCTGGTGTTCCTTTAAACCATCTGGTACTTTCACGCCACAAATTTCTCTTGCTCCACTCTTATATGTTCTCCATGAGCTTCCCGTAAGAAATCCTCGAATTATCATTTCAATAGGAAATGGCTTACAATAATGGCCAACCGTTACCATTGGGTCTGGAGTAGCCATTTTCCAATTTGGCACGATATCCGAAGTAGCATCCAAAAACTTAGATGCTATCTGATTTAATACTTGTCCTTTAAACGGAATACCTCGAGGTAATACAACATCAAATGCTGATATTCGATCACTTGCCACCATAACAAGAAGTTCTTCTCCGATATTATAAACATCACGAACTTTGCCGTGATAAACACTTTTTTGATTAGGAAAGTTGAAATCTGTTCTAGTTAATGCCTCTTTCATGTTATGCTTATTTAATTTTACTTGACTTACTATATGCACTTATTATTTTAGTAACAAGTTTATGCCTTACAACATCACGACCATCGAGTTTTATAAATTCAATACCGGGTATACCATCCAATAATTGTTGTGCCTGAAGTAATCCTGACTGTTTCTGTTTGGGCAAATCTATCTGCGTGACATCTCCAGTAACTATAAACTTTGATGACTTTCCCATTCTGGTAAGAAACATTTTTAGCTGACTTTCCGATGCATTTTGAGCTTCATCCAAAATAGCATATGCATTACTCAAAGTTCGTCCTCGCATAAATGCTAGAGGCGCTACCTCAATAGTTTCATCTTCTATGTATGACAAAAACTTTTGGGTGGTAAGCATATCTCTTAGAGCATCATATAACGGTTGTAAATAAGGATCAAGTTTATCCTTCATGTCACCAGGCAAAAACCCCAAACTCTCACCGGCTTCAATGGCTGGGCTGGCTAGTATAATTTTTTTTATTTCTTTATTTTTTAGAGCCCTAACAGCTAACGCAACCGCAGTATATGTTTTGCCTGTTCCTGCTGGCCCAATTGCAAAAACAAGATCATTAGTTTCGCTACTATCAACCATTTTTTTCTGGTTTACTGTCAGTGCCTTTATCAATTTCCCATGACGTCCATATACAAGAACATCGCTATCATTAATCTCTCCTCCATCACTACCATTCTTATCATCACCCATAATTCTTGTTATGACATCCTCGTTGAGCTTGCCGAATTTATCAAACTGTATCATTAATAAATCAATTCTTTTTTCAAAGACATCCATATCTGATTTAGCGCCTATCAATTTAATAATATCACCACGCACGATAATCTTAAGCTTTGGAAACAATGACTTAATAATATTCATATGAACATCACCCGGTCCAAAAAACTCCACAGGGCTCATTACATCTAGTTGGACTATCCTCTCACTCATAAATCGTGGTTAAATGAATATCATTTTAATTAAGGAGTTCAAAAATATTAAAAAAAAGCACCACAAAGAGAGTCAATTTTTATAATTTTGAACTTTTGGTATTAATCATAAATAGTTGCAGTTAAATACAAGCATTAAATTAGTTTCTGACATCTACCAAAAAATGAAAATCTTTGATGATGGGGTTAATAACACTTATTAGTGATTGGGGAACGCGGGATTATTATGTATCAGGAGTTAAGGGAATGATTTATAAATTTAATCCTGACGCACAGATCGTTGACATAACTCATCAAATAGAACCATTCAACTCGTCCGAGGCAGCCTATGTAATGAAAAATGCCTGCAAAAGTTTTCCTGACAACACTGTTCATATCATTGGTATAAATACAGAGGAATCGCTAAGCCACATGCATATTGTTGCCTATTATAACAAGCAATATTTTATTGGCACGGACGATGGAATATTTTCTTTAATATTTGATAGTAAACCTGAAAAAATTGTTGAACTTGATATTACAATGGAATCTTCAAATCATACGTTCTCAAGCCGTGATAGATTTGCCAAAGCAGCAGCCCTTCTATCACAAGGAACTAATATGGAAGAACTTGGCCCCATAATGAATGACCTCGTAAGCAAAATGCATTTTAATCCTGTAATAAATGAAGATTTACTTAAGGGGATGATAATTTATATTGATAATTATGAAAATTTAATTACTAACATTAACATAGATGACTTTAAAAAGTTCACATCAGGAAGACAGTTTGTTATTTCGTTCCGAAATCAAAAATATAAAGTTAACAAAATACATGATTCATATGGAGATGTTAACCCAGGTGATATTGTAGCCCTTTTCACAAGTAATGATGCCCTTGAAATTGCAATAAACAATGGTAAAGCAGCTTCACTACTTGGCATTTCTGTCAGCGATCCAATTTCAATATCATATTCGTAATATGTTATTAAGTGTAAAACTATTTAACCATAAATATCAGTAAGCAACACAAACACAATTATCAGATATGTTACTAAATTTGTTACATAATAACTACCTATGATACTTGTAACAGGAGGTACTGGCCTTATTGGAGCTCATTTATTATACTCTCTAACAAGCAGTGGTTATAACCCCGTAGCTATTAGAAGGAAAACTTCGGATATTTCAAAAACACTGAAAACATTCTCATTTTATACTTCCAAGCCAGAAAAACTTTTTGATAAAATAAAATGGATTGAGGCAGATATTCTTGATTATTACTCTGTTCGAGAGTCCTTAATAAATATAACACAGATATACCATTGTGCTGCAACTGTGTCATTTCAATCATCCGATAAGGAAACATTATTGGCAACTAATATTAACGGAACAACAAATATTGTTAATGCCTGCTTAGAGCAAAAAAATATTAAACTAGTTCATGTAAGCTCAATAGGAACTCTTGGCAGGGCTGATAGTGAGGGTATCGTAACTGAGGAAACCCAATGGAATAATAAAAAAACCTCAGTGTACTCCACAAGTAAATATCACTCTGAAATGGAGGTATGGAGGGGGATAGCAGAAGGGCTTAATGCTGTAATTGTAAACCCATCCATAATAATAGGGCCTGGAGATTGGTCAACAGGCAGTCCAAAGCTATTCACAACAATGTACAATGGTTTGAAATTCTATTCATCTGGCACAAATGGATTTGTTGATGTATCCGATGTTGTGATTGCAATGATAACGCTCATGAATAGTTCAACTTACTCCGAAAGGTTTATTTTAAATTCTGAAAATATTAGCTATGAAAACCTATTCTTTTCAATGTCTAGAGCTTTGGACATAAAGCCTCCTCCTTACAAAGCATCTAAATTTATCAGTGAATTAGGTTGGAGAGCATTTTGGATTATTGCAAAAATAAAGGGAACTAGTCCTACAATAACCAAAGAAACAGCTGAAACAGCAAATCAACATTATAGATACTCCAATGATAAGATTAGAAAAGAAATAGGCATGAGCTTTATTACTGTTGAGAAAAGTCTTACAAAAACTGCAAAATTATTTTTAATGGACCATAGTACTAGTAAATAATTTTGCGCTGGAGGTGTTTTAAGCCGTCACTTGCTATCTTTCAAGAACAACTAAAGCATTAGCTATCTCTTTAAGGTGTGAGATACTAAGGTGTATTGTTTTAATTCCTTGCTCATTCAAGTAATCTTTTACTTTACCTTGAGGACTTACATATGGCTTTCCCAATTCATCATTTAGAACTTCTATTTCATGAAATGCCATTCCATATCTGAAACCAGTACCCAAAGCCTTAAAAAACGCTTCTTTGGCTGCGAATCGAGCAGCAAAACATTGATATTTTGTAACTGTTCCCTTATTACAATAATCCTGTTCAGCCTTAGTATATAGTTTATTCATAAGAGCATCATTTTTCAAAAGACTCTTTTCCATTCGTTTTACCTCAATTATATCAGTGCCTATACCAAATATCATATTTTCTAATTTTTTAGGACAAGAGGTTCTTCTATTTTATAACATTCAATTCTTTACCAACCTTTACAAATGCAGATATGGCTTTATCTAAGTGCTCTCGAGTATGTCCTGCAGATAATTGAACTCTGATTCTTGCCTCCCCTTTTGGAACAACGGGAAAATAAAACCCAATAACATAAATTCCTTCATCCAATAATTTGGAAGCCATTACTTGAGAAAGTTTGGCATCATAAAGCATAACAGCACATATGGCAGACTGTGTTGGTTTTATGTCAAATCCAGCTTCTACCATTTTTTCCACGAAATAATCTGTATTTTCATGTAATTGTTCTTGCAGTTCATTTGACTCACTCATCATATCAAACATTCTTATTCCAGCACTAACTACTATTGGAGGGAGTGAATTCGAAAATAAATATGGTCGTGATCTTTGCCTTAGCATCTCTATTATTTCTTTTCTACCAGTTGTAAAACCGCCAACCGCACCCCCAAAGGCTTTTCCCAATGTACCAGTTATAATATCAATCTTACCAAAGATATCGTAATGCTCACTCACTCCCCTACCGGTTTTACCAACTACACCAGCTGAATGACATTCGTCTACCATAATCATAGCATCATATTTTTCAGCAAGTTCTACCATCTTGTCCACAGGTGCGGTATTTCCGTCCATTGAAAATACTCCATCGGTTACGATAATTCTAAACCTCTGTTCTTGAGCCTTTTTCAGTTCTGCTTCAAGAGCATCCATGTCAGCGTTTGCATACCGATAACGCTGTGCCTTGCATAGCCTCACTCCATCTATTATGGATGCATGGTTTAAACTATCACTTATAATAGCATCTTCCGCCGTCAATAAAGGTTCAAATACACCACCATTAGCATCAAATGCAGCAGCATATAAAATTGTGTCTTCAGTACCAAAAAACTCTGCAATTTTTTTTTCAAGTAGCTTGTGAAGATCTGTTGTTCCACATATAAATCTAACAGATGACATTCCATACCCATGTGAATCCAAGCCTTCCTTTGCAGCATTTATTAACTCCGGATGATTTGATAAACCCAAATAATTATTAGCACAAAAATTTAGAACTTCCTGTCCAGTATCAAGCTTTATTTCAGATTGCTGAGGACTTACAATAATTCTTTCATCCTTAAACAAACCAGCATCACGAATATCTTCCAACTCGTTGATTAGATGATCTTTTATTTTTCCGTACATATATATTGAGTTTCTGGTAAATTATTTTTTGATTTATCAAAAGTAATAAATCTATGAACTTGAATACGGACTAAATTCAATTTAGATTTAATCAACATTTTAACGACCTTTGCAAAAATTTATTACCATGAATATCGCGGCCTTGGTATCGGGAGGAGTAGACAGTTCTGTTACTGTTCCTCTTCTAAAACAAATGGGATTTGATCCTCATATATTCTATATCAAAATTGGTATGGAGGATCAAGATTCATTCATGGATTGTCCGTCTGAGGAAGACATAGAAATAACTACATGGATAGCAAAAAAATATGGCTGTAGGTTTGATATTATTGACTTACAAGAAGAATATTGGGCAACAGTAGTTAAATATACCATTGATACTGTTAAAAAGGGTTTGACTCCAAATCCTGATATAATGTGTAATCTACTGATAAAATTTGGAGCGTTTAATGATAGATATGGGCAAGAATTTGATAAGATTGCAACTGGTCATTATGCAACTAACTATGAAACAAAAGATGGTGTATTTTTAGCTGCGGCAAAAGATAAAGTAAAAGATCAAACATACTTCTTATCACAAATAACTTATCCACAGCTGCATAAAACATTATTTCCAATTGGTAATCTTCCCAAATCAGATGTCAGAAAAATTGCATCAGAAATGAGCCTTCCAAGTGCCACAAGAAAAGATAGCCAAGGTATATGTTTCTTGGGTAAAATCAACTACGGAGAATTCATAAAAAATCAAATAGGCATAATGCCAGGAGAGATAAGAGAGCTTGAATCAAACAAATTACTTGGCGAGCACCAGGGTTTTTGGTTTCATACTATTGGACAGAGAAGAGGTTTAAAACTTGGAGGTGGACCATGGTTTGTTGTGAAAAAAGACACAATCAATAATATAATTTATGCTAGTAAGGGATACGACCCAATTTCAAGATATAGTGATGAGATAAAACTTGATAGAGTACACTTTTTAAATCCTAACCATGATTATAGTGAACTAAATCAAATAAAATTTAAGATCCGTCATCAGCCTGAATTTATGGAAGGTTTTATCACCATTGGTGATACCACAAGTAAAATTGTAAGTAAGGAAAAGATATCAGGCATAGCCCCAGGACAATTTACAGTAATGTATTCCAATGATGAAAAAACATGTATTGGAAGTGCAATGATTTCAGAAGATAATAATTAACCCCCCAATAAATTGGGAGGTTAATCAGATCGCCATTACCAATTAAAATAATTGATCTCTTCCAACATCCTTATCGCCTCTACCTGATAGATTTACGATGCTTATTTTATCACCCTGTCCCTTTAATAAACTCATGGCGAGAGCAACTGCGTGAGACGATTCAATGGCAGGGATAATTCCCTCTAGGCAGGAAAGGATTTTAAAAGCCTCCACAGCCTCGTCGTCTGTAACTGCATAGTATTTTGCTCTCTGTTTTTCCTTGAGAAGTGAATGTTGAGGGCTAACACCTGGATAGTCCAATCCTGCTGCAATTGAAGAAGTTGGACAAACATCACCATTTTCATCCGATATAGCATAGGAATATGTACCTTGAAAAACACCCGGTTTACCAATCGAAAGAGTTGCAGCTGTTTTACCAGGTTCTGCTTTTTCTCCGCCACCTTCGGCAGCATAAATATTGACCGGATCATAAAGAAATTCTTGAAACAGACCAATTGCATTGCTACCACCTCCAACACAAGCAAATATATTATCTGGCAATCGTCCCTCTGCCTCAATAATTTGTTTTTTAGCCTCTTTACCAATAATTCTTTGGAAATACCCAACTATCGTTGGGTATGGGTGCGGACCCACCTGTGATCCAAGCAAGTAAAATACATCGGGGTTCTCAACATAATACCCCAGAGCTGCATCAACAGCATCCTTTAGTGTTGCTCTACCATTTTCAGTCAATATTACTTCGGCACCAAGCAATTTTATTCGATTTACATTCATTTGCTGCCGCCTAGCATCCTTTGCGCCCATAAATATTTTACACTTGATGCCAAATAATGCTGCAGCGGTTGCCGTGGCCACACCATGCTGACCTGCACCTGTTTCAGCCACTACTTCAGTTGCTCCCATTCTATGGGCAAGTAATATCTGACCAATGGTATTATTTATTTTATGTGACCCTGTATGATTAAGATCCTCTCTTTTTAGATAAATCTTTGATCCAACATGCTTTGACAAGTTTCTTGCATAATATAAAGGTGAAGGTCTTCCAACAAATTTTTCCAAATAGTATTTATATTCATTTTCAAAGTCATCGTGCAATATTTCTTTTTGAAAGAAATCTGCCAGTTTGATTAGCTTCTCCTCAAGGTGTGGAGGAACATACATCCCTCCAAAATCACCGTACATGCCATTATTAGCTTCAAAAATATTTTCATTTGATTTAATCGATTTTATAGTTGTTTCCATTTTATTATTGTGTTAAGTGTTAATTATTAATTTCTAAGTGTCTTGGAAAAACCACCATCGAAAAATTGTTCTTGCCTTCCAGCTATTAATTTTAATTCTTTGCATATTTGAATTGTTAAAACAAAAAAACCGCCTCATTTTGTAATGAGACGGTTTTTATATTTCTAAAATAAGAGATAATCACATAACAGAATGTCCAACTAAGGAGTATTTGTTGTGCCACCACCAATTATTCGTTGTTATCTTAATCATATTGTGCAAATATATAAGTAAAGTTTTTACTCCAACAACTATTTAAAAATATTTTTCTTGACTCAAGTATTTTTGAACATAGTCATTTATACCATCTTCAAGACTTGTAAAAGCTTTTTTAAATCCAACACCTTTTAACTTTTCCATCTTTGCCTCAGTAAAATATTGATATTTATCTCTAATATCTTCTGGAGTATCAATAAAATCAATATCGGGCTTAATATCCATCGCTTTAAAAGTAGAAATAGCCAAGTCAATAAAAGTTCTAGCATTTCCAGTACCGAGGTTGTATAACCCTGACTTGGGTTTTGTCTCCATCAGAAACATAATTACATTAGCCACATCCATAACATAAACAAAATCGCGCAGCTGTTCTCCATCATTAAAATCTGGATTGTGAGACTTAAATAGTTTTACTTTTCCAGTAAGTTTTATCTGATTAAATGCATGTAGTATAACCGATGCCATTCTACCCTTATGGTATTCATTGGGCCCATAAACATTGAAGAATTTTAGTCCTGCCCAAAAAGGAGGTGCCACTTTCTCTTTAATTGCCCATTTATCAAACTCGTTTTTGGATATTCCGTATGGATTAAGAGGCTTAAGGTTGTAAATAACATCATGATTATCCATATAACCATATTCTCCCATGCCATATGTTGCTGCTGATGATGCATAAATTAATGGGACCTGAAAACCAGAACACCTTAACCACATTTGTTTTGTATAATCAAGGTTTAATACATTTAATAAATCAATATTGAACTCTGTAGTATCAGTACGCGCCCCAATATGAATCACAAAATCAACATCTTTATGATTGTCATCAAACCAATGAAAAAAGTCATCTCTGTGAACCTTTTTTTCATATTTTTTTTCCGCAAGATTTCTGTTCTTGTTAGTATTGGAAAAATCATCTACTAAAATGAGATTCTCAAATTTATTATCATTGAATCTCTCAACAATCACACTCCCAATAAATCCTGCAGCTCCAGTAATAACTATCATGATATTTTTTTTTCAAAAGTAAATTAATTATGGCAAAGGATAGCTCTTTTCTTAAAAATCTCTTTTGAATTAAATACATTTATTACTAAATTTGTAGTCACGCTAACCATTTAATAATTATACCAATAGTTACCTCTATGAAAACCACTACAAGCAAATCATTTCTTATCATTCTATTTATTATTATTTTCGGGTTTAGATCATTTTCTCAAATTAATCAAGGAGGTATTCCACCAAGCATTGAGTATAATATTATTGATGAAACCGACAAAATAAATCTTATTAAACCCAGCATGAATGCAATTCATGAGGAAGATATTATAAGGGAGGCTACAAATCCAAATGCACCTCAGAGAATGGGCATTTCAGTTAAGGTTAATAAGACAATGTCAGAAATTGGCACATGGACGGATATTGAAGGCTTAGGAAGTATATGGAGGTTAGAGATTAAAGTTGAAGATGCAGTTGCTCTGGGAGTATATTACAATGATTTTTATATTCCTCAAGGAGGTAAGTTATTTTTATACAACAAAGACAGATCCTATTTAATAGGTGCTTACACTAATATTAATAATCCAGAGGAAAGCTTATTTGCGACAGAATTTATTCCCGGCGATGTTGTTATATTAGAATATTTCAAACCCTTAAGTGTTAAAGAAGATGCAATAATATCAATAAGCAATGTTGCTTATGCATACCGCTTAATTGATTTTTCATTTAATAAAAATACCAACTCATGGTATTGCATGATTAACGTTGCGTGTCAAGAGGGTGACAACTGGGAAGATCAATCCAAGGGGATAGCTAGAATGTCCATAAGAATCGGTGGTAGTTATTATTGGTGCTCTGGTTCTTTGATAAATAATACAAATAATGACAGAACACCTTATTTTCTCTCTGCAGCTCATTGTGGTGAAGGATCAACATCAAGCGACAGACTTCAATGGGTTTTTTACTTCAATTTTCAATCATCAACTTGTAGTGGTAGTAGCAGCGGGTATAACTCAATTACTGGCTGTCAATTAAAGGCCAAGGATCAAAGTTATGCTGATAGTGGATCAGATTTCGACCTCATGAAATTTAATAGCTCTATCCCTGACTCTTATGATGTATATTACAATGGATGGAACCGCACCAATTCTGCCGATGATGCAGGAAGTGGAGTTGGAATACATCATCCTGCAGGCGACATAAAAAAAATATCAACCTATGATACTCCACTTATATCTTCAACATTTTGGAATGGTCTTCACAGTCACTGGCGATTAACATGGGCTGAAACTATTAATGGCAAATCAATAATGCAAGGAGGTTCATCAGGGTCACCAGTTTTCGATAGTAATGGTCTTATCATGGGAGATTTAACTGGTGGTTATGCATCAAATACCTGTGAAAATCCTTCCCCTGCTTACTATGGTAAGGTATGGTATTCTTGGGATAAAAATGGTACAACTAATTCAACAATGTTAAAGCCATGGCTTGATCCAGGTAATACCGGTATTGAGAAGTTACCCGGAGTATCATGGGAAATTATACCACCAGAGGCTGATTTTGAAGCGATGTCAACAAATATCATTCAAGGTGACACTGTTTTCTTTAGTGATTTATCTGGACCAAGTATCTTAGAATGGTCATGGACATTTGAGGGCGGTGAACCATCAACATCAGATCTCATGAACCCAAATGTATTTTATGCAGACACAGGTTTTTTTGATGTTTCCCTAACTGTAACAAATGCAGATGGAACCGACACAGAAATAAAATCAGATTTTGTATATGTTGAGCAAATGCAACTTCCAATAACTGAATTTGAAGCTAATATCACAACAGTTGCCCCAGGAGGAGTAGTTTCTTTTACGGACCTCACTCTCAATAACCCAGACCAATGGTCATGGAGTTTTGATGGAGGTTCTCCCTCCACTTCTGAATACCAAAACCCAACGGTTAGATTTAATACACCAGGTATCTACAATATATCCTTGGTAACTTCAAATCTGGGTGGATCAGATTCCCTTTTAAAAGAAGATTATATACACGTAGCAATTGTTAATATTGGAGAAAATATTTCAGATAAAAAGCCTTCAATATATCCTAACCCTAGTAATGGGCTTTTCACAATAGATTTTAATAATGCATATAGCAGTGATGTAGAAATTGAAATTAAAACAGCATCTGGAAAAAGTATCCAAGTTCATAAAAGAATAAATACTTCTGAATCATTTATCGTAGATATGAATGATAGTCCTAACGGAATTTATTTGATTAATATTTATAATGGCACATCTAATATTACTCAAAAAATAGCGTTATTCAGGTAAGGCTATAAAAAATCGTATGAGTAAACATTTATTTTTGATTATCCTATTAGTAGCACTATTCATTAAACTTGATGCACAAAACAAATTATCAAAACCATTATCATCTCAATACGAACTAAGCTCTATTATACCATTAAAAAGTTTTATAAACACCCCAATAATAGTTGATAATAAAAGTAAAAACTACCCTCCGCAAGCTGGTTACACAATTCCCATTAAAATAAGTTTGGTAGATGGTATTATAGATTCAACCTTATCTGGTTATATATGGAGAACAACCATCGAAATCAAAAATTCTAATTCGGTCAATTTTTATATTAGCAACGTGAGTCTTGAAGATTATCAGAGTTTATTTTTATACACTAAAGAATATGCTCATCTTACTGAATATCATTCCATTGATGCTAATAATATATCTACTGATTTCATTGATGGAGATAAAATAATAGTAGAATTAAACTCAAAATCAGAAATAACTAATATCCCATTTCAGATTATGGAAGCAGGGATATTATTATCCAAACCACAGGGTTTTGGAGATGCAGGTAATTGTGAAGTTCATGTAAACTGTAGTGAAGGTAACGATTGGCAATTTCAAAAAAATGGAATTGCCCGTATACTAGTAAAGGAAGGTAATACAACCTTTTGGTGTTCAGGATCATTGATTAATAACACAAGGAATAATGGTGAACCGCTTTTTCTCACAGCAAATCATTGCGGAATAAACTCTGACTCTGTTGATTACGCAGATTGGATGTTTTATTTCAATTTTGAATCAGATGATTGTATTCAACCATTGGAAGAGCCCGATTATAACTTATTAACTGGCTCAACACTTCTTTCGAATAGTAAGTTTGGCACTGGAGGTGGTTCGGATTTTAAACTTCTTAGATTATCTGAGAATCCAGGCCTCCAATTCAACCCATATTTTAATGGTTGGGACAGAAGCACCACAGAATCACCTAATGGTGTAACTATACATCATCCACAAGGCGACCTAAAAATGATATCTACATACCAGAAGCCATTAACATCAACAAAATATGATAATGATCAGGTTGATCCAAATGGTATGTATTGGAGAGTTGTGTGGGCCCAGACAGAAAATGGCTTTGGAGTAACTGAAGGTGGGTCATCTGGAAGCCCACTATTTAATGAAGAGGGATTAATAATTGGTGCTCTAACAGGAGGTAGAGCATCATGCACATACCTTGAACAGCCCGATTTTTATGGAAAGTTAAGTTATTCATGGGCACCTTTAACATCTGATTCTTTATCACAACTCGCTCATTGGCTTGACCCCATTGGCAGTGGAGTTATGTATTTAAATGGATCCAGCCTAGATTCAACAAATGTATTTGCAGGGTTTGTGTCTAATACAAACACGGTAATAATTGGTGATAATATTACATTTAAAAATACCTCCATTGGAAATATTACAAGTTATAAGTGGCTATTTGAAGGAGGTGAACCCTCTTATTCAGAATTAGAATTTCCGGAAAATATCAAATATAAACGAATAGGAGAATTCGATGTGACCTTAATTGTTTCATCATCTAAAGATTCTGATACATTGATAGCGCCTGATTATATAAAAGTCGTTCCTAACATATTCCCAAACCCTAGTGATGGATTATTTAAACTTGTCTTTGGAAAAGAAATTCCCGATTCCTATTCCCTAAGGATTTTTGGACTAGATGGTAAAGAAGTTAGGTTTATGATTAAGGAAAAAGGAACAAATTATTTAGTTATAAACATGAATTACTCCGAAGCTGGCTACTATTTAGTAAGGTTTTCTTCGGATGAACTAATTACCAGCTATAAGGTTATGGTATTTTAACTTAAAAAATCATCATCCTTACGTGAAGAAACATACCCATCCCATTTTGATATTACTTCAAGCATATCAGCATTTAGAGGAGATTCAAAGTGCATCTTACTGCCAGTTGTCGGATGCACAAATCCAAGAGACCTCGCATGCAAAGATTGACGTGGAATTAATTTAAAACAATTTTGTATAAACTGCTTATACTTTGTAAAAGTAGTACCCTTCAGAATCCCATCTCCACCGTAACGGGCATCATTAAAGAGTGGGTGCCCCAAATAACTAAAATGTGCTCTTATCTGATGAGTTCTTCCCGTTTCTAATTTACATTCAACATGGGTTATATAACCATATCTCTGTAAAACTTTATAGTGAGAAACAGCTTCCTTACCATATTCACCATCTGGAAATACGGTCATCACCCTTCTATCTTTTAAACTACGACCTATGTGACCTGTTATGGTTCCTGTATCATTAAGTACATCTCCCCATACTAATGCTTCATAGGCTCTGTCAACAGAATGATTAAAAAATTGCTTTGCAAGCTTCGTTTGCGCCATTTCATTTTTTGCAACAAGTATAAGGCCCGATGTATCTTTATCGATTCTATGAACCATATAACCGAACCCATTCTCAATATTTGTTTTTCCTGTTTTATTGAAATAGAACATTAAGCCATTTAGCATAGTTCCAGAGTAATTGGCATGTCCTGGATGCACAACCAAACCAGGTTGTTTATTAATAACAATTATGTCATCATCTTCATAAACAACATTAAGTTCAATATCCTCAGGAAATATTTCAACATCTCGAGGAGGATACGACATTACTACAGAAATCTCATCTGCTGGACGAACTTTGTAATTTGACTTAGCAGGATTCCCATTTACTAATATATTACCTGCCTTTGCAGCCTGCTGAACCTTGTTTCTGCTAACATTTATTATCTTACCAAATAAGAACTTATCAATTCTTACGGGCGACTGACCATCATCAACCACAATGTTATGATGCTCATATAATTCAAAATTATCATCCGAAGAATCTGTTGTTTTATTGTCTGTCATCAGTTGACTAATAATTTAGCAGAATAATATTTATTGTTGCTCTTAGCCTTTACAATATATATCCCATTAACAAGACGTGAAACATCGATTTGGTTTACTTTTCCGTTTTCTGAATAAACTAATTGACCAAAAATATTATATATTGTTAACTCAACATCATTATCCACTGACAATTCATAATTTCCGATTGTGAATACATCTGAAGTGGGATTAGGGAAAATAATAAGTTTAGAGTTTTTTATTGGTGATAAATGGTCATGGGTTGATAAAATGATGTTAGTACCTATTATTGGCCTTATTAATAAGGCTCCAGAAACATTGGAAGTTTGCCAATCAATATCTGTTTTATAGAAGATTCTGTTATGTCTATCATTGTTGGCATCCATTCCTACATTCATATTATCTTTCTGCTGTTTTTCCCAGCCAACATAAATTGTTCCGGATAGCATTAGTGGCTCCTCCAATAAATATGGATAAAATGAGTATAATCCTTCTTCCCACTTTACCTTTCGACCTTCCATTCTATGAATAATCTCTCCTGGCCTACCATTGTTATCATTCCAAACTAGTAAATCAAAATAAAACTCATTTACATCATTAAGAGTTTTATTAAAATATATCTGGACACCTTGTAATGTATCTGGCATATTTAGTGAAAATTGATAGGCAACCATTGCGCCACCTGCACCATCAACTCCCCATCCAAGCTCAGGCGTTCCATCATCATATGCATAATAATTGTAAAAGCCTTGACGGTATATAATTGAGTCCACTATGGAATTTTGATCCGATGAATCGCTGATAAAATGCTTTATGATGTATGAAGTAGTATCTCTATCATAATCAAGTGAAAACAAGGAACTAACAGGAGGGCAAGAATGAGCTGCTCCACAACCTATACACTCCTGGAAACCAACTTCATAAAAAGGCTTAAGATTACAACTACCACCATCGTATTGAAATCCGAAATTTCCATTTACCTGACTTACCTCATAAGAATATTGAGTGTTATGCTCTATATCGTCTAGATTAGATATATACATCTTAATCTCAGGCTTGGTATTAGTTAATGGTGAATATCTGTATTGGCTGTAAGGCATTACTTCGTAATCCTTGAGGAAAGATGGTGCTCTCTGAGAAAATGTTAAAACACGGTATGTTGTGTCTGATATTGAACGGTTATAATTCAAGTATACGTAATCAATATTCCATTGGTCGCCATTACTTTTCCATGAAGGCGGATAATTATTATTACTTACGGAGGCGTAATTTCTGAATCTAAACCTAAATTTATCATTGTAATAAGCACTATCTAATATTGGTATGCTAATTTGTTTCATGTTTTGGCCCCAAACTTCTCTGAATTCATCAAGTGTTTCTCCTTCTGAATACCATATCGGATCCCAAATAATTTCTGGTACAAATATTGAATCACAGGCAACGTCTATAATATCTCCCCAAACTATAATTTTGTAATTAATTGTGAACACCTCAGGATTACATCCCATTGGCGCCCATAGTGTATCAAGAGGCCAAATAGTATCACTTTGAGATTGTAAATAAATTTCTGCAGGAACCTGAACAGAATCGACATGAGAGAATATTATCTGTCCTGTTTCCCTTGAAAACTCTAACAATAAGGAATCATTCAATTGAGGAGCATCTCCCACCCCCTGAGGCTGATAGAAGAAACTTAGATAAACTGAGTCTGCTGGACTTAATTGCCTCGGGACCGGATTAAAAATGGAGTCAAGTCTTATGCACTGAGTTCTAAGCTCATCAGCCTTAAATGGTATCCATGAGGCATTTGGATAAACATTTCCTGTGCTATCAATTGCATCAAGTGTTGCAGATCCATTATTAATGGGCATAAAAGGGAAGTCTCTATTTACAAAAACAGAGTAACCATCCCACAATTTCTGATTGGGAAAGATATTTGAGGTTGTAAAATCATCAAAAAATGGCAATAATACCGCATCATTTCTTTCTACGGATAATGACCTTGTATTTTTATCCTCAAGCCCAAGTCTTTTAGCTTCCATTTTAACAGCCTCATTAAACTGCAAGCCTGTTGTATACTCCTGACCAACAATAAGTCCTGAAATTTGTAAGAATAAAAATATTAAACACAGCCTACTATTCATCTTCAACATTATTAATTAACATTCTTGCTTCTCGTGCTGCAATGGTATCCGGATCAAATTGTAATAAGTAATGATGAAAGTCAATTAGTTCATCGGACCGGTACCATATATTCACAGGCTGACCCAAATATAGCATTTCCTCCGTTAATGTTTTGGGATCTGTTTTATAGACTCTTGCATGCAATGTGTCCGTATCGTCCAAGAAATACTCTCTTCCCATATTTAGTGAGTGATGATGAAGTTTTTTTCTTACCTCATCTTGCTTGAGGGCAATAAGAAAAGGCATAGGAACCATTATAGCTCTGTCACCCTTACCCAAAACTAGGTCTATAAAAGACCCTTTGTTTAGTTCTGTTTGTGGCTCAATGGGTTCGTTATCCATGAGTTGATCGACAACAGCATTTTTTGCAAAATACTGAACATAATCAAGTTTGCCCACCATTAACTCATGTGACTCTAGCGTAACTAGTGCCTGTCTCAGTGATAAGTTCTTTAGATTTGGCATGAACACCTTTTCAGGTGATTGAGCAACTATTGTAAGATACAAATGACGTCCTTGTTTTACCCTTGATCCTGATAACGGGTGCTGCTGAACTACGGTGCCCTTCTCTTTTGATTTAAAATAGACGGAATCAATTATCTTGAATTGAAAATAATCATCATAGCCCTTCTCAAGCAGCTGATCTAGTGTCTTACCTTTAAAATCTGGAACTATATAAACATCTCCATGTTGAGTAAAAACATCCATTGATTTTAAAACAACCCAAAGCATAAATAAGGATATGACAATGATTATTAAAAGATGAATATAAAATCTTTTTTTGCCAAGAAAATGAAAAAATCCCATTGATGTTTACATGTTATAAGACAACAAAATCATAACTCAACGATAATAAAATTATTGCCTTGTTCTTTGGTAGCAAAGGTAAAAATATTTGATGTTTGAATAAAAACAAAGGATAATAAGTAAAACAGCTTATTTTTGCATATATAAACTTCTTATCATGAAGAATATTGCAATAGTTTGTGGAGGGTTTTCCGGTGAACACGAAATTTCCGTGCAGAGTGCGCAGATGGTAAAAGAAAACCTCGACTCCAAGAGATACAATTCATATATAATATTTATAGAAAAAGATACTTGGTATCACAAGGATGAAAAAGGAACTATTTTTCAAATTAACAGGGATGACTTTAGTTTTAACAATGGAGAATTAAATATTTATTTTGATGGCATATTTAATGCAATTCATGGTGAACCTGGGGAAGATGGAAAATTGTTAGGATACTTTGATATGTTAGACATCCCATATACATCATGTTCTGCAGATGTCTCTGCACTAACATTTAATAAATATTTATGTAATAAGTTTATTGATTCAATAGGTGTTAATACTGCTCGATCTATTTCATTCACAAATTCAGAGCAATATTCCATACCGGAAATTATTGAAATTTTAGGGTTACCTCTATTTGTTAAACCAGCCTGCAGCGGTTCAAGTGTGGGAGTGTCAAAGGCAAAGACTGCCGATGAGCTTAATGAATCAATAATTCATGCATTTAAAAGTGGTGACAGAATAATTATCGAAGAATTTATCGAAGGACGAGAAATAGACTGTGGATTATACAAGCACAAAAATGAATTAATTATACTTCCTCTAACTGAAATTAAATCAGAAAATGAATTCTTTGACTATGAGGCAAAGTATACTCAAGGAAAAGCATCTGAAATAACTCCGCCTGAGAACCTTGATTTCAAACATGAACTAGAATTAAAAGCAACATCCTCCCTAATTTATAATAAGCTAGGGTGCAAAGGAATTGTAAGGATTGACTTTATACTAGCAACAACAGGCCTTTACTTTATTGAAATAAATACTGTGCCTGGAATGTCAGAAGCTAGTATTGTTCCCAAACAAGCAAAAGCAATGGGTATAAATATTTCCGATTTATTTGGCCTTTGTGTAGAAAATATATTTGAAAAAAGCTTATAAATACAGACTTATATTAAAATTTACCTTTCAAAAATTTTACTAGTTTATTTGTTGCTAGCCCTCTATGACTAATCCTATTCTTTAGCTTAGAACTCATCTCAGAGAAAGTTATATCATAACCATCTGGTATAAATATTGGATCATAACCAAACCCTGATTGACCACTTTTTTTATTAGAAATATTACCATCTATTCTACCTTCAAAAAAATATTCAATTCCTCCTAGAAACAGGGATATAACAGTACTAAAATGGGCACTTCTATTTATGGAGCCTTCTAATTCTTTAAGTAATTTTTCAACATTATCATTAGAGGAAGCATTCTCACCTGCATATCGAGCTGAATATACACCAGGGGCGCCATTTAAATCATCCACCATTAAGCCTGTATCATCTGAAAAACAATCAATATTAAACCTTTCATATATGGTTTTAGACTTTATGGTGGCGTTTTCCTTAAGTGTAAGACCATTCTCAGGTATATCAGTATAAAAACCAATATCAGATAATCCTAATACATTTATGGTGGCTGGTAAAATATGCCTTATCTCTTTTAGCTTATTATAATTATTTGTAGCAAACACAATTTGTAGCATATAATATTGTTATTGTAAAGTATCGTAATTATTACAAAATTAGTCAGATTAAAGGAATAATGTGTAATTTTGATATTTAAGATTAAAAGTTTATTCATCGTTTAAACCATACAAAATGAAGATTTTCAATTTAATATTTGCATCCCTTATACTAGTATCAATAGCAGTTTCATGCAACCAATCTGCAAAAACAAACGAAAGTTTATCGAGTGAAGAACAAAAGTCAGAATGGACAAACAAATGCATGAAATTTATGGAATCAAACGGTACTGAAGAAAGAAACGCAACCGATTTTTGTGATTGTATGCTTAAAAAAACTTCCGAGAAATATTCTCCAGAACAAGCGGCTAGCATAACAGCAGAGGAGGAAAGAAAATTATGGGAATCTTGTGATTATACTTGGTAACTATAGACCGACTTTCTGAACCCCATCTAAGTATTTAATTAAATCCTATTTTAAATATAATTTCTTTGGGGCTATTCTAATAGCATAATATAGAATATTTAATTGGTTAGTACTAACCTGTATAAACCATAAAAATAAATTAAGTTATAATGTTTGGGCCCATTTTAATTTGAGATATCAACAACATTTTGTTTTATTATTATGACAAGGAGGGGTTTATAGTTATATTCAAAGAAAATTATGGGCAAAAAAAATACCCCTTGATATCAAGAGGTATTTTATAAATATTGAGTGTTTACTTTATTTTATTATCAATTTTTTAGTCAACTGACCACCTTCTTCAAACATTACTGTTACGAAGTATATTCCTGTTTTCCATCCTCTGTGATTCAATGTGTATTGAGATCCCTCAACTTCAGTAGTGAAAACAACTCGTCCTATACCATCCATAAAAACAATCTCGCTCATATCAGCTTTATCATTTTCAATAACAACATAACCAACAGAAGGGTTAGGATAAATTTTCATTGCATCTCTAACTTCAATGGATTCGCCAATACCAGTAGCAAGCTCCATTTGAAGAACTGCTCGTGGTTGCAGATACCCTTGTATTGTATCCAAATAAGTTAATCCTTTTTCCTGACCCATACCAGGGTTAGAAAGTAAACCTGTAGCATTTAAGGTAGTGGCGTCGAACTCAGTTCCCAAAGCAGCATTAGTTGCAGCTACAACAGCTTGTAGAGTAGCAAAATCCCACCAATCCCAAGGTGATCCTTGATTTCCAAATACACCCAAAGGTCCATCACTATTAATAGGCAAAATAAAAGGATATAATCCTTCTGGATCTGCACTTACAGTAACTTCAGGCTGTGAAGCATAAATATACTCATAGGTTTGACCATACATAGAGCGAGCAGCGTCGGTATATGCATCACCAAATGAAGGTATAGATGAAAATGCATCATTATTACCAAATTCGTTTGCCTTGCGGATAAATACATTTCCACCAGATACTGGCACTACATTCTCATTAGTAGTAGGGACAACAACCATTCCATAATCAAATGGAGCATAAGGATCACGAAGACAATGGAAAGCAACCATTGCAGCTTCACCTTGATTTAGCCAAGAAGAATCAGCCAATGAACCACCCATATTAACCGACATACTTACATCTTTAGGAACACCTAACTGCCAAAGAGGATCAACCAATCTAAGAAAGCCTGGACCTCCATCTATAGTACCATCAATAGATTCTAGAACAAATGGTAGCCCCGTTTCAGTATTAATAAATTTAGCGATTCCTGCAATTTCAGTGTTATAATCACTTAAAGTGGTATAAGCTTGTGTTACATACCCTCCAGACCCTTGGCCTATGAGGGCAATTTTGTCAGGGTTAATTCCAAACGGAGCTCCAGCGGGCGAACGCATAAACCTTACAGCTGTTTGCACATCATGTAGAGCACGAAATACAGCTTGTAAAAGAGTTCCTCGTCTAACGTTTGGATCAGTAGATATTGGGTTCCACCCTAATCTATAATTAACGTTAATAGCTACATATCCTCTCTTTGCCATTTGCTTGCAAATATTAACACCAACACTGTCAGATTTGTTACCGCTTATTGCGCCATTAAACAATGGTGGCAAAAAATTTCCAGTATGCACATTAATCCAGACTGGTCGGTCCGTAACATCATCACTTGCAGGTGGTGTATAAA
>PANC01000022.1 GCA_002708315.1 Lentimicrobiaceae bacterium
AATGTTCGTGGATTTAACCAAAGACATGTGGCTGTTATGATAAACGGTATTCCTGTCAATGATATGGAGAATGGTTGGGTTTATTGGTCAAACTGGGCTGGTCTCGGAGATGCTACAAGAACAATCCAAGTTCAAAGAGGTCTTGGTGCTTCTAAGCTAGCAATTAACTCTGTTGGTGGTACTGTAAATATTATTACAAAAACTACTGACATGAACAAAGGTGGGTCTTTAAAAATGGAAGCTACAGATTTTGGTCGTTTCAAAACCACTTTGGCTTTATCAACAGGTAAATTGAAAAGCGGAACTGCAGTAACATTTGTTGGATCTAGAACATTTGGTACTGGATACATTGATGCTACATGGGCTGACGCATGGTCATATTTCCTTTCTGTTAGTCAAGATGTAGGTAAAGACCATCAACTTGTTTTAACAGTAATTGGTGCACCTCAGCAACATGGCCAGCGAGACGGTTATTACATGCTTGATTCAGCTAAATATGAAAAATATGGTACTAAATACACTCAAAACTGGGGATATCGTGGAGGTGAAGTTTTGAATGAGCGTGTGAATTATTATCATAAGCCTCAGATGGCGCTAAACTGGTATTGGACTATAAATGAAAAAGCCTTCTTAGCTACATCAGCTTATCTATCGTTCGGAAACGGTGGTGGATCTGGTCCTTTAGGTTATGGCAGTTATTTAAATGGTAATCAGTATAGTGGTTATTATAAATATGAGCCTCCACAAACTGCAAGTGGACAATATGATTGGGATCAAATGGCTGATATTAACGCAAACGAAGATATGTACTCGGTTAGAGATGGTGATACAACTTGGGTTCCGGCAGGTGAATCAAAACATATTATCCGAAATAGTGTAAACAATCACCTATGGATGGGAGTTTTATCAACACTTACATATAACTTAAGTGATAACCTAGTTTTAACAGCCGGTCTTGATAGCCGTTACTACGAAGGTGAACATTATCGCGAAGTACGCGATCTGATTGGTGGTGATTATTGGTCAGATAAAGCCTTTGGGCAGACGAAAGTTGGTGACAAGATTGCTTATTGGAATGATGGTATCGTAACCTATGGAGGTATTTTTACTCAGCTAGAGTATTCAAAAGGAAATTTTGATGCATTTGTTACAGGAACAGTTTCAAATACATGGACTGCTCGTATTGATTATTATAATTACACTCCAGGAACTGGTGAAAAAAGCGAGACCTTATCAAATATGGGATACAATGCTAAGATTGGTGCCAACTATAACCTAAACGAAAAGAATAACATTTTTGTTAACGCAGGTTACTATTCAAGGGTTCCATTCTTTAGGTTTATGTTCCTTAATTATAGAAATGACGTTAATCCGGATCTGCAAAATGAAAGTATTATGGCTGCAGAGTTAGGTTATGGATTTAAATCTAAAAAATTCAGCGCACAATTCAATGCTTATTATTCAGTATGGGATGACATTTCTGTATTAACCTCTTTCCAAGCTGATAATGGTGCAAATGTAAATGTGTTCATGTCAGACCTTAAAGAAGTTCATACCGGTATTGAACTAAATGCAAACTATGCTGCCACTCGTTGGTTAGGCATTGGTGGTTTACTAACAATAGGTGATTGGACATATGCCAATGATCCAGAGGCACAATTATTTGATGATGAATCCCTTGAACCAATAGGAACAGGAACTTTATACACTAAAGATTTAAAAGTTCCTAATCAACCTCAAACGATGGCAGGATTATTCTTAAATATTCAAGCGACTAAGAGTATAGATTTCGGTCTAAACTACCTGTATTATGCAGATATTTATGCTGATTTTACTCCTGAGGATCGCGATACAGAAGCTGACAGAGCGCAATCATGGAAACTTCCTAACTACGGAACAACAGACTTTCGTTTTGGATGGAGATTCCAAGTTGCAGGTCTTGATTCATACTTTAACATGAATATATACAACCTATTTAATGTTGAAGCACTTGTGGAAGCAGAAGATAAACAAGTAAAAATTGAGAATGCTGCCGGTGATGTTATTGGATACGAGCATACATTTAAAAAAGGGTTCTGGAATTGGGGTCGTAACTTTAACTTTGCTCTTAAAGTTAATTTCTAATACCAATTTAGATCTAGAAAAAAGCCTTCCAATATTTGGAGGGCTTTTTTTATTTTTACACTTTTTAATAAGTATTTAGATTAAATGAAATATAAACTATCAATGAGCATTACTCTAGTAGTAATAACTATGTTTCTTGGATGTCACAACATTCCGGGAAAACATACAGAACAACCATACTTAATAGTATTATCTTTGGATGGATTTAGATGGGATTATCCTGAAAAGGCATACACACCAACTTTGGATTCACTTGCAAATGCTGGATCTAGAGCAGAATCTATTATTCCATGTTTTCCTACCAAAACGTTTCCAAACCATTATTCAATAGCAACTGGATTGTACCCAGATAACCATGGCCTTGTTTTAAATAACTTTTATGCAACCGATTTAAAAAGAGAATACTCAGTTTATAAGCGTGAAACTGTGCAAGATGGTGCTTTTTATGGCGGAACGCCAATCTGGAATGCTGCGGAAAGTAATGGCATAAAATCAGCAACAATGTTCTGGGTAGGCTCAGCTGCGGATATTAATGATAGTAAGCCTTCAATTTGGATGGAATATAATAAACAATTATCTCTTGACTCCAGAATTGACACATTGGTTAATTGGCTGACACTCCCTGAGAATATTAGGCCCCATTTTATCATGTGGTACTACTATGAGCCTGATACACAAGGACACATACATGGCCCAAATAGCCCACAGGTAATAGAGGAGATAGAAAAACTCGATGATTTTCTTAGCCAGTTTTTCACGGCAATGAGGAAACTACCAGAATTTGATAAGCTTAATTTCATAATTACTTCTGATCATGGCATGTCTGAGATTTCCTTGGAAAGAGAAATCTTCATAGATCATCTAGTTGACACATCCCTTATTGAATTTGTGGATGGAGGAAATCCCATTATGAATATCAAAGCAAAAGAGGGCAAGACAGATGAAGTCTATCAAATGTTGTTGAATTCAGGAACAAATCTTAAAGCCTGGAAACACGGGCAACTGCCAGACCATTTAAATTATGGAAAAAACATACGTACTCAAGATATAACTGTAGTAGCAGATAGCAGCTGGAGCATAGGATTTTCATGGCAGAAATATGACGGCAAAGGTACACATGGCTACGATAATAGCATAAGGGATATGCATTCAATATTCTATGCATCAGGTCCTGCCTTCAAGAGTAATTATCTACACCCTCAATTTAATAACATCGATATTTATCCGTTAATGGGAAGGATACTCGACATTGAGTTACCTGCTAATGACGGAAATATGGATAATGTTATTGAGATTCTTAAAGTAAATTGATATGAAATCTAGAATAACCCTTATTGCAATAATCACGGTATTAAATACCATGATAGGCATATCTCAAAATGAGTTACTACAATCAGGCCCAATGGTGGGTTACAGTGAAATGCTAGAAGCTGCAGTATGGGTGCAGACAAAAAAAGCAGCATCGGTTACAATGAAATATTGGGATGCTGAAAAGAGCAATAAAAAATATACGTCAAATATTTTTAAAACCAAAAAGGATGATGCATTTACGGCTCTGTTAATTGCTGATTCTCTGACTCCTGGCAATAAATATTTTTACGACATATATATAGACGATGAGGAGATTATATTGCCCTATGAAACATCTTTTCAAACACAATCCATATGGAAATGGAGAAGTGATCCTCCCAACTTCAGTTTTGTTATGGGAAGTTGTGCTTACATAAATGAAGATAGATATGACCGTCCTGGAAAAAGGTATGGCGATGGTTACCAGATATTTAATAGTATGTTGAAACTTAATCCATACTTTATGTTGTGGCTAGGCGATAATGTCTATTTAAGAGAACCCGATTGGAATAGTAAAACAGGAATACAACACAGATATACCCATTCAAGATCTACACCTGAAATGCAAGCATTTCTTGCGTCAACGCACAACTATGCTATATTAGATGACCATGACTTTGGTCCTAATGACAGTGATAGGGGTTTTTGGAATAAAAATGAAAGCTTGAAAGCATTTGAATTATTCTGGGCTAATCCATCCTATGGTGTAGGAGATATAAGTGGTGCCATTACATTTTTTCAATGGGGAGATGCAGATTTCTTCTTACTTGATAATAGAACCTACAGAAGCCCAGACAAAAGAAAAACAGGAGAAAAGACACAGTTAGGTGAAGATCAACTACAATGGCTTTTTGACAACTTAAGTTCTAGCCATGGCACCTTTAAATTTGTTGTTATGGGAGGCCAATTCTTATCAACTTCCCCTACTTATGAGTCTTATACAAACTATGGTTTTGATAAGGAAAGGAAAAGAATAATAAATTATATTTACGAAGAGAACATAAAAAATGTTGTATTTCTTACCGGAGATGTCCATTTTTCTGAATTGGCTGTTTTAAGGAAGAAAGGTATGCCAACTATCTGGGATATAACAAGTTCACCATTGAGTTCAGGAGTTAACACAAAAGCCAAGGAAAAAGATAATACCCTAAGGCTTGATGAATCTGTAATTATTGAGAGAAATTTTGCAGAATTAAAACTTTCGGGTACAATTGAAGAAAGAATTATAGATATTACATATTTTGATGGCGATGGAAACAAAATATGGAATTATTCAATTTCTAGAGAATAGTATTATCGTCTAAAGGAAATTCTCAAGCTTAGAGGATGAATTCTGAATTAGATGGTCAGCCAATACAAGCGCTGCCATAGCTTCTACAATAGGCACAGCTCTTGGGACAACACATACATCATGTCGGCCTTTGGGGTTTATAATCGATTTCTTACCAGACTTATCTACAGTTTCCTGATCCAACATAATAGATGCTACTGGTTTAAAAGCAGCACTAAAGTAAATATCCTCACCATTTGATATGCCTCCTTGTATACCGCCCGAATTATTCGTCTTTGTACGAATCCTCCCGTCAGTAAAGTAAAATTCATCATTCAATTCTGAGCCATACATTTCTGCCGATTTAGAACCACTTCCAATGTTAAATGCCTTAACAGCATTGATACCTAAAATAGCATGTCCCAAATCAGCACTCAATTTATTAAATACAGGCTCACCTAGTCCTGGAGGAAGGTTTTTGATAATACATGTAACTTCTCCACCCAGTGTATCTCCTTTCTGGCCAGTTTGTGTAATTAAACTAATCATCTTATCACTGGTCTTATTATCTGGGCACCTTACATCTGAGTTCTCAGTATTATTCAAGTCATAACATGAATATTCTTCTTGCAAATAAATACTTCCTATTCGATTTACAAATGCAGTGATAGTTATTCCCACCTTGTTCAGGAATAGTTTTGCAATTGCACCTCCAGCAACCCTAGAGAGAGTTTCACGAGCTGAAGACCTGCCACCACCTGATGCATCTCTTATTCCATATTTAGCATCCCAAGTATAGTCAGCATGTGACGGTCGATAAGTATTTTCAATTGATTTATAATCTTCGGGTCTAAAATCCTTATTTCGCACCATGAAGGCAATCGGAGTACCAAGAGAAATACCATCTTTTAATCCTGATAGAAACTCTACTTGGTCTGGTTCATCACGAGATGAAACTATCTTAGATTGGCCTGGTCGTCGTCGAGCAAGTTCTTGTTTAATAAAATCAAAGTCTATTTCTAACCCTGCAGGCAGACCATCTAGTATTCCACCAATAGCCTTCCCATGAGATTCGCCAAATGTTGTTAGAGTTAGATTTCTTCCGAATATATTACCTGACATTGATTAGGTTTTTTATAACTCAAATAATTATTTTTTTAACTGTATTAATGAAATCGTAGTCATTTATCTCATTGGCAGATTAGAAGCGGTTTATTATTGAATCAATAATTCAAATAACGAATGATAATTAATTACTCCGCATCTAGCATTCTTAAGCGAGCTTTTAGCGCATCTATTTCTCCTTTAGCTTTTTGGATTTTTCTTTCAAATTCTTCCTTAAGTTTATTTGATTGTTTTGAGGATGAAAAGAAACCAATATTGTTTTCCCAAACACCGAGATCTTCTTTCATCTTTCTGACCTTACCAGATATAAATGCTCTCTCCTTAGATATTCTCTTACCAGCATCTGGACTTGATTTCAGTAAATCAACTTTATTCTTGAAATCACTTGCTGAAAGTTCAGTCTTGTTTACATCCATCTTAGAAATAAGTTCATCAATTGCTGACCTGTACTCATTTTGAACTTTCTCTTTATCTTTAAAGGGAACAAATCCTATTTCCATCCATTGTTTTTGAAATTCTTTCAATGCTGTAAGGTTAGAATCTTTATCTTTTGTAACCTTAAAGCTTGCTACATTCTTAACAAGATCCTTCTTCTTCTTCAAATTATCATCCTCTGATGCATGAATTCCTTTAAAATGTGAGGACTTTCGGTTAAAAAATTCATCACACATTGCTCTGAATCTTTTCCATATTTTATCAGAATATTTACGTGGTACTGGGCCAATAGCTTTCCATTCCTTTTGCAAGTTAATTAGTTCTTTTGTTGCCTTACTCCAATCGCTACTACCTTTAAACTCTTCAGCCTTTGTAATTATCTCTAGTTTTAGGTTATAATTGTTTAGCTGTTGTTCCTTGAGTTCACTTAAATACTCACGCTTGGAGCCAAAAAATGAATCGAGATAACCTTTGAACGTGCTCCATATTTCATCATTCTTAGATTTTGGAGCCCTCCCAATTGTTTTCCATAACTTAAGCAGTTCATTCATCTTGTTTGTTGATGACTGCCATCCTTTTAGAGTTTCAACAGGTTCATCTGCAATTTCTTTTGCTCTATCGCATAACGCAAGCTTTGCAGTGTAATTACCCTGCTGCTGATCTTGTAATTCTTTGTAATATTCCTTACGTCTTTGGTTAATTTTTTCAGTGGTAGCTTTGAACCTCTCCCAAACATCTTCTTTTACATCAGAAGGTACTGGACCTATTTCTCGCCATTTATCATGGTAATGTTGGAGGAGTTTAAAGGATTTTAATATGGATTTTTCAACTAATAGTTTTTCTGCATTCTCGCACAAAACGATCTTAGCTTCCATGTTCTTTTTAAGGTCAAGATCACGCAACTCTCTATTTATCCTAACCTTGTCAAAAAATTTCTCCACAAGAAAATGGTAGCTTTGCCACAAATTTCTTAAATCAGAAGCAGGAACCATACCAATAGCTTTCCATCTATCTTGAAGAGATCTAAACTCATCGTAAGTTTTCTTTAACGTTTCTTCAGAGTTTACTAAATTCTTTAGCTCCTCGAGAAGATCATGTTTAAGTTGCAGATTTATTTTCTTTTGCTTCTCAAGGTCTTGTGAAAACTTTAATTTATTATTTCTATATACTGACAATGCCGCATCGAACCTTACCTGCAAAGGGTCAGCCTTATGCTCAAAATCTTCTTCCTTACCACCAGAGGAAATGAAATCCCTTAATGCAGCATCGTTTTCTTCCTTGGTGAATTGATAAAACGCAGCATTTATTTTTGATACCTGTCCTTTTATTATGGATATGTCCTTTTCCTTAACAACATTCTCCATTATTTCGACCAACTCCTGCTTATTGAAGTGCTCAATATCTGCATCATTGTACGTAACATTAGATCCATCACCATTCTTTTCATGAAGCATTAAAATGATACTTTCTTTTTCTTCACCACTAATCTGCTTTTCAGATGATTTACTCTTGGTTTTACTTTTGGATTTAGCCTCTGGCTTACTCATGTCTGAGTCAATAGCCACTGATTTTTTGTCAGTTTTTTTGCTTGTATCCGCACTTATGTCGCCTGTTGTCTTTTCAGTAGACTTCTTTTCAGCGACAGTAGTTTTAGACTTGGGAACTACCTTCTTTGTCTCAACTTTAGTAGTTTTTGATTTGGGAGCTACCTTCTTTGTCTTTGCTTTTGTCTCAACTTTAGTAGTTTTTGATTTAGGAGCTACCTTCTTTGTCTTTGCTTTTGTTTCAACTTTAGTAGTTTTTGATTTAGGAGCTACCTTCTTTGTCTTTGCTTTTGTTTCAGCTTTAGTAGTTTTTGATTTAGAAACTACCTTCTTTGTCTTTGCTTTCGTTTCAACTTTAGTCTTAGTTGTTTTGGACTTCTCCTCCTGAACTTTTTTCTTTTTAGTCGGCTCAGGATTTTGAATTGGCTCAGCGTTATTTTCCATTATTATATATTTTTATTAGTCCGATATGCCATAATAGTAGCTACGGTTCACAGATTTTCTATTTGCTTTCTCTTATTGATAGCGACAACAAATTTAATAATAAATGTGTATTATAATAAGATTATTATCAAAATTGCATCAATGTTGGTTATAGTTAATGATCTGATAAAGACCTCAATTAAAAATTCATTATAGCAATATTTGATCAAATATAATTACTTTCTAAGTATGGTTTTAGAGGTAAGTAAAGAAATTAGCGGTTCAATTGTGATTTGTTAAAAATCATATATCCTATGTTTAACAGGAATCCAAATTTACTACCCGGTTTATCAATGTAGTTTACCGAAGCACTTACAACACCTATGGGAGGGTAAAAAACAACTCTTGCAGAACCTGCAAAATAATTATAGTCAAATCGACCACTTTTATATGCATTATTGTGGTCATCAACAAGTATCTTCTCGTATGGAACATAATAATATCCATCCACCCTGAGGTGAAATTTTTTAATGAAATTATAGTCAAAAACAGTTCCAAAAGCCCCATAAATATTAGCACGATAATTTTCCAAGAATAATGACCTCATAAAAGGTAAGGGCTCATATGGAGTTGCTAAAAGCAAGGTTGACAAATAATTACTTGACATTGGTTTATCCGAGTATCCGGCATCCATTTTGATTCCTATGGAAAAATTTTGTGCCATCCGAAAATATTTATGATACTTAAGCGTAAAGCTAATGTATTGAATTTGATCTTCTAAACTCTGTATTGATGATTTTCCGGAGCCTTCCGTATACTTCTCATTACCTGAGTAGTAACTAAATCCTGCATGAAAGAAATGACCTTTGGTAGAATATAGCTTTTTGTTGAGAGTTCTTGATTCATAAGATATCCATGGGGAAAGAAAATAATAATTGGATACATCCGCAGTATCTGTCCTTGAGAAATAATTATCTTGATAATACTGGAAATTAGCGTTAATATTACTTATGCCAGTATGAAGAAGGCTATTATCTACCAGTGGTATTCCTACGGAGAAATCGAGGTAGTTCTCATCGGAGATAATGTAAGCTGGAAAATTATCTTCGAAAAAATAACGTGCATTACTAAAATAATTTTTCCTAGAAATAAGCATCTTTAACTTTAAGGTAATAGGAACAAGACTAGGAAACTCAACTTTCGCAATACCATTAACGCTATTGTAAAAAGTTCCAAAATAGGCACCAATTTGGATATTCTTGGCAACCTTACCAAAATTATTGTACCCAAATCCTATAAATGCTTCATTAACTCCATTTGAAGATATATATCCTCCAATACCAAGACTAAATGGTTCAGACCTTTTCATTAATAAATTGATGGAGAACGAATTTGAGTTAGTATCAGGTATGATCTCTGGATAAACATTTACAATATTCTCATTATCAATTAAGCAATCATAAAATTTCTTGAAATCATTGGGTGAGTTAAACCTATCATTATCACCAGTCAACCTATAAAAATACTCTTGCTGTTTAATATTAAGGCCAGATATGGTAATATTATTAATATCGACATAAGGAACTCTATGATCAAATTCTTTGCGTTTTTCTGATATATTACCTTCCTTTTTATTTAATAGCCTCTTTTTAATGATTTCCATCTGACTTCTGGCAGCGATGTATCCGCTATCTATATATTGTTTTACCTTTGAGTACTGAAAAATTGATCCTTCACCAGTATTACTTTCTATAACAATACCCATGGTAGAATCTATTTCAAAGTCTGCTTTTGTCATTAGCATACTCTGTATAAGTGATATTGCATCTTCGGCATCTGGAGATTCATAATTATTAACTGCTTTACTCCCAATTATTAGATCTGGATTAAATTCATCAATAGCAATATCAACAGGGAAATTATCGTACATGCCTCCGTCAAAAAATAAAGTTTCATCAATCTCTATTGGCCTCACAAAGAATGGAAACGTTATGGAAGCTCTAACTGCTTTAGCTATATTACCATCTCTAAAAACAACTAATCGGCTTGAGTCTATATCAGAGGCTACGCACCTAAAAGGAATCATTAAGTTATCAAAATTTCCATCAGAAGCAGCATATGCATATGCGAAATAGACCATAAGCTGATAATCTATGGTTTTCATGTCATAAACATTAAGTGGAATTTGAATATTGAATCCTTTCTCAACATCAAAGGTAAAGCTACCAAAAGATGCATCTAGTTCATCATTCTGATAATAACATGCAGCTTTATCAGAGTTTACGTGCGTAAAAGATAAAAAGTCCTTATTGGTAAGAATACTCTCTATTTCACTGGGAGAATATCCAGAAGAATAAAATGCACCTACCAATGCTCCCATAGAGTTACCAACTATGTAATCCACCTCTATGTTTGCCTCTTCTATGGCCTTTAGGACTCCTATATGCGAGTATGCCTTTGCTCCACCGCCGCTTAGCACAAGTGCTACAGTTTGGGTACGCCCAAAAAATGGTGTTAAGATATAACACCATATCAAAATCATATGTAGGACTTTATTATGCATTTTAAAATATAAAAGATATAATTCTACAATCTTAATTCACGAAATTAAGTAAAATTAGGCCAAAAAAAAGCCCATTAGATAGGCTCTAATTATATATTCTAATAATTACACCTTTGACAGAGCATGATTCATATCACTAATGATATCATCCAAGTCCTCAATTCCCACTGATAAACGAACAAGTCCATCGGTAATACCTGCATTTTCTCGCGCTTCAGCGGATAATTTTGAATGTGTCATAGAAGCAGGGTGTTGAATAAGGGTCTCTATTCCTCCCAAAGATACTGCAAGTAATGCAAGCTCAACATTATTCATCATAGTTTTTCCTGCTTGTATACCACCTTTTAATTCAAAGGAAATCATTGCTCCTGGGCCGTCCATCTGTGCTTCTGCTAAATCATACTGAGGGTGAGATTTCAACCCTGGGTATAGAACCCAGTCAACTTTTGGGTGTGCTTCAAGAAATTCGGCCACCTTCATTGAGTTTTCCTGGGCCTTATCTATCCTAATAGAAAGCGTTTTTAGACCACGACGAACCAACCATGCCTGATGTGGATCCATATTGAACCCACCATTTATCATTACATACTTTAAATCATGATACAAAGCTTCGTCTTTTGCAACAAGCATTCCAGCTACTATATCAGCATGGCCATTAATAAACTTTGTCATTGAATGTAAAACAATATCTGCACCAAATTCAATTGGTCTTTGCAAATATGGACTACAAAATGTATTGTCAACACAAACTATTAAATTATGAGCCTTGGCAATAGCACAAGCGGCTTTCAAATCTGTTATTCCAACTGTTGGGTTTGCTGGTGTTTCAAGGTATAGCAACTTAGTATTGGGTTTGATTGCCTGTTTTATATTTTCTACATCAGTGCAATCAACAAAATCAGACTCAATACCAAATTTTGGATACAATTTTTCCATAACTCCCCTTGAAGGACCATATAAGGCATCATGACCTATCATATGATCTCCCTGAGATAATATGGTGAGATATACTATATTAACTGCTGCCATTCCAGATGATGCAGATATTCCCCCAAAACCTTTTTCAAGTTCTGCAACTGCAACCTCTAATTCATCAGTATTTGGATTACCCAATCTTGTATAAATGTAACCCTTCTCCTCACCTGAAAAGCATCTTGCACCATGATCCGCATCCCTAAATTGAAATGTGGAAGTTTGATAAATTGGTGTAACCGCGCTTCCTTTATCATCAGGTATTGTTCCCGCATGAACTAATTTTGAATTAAAACCGGTATTTTTCTTATTCATATTATTATTTTAAAATTGCTTGAACAAATTTAGGATTTTTAAAAACATACTCAGCTTTTTGCTAGTGATTGTTATGATAAAAGTGTGATTAATGTATTTTTTTTATTTGTATACATTTAGTTTATCTATTGAAGACATATATTTGTGACAATTAAACTATCTTAGTTAAAAATTGATGCTTCAAAATGGCAAACCAACATATAAATAATATAAGGCAATTGATCCGACAAAGTGGCTATAAAAATGAGTATGATATTATTCCGCTGCCAATATCCGGATCGAATAGGCTATATTTTCGAGCAATAAATAGGTCAAAACAAAAGGATACGATAATAGCATCATTCAATGAGGATGTAAATGAGAACATTGCACATTATTCATTTACTAATCACTTTATGAATATGGGCATTAGTGTTCCGGAGATTATAGCTAGAGACGATTCATATAAATATTTTCTTGTTCAAGACTTGGGAAAAACAGCACTTTTTGATCTTAATAGACATAAACCCAAAGAGGCCATAGAGTACTATATTAAGGTTGTTAGTGACTTGGTTGAAATACAGGTTGAAGGAATAAAAAATATTGATTTAGAGCTAGCCTATCCAGTAAAGCATTTTGATCAAAGGTCGATTATGTGGGACTTGAATTATTTCAAATATTATTTTTTAAAGACTCATAATATTAATTTCAACGAAAACCTTCTCGAAATAGATTTTGAAAAATTTACCGAGAAACTGCTACTTAGCGAATCTAAATATTTTAATTACAGAGACTTTCAATCCCGAAACATAATGATCCACAAGAATAAACCATGGTACATTGATTTTCAAGGTGGAAGAATGGGACCTCTACAATATGATCTTGTATCTTTACTTAATCAGGTCAACGCAAAATTAAGTAGTAATGAAAAGAAGATTATTTATACCCATTATCTGAGTGAGTTAAGTAAGAAATTACCAGATAAAGTTGAGATGTTTGAAAAATATTACCATGATTATGAATATTTTCGTTTAATGCAGGTTATGGGAGCTTACGGTTACAGAGGTATAGTGCAGAAAAAGGCTCACTTTCTTCAAAGCTTATTACCATCAATAAAATCATTAAATAATTTACTGAAAGGATCTCCTTTTGATGAAGATATGAAGGAGCTGAATAAGATATTTAATCAAATAATAAAAATAGATAGCTACTCAACTGTTAAATCTAATACTGTTTTAAATGTTAGCATTAATAGCTTTTCATATAAAATGAAAGGCATACCAATAGATATAACTGGGAATGGAGGAGGTCATGTTTTCGACTGCAGAAGCTTACCTAATCCAGGCAGAATAGCCGACTTAAGGGATTTTACAGGCCTTGAGGAGCCAATAATCCAATATCTAGAGAAACAAGAGGAAGTTGGTCATTTTTTAAAAAACGCTCACGAAATAATTCTACAAAGTGTAGACAATTACATATTAAGAGGATTTGCTCACCTTCAAATAAACTTTGGATGTACCGGAGGGAGACACAGGTCTGTTTATTCTGCTAACTTAACACATAAGCTTTTGGAAGATAAGTATCCGAATATTTCCATTACTTTAAAACACAATGAATTAAATCAATAGAAACCCTAATGAAAGCAATAATTCTGGCAGCGGGAATGGGTTCAAGACTGAATCAAATTACAAATGATATGCCTAAAGCTCTTGTCGAGGTAAACCATATTCCAATGCTTGAAATAACCTTGAACAATTTAAAAAATCAAGGAATAAAGAGCTTTCTCATAAACATTCATCATAAAGGTGAGAAAGTAATTGATTTTTTAAGGAGCAAAAATAATTTTGGTGTTGACATTGTTATTTCAGATGAAAGGAATCGACTTCTAGATACTGGTGGTGCAATTTTAAAAGCTAAAAGTTTTATAAGAGGAGATGAGCCTACTATTGTTCATAACGTTGATATTATATCTAACATTAATATAAATGACCTAAAAGCATGCCATTTAAAAAACAATAATACTGCCACTCTCTGTGTAAGAAACCGAAAAACAAGTAGATACCTTTTATTTAATGATAATATGGAATTAACTGGTTGGAAAAATTCAACCACTGGAGAATTTAGATGGGTAGATAAAGATCAGAAGGAATCGACACCACTTGCATTTAGTGGGATTTATATAATTAGCCCCTCCTTTGCAGATAACCTTGATATGAATGATAGGTTTTCAATTATTGAAGCATGGTTACAAATGGGGAAAAAGGAAAAAATTATGGCTTATTTGGACGATAGCCCAAATTGGTTTGATCTTGGAACAATTGAAAGAATAAAAACTGCAGAGAAAAATATAATAGATCGTGAGAACATTTCTTAATAGAGTAGCTAAAAAGATAATAGAAGATGAAATCAATGGGCCAGAATCCATCGTAATACTTCCCAACAGAAGATCTGAAGTTTTTCTTAAAAAAGAAATAAAATCAATAAATGATTCTGAAATATGGCTTCCAGATTTCTTTCCCATAGATGTTTTTATTCAAAGAATATCCGAATTAAGAAAAGCTGATAATATCTCTTTAGCTCTAGATTTATTTAAAATTTATGACAAACTAGAAGGCGATAATGCAAAGTCATTGGATGAATTTCTAACATGGACTCCAATCATTTTTAGTGACTTCAATGATATTGATAATGCGATGGCTGATGCCAAAACTTTATATGAAGACCTATCATCAGTTAAAGCTATTGAACAATGGAGCCCTGGTGAAGAAAAGCTTACTCCACTACAACAAAATTATTTGAGGTTCTTTAACTCAATGTATGAATACTATAGTTCACTGAGAGAGACCATGATATCCAAAAGTGCTGGATATCAAGGGTTCATAAACAGATATCTTGCTGAAAATATCCAAGAAAAAAGTATCCCATGGCGCAAATTCCTTATTGTGGGAATAAATGCTCTAACAGAATCAGAATTAATTATATTTAAATATCTAAATGATAATTTCAATGTTGAATTTCAATGGGATATTGATGAGTATTATTTTAACGAATCAAACAATAAAATCAACAATGAAGCTGGGAAATACATAAAGTATAATATTGATAGGTTAAAGCTTAAAATACCTAATAATATCCATAATTATCTTAGAAGCGAATCCAAAAGGATTAGAATTATTGGGGTACCAAAAAATATTGGTCAGGTAAAATTTATTGGTCAAGAACTGCTGAATAACAATTCAATAAATAATTCAAAAACAGCCATTGTATTGGGTGATGAAAGGCTAATAGTTCCCCTAATTCATTCTCTTCCAGATAATGAAAGCAACAAGTACAATCTAACACTTGGATATCCCCTTAGCAATAGCTCTGCCGAATTTTTTATTGTAAGTCTTTTTGATGTTTTAGAATCTCAACAAGGTAACAAAAGCAAATTGGAGACATCAATACTTTTAAAACTTTTATCGAATAGTATTACAAAATTAATATTGGGAAATAAGGTGTGTAATAAATGGTTTAACAACTTTGTTGAAAGTGGAAATTATTATGTAAATATTGAAGATGTTCAATCTATTTCCGATCAATTAGGAAAGAAAACTAACAATATCATATCAATAGTATTATTAACCTTTAAGAATGGTAATTTAGGTTATTTTCTCAATCAATTAGAAAATCTTCTCATAGACTGTGTAGATACTGTTTTTTCGTCTAATATTTTAATAAGAGAAGAAGTTCAATCGCTAATCACGATTATCATAAAAGTTCAGGGGTTAATTGCTTCCTATAAAGATGTTGGAAAATATCAGGTTCTTAAAAAGATAATTAAGCAATTATTTATGTTAAGCAAGATAAACCTAATTGGAGAGCCACTAGCAGGAACACAAGTTATGGGAATGCTTGAGACTAGAACCCTTGATTTTGAAAATATATACATACTATCTGTTAACGAGGGTGTACTTCCTAAAACTAATTCAATTGATTCATTTATACCATTTGATATTAGAAGGGAACAGAAACTACCTCTACCATCATATAAATCTGGTGTTTATGCTTATCATTTTTATAGGTTACTGCAAAGAGCTAAAAACATAACGCTACTATATAGCACTGATTCTGATAAACTGGGCGGTGGCGAAAAAAGCAGGTTCATCCAACAAATTGAAAATGAACTATCCCTAGTTAATAAAAATGTCACATTAACGAATGAAATGCTCACAAGCAATATCAATAACTATGGCAAAGATTTATCAGAAATAGTAATTGAAAAAAACAAAGTAATTATAGGTAAGGTTAGGGATCTATCAGAAAGAGGATATAGCGCATCATCTCTAATTAGCTATATTACTTGTCCGCTTAAATTTTATTTTCAATATGTATTAAGAATGGACGCCAATTCACCATTGCTAAAGAATATTGAGGCAAATACATTTGGCCTAGCCATACACGGGGTTTTGGAAAAAATTTATAAGCCATTTAAAGGCTCTAAAGTTGATCATATAAAACTTGCTAATCATATTGGGAATACCTCAAAAATGTTACAGGAAGAATTTGAGAAGCTAAATCCTGGAACCGTTATGAGCTCGGGAAAAAATCTTTTGCTGCTAGAAGTTGCAAAATCATATATTGATAGGTTTCTATTGTGGGATAAAAATAATCAACAACGACAACCATCATTAATAGAAAGTACTGAGGGTAAATACGTAACCAAGTTACCGAAGGATAGTAATGTCAATATTAAAGGATATATTGATAGAATTGATCTTGATTTAAGCAGTGGAAAAACAAGGATAATTGACTACAAAACAGGCGTGGTTATGCCTAGCGATTTAAAAATAAAAAATACGGATGATTTATTCCTGGACCCAAAACACTCAAAGGCATTTCAGTTAATTTATTATGCCTGGATTTATAGTATCTCTAATACGGATAAAAACATAGAAACGGGTATAATTTCCATGCGTAAGATATCCAACGGGTTTATTCCATTACAGCTAACAGAGTACGATGATTTAAAAGATTACTTTGATGAATTTGGAGAATCCGTTTATGAACTTATACAAGACATTGGGGATACAAAGAAAGATTTTGTTCAGACTACCGAAAAGAAAAGGTGTGAATACTGCAACTTCAAAACCATATGTAACAGATAATCCTTTATCCACTAATTATCACTCATTATAGATTTTCGCGCTGAATTTCAGTCAACGATTGATGTGAAAACTTTTCTAACTCTGGATAAAATAGCATAAAATGAGATTTAATAGCTTCATAGTTGTCAAGCAAGACTACAACTGCCTTATCCATTCCTGAAAGGTAGTTAGTTCGTCTATTCATACCTCTAAATACTCTCTCAAGGTCTTTCAAGTTTGCATAACCCAAAAGCCAATTTTGACCAATCATAAATGGTAACATTTTCTTTACTCTAGTGGGCAGTATCCCAAACCTATTGGCCAGAATACTATATACATTATATGTAAAGGCATCTAGTTCTCTATTATCAAATAGTAACCAATTAGTAGCTAAGAAGTGGTCATAATAAATATCAATAACTATCCCGGAGAACTTTCCAAAATCACTACTTATAATTTCCCTGCTACTTTTAAATATGCTATGGTTGTCTGTGAATGAGTCTATTTTCCTGTGAAGCAAAATACCTGTTACTATATCCTTTCTATATCTTTGATAAGACTTTCCCTTTACCGAATCTGCAATAAAGTTTCCAAAAATGATATCATTATTATCACTAGAAAGGTGCGCATGTGCCAAATAATTCATTTCTTAAAAAATTATTCAAAAATAATCAATTTATAATGAAGCCATTTGATTCTACAGTAAATGCAGGGCTTTAAATTTGATACCCGCGCTAAGATAAATATCAAAAGTAAAAGCTACATCCATAGTATTTCTTAAGGTGCCAGCATAGCTTGAAATTGCATATGAGTCACTTGAAGATCCTATTAAATTAGTTTTTTACAAAAATGTGATGAATTATATTCAACAAGAACGTAAGTGTTACAATGTATTAAGTAATAGAGAGCAATGATTTAAGGCCATCTATCTTGGGTTGATTATCCTCAATCTTGTATGCAGATAAAAGTTCCTTAATAACTCTATTTATGATATTTACATTCGATGTCGGCAGAAAATACTCTGGCATGAGTTTTAGGTTCATCTGGTTAATGTAATGGCGTACTTCGTTGTGTGTGAAAACAGCTCCAGCATTTGCAGGATTAATATAAAACATAACATCCTCACCACCATAATTATGTATGTTTTTTTGTTTACCAACATCATCCATGTAAACTAATACAAAATGCCCAGGTAAATCAACCCCGTAAACAGGAATATTTAATTTTTGAACAATGGATATATAAAATGTTCCGAGTAGGTATGCATTTCCATGCTGTTTTTCAGTTAGGCTCTTTAGGGTAAACCCATCGGACTTAGCTGGCAGTTTTGATATGGTGTTTATATTGTTAACGCTGAATAATACATGATTAATAACTTTTATTTTTTCAAGTGCCGTGAGGTTATCATTTAGCTCCAGCCATATCTCTTTAAATATTTTCTCAAAATATAGTCCAAATTCATCACCATCCACCTTTGGATTAATATATTTCATTAGGATTGAATATCCGTCAATTATTTTTGGATCTAGCTCATCCTTCCAAATAGAATAATCCTTTAGCAAAACATTTGTTCTAATCTCTTCAATAAGGGACTCAATTCTTACCGAATCTGAATCTCCCAAAGTGTTGACCCATGCCTCTTCCAAAACAGGTATTGCATGGTTTCCATATGTTAGAACTTTGTTGCGAATTTGACTGAACATATCTTCATTTGGCTCATCGATTAAGCTAACCAAAGCATCAAGTTCTTTTATTTCATCAAATTTTATCATATGATATACATATATAATGCAATAAAATTAAATGATATTACAGCATGTTTACAGGTATTCACGTGTATAATTAATCACATGCCAGTGTTAGTAACTAATGATATTAATGTGCTGACAACCTGATACTTGTGCTCCGATAGGAATTAGGAAACTAAGAATTAGGTGGAAATTGCCTTGGTATAGATAATTAGTATGTGGGTATAATTTATACCACCTTTACTAAAAAATAATTTTTCTTTCCCTTTTGGACTAGTATGTATTTATTGTTAATTAACGATTGAGAGTTTAACTCATAACTCTCATTTATTTTTGATTTATTTATGGAAACTGCATTATCCTTTATCATCCTTTTGGCTTCTCCATTTGATTTAAATGCTCCCGCTTTTATTGATAGAAAATCCAGTAGTCCTATTCCCATCTCGAATTCATCCTTTGACACCTCACTTTGAGGGACACCCTTAAATATACTCAATAATGTTTTTTCATCAAAGTTCATTAACATCTCTGTAGTACCTTTACCAAATAGTATCTGAGAGGCTTCAATGGCTTTATTGTAGGCCTCCCTGCCGTGAACCCTGCATGTTATATCTTTTGCGAGTTCATTTTGCAAGTGCCTCAAATGAGGGGCATTTTTATGTTCCTCAATCATTGCTTCAATATCACCTTCTGTAAAAAGAGTGAATATTTTTATGTACTTCTCAGCATCTTCATCACTTACATTTAGCCAAAACTGGTAGAATTCATAGGGTGATGTTTTTTCAGGATCTAACCAAACATTTCCACTTTCAGTTTTACCAAACTTCGAGCCATCTGCCTTAGTAATTAAAGGGCATGTAATAGCATAAACATTATGTTCATGGCCAAGCTTTCTTCTAACTAACTCGGTACCTGTTATAATATTACCCCACTGATCAGACCCTCCCATCTGCAACTTACAATTCTTATTTTGGTAAAGATGGAGAAAATCTGTTCCTTGCACCAATTGGTAAGAGAACTCTGTAAACGACATGCCAGATTTACTATCCGTGCTAATTCTTTTTTTAACAGAGTCCTTTGCCATCATATAATTAACAGTTAGATGTTTTCCAATTTCTCTAATAAAATCAAGAAAGGTATAATCCTTCATCCAATCGTAATTATTAACCAATAAAGCCTTATTATTCCCAGTTTTAAAATCGAGAAATTTTGCAAGCTGCTTTTTCAGGCCATTCTCATTATCCCGTAATACTTTTTCGGATAATAAATTACGCTCTTGTGACTTACCAGATGGATCGCCAATCATACCCGTCGCTCCTCCAACCAGAGCGATTGGTCTATGACCAGACCTTTGTAAATGGACGAGCATCATAACACCTACTAGATGGCCTATATGCAATGAATCTGCAGTTGGATCAATACCAACATAACCGGAGACCATCTCCTTTAATAATTGTTCTTCTACACCAGGAGTAATATCATGTATCATTCCTCTCCACCTAAGCTCTTCGACAAAATCCTTCATGTCTATAATTAATTTAAATCTAGGCAAAGATAAGTTAAATGTTGCCTTGTATGGTTACACTTACATCATTAAAACAATTTATATGAAACAATGAATTAATGGTTAAATCGTTTAAATTTGCATAGATGCGAAAGAAGTTTTTAAAAAACCTGGGACTACTCCTCTTTCTTAACTTGCTCGTTAAACCCTTTTGGATACTGGGAATAGATAGGCAAGTTCAAAATTTAGTAGGGCCAGAAGAATATGGTTTATACTTCACAATTTTTAACTTTTCGTTTCTATTCTATATATTTCTTGACTTGGGCATAACCAATTTCAATAATAGAAATATTGCTCAGAACAATCAGCTTCTTAACAAGCACCTTCCCGGAATCTCAATGCTTAAATTATTTCTAGGTTTTTTCTATGGAATTCTTATTTTCTTAATCGGGTTTCTAATAGGTTACAGAGGTGAACAATTATACCTTTTGGCTTGGGTAGGCTTTAATCAGTTTATTCTTTCATTAATTTTGTACATAAGATCAAACCTATCGGGGTTGCTTTTATTCAAAACAGATTCTTTCATTTCAATACTGGACAGGCTATTGATGATATTTATTTGTGGATTTTTATTGTGGTTCAATTTTTTTGAAGGAATGTTCACCATTTATTGGTTTGTATATGCACAAACAGCTGCATATCTACTCACATTGTTAATAGCACTTATTGCCTTGCTAAGAAAATCAGGTAGCCTAAAGTTCAACTGGAATTATCCTTTCTTTATACTTATCATAAAAAAAAGTCTTCCGTTTGCTCTTCTTGTATTGCTTATGAGCTTCTATAATAGAATTGATCCAGTTCTAATTGAAAGATTACTTCCTGAATCAATCGGAGAAAACCAATCAGGAGTATATGCACAAGCATACAGGCTTCTAGATGCAGGTCAAAACTTTGCTTATCTATTTGCTATTCTACTATTACCACTATTCTCAAAGATGATCAAATACAATGAGTCAACTGAAAAACTGGTTAAATTAAGTTTTTCAATAATAATTTCTGGAGTTCTTATAATTGCTATAACATCACAATTTTATGCCGATGACCTTATGAACTTGATGTATTATCCTTTTGCGGGAGAAACACAAGACCAGTTTGATACGAGGATAATTCAATCAGCACTTATATTTAGACTGCTTATGTTTAGCTTTGTTGCAATTGCTTCTAACTATATTTTTGGAACATTACTCACTGCAAATAATAATCTGAAACAACTAAATATAATTGCCTTCTGTGGACTAGTAGTAAACCTTACCCTTAACTTTATATTAATTCCTCAATATATGGCTGTAGGGTCAGCTTGGGCAAGCGCAGTAACTCAAGTTATGACAGCAATCGCTCAACTTTTTATTGTCCAAAGAGAATTTAACTTTAAGCTAAATGTAAGACTCATTACCAACCTAATTACCTTAACAATTACACTATTTGTTTTTGGCTTCATAAGTAACAATTATCTGGACATTAGATGGGAGCTGTCATCAATGATTATGATTGTCTTTGGCATATGTTCTGCAATGATGCTTAAACTAATCCACATTAGAGAATTTATTGAAATCATAAACCATGACATTAATTAACCCCGTAAAATGATTATGTTTAATGACATAAAATATGTTAATATAACTTCAGGTTGTATTCTATATTTTATTTAGTATTTTTGGAAGCGAAAATTATAGAAGATAATGAATTCTCAAAACCAATTTCACAAACCTTTTTTATCTGGCGTGCTGATGCAAGTTGTTTATGCTTATAAAAAGCACTTAGCAATTATAGCTGCATTAGTAATTGTTTTATCAGTAATTTTCTCAGGGCCCTACTTCATAACCCCACTATTTAAGTCAACAGTAATTCTTTATCCCACTGCTAGTAATTCAATTTCAAAGGTGCTTTTAAGTGATAATTTCAATAATACAAAAGATATACTGGAATTTGGGGAAATTGAGCAAACAGAACAGATGCTGCAGGTTCTAAATTCAAATAAGATTAGAGATCGAATTATTAGTAAGTACAACCTTCTATATCATTATAATATTGATAATGATTCAAAATATAAAGTTACTAAATTATATGAGAGATATGAAAACAACTTTATCTTTAGAAGGACTGAATACATGGCAGTGATGATAACTGTTTATGACAAAGATCCTCAACTTGCTGCATACATGGCAAATGATGTTGCCGAATTAGTTGATTCAACGATAAATAATATGCAAAAGAAAATAGCACTAAAAGCATATAAGATTGTTGAAGTTGAATACAACCATTTAAAGAGTGAAATAAGATCCAAAGAAGATTCTCTCACTGTTTTGAGAGAACATGGGGTTCATGATTATGAAAGTCAGTCGGAGATGTTCAACAGACAACTGGCGATTGAAATGGCAAAAAATAATCAAACAAGCGTATCTAGGTTAGAGAAAAAACTTGAAGTACTTGCAAAATATGGTGGTCCATACGTATCCTTGAGAGATGCTCTTGAACATGATAAAAAGCAATTAAGTCAGTTGAAAGCAAAATACGAAGAGGCTAAGGTAGATGCAATGGAAAGTCTGCCCCACACATTTGTTATAAATACAGCTTATAAGGCAGAGAAAAAATCATACCCAATAAGATGGTTGATAGTTCTTATATCAACATTTACATCACTGCTACTAGCAGTAATAGTATTTAGTATTATTGACTTATTCTCAGGTAAATTGGGTGAAAATATCAAAAAAAAAAATTTGGACCAAGATTTGAATCGAGAGAAATAAATATAGAATTACCATCTCTAAATCTAAGGCATTTATTTTTAGAGAAAGAGAGAAATAAAAGAGAATATACCAAACCAGCAAAGTCGCTGGAAAAAGTAGTTGATGAAGATTACATTTGGGACATTAATAAAATAGACATGGATAAATTATTTAATAGTTCGCATATGGTAAAACTTACCGGAAAGTGGAGATATCACCTGCTAGCGATAGTAGTTGTATCTGCGGTTTTAAGTACGGTTTTATCAGGGCCTACATTTATAACTCCACTATACGAATCATATGCAATAGTATACCCAGCAAATGTTGAACCATATTCGGACGAAAGTGAAACAGAGCAGATGATTCAAATATTAAATTCCCAGGATATTATCGATAATATGGTAAAGAGATTTGACCTTCCAAAACATTATGAAATAGATCCTGAGTATAGATATTTCAAAGCTGCACTTTATGATACATATCATGATCACGTTAATATCTTAAAGACTCCCTATGAATCTGTTAGGGTAGAAGTTAGAGATAGGAATCCTGATACGGCTTCTATTATGGTTAATGCATTACTCGATCTTTATGATATGAAAATATCCGAAATGCATAAAACCAAATCACTCGAGGTTATAGAAATGTACGAGAGGCAATTAAAGCAAAAGCGTCAAGTCCTTGATTCCTTGAAAAATGAACTTTACAAATTGGGTACAGAAGAAGGTTTATTGGAATATGAATCCCAATCTCAAGAAATAATGAAAGGGTATTTAGGCACTGTTGATGGAGGTAATCAAAACAGAATAAACAAAAAAGAAGTAGATAAGTTAAGGAAGAATATGGAAAAAGGTAGCGGTCAGTTGATTGAAGTTGTTCAAATGATTGAATTTGAGGCTGCATCCTATGTTGAAGTTAAGATAGACTACGAAATGGCTCAAAGATTCTACCATTCGAAGTTAACATATAGCAATATCGTTAGCTCTCCCTTCCCCTCTGACAAAAAAGCCTATCCAATAAGGTGGTTAATCGTGGCTGTATTTACATTAGGAACATTTATCATGGCCCTGATTGTTATCTTTTTTCTTGATAAGAATAAGGAATCGTAAAAAGTTAATTCTTGAAATTGACCGAAAGATCTAAAATATTGTGGGTTTACCTTATTACAGTTGCTTTCATCGCTGTAAACTTTTACCTGATAGTAGATAAAAATAGCTTTTGGTTATTTTTATTACCCATAGCTCTAGTAACACTTGTGTATTATCTAGTATCACTGGACAAAATCGTATTGTTCATAACATTTCTAACACCCATTGCAATCGAACTTCGTGACATAAAAGGTGGTGTTGGATTATCATTGCCAACAGAACCTCTGATGTTCGGAGTTCTTCTGCTATTTCTAGCAAACTTGATCTTTGAGCAGAGATACGACAAACGAATATCAAATCATCCTGTTTCCTACATCATTTATGCATCGCTTTTATGGATGCTTATTACAGCAACTACCAGTGAGTTACCGCTTGTATCCTTAAAATACCTGCTATCAAGATTGTGGTTTGTAATACCATTTTATTTTGTAGCAGCTTTAATGTTTAAAAAGACATCTAATATTAAGAAGTTCATCTGGCTCTATATGATATCCTTGTGTGGAGTTATTATATATACTCTCATACAACATTCTGACTATGGATTTGAAGAAGATGCAGGTCATTGGGTAATGTCACCATTTTATAATGACCACACGGCCTATGGTGCAGCAATTGCGATGTTTGTGCCAGCTGCAGTTGGATTTATTTTTTATCCAAGATCAACAAAGAGTTCTAGAGTATTAGCATTGATTCTTACTGGAATATTAATTATAGGAATAATTTTTTCATATGGACGTGCTGCATGGATTAGCGTTGTTGTTGCTATCATTGTTTTCATATTAATTGTATTAAGGATAAAATTTTACGTTATTGCAACTGCATTCATTCTGTTTATGGGAATTTTCTTGACATTTCAGCACCAAATTCTGGATAGGTTATCAAAGAACAAACAAGACTCATCAGCAAATTTTGCAGAACATGTTCAGTCAATTACCAATATAACATCAGATGCTTCAAACTTAGAAAGAATTAACCGCTGGCAAGCTGCAGTGAGATTATATAACGAGCGGCCAATACTAGGTTGGGGACCTGGAACCTACCAATTTGTATACTCTCCATTTCAAAGCTCGCAGGAAAAAACAATAATTAGTACAAACCTTGGTGACAAAGGAAATGCGCATAGTGAATACTTAGGTCCATTATCAGAGATGGGTGTATTAGGTTCTGCTCTCATAATACTGCTCATTGTGTATTTTATAATAACCGGGCTAAGAGTTTACAAACACGGAACCACTGAAATAAAATTTTTAAGTATGATTACCCTATTGGGACTCATAACATATTTTACTCATGGTTTTCTTAATAATTTCTTGGACACTGATAAGTTATCTGTACCAGTATGGGGATTTATAGCAATAATAGTGGCACTTGATATTTACCACAAAACCAAGGATAGTCCATCTTCAATTGATGGATAATGCCTACTAAATATTTAATTTACGAATTAATTCTGGAATTTTTCTAAGTGAAGCAAGGTGCTTCCAGTACTGTCTGACTTCCATAACAGGAGAACCCATATAAACCTTACCTCCTTCAACTGATTTATCAACAGCAGATGTGGCAAGTATTACCGCTTTTTTACCAATTACAATGTCCTTATTAATTGCAACGCGAGCCCAAATAACAACCTCATCTTCGATTGTTGTAACACCGGCAATTGCTCCAAAAGCTCCAATTAAACAATGCTTTCCAATTACAGTATCATGCCCTATCTGACATTGATTATCAATTTTTGTCCCCCGACCTATTATAGTATCAGCGGTAACTCCTTTATCTATTGAACACGAGGCTCCTATTTCGACGTCGTTTTCTATAACTACTTTACCTGCAGATAAGAATTTCACATAACCCTCATTTCTCTTTTGAAAATAATATGCATCACCTCCTATAACTGTATTAGAATGTATTATCACATTATCTCCAATCTCACACCCATCATATATACTCACATTGGCATGAATGATACAATTACAACCAATTTTAACATTATTACCAATAAAAACGCCTGGTTGAATAACAGTCCCATCACCAATATGGGCACTATCACTTATCATCTGTTTCGATGCCAAAAATGGATTTGAATGCCGAATTAGTTTGTTAAATGCATCCATTGGAGAATCGTGAATTATTAACGACTTACCATCAGGAGCATCTACTTCTTTGTTTATTATAACAAAAGAAGCATTGGATTCAAGAACTTTCTTATAATATTTAGGGTGATCCACAAAAGTAATATCGCCATTTCTAACAACATGTATTTCGTTAAGACCAATCACAATAGCATCTGAATTACCGATAACCTTTCCATCGATTAATCCTGCTATCTCACCTAAAGTAACTGAATTTAGAAAATCCATAATAGTTATGACTTAACGCGTTCAGAGTAAGCTCCAGTTCTTGTATCTACTTTGATTTTATCTCCCGTATTAATAAATAATGGTACCTTAACAATGGTATTTGTTTCTACAGTAGCATCTTTAAAAGTATTTGTAGCAGTATTACCCCTTTCGCCTGGCTCGGTATAAGTAACTTCCAAAACAACATACGCAGGCATATCGCACAAAATAGGTGAGTCTGTTTCGCCATGATAAGCGATTGTAACTTCTTGACCTTCTTTGAGTAAATCCGGAGCAGGTATTAATGACTTATCCAAAAATGTTTGTTCAAAATTCTCAGTGTTCATAAAGTGAAAAATGTCTCCATCACTATAAAGGTATTGATACTGACGTCTCTCAACTCTTTGTATTTCTATTTTTACTCCCGAAGTAAATGTATTGGTTAATATTCTACCTGTTTTAACATTTCTAAGTTTTGAACGCACAAAAGCAGGCCCTTTGCCTGGTTTAACATGCTGAAATTCTGCAATGGTATACAACTCTCCGTTATGCAGTATGCAAAGTCCGTTTCTAAAATCTGCTGTTGAAGCCATAATTTTTTTAGTTACACTATTTATTAACCCCTCTTATCTCTTGTACTGGTGAAACCCTTCATAATACCACGCTGAGACTTTGATATAAAACTTAAGATGGTATCCCTCTCATCACTGGCACTAATATTTCGTTCAATATATTTTACAGCCTGAGTTACATTGTTGCCTTTTAAAAACAATATTCTGTATATCTCCTGTATATAATTAATTAATTCATTGGGAAAACCTCTTCTCCTCAAACCAATTGAATTAACTCCTACAAAAGCCAATGGCTCTCGACCGGCCTTGGCATATGGTGGAACATCTTTTGGTACCATAGAACCACCTGCTATCATTGAGTGCTCGCCAATGTGCACAAATTGATGTATGGCAGCTAATCCTCCAATTATAGCCCAATCCCCAATCTCAATATGGCCTGCCAAAGTTGCAGCATTTGCCAACACTACGTTGTTTCCAAGAATACAATCATGAGCAACGTGAACATAAGCCATGAGTAGACAATTATTACCTATTACAGTTTCATTATTTGCTTTAGTGCCTCTATTAATGGTTACGAACTCTCTGATTGTAACATTATTTCCAATCTTAACTATGGTTTCTTCTCCATCAAATTTTAGATCCTGAGGAACTGCTGATATTACAGCACCAGGGAAAATACGGCAGTTTTTTCCAATTCTAGCTCCTTCCATTATGGTAACATTTGATCCAATCCATGTGCCCTCTTCTATAATCACATTCTTTTCAATGTTGACAAAAGGTTCTATTACAACATTTGGAGCAATTTTAGCCTGCGGATGAACATATGCTAGAGGTTGATTCATTTCTTTTTATTTTATTTTTCTTTATTCTTAACAATCTGTGCAATAAGTTTACCTTCCATAACAACCTTATCGCCTACATAAGCTTTTCCAATCATTGAGCATATTCCTCGTTTTATAGGCCCAGTAAGTTCGATTGAAAAAATCAATACATCTCCTGGTCCTACTTTAGAGCGAAAACGAACTTCTTCTATCTTCAAGAAGTAAGTGGAATACAGCTCAGGTTCATCAACTGAATTAAGAACAAAAATACCACCAGCTTGAGCCATTGCTTCAACCTGAAGTACTCCTGGCATGATTGGCTCATCTGGAAAATGACCAACAAAAAATGGCTCGTTTAAGGTTACTGATTTCATTGCAACAATATGGTCGTCTGTCAATACTAGAACCTTGTCAACAAGGAGAAATGGTGGCCTATGAGGTAATATTTTCTTGATTTGATTTATGTCATAATATGGCTCTGCATAAATATCAAAGGGTGGTTTCTTTAACATATGTGTATTATTTAATTCATTAAATATCTTTTGACCAAATTCAGTATTTGCCTGATGACCTGGTCTAGAAGCTGTTATTTTTCCTTTAAGAGGCATACCTAACAGCGCCAAATCACCAATTACATCCAGCAACTTATGACGAGCAGGTTCATTTGAAAAGTGCATGTCAAGGTTGTTCAAGATACCATTTGGTTTTACTTTAACCTTAGGTTTATTAAAAAGTTCAGCAAGATTATCCAACTCCTCCTGAGATACTGCTCTATTAACAAAGACTATCGCATTGTTTAGGTCTCCACCTTTGATAAGATTATTTTGCAACAGAAATTCAAGCTCATGAAGGAATACAAAGGTTCTACACTGGGCAATCTCTGATTCAAATTTGTTTATATCGTCCAAGGTTGCTATTTGCTTACCTAATATTTCAGTTTCAAAATCAATTGTTACTGTAGCTGAGAACTTATCAGCAGGCTCAATTAGCATCTCAATATTCTTATCAGGTATTTTATAGGATATTGGTTCTGTAATTTCAATATACTTTCTATTGGCTTTTTGTTCAACAATTCCAGCCTCTTTAATTGCATTTATGAAATGTATTGAGGATCCATCCTTAATGGGTATCTCTTCCATATCCACATCAACCATCACATTATCAATGCCTAAGCCCATAAAAGCGGCCAATAAATGTTCAATTGTATACAAGCTATAGCCATTTTTTGCAAGCGTAGTGCCCCTGGCTGTGCTTACAACAAGATTTATATCTGCATCAATAATTGGTTTTTCATCAATATCAACTCTTCTGAACTTTATGCCATGATTTTCTGGAGCACTGTGAAGTGTTATTTGTCCAAGCTGTCCAGTATGCAAACCAGTACCACTTAGGGTTATTGATTTATCTATCGTTTTTTGTTTATCAACCATCTAAGACTCTAACCTGTTTAAGCTTCTGTAATAGAGAATTTCGCAAAAATAATCAATTTTACAACAATACAATTGTGTTATTACCTTTATGGAAATTAACATCAAATCGTCTAGGTTAATAGTGCAGCTTTAAGTTAGGAATCTGTGGTTAATCTTTTCCCTTCAGTTTGAATTCTATATCGTTTACTCTTTTAACTATCGAGTCAAATCTGCGAAAATGTATGTAGGATCTTTGAAAATCACGATACCCAAAAGCAGGAGAGCCTTCATGAACAGATTTTTCTTCTTTAATACTTTTTCCAACTCCACTTTGGGCGGCAATCATAACACCATCAGCTATTTCAAGGTGACCTATTATCCCTACTTGCCCTCCTATCATACAGTTTTTACCAACCTTTGTTGATCCAGATATTCCAGTTTGAGCAGCAATAACAGTATTTTCTCCCACAACAACATTATGAGCTATTTGTATCAAGTTATCAATCTTAACACCTCTCTTGATTAATGTTGACCCTATGGTGGCTCTATCAATCGTAGTGTTAGCTCCAATCTCTACCCTATCCTCCATAACTACATTACCTATCTGAGGAATCTTACGATAATTATTATCGTCCTGGGGCGCAAATCCAAAACCGTCGGCACCAATTACTGCACCAGCATGTATTGTACATTCATTACCAATAATACATTCATCATAGACATTAACACCGGAATATAATATTGTATCCTTACCAAAAGCACAGTTCATTCCCACTGTTGTGTTGGGATATATCGCACAGTTATCTCCTATTTTTGTATTATCTCCTATGGATACAAAATCTCCAATGAATACATTCTTACCTATGCTCGCTGTTTCAGAAATACTAGCTTTTGATGATATGCCAGTTCTTTTGGGCTTAGTTTGCTCATACATTTCCAATAGACTTGCAAAAGATGCATAGGCATTTTCTACCCTTACTAAGGTTGCACCTATTTCTTTTTCAGGAACAAAATCATTATTTACAATAACAATTGAAGCTTTGGTATTGTATATATGGCTAGTGTACTTTGGGTTGGCAAGAAAACTAAGTGTCCCAGGCGCACCCTCCTCAATTTTACTTAGGCTATTAACCTCAATATCTGGGTTTCCATCCACTTTACCATTGAGTGCCTCTGCAATTTGTTTTGCACTAAACTTCATATCAATAATTTTTGGAGCAAGGTAGTTAAAATTGTGAAGTGTAATATCGGATTACGGCAAAAATAAGATGCCATGATCCGATACATATCATTAGTATATATTACTTCTCAGGTTCATCTTCAATTGAAGGGTTTCCTGCAATTGAATCTCTCATATTTGTATCAGCCTGAATATTTTTATACCTGTAATAATCCATTATACCTAGATTACCCGTTCTGAAGGCTTCCGCAATGGATTTAGGTATTTCAGCTTCTGCCTGTATTACATTGGCGCTTGCCTCCACAGACTTGGCTTTCATTTCTTGCTCTGCAGCAACTGCCATTGCTCTGCGCTCTTCTGCCTTTGCTTGGGCAATATTCTTGTCTGCATTTGCTTGATCCATTTGAAGCTCAGCTCCAATATTCTTTCCTATGTCAATATCTGCGATGTCAATTGATAGAATCTCGAAAGCAGTTCCAGAATCTAGGCCCTTACTGAGAACAACCTTTGATATACTATCTGGGTTTTCCAATACTGCCTTGTGAGAATCTGCAGAACCAATTGATGATACTATCCCCTCACCAACTCTTGCAAGCACAGTCTCCTCTCCCGCTCCACCAACTAGTTGATCAATATTAGCACGAACTGTTACCCTTGCCATGGCAATTAACTGGATACCATCTTTGGCAACAGCAGCAACTTTTTTAGTATCAATAACCTTTGGATTTACTGACATTTGAACAGCTTCAAGTACATCACGTCCGGCAAGATCGATGGCTGTTGCAGTTTTGAAATCAAGTTTAATATTTGCTTTTTCTGCGCTAATTAATGCATTAATAACCAGCTGAACATTACCACCTGCCAAATAGTGAGCTTCCATGTCATCGCGTGCTAAATTCAACCCAGCCTTTGTTGATGCAATTAAACTATTCACAATTATTCTTGGCGGAACCTTCCTCCATCTCATTAAAACAAGTTGTAATAATGATATTCTTACATTGGATACTAGGGCTGTGAACCATAACCCGACTGGAACAAAGTACAAGAGTAGCCAGAGTAAAAATATTGCTCCAATACCTGTTGCTATGAGTACATAAATATTTTCCATGATTAATTTTCTATTTTCTTTATAAATATTTTATTTCCTGATATTCTAATAATTTCTACATTTTCTTCCTGATCTATGAAATCAGATAATGTGCTTACTTCATAGTAGGAATTCTTAAACTTGGCTTTTCCCATGGGAGCACATCTTGATATTGTAACACCCTTTTCGCCAATTTTTAGGTTTTTTTTATCTATTTGGTTTACCCTACCAGTATTCACAGCCTTTAAAGATGCTTTTTTCCATGTTTTACTCCTTAGTATGATAATCAAACCAAGTAAGTTAATTGCAAGGGTTGAAGCTAAAGTAATATGACCCGCCATTATTCCTTCCTTTGAATATGCTAACCATACTCCTGCTGCCATTAATACAATGCCTATAAGACCTGCAAATCCTGAACCTGGGATCACAAGAACCTCCATGATCATCATTAGCAAACCTATTAGAATCAAGACTGATATTACCGTCCACATAGTTTTATACTTTAAACAATTTCAACTGTTATTTGCCTATTGGTCATTTCAACATAAATTGGTCTAATTACGTCCATATTGCCCTTTTTTATGTGGCACTTTCCTTTGTGATGAGCAATAATTGCACAATTCTCAGCTTGATTATGATCATGACCACATACCTCCACAAGTGAGTCTATTATAAAATCAAACGTATTATAATCATCATTGTAAAGAATAAGATTTTTTAAGTCGGCTTCTTTTTCAACAACTTCGGGGGTTACGGATGTTTTTTCTTTGGTTCCCATGTGATTTATTATACTAAACAAATTTATGCAAAATATCTTTGATTACATATACTTTTTAAGAGAATATTTACAACCATAATGAAAGCAATAAACGCCCATGAAGATATTAAGATTGTAAGAGTTATTATAACGAAAGCCTTTCTTATCAAACCATTCCAAAATCCGGCAATAACCATATGAGTATTATAATCATTACAAGTGCTGGAAGAATATTAAGAACTGACATTTTTTTTATGCCTAAAATATCAATACCAAGCCCTATGAGAAGCACACCTCCCACAGCAGACATCTCTGAAATCATTATTGGCGGGAAAAAATCTCCAAAATACATTGCCATTAGGGTTATGCCACCTTGAAATATGAATAGTGGGATAACCGAAAACATAACTCCAATCCCTAGGGCTGATGCAAGAGCGATTGAAGAAACTCCATCCATTATTGATTTAATAAGTATTAAATTTTGATTCCCCGTTAATCCAGCCTCTATGGCACCAATAATTGTTAAAGAGCCTATGCAATAGAGTAAGAATGCTGTAACCAAACCCTCTGAGAACCTTTCGTTACCAATTTTGAAGCGTTTTTTTAAGTATTCTCCAAAAAACTCTACTCGCTTTTGAATATTTAAGTATTCTCCAAGTATACCACCTGTAATTAAAGCAATTACCATGTGTAATATATGAGTTGTTTCCAATGCCATGGATATTCCAAGAAAAATAGTAAACAATCCTATTACTTGAAAAAATATTTTTATGTATCTTTCGGGTAACCTTCTATTTAATAACATCCCCAAGGAAGTTCCCGCTATAATTGCTATTATGTTTACAAATGTACCTTCCATAATCTTGCGAATATAAATAAATTGTAATGTATATATACTTTTTAGATAAGGGTTGCCACTATGGTTAAAATCATGAAAATGGAATAATTAATGGGTAAAAAATATTCAAATCAATATAATGGCATGATACATAAATAGAACAAGGGTTATATCAGCCAAATTATTTACGTTGTGGACAAATTGTCACATTCATGCCAATGGCACATACTTTGATAATCAAATAATCAAAATAAAAACACAAGAAGTATGAGTACAGAGAAAGGTAAAATAGATATTAAAACGGAGGATATTTTTCCAATTATAAAAAAATTCCTCTATTCAGATCATGAAATATTTCTGCGTGAGTTAATCTCAAATGCAACAGATGCAACGCAAAAATTAAAAACACTCGCATCATTGGGTAAGATAAGTGGTGAATTGGGTGATTTAACTATTCATATTGTAGTAGACAAGAAAAAGAAAACCATCACCATAAAAGACCGTGGAATAGGAATGACAGGTGATGAAGTAAAAAAATATATTAACCAAATAGCATTTTCAAGTGCGGAAGAGTTTGTGAAGAAATTCAAAACTAAAAGTGAGGCTGAGCATAATGCTATAATTGGACATTTTGGGCTTGGTTTCTACTCAGCATTTATGGTGAGTGACAAAGTTGAGATTAGAACAAAGACATACAAAAAAGGTGGGTCTACGAAAGCTGTTAGATGGGAATGTGATGGAAGCCCAAATTATCAACTTGAGGAAATCGAAAAAGATGATCGAGGAACGGATGTAATACTATACATCGATGATGAAAACAAGGAATTTCTTGAAGACCATAAAATAAATGAGTTGCTTAACAAATATTGTAAATTTTTACCTGTTCCAATACAGTTTGGAATGGAGAAAATACAAGAACCAGTAGAAGGTAAAAAAGACAAAGATGGCAACCAAGAGACAAAAGAAGTCGAAAGACCTAAAATAATTAATAATCCAAATCCTTTATGGAAAAAGAAACCAAGCGAAGCAACGGACGAAGATTATAAGAATTTCTACAAAGAACTATATCCTTATACGTTTGAAGAGCCATTGTTCCATATCCACTTAAATGTTGACTACCCTTTCAACTTAACAGGAATATTATATTTCCCTAAAGTAAAGAAGGATTATGAAATGCAGAAGAACAAAATCCAGCTATATAGTAATCAAGTTTTTGTTACTGACTCGGTTGAAGGCATTGTTCCTGATTTTCTAACATTACTACATGGGGTTATTGATTCTCCAGACATTCCACTAAACGTAAGTAGGTCTTACCTTCAGAGTGATGGTAATGTGAAGAAAATATCGAATTACATCACTAAAAAAGTAGCTGATAAACTTGAAGAATTATTCAAGAAGGACCGTGAAGCATTTGAGAAGAAATGGGATGACATTAAAATATTCATTGAATACGGAATGATATCCGAAGAGAAGTTCTATGAGAAAGCAGAGAAATTTGCATTACTGAAGAATGTAGAAGGTAAATACTTTACTCTTGACGAATATCAAAAGCACATAGAGAAGACTCAGAAAAACAAGGAAAAGAAACTTGTTTACCTATATACTACAAATCAAGAAGAGCAATATAGCTACATTGAAAGTGCTACCAATAGAGGGTATGATGTTCTTATAATGGACGGAGTATTGGACAATCATTTTATAAATAGTCTTGAGCAGAAATTAAAAGACTCAACTTTTGCACGTGTTGATTCAAATACCATTGATAAGATCATTGTAAAAGACGATGAAGCACCATCAAAACTTGATGATAAACAAAAAGAAAGTTTAAAAGAAGTAATTGAGAGAAACATTAGCAAAGAAACATTCAATATTGTGTTTGAAAATATGAGTGAATCTGATATGCCAGTTACAATTACTCAAAATGAGTTCATGCGTCGAATGAAAGACATGGAAAAAGTAGGAGGTGGTGGTATGATGATGGGAATGGGTAACATGCCAGATACTTATGAACTCATTGTTAATACAAACAATCCGGTTATCACAAAAATTATGAATGAAAAGAAAGCTGATAAACAGGATATTATTGTTAAACAACTATATGATTTAGCCAGACTTGCCAAGAATCTTTTGGTTGGGAAAGAGTTAAATGACTTTGTAAAAAGAAATGTAAGCGAAATAAAATAGTTTATTTAGCACACCAAAAAAGGGGTTGGTTTTAAAATCAGCCCCTTTTTTTATAAAATTTATTTTGCTCCAGTAATGTTCTAATTTTTATTAAGAATTCTCTCCAGAATATCAACCCATTGATTAAGCGCTTGCTTGCTAAAGTTTAAATATAGGTCTGGCTCTACTAATTCCAATTCCATTATTAAAAACTTACCATTTCGCCAAATACCATCAAGACGCTGATATAATAATCTATCGTTGAATCTAGTCGTAATTTTATGGCTTAATTGCTTAATCTTAGCATCCACTTCATGTAGCGAATAAACTCCTCCAAAATCATTTTGAACCCTATAATCACCCTCTTTGGGAACTTTTTTTATTGAATATGACAAAACCACATCAGAACCTTTACCTGGCTCTGTAAAAGTAATAGTAGAAATTTCTCCTAATGCAATCTCAGGAACAAACTCCTGAAGCATATATGGTCTATTTTGGAAGTATTGCTCAATTAATCCATCAAATTTAGCCTTTTGGCACATATCTAACACAAAGGTATCATATGAACCTGCGCTAATCATAGGCTTGAGCACAGCCTTCTCCCACCCTTTATCCAAAGCCAAAGAAAAAGAATCTTCACCTGCAAAATTAAATATGGTTGGAATAATGTCATAGCCCTCTGATTCCAATTGCATCAGATATTTCTTATCCATATTCCATCTTATTATATCTACGGGGTTCAAGACGTTAATATTTTCATCTTCTAATCTTACCAAAAAGTCATTAAACTCATCTGTTTTTTTATAATAATCCCAGATAGTTCTTATTAAAACCAAATCATATTGTTTTAAATGGGCTCTTGATAATTTTAAAACTTCGTCCCAAATTAAAACATCAGTTATAAAACCTCTTTTGATCAATATCTTTTGCACCTCCTGATCATATGGAAGCATCTCGGGCATCTCTGCACAAGTGAGTATGGCAATTTTTTTCATATTTCTTAGGAAAATATCTAGTTAATCGCAAAGGTATCAAAGTATAAGTCATGTAGCGATAAAATAGAGATCTTATCGTTAAAGATATGTTTAAGCTAATTATGAGGTATATAATTCCCCAATAAAAAAAATAGCAACACCTTGATTTATTAGTTCAATATTATCCAAATATTAAAAGACCTATTTTGTTACAAATAAATTATTCTTATATTTGGCCTTATCTAAAACATTTAAAATGAAAGCATTAAAAATTTTAAGTCTGGTATTATTTACATTATTAATGGTTACTTGTAATACTGATGATGATGTACAACCACAAACAGAGCAATGGTTATATGCGCATACTGCCTCTCAAGGCATAGCAAATAGTAGCACAACATTTGTTATGCCAGTAACTGATGATATTTTTGGTTTCACCGATAGACCATATCGTAAAATAAAGTATATAAGTGGTGATGAATTTGCTTCCTATTGGAATGATTATGATGATGCTAATAGTTTTAAGTTAGACCCACCCAATGCAGTATTAACCTATTTAGATGGTGAAGAGACTAAAGAGTTGGAAGTTGTTATTACAGATGCAACTTTTGATAATAGTAACATTACATATACCATTGATAATACTAGCTTAACAAACAATGAAACTTTTGATGATGCTAGTTTATTTGTAGATGGTAATGGGAGTAATAACAAAATTTATTTAGCCTCTAATGGAGTAACCATTAAGGCAAGTGCCACTGCAATAGCAGGAGACACAGCGACAATAAATGGTGACCTCTATACTGTAGTAGACAAATCAACTTTAAGCTCAATGATTAATAGCGGAGATAACTTAACTAACGTGATTACTTCTTTAGTAACCGATATGAGTGATTTATTTAAGAATAACACTACTTTCAACCAAGATATAAGTACTTGGGATGTGAGTAATGTGACTGATATGGGTTATATGTTTTTTAATGCTACTGCTTTTAATCAAGATATAAGTTCTTGGGATGTGAGTAGTGTAACTGATATGAGTGGTATGTTTGCAAGTACTTCTTTTAACCAAGATTTAAGTTCTTGGGATGTGAGTAATGTGAC
>PANC01000023.1 GCA_002708315.1 Lentimicrobiaceae bacterium
ATACGGAAGGGTTTCCTCTTCAAATCAACCATTTAAAAGAATATAATTCACTCATTTGTAAATTCACTATTTCATTCAAATCATCAACACTTACCAAAACCTCACACTACTCAGGATACCAAGAGAAACTCTATAATGAAGTTAAAAGATTAAAAGATGATCTTGGTTTAGGTTATAGAAGAATTAGTTATGTACTCTATCAAAAAGGATATAGAGGAATAAGAAAGAATTCAATTCTAAGACACAACTACATCTACTCTATTTACAAAAAAGGGAAAATTAGAAAAAAGAGAATCAATAGAAAATTCAAAACTATTGTGAAAGATATAATGATTTATGAATCTAGATGATTCTTATTAATTATTTAAGATGTCGTGACAATGTTATCTAGATGTAGTTAAGATGTCGTGAAAATGTCGTGTCAAACACCCAAATTTTATCTTAAATTTGTTCATATGAAAATAGGATATAAGATTAAAGAATTAAGATTAAAAGGAGGGTATTCACAAAAAGATTTATCAATTAAATCTGGACTATCAGAAAGAACTATTCAAAGGATAGAAAAAGACGAAGTTACTCCAAACCCTCATACATTAAAAGTATTGGGGGAAATATTCGGAGAAAATTTTCACCAATTTGAAAATGGAAACCATTCTGTAAATAATAAAAAAAAGATGAACAAAATATTTATTCTTTGGAACTGGATGATTAACTTCAAAATCAACATTCTAAAGATATTCATAAAGAAATAAGTAATATGAAACCAATATTACTCATATTCACTTTAATATTCATTACAACAACTTATATACTTTACAAATACTCATACAGTTACTTCAAACAAGAAACTAATCATAAAATGTGGAAGTTATGGGGTTTACAAACTCCTTATTGGGAAGGTCTTATATTAATTAGTCTAGGTATTACAACAGTGACACTGTTATTAGTAAAGACAATTATTTAGAAAGAAAAGGAAGGACTCAAAAACATACTTCTTAAATTACTCAACAATAGCTGAATAGAAGAACATTTTTCTTACTTTCACATCCTCAAATAAGTTAAATGCAAATAAAGAGCTTAATCATTGCCATCTTTCTTTTATCGGGCTTGGTGAGCTATGGAAACGAAGCAGTATCGCTCAATAAATTAAATACTAAGCTCGTACTACCTAATATTGTTGTAAAGGGAGTTAACCAAGAATTACAATTAAAAATAACAGATTTAAGCCTTGGTAAGAAGCTTAATCAAAATGATATAAAAGTATTAATTAATGATTCGGCTTACGTTGGTCAAGTAATAGATGGAAGTGTTATTATAGAATACAATTTCCCATCGAAAGAAACAATTAAAGTTAGTACTGGTAATTTTAGAGATAGCGTTCCTGTCAATCCAATACCGCTATGGCTATCCATTCTACCTCCATTGTTAGCAATTATGATAGCCCTGATAATTAGAGAAGTTTATTCTGCCTTGTTCGCAGGGATATGGATAGGAACTGGGATTATTTATTATTATAAAGGGTCATCAATTTTTTTAGCAGTTTTTAAAGGGTTCCTTGCGATTTTAGATACATATATAATAGAGTCCCTTAACGATAGTGGTCATTTATCCATAATTTTATTTTCAATGATTATTGCCGCAACCGTTAGCCTAATATCAAAAAATGGAGGAATGATTGGTGTTGTTAATCACCTATCTAAATTTGCAAAAAGTCCTAGGTCTGGAGGTATCGTTACCTGGGCAATGGGTATTGTTATTTTTTTCGATGACTACGCAAATACTCTTGTGGTTGGCAATACGATGCGTCCTCTTGCCGACAGATTAAAAATATCCCGAGAGAAACTAGCATATATTATTGATTCAACGGCAGCTCCTGTTGCCTCAGTTGCCTTTGTAACCACATGGATTGGAGCTGAGTTAAGTTATATCCAAGATGGAATAAATACGCTTAATATAAATGAATCAGCTTATGGTGTCTTCTTTCATTCACTGGCATATTCATATTATCCGTTCTTTACTCTAGCTTTTGTCTTTACTCTGATCTGGAAAAAGGTTGATTTTGGGCCAATGTATCATGCGGAAAAAAGAATGTCTGATCTTAATCCTAAAAATAGTTTAGTTTTCGATGCAAAAATTTCATCTGATCTTATGGAGGAGATTACTGCAAAAAAAGGAGTTAAACCTCGGAGCTTTAATGCCATTATTCCCATACTCGTAATAATTATTGGCACTCTAATCGGATTACTATACAGTGGATGGAATAAGGAAATTTGGGATAATAATTCATTGGGATTCTTTGAAAAGCTCTCAGAAACAATAGGAAATTCTGATTCTCTTATTGCTTTGTTATGGTCCTCATTGGGTAGTTTATTCATTGCTTTAATACTTACATTGAGTCAGAAATTACTTAGTTTAACTGAGGCTATTGAAAGTATTATAAAGGGCTTTAAGACAATGCTACCTGCCATAATGATTTTAACCCTGGCATGGTCTGTTGCATTAATTACAAAGCATCTGCATACAGCAGATTTTATATCTGGACTATTACTAGATGCATCTGTGTCGCCATATCTTTTACCTGTAATCACATTTATAATTTCCGCACTTGTTTCTTTTTCAACTGGTAGTTCATGGGGTACAATGGCAATATTATATCCATTGATACTTCCATCAGGATGGATGCTTGCAGAAACATCCGGATTAGATTATGAAACAACATTATCAATATTTTATAATATTACAGCAGCAGTCTTAACAGGATCCGTATTAGGTGACCACTGTTCTCCAATATCTGATACGACAATTTTAAGCTCTTTGGCTAGTTCATGCCCTCACATTGAACATGTACGAACTCAATTACCATATGCTTTAACCACAGGCATTGTAGCAATTGTAATAGGCACAATACCTGCATCATTTGGGGTTTCATCATGGATTCTTTTTCCATTAGGTTTTGCGGCTCTGTATTTAATTATTAAATTTTTTGGAAAGCCCACATTGAATACATCAAGTTAATTTTTTTAGTTTCATAACTTGTTTTGATTAACCTTTATAATTATTTTTGGGGAAGTGCCGTTGGTGAATATTTTTAATTTTTTAATCATAATGCCATGAAATTACTACTTTCATTATTAATATTGTTTTCCATAAATAGCTATTCACAAAATATATTTACCGTTGAATATGAGTCTCAATCAGATATTAATGTATTTGTTGTTGAATACGAATCACAATGCGATTTAAAAGTGTTTAAAGTTGAATATGAGTCACAAGCAAAAGGGAATGAGGGATTATGGTTTTTTGTTAAATATCAATCACAGTCTAACAAGAAAATTTACTTTGTGGAATATGCATCTCAGTCTGATCTCAAAATATTCTTTGTGGATTATAAATCAAAAGCCGGGTGGAAAACAAATAAAAAGAAGTACCTATTGTATTAGGTATTAAAGTTGAAATTATAAGAGTAAACCTGCCTATAATAAATCATTTGCCAAATTAGCTAACTCTGACCTTTCTCCCTTTTCGAGCCTCACATGAGCATATATTTCATTATGTTTTATTTTATCAATAAGAACTGATAAACCATTTGATTGCGAATCTAGGTATGGTGTATCAATTTGATAAATATCTCCGGTGAATATTATTTTTGTATTTTCTCCAGCTCTGGTTATAATAGTTTTTACTTCATGGGGTGTAAGATTTTGTGCCTCATCAACAATAAAACAGATATTAGATATGCTTCTACCTCGAATGTATGCCAAAGGTGTAATCATAAGCTTCTCATTTTCTACGGCATCACTAATACGCTTGAACTCATTGTCCATTTCACCAAACTGATTTTGAATAAACTTCAAATTATCCCAAAGTGGTTCCATATATGGGTTAATTTTTTCATGTATATCGCCAGGCAGATATCCAATATCCTTATTGCTAAGAGGTACAATAGGTCGTGCCAAATATATTTGTTTAAAATTTCTTCGCTGTTCCCATGAACCCGCAAGGGCTAATAATGTTTTACCTGTTCCTGCCACACCCTGAAGAGTAACAAGCTTTACCTCTGGATTCAAAATAGCATGAAGTGCGAAGACCTGTTCAGCATTGCGAGGTATAATCCTTGAAACACTGTGCTTTTCAACTCTTTCAATGCGTTTGGTAATAGGGTTGAAATATGCCAATGCAGATGAAGAAGAGCTTTTAAGTATATAGTAATGGTTTGCAATCCCTTCATCCAAACCGAGATCGCTAGTGTTACAAAAACCATTGCTATATAGACCATCTATTATGGCACTATCAACATTATCCAGAGTAGTTTTACCCGTATATAATGATTCTATATTCTTAACCTTACCTGTTTCGAAATCTTCCGCTGTAAGGTTTAATGATTTGGCCTTAAGTCTTAGGTTTATATCCTTACTAACCAAAATAACCTTCCTTTCCGGATGCTCTTCTTTTAGTTTTATGGCTGCATTTAGTATTCTATGATCAGGTTTGTTATCATCGAAAATTTTCCTGGCGTCCAATTTACTATTCTCGTTCATTATAACCTTGAATTTCCCCTTTTCTGGCCCATTTAGTTTTCGCCAAATTTTCATTGTTGATTTTCCCGATATACTATCAAGAAACCTGATAAATTCACGCGCTTCAAAATTTTTAATGGTATTTCCCTTCTTAAAATTATCAAGTTCTTCTAGCACTGTTATTGGAATGGCAACATCATTATCATCAAATTCATTTATGGCATTATGATTATATAGTATAACCGATGTATCTAGTACAAATATCTTTTTTGAGCTCTCAGATAATGGTTTTTTAACAACTTTTGCCATATTTTCAGAGGTTTAGTTATAGAGTGGTATAAATTTAAATATTTATTATCCACCTCCACTTATTGCATCTCAGTAGTTTCAAACATATTATGGTTGACAAATTATTAAAGGTCTATTATCGTGTATCTTAAACCATTAATCACTTTTAGTGTTTAAATTCGGCATATTTTTCGGTTATGAACTTTCGTAAATCATTAATGTAAAAACATTCTATTTCCATTACCTTTGTGAAATCAAAACTACCATATGGAATCAAAAAATAAACTTTTCTTACTTGATGGAATGGCTCTAGTTTATCGTGCCTATTTTGCAATGAGTAGAAATCCACAGATAAATAGCAAGGGACAGAACACATCAGCAATCCTGGGCTTTGCGAATACTTTATTTGAAGTGTTGAAGAATCAAAATCCAGATTATATTGGAGTGGCATTTGATACTAAAAAACCAACATTTAGGCATGAAACATTTAAGGAATACAAAGCCAACCGAGAAAAAATGCCTGAGGATTTAAGTGCTTCGATACCATATATATTTGAATTACTAAATGGGTTAAAAATACCCATTTTGATGTTAGATGGTTATGAAGCAGACGATGTTATTGGAACACTATCTAAAAAGGCTGAAAAAGATGGGTTTTGTACCTATATGATGACTCCTGATAAAGATTTTGGACAGCTAGTTTCAGAAAATATTTTTATGTATAAGCCAGCTAGAATGGGCAACAAGGCAGAGGTGTGGGGTGAGTACGAAGTATGCGAGAGGTTTGGTATAGTCAAGCCAGAGCAATTGATAGATATATTAGGGCTATGGGGTGATGCTTCTGATAATATACCCGGTGTTCCAGGTATTGGTGAAAAAACTGCCATAAAGCTAATTGGAGAATATGATAGCATAGAAAATTTGCTAAAGAATACTGATAAGCTAAAAGGAAAACAAAAGGAGAATCTGGAAGCATTTTCTGAGCAAGCAATTCTTTCCAAGCAACTAGCAACAATTGAATTAAACGCACCCATTGACTTTGAAAAGGATGAGTTAAAAAAGAAGGATCCTGATATGGAAATGCTCAAAAAGTTATTTGAGGAGCTTGAGTTCAGGACATTTGCAAAAAGATTTTTTGAAGAATCAGCCGTTAATACTAGTGAATCGCATACTCAATCACATCTATTTGAAGGCGACGAGGCAGCAAATCCACAATTAGATGGAATTGATTCAACACCTCATAATTATGAACTTGTAACCGACAAGAAAGATATGAAATCACTTGCTGACAAGTTACTCAAAAGCAAAGAAATATGTTTTGATACAGAAACAACTGGTTTAGATGCAAACGATTCTGAACTTGTTGGCATTTCATTTTCAGTTAAAGCATCTGAAGCATGGTATATTCCAGTACCCGAAAACTATAACGATGCCATAGAGATAGTTAGGATTTTTAAGCCTCTATTTGAATCCAATATCCTGAAAATAGGGCAGAATATAAAGTTTGACATTAACGTGCTTTTATGGTATGAAGTTGAGGTAGCCGGTCCATTTTTTGACACCATGATTGCCCATTACTTGCTACAACCTGATATGAGACATAATATGGATCTTCTTGCGGAAACATATCTCAATTATAAACCTGTATCAATTGAAACTTTGATTGGTAAAAAAGGTAGAAATCAGCTAAGTATGAGAAATGTTAGTGTAGAAAAAGTAAAGGAATATGCTGCAGAAGATGCTGATATTACGCTGCAGTTAAAACATTATTTTGAACCTGAGTTAAAAAAATCAGGTACATGGAAGTTATTTCAAGAAGTTGAGATGCCACTTGTACCTGTATTAGCTTCAATGGAGGCAGAGGGTATAAAGCTTGATACCCCCGCACTGAGCGAGTTTAGTAAACAACTTGAAATTGATATCGATAAAATTGAAGGTAATATTTATAAACAGGCCGATATTAAATTTAACATAGCATCACCTAAGCAGCTAGGTGAGATACTATTTGAAAAACTAGTGATTAGTGATAAGCCAAAAAAAACTAAAACAGGGCAATATAAAACCGGAGAAGATATCCTAGTTAAACTGATTCATAAGCATCCAATAATTGAAATGATTCTGGAGTATAGGTCTCTAACAAAACTTAAATCAACTTATGTTGACGCGCTTCCTGAACTTGTAAATAAAAGAGATGGAAGAATCCATACATCCTATAACCAAGCCGTAGCAGCAACTGGCAGACTTAGCTCAAATAATCCTAATCTTCAAAATATACCAATAAGAACGGAAAAAGGACGAGAAATAAGAAAAGCGTTTATCCCTAGAAATAATGATTTTATTTTACTTGCGGCTGATTATAGCCAAGTAGAGCTGAGAATTATCGCTCATATAAGCAAGGATTCAGGCATGCTAGAGGCCTTCAAAAATGGACTTGATATTCATACGGCAACTGCGGCAAGAGTTTATGGTGTTGATTATAAAGAGGTTACCAAAGATATGAGAAGAAATGCCAAAACTGTGAATTTTGGAATTGTTTATGGTGTTTCTGCCTTTGGACTGAGTGAGAGATTAGGAATACCCCGACGCGAGGCGGCAGATATTATTAATAGCTACTTTGATAAATACTCCGGTGTTAAGAAATACATGAATGAGTCAATCGATTTTGCCAAAGAACATGGCTATGTAGAAACAATTTTGGGCAGAAGACGCTACCTTAAGGACATTAATTCAGCTAATGCTGTAGTTAGAGGGTTTGCTGAAAGAAATGCCATTAACGCTCCTATACAAGGATCATCAGCAGATATGATAAAAGTAGCCATGATTGATATTATGAGGGAGCTTAACAATAAAAAACTTAAAACCAAGATGATACTTCAGGTGCATGATGAACTTGTATTTGACATGTTCAAAGAAGAAGAAGTAGTAGTCAAGAAAATTGTTGAAGACAAAATGAAGAATGCCATTAAACTTGACATCCCCCTTATTGTGGATATGAATAAGGGTAAAACTTGGCTTGAAGCTCATTGATATTAGTTAAACCAAATTATACTTTATAAAGTAAGTGGATCCCAGTCTTATCTAAATACATAATTCCAAATGAAAAATGACATAATATTAACTTTAGATGCAGGTGGAACAAATTTAGTTTTCAATGCCATTGATACTCATTATGATGTTATATCAAGTAAAGTAATTCCAGCTCCATCAGAATCAATTGAAGAGTTCCTAGAAAAGCTAATAACTGGATTTGGTGACCTAAATAAATCCACAGGAAATATTGCAAGAGCAATTAGCTTCTGTTTTCCTGGGCCCGCAGATTATGCAAAAGGTATCATTGGAGATTTGGAAAACTTGCCATTCTTCAAGGGTGGAATTCCTTTGAAAGATATTTTAGAAGAAAAATTTCGTATTCCTGTATTCATAAATAATGATGGCGACTTATTTACGCTGGGAGAAGCTATAAGCGGTATGATTCCGGCAATAAACAAGGAGCTTGCAGAAAAAGGCAATTCACGTTATTACAAAAATCTACTTGGAATTACCCTGGGAACGGGAACAGGGGGTGGAATTGTAATAGATGGAAATCTACTTATTGGAGATAATTCTGCTGGTGCTGAAATAAATAGATCTAATAATTTCATGGATAGCTCGATGAGTATTGAAGAAACTTTAAGTATAAGAGGTGTTAAAACATTATACTCCAATAAGTCAGGTATATCAATTGATGAATGCCCGGAGCCAGACGATATTTATAAAATAGCAAATGGAACAGAAAAGGGCAACAAAAATACTGCAATTGAAGCTTGGGAATTATTTGGAACAGTACTTGGACACTCACTTGCAAATGCAGTTACTTTAGTGGACGGACTAATAGTAATTGGAGGAGGTTTATCAGGTGCTTATAACATGTTTATGCCAAAGGTAATTGAAGCCATGAATGGAAAATTCACCCGCATAGATGGTCAAAAATTTCCAAGACTTGAAGTTTATGCATATAACCTTGAAGATCCTGAAGGCTATAATAATTTTATGAAAAATGAAGATATCGAATTGGCTATCCCAGGATCCCATAGAACAACAACATATTCACCCGTAAAAAAAATAGGAATCGGAATAAGCAAACTCGGCACTTCGGAGGCTGTTGCAATAGGTGCATTAGCATATGCATTAAAACCGTAAGTAGACTGATTATATCATTTAAATAAATCAAATGATATACTTTGATCAATTACCATAATATCATTGTCATAGTGATAAAGTTTAATGGTTCCCGAGAGCTTGTAATTTAAATTATCTTTTGAAAGGTTAATATCTAGTGATTTATTGCTACCATTTACCCTGCAATAGTATGTATTGTTGTTTTTTGTTGACGTAAAAGTAGTTGATATCTTATTTTCAGCATCAACAATTATTTTCAAAACCTGACCTGAGGGATTTTCTATTGAAATTGAAACAGGTACATTATACTCAGTTTCATCGAGAGTACCCGAGTAATAATCTCCTTGACCAGCATACTCACCTACCCACTCACTAATATCGCACTCTGCGCAAAATGACCAATTATCAGTGGTCTCTTTTTGGCAGGATGATAGTGTGGTTAAAAAAGAATAAAGAAAGATTACAAAACTGAATCTAATCACCATCTTAGCAAAGTTAGCAAATGTATTAGCGAAAACAATTTCCATAAAAATAAAAAAAGCTACTTGAAGTTCAAGTAGCTTTTATATAACTTAGAGACTGCTGTTATTAATAAAAGTCAATCCTATTGTCAACTATTTCCAATGACTCTTTTAAAGCCTGAAATGGCCTATCTTGATCAACACGCTGTGAAAAATCATCTGTCATTGCTGTTATTGTAGGAGCATAGTCACTTATGCCAGCTACTTTTGTCATATCATTAACTTTAACTATAAATACTGCAGATGTTCCTATGATTGGTTGGCTTACATCACCCTTTTTCATTCCAAAAACCGACCCTATTACTTCGTTTTCAATTGTAAAACCTGGCAAATTCCTTGAACCATAAAACAATGGGTTAACCTCTTTATCAGTAACTGACATATCAGCTTTTATTTTTGCCATATTACCATCCAAGTCATTCATTTTATTCAAAAGATATTCTCCCTTAAATTCATTGTAAACTCTGGGTTCAATGCGTTCCATTACACTTTCAAGTGACGGATAGCCATCAGGTTCTGAGGACACTAGAACTGCAACAACAAACTTATCATCAAGATCAAATACACTTGAAACCTGACCTAATTCTGTTTCTTCATTAAATGCCCATCTAACTATCTGACGTGGGTTGTTTAAACCTGCAATAAAATTGCTCATTTCACGAAGCACAGGCTGCTCACGTTTATTCAACCTCTTTTCAGTTAACATATTGTTGAACTCATCTTCTGTTTTGCATTCGGTTGCAATTTTGCTAGCCTTCGCAAATGTTTTCTGATAGGTCTTATCACTAGCATAAACTTCTCTCTCAACTTGAGCAACTTTTACCTTTTTAACCAAATCACCTTTCCCAATAACTTCAATAATGTGATAGCCAAAGGGTGTTTCTGTAAGAGTGAAGTTACCTACTTTAGTATTATATACAGCTTCGTTAAAAGAATATACCATTGCTCCATCTTGGAACCACCCGAGATCACCATCATTTGATTCAACAGATGGGTCATTGGAATATTTCTTGGCAAAAGCTTTCATTTTATTCGGTTGACGCTTTAAAACATTAAACAAGCTATCGGCAAACGCTTCTGCTTGAGCTCGTGTACGCTCAACCTCTAAACGTGCATTGAATGCACCAGTATATGCGATAAGTATGTGTGATGATCTCATGGAATCTGGGCGATTTCCGATTTCCATTAATCTAGCAACATTAAATACGTTATTGAGTTTGTAAGGTTGTGATACAGTACCCACCTTACTATTAAACATTATGGAATCAATTTGAACAGGTAGTTGACCTTCTGCAAACCAACTAGTATCTATTGGTTTGTCGGAGTTAACTTTTACAAAACGCAATGGATCAGGAGTTTCTTTAAGTTCAATTGTTATTTGCTGCATCTCATTTTCTGCAAGCTGCACATCTTCTGCTGAAGGTACAATATTAAAGATTACATATTCAATTCCACGTGAAGCTTTTTGTTTATAATTTTCCTTGTTTTCATCATAATACTTCTGATAATCTCTTTCGGTTGGATTAAATAAACTATCATTGATGTCAATATATTTTGCCGCAACATATTCTATGTTTGCTTTATCATTCTGCTCAGCATAATTCATAGTTGCTAATGCAGAAGGAACATAATATCCTTTGGAAATCAGAGTATTGAATTTGGATCTTAGCCTATCATCTTTGATATATTTTTCAAACCTAACCCATTGTTGCTTAGCCGATTCAGGAAGGGTTTCCATATTCTGCAAATACTGAACAACAAGATTTCTATCATACTGGTTTGTGTTTGGATCCTTGAAATACTGTAAAATTAATGGATGTGGAGTAGGGCCTTGTACAAGGTCAAACAGTTCATCAGGGGTAACTGATATACCAACTGACTCATACTCGTTATCCATTATGATACGATGAACTATATCATTCCAAGTCTGATCTTTAACTGAAAAAATCTCATCTGATGAAAGTCGATCCTTTTGCTGTTGTTGCATTGTTGCATCGATATTTTTTTCAGCTTCAGAATTGAATTCCATTATTGTAACTTCTTCGCCATCAACTTCGCCAACATTTACGTTGCGCGAACCCCCTCCTCCTTTTGCAAAATCTCCGAGAACAAATGCTGCAAGCGCAACACCAATTACGATAACAAGAAGTGTAGAGTGCTTTCTAATATTTCCAATTGCTGCCATTATAGTACATTTAAAAAATTGAGGTGCAAATGTACAAATGTATATTGAAGTATGAAAAAAAAATCTCATTAAAAACTTAATGCCAATCAGTTGCTATAATTTGCATTGCTTCAAATGACCCTTAAATTCAATTAAAATCCCCAAAGCGCGGTCAATAAGCGCCTTTTGAAAAAACATAAAATTGATAGAAATTAAATATAATCTGAAGATGAATATTCAAAAATTATTATTTAATCTTAGAATGTGTTTAATTTTGGATTTTAAAAAGTGTTAGGTAGTACCAAAAATAATGCTAAACCCATTGGCAAATACTATTTCCTACCTGATAAGTCTTTTGGTATTCTTCCCTGATTAATTGTCTCTGACCTCAATCTTTTTCCTAGTATTCTCTCAACCATTCGCCCAGTTTCAAGAACCTTATCAATGTCTATATTAGTTTCTATTTCCATCTCATCCATCATTACAAGCATATCCTCAATGGAAACCAGACCAACTCCTTCAGAATTTTTATAATAATATTCTCCAGTTCCAGAAACTGGGATACCACTAATAAAATTAGCAGGTTGTCCACCTATACCTCCAAGAGTCGCCTCATAATTTGTCATACCTGCCTGAAGAGCTGCAAGCACATTGGCCAGACCCCATCCACGCGTAGTATGAAAATGAACTATTTGTTTATTTGGATTATCAACGCCATCCAACAACATGGAAAAATATTTAAATACTCTATCTGGTGAAGCACTTCCATCATGATCAGCGTGTTCAACGTCATTTGCACCTATACTAAACCATCTTTTAGTGAATTCAACTGCTTTGGACATATCTGTTGGGCCTTCTATGGGGCAACCCCAAATGGTACTAACTGTTCCATTTACAGTCATTCCAGCATCATGTGCCTTTGGTATCCACTCTTCGGCCATTGCCCAATATTCATCGAGTGATAATCCGGAGTTTTTTCTCTGATGAGACTCGCTGGTGGAGACCATAAGTAATATTCTGTCGGGTCCCCAACCCTCTTTTTTGGCTTCAATTGCTCGTTGAATTGCTCGCTCACGTATTGTAACAGCAGTTAAGCTAACATCATCCAAGAGATGTGAAACTTTTTTACTGGCTCTGATTTTTTTAAATAAATCATCAGCATCTTTAAATTGAGGCATGCCTTTAGGGTTACCAAAATTTGTAACCTCAAGATGCTTTAACCCTGCAAGAATCATCTCTTCCAGAACCCAAACCTTAGCTTCTGTTGGTACAAATATTTCCTCGTGCTGAAATCCGTCTCTAACTGTAATATCTCCTATTGTTACTTTTTTGGGGTAATTCATATCTTTTATAGAATTAGTATGATTGTGAAATTTTTACTTAAAAGGCATTTACTTAGGTGGTCAAATATAATAAAAAGGACAAATAACTCATCAGCTATTATTAAAATTTAACAACATCAATATTAGCCCAGCCATGATTTTTATTAAAGCCTACTCTGTGAAAAAAAATAGCATCAAATGATGTAAAATATTTACCCATGATTAATCTTATTTAACTTTTTTATCTCCTCATTTTTACTTAAACTTGCAATCAACAGTTTACACTTACTTAATTATTTCGTTGATAACCAAAAACGACTACTTTGTTTACATTAAAATCGCGCATAGATACAAATTCCAAAGAGTTTAAAAACAATTCCAAAGAGTTTAAAAATTTACTTGCCGAATACCGTAGTATTCTAAAAGCAAATACGATGGGAGGTTCAGCCCAGTCAGTTTCAACACATAAGGATAGAAATAAATTACTTGCCAGAGAAAGAATCGATCTTTTAATTGATCCAAACACTCCGTTTCTTGAATTATCACCTCTTGCGGCATATGATCAATATGACAATAGTTTCCCATCGGCAGGAATTGTTACTGGTATTGGGGTTATTCATGGTCGGGAAACTGTTATAATAGCTAATGATGCAACTGTAAAAGGTGGTACATATATGCAGTTTACTGTCAAAAAACACCTACGAGCACAGGAGATTGCCATGGAAAACCATCTTACATGTGTTTATATGGTTGACTCTGGAGGTGCTTTTCTTCCTGAGCAGGATACGGTTTTTCCTGACAGAGATCACTTTGGTCGTTTCTTTTATAACCAAGCCAGATTATCGGCAATGGGAATACCGCAAATTGCCATAGTAATGGGATCTTGCACAGCTGGTGGTGCTTATGTGCCGGCAATGAGTGATGAAACAATAATTGTGAAGAATCAGGGAACCATATTTCTTGGAGGACCCCCATTGGTTAAAGCAGCTACAGGTGAAGAAGTAACTGCAGAGGAACTTGGTGGTGCTGAAGTTCACACTTCTGTTTCAGGAGTTGCAGACCACTTTGCTGAAAATGATACTCATGCAATTCAGATTTGCAGAAATATATTAGAAAATCCAGAATGCAGAGAAAAACAAAAGCTAAATACAGTTCCCATTGAGGAGCCACTATACGATCCCAAGGAGCTTTATGGTATTGCTCCTATAGATTTAAGAAAACTCGTTGATCCACGAGAGGTGATTATGAGGATCGTAGATGGAAGTAAATTCCAGGAATTTAAGGCTAAGTATGCAACAACTGTTGTGACTGGATTTGCATACATAATGGGATATCCAGTGGGTATTGTTGCCAATTATGGTGTTTTATTTTCAGAATCGGCACTTAAAGTTACTCATTTCATTGAGTTATGTACCTCAAGAAAGATTCCATTGGTATTTCTTCAAAATATAACTGGCTTCATGGTTGGTAAGGATTTTGAAAGAGGTGGAATAGCAAAAGATGGAGCTAAAATGGTACATGCAGTATCAAATGCAAATGTTCCAAAATTTACGGTGGTTTTTGGCGGTTCATTTGGAGCAGGAAACTATGGGATGGCAGGTCGCGCTTTTAATCCTAGGCTATTAATGATGTGGCCAAATGCAAAAATTTCCGTTATGGGAGGAGAACAAGCAGCAAATGTTCTTGCTACTGTTAAGGAGGATCAACTACGTGCCAAGGGTAAGAAAATGACACAGAGTGAAATTAATGCTTTGAAAAAACCAATTTTAGAAAAATATGAACGAGAAGGATCTGCATATTATAGCACATCTAGACTATGGGATGATGGAATTATAGACCCTGTGGACACCAGGAAAATTCTTGCATTGGGCATATCATCATCTTTGAATCATAAATTTCCAGAGCAAAAGTTTGGCGTATTCAGAATGTAATTATTGAAATTGGAAAGGAAAAATATGTAATGGCTGCAAAAGAAGAAACGCTAATAATCGAATATGGTGCTGTAACAACAGTTAAACTCAATAGACCAAATGTTCATAATGCAATGAACACAAAAATGATGGAAGAGTTAACTGCATTTTTTTTACAAATAAATAATGAAAAAAAAATAAAGCTGGTTATTATTCAGGGCGAGGGTAAATCATTTTGTGCGGGCGCTGATCTAAACTACATGAAAAATATAGCAACCTTTGGGTATGATAAAAATTATGAAGATGCTCTAAAAATTGCAACTCTAATTAAAGCTATATACGAGTGTCATTTACCAACTTTAGCAGTGGTTCACGGAAGTGTTTACGGTGGAGCAAACGGACTAATATCCGCCTGTGATATTGTGCTCGCCGAAGATGAAACAACATTTGCATTCAGTGAGGTAAAACTAGGTATTGCTCCAGCAACAATTGCTCCATTCGTAATAAAGAGAATCGGTGAATTTAATGCCAAACACCTAATGTTATCAGGAAGAAAGTTTGGAAGTATTGAAGCAAAATCAATTGGTTTGGTAACGAGTTGTCATAAAGATACCCATTTAAGTGAAGCTGTTGAAGTTTACAAAAAAGAATTTGAATCCAGCGCTCCAGAGGCAGTTAGAGATACTAAAGAACTTATTGCTAAAGTTACAAATCAAAAACTTGATATCGATGAAGAAATAAAATATACTTCAAAATGCATAGCAAAACTGAGACAAGGCGATGAAGGACAGGAAGGAATGAGTGCATTTTTGGAAAAAAGAAGGCCCAAATGGAATAAAGATTCATAATAATTTAACATAAAATAACCTAAAGTTTAACCTAAGTACTACCATATATTATGAGCATAAAGAGCTTCAACAAAATATTAATCGCAAACAGGGGTGAAATAGCTGTCAGAATTATGAAGACGGTAAAAAAGCTAGGAATTTCTTCCGTTGCAATATATTCTGAGGTAGATGTAGATTCCTATCATGTTAGGTATGCAGATGAAGCATTTTGCATTGGAGACCAGGAACTTAATGAAACATACCTTAATGTAGAGAAAATTATTTCAGTTGCCTTAAAATCTGGATGTGATGCAATACATCCTGGATATGGTTTTCTATCTGAAAGCCCAACCCTAGTAGACGCATGCAATAAAGCTGGCATTACTTTTATTGGACCCACCATAGAAGCCATAACACTAATGGGTAATAAAATTGAAGCAAGGAGTTTTGTTAAAAAGACTGGCGTGCCAATGACCGAAGGTATTACAGGCGACACCGAGTATCTTATAAAAAATGCAAATAAGATTAAGTACCCAATTCTTGTAAAGGCAGCAGCAGGTGGAGGCGGAAAAGGAATGAGAATAGTTACTGATCCAAAAAAGTTAAGGGAAATTCTTGAAACAACTTCCAGGGAAGCATTAAACTATTTTGGTGATGGAACCATATACATTGAAAAATATATTGAGGAGCCAAGGCACATAGAATTTCAAGTTATAGGTGATAATTATGGTAATGTTATACATATTTTTGAACGTGAATGTACGATACAAAGAAGGTATCAGAAAATAATTGAGGAATCACCTTCTCCAACATTGACAGAAGCAGTAAGAAATAAAATGGGTAAGTCTGCTGTGGATATTGCAAAAAGGGTTGGCTATAACAGCGTTGGAACCATTGAGTTTTTGGTAGATAATGATTTGAATTTTTATTTTCTGGAAATGAATACCAGAATACAGGTGGAGCATCCAGTTACTGAGCTTGTTACTGGCATTGACCTTGTTGAAGAGCAGATTTATGTTGCCGCAGGAAACAAACTAAGACTGAAACAAGAGGAAATTAAACAATTAGGTAGTGCAATTGAGAGTAGAATATATGCAGAAGATCCTGCCAACAACTTTTTACCTAATCCTGGATTAATAAACCTACTGCTTTTTCCCGAAGGAGAGAATATTCGAATTGACTCATCCATTGACAGAGCATCAATAGTTCATAGTTTTTTTGACCCTATGATTAGTAAGGTTATTGTATGGGGAAAGACCAGAGATAAAGCCATAGAACTCAGTATTAAATCCCTCGAAAAATTTATTATTCATGGAATTAAAACAAATATCCCTTTTCTAATAAATGTTCTTGCACACGATACATTTAGAAAAAATAAATTGTCGACAAAGTTTTGCGATGAGCATATTAATGATATTTTGAATCAAGCAATTATTGCCAAGAAAAAGATGGGTTATGAAATACCAATTATATCATTGGCATTATATACACTTAATAATTGTGAAGTGAAAAATAACGATAGTACATGGGATACAATAGGTTACTGGCGTAATACCATGAACGTTAGTTTTGAGTGTGATGAGAATGAGGTATCTCTTGAGATACTCAGCTTACGCCCAACGGAAAAAATTTTTGCTTTTAACAATAAATCATTAAAAATTTATGATCCACATATTTCCAAGAATAAGGTGGAGTTTAAACTAAATAATACACTTTATACAGCATTTATTTCTGCTGATCTGAATGGAGCTTATGATATTTCTATCAATGGATCAATTTTCAAAGTTAAACGGAATGATATTCTTTTTCTTGGCGCAGATTATAATCATAGTAATGACGATGAGGAAGGCAGTTTATTTGCTCCTATGCCGGGTAAAGTTATCAAAGTTAATGTTAAAAAAGGCGACAAAGTATCAAGGGGTAAAGTACTATTGGTTGTAGAGGCCATGAAAATGGAAAATAATATTATTGCATCTCAGAATGCTATTGTTGACAAAGTATCTGTTAATGAGGGTGAAATGGTTGATACTAATGTGCAATTAATAGTATTAGAAGAAATTAAATAGTGCTATTTTTCATTATAATTCTTAGCTAATAATTTCGTAATTTGCAAAGCTTAAACCTAATCATTAACTAATAGATAGGCCATGGATTTTGAACTCACAGAGGAACAAAAATTAATACGAGAAACAGTTCGTGATTTTGCTGAACGTGAAATAAAACCTGTTGCAAAAGAGCTGGATGAGAAAGCTATGTTTTCCTATGATTTGACAAAAAAAATGGGCGAAATTGGTCTTTTTGGTATGAATATACCAGAAAAATATGGTGGTCAGGGTTTGGATACTCTTTCATATATAATATCCGTTGAAGAACTTGCGCGAATTGATGGTTCTCAAGCTGCCACTCTTGCGGCACACAACTCACTTGGAATAGGTCCATTGATTGAATATGGAACAGAAGAGCAGAAATTAAAATATATTCCCCAATTGTGCACTGGTGAGGCACTATGGAGTTTTGGGCTCACAGAAGCAGGAGCAGGATCAGACTCCAGAGGAAGCAAAACCACTGCTGTTTTGGATGGAGATGAGTGGGTTATAAATGGTTCAAAAATATTCATAACTAATGCCTCTGTTGATATTAGTGTTGGATGTACTGTTCAGGTTGTAAGTGGAGAAGAAAATGGGAAGAAAATTTTCACAACTATAATTGTTGAAAAAGATACACCAGGGTTTAGGCGAATTCCTATGCATGGAAAGATGATGTGGAGGGCATCAGATACTGCTGAATTATTTTTTGATGATGTGCGAGTTCCCAAAGAAAACCTACTTGGTAAAGTTGGGGAAGGTTCTCATATTATGCTTCACACACTTGATGGTGGTAGGTTATCCATTGCAGCAATGGGATTAGGTTGCGCACAAGGGGCTTTTGAGCTTGCTTTAAATTATGCAAACGAAAGAAAACAGTTTGGAAAACCAATTAGTAAATTCCAAATAAATGCATTTAAACTTGCAGATATGGCCACAAAAATTGAGTTGGGTAGAAACCTTTTGTACAAGGCATGTTGGCTGAAAGATAATGGTAAACCATATTCAAAGGAAGCTGCTATGTCAAAATTATACTGTTCAGAAATTGCCAAAGAGGTTGCTGATGAGTCAGTACAAATTCACGGTGGTTATGGACTAATGAAGGACTATGATGTGGAAAGATTCTATCGCGACCAAAGATTATTACAAATTGGAGAAGGAACTTCAGAAATACAACGTTTAGTTATATCTAGATTGATCGGATGCTAAATTTATTATTTCTGAGAGTATTTTTAATAATAAACCAATTGGCATTATATGAATAATAGTATCCTGTAACTATTATATTGTAAGGTTATTAACAAACATCAAACTAACTATGCTTTGGAAACCAAGAGCTTCTTATAGTATTAATTCAAACATGCAAAAATTCCTAAATCATATCGCATTAAGATATGATTTACCTGGAAATGATTACCGAACTGTTCATGGATGGAGTATTGAAAATACGAAAGAATTCTGGGCTGAAATTTGGGATTATTGTAATGTTATTTATTCAAAAAATTATGAATCGGTTGTAGACAATCCAAAAAAAATGCCTGGTGCATTGTGGTTTAAAGGATCTAGATTAAACTTTGCTGAAAATCTATTAAAACGAAATGATGATCATATAGCATTGATATTTCGTGGAGAAGACACAGTAAAAAGAGAGATTACTTATAAGCAATTGAATGAAGAAGTAAGAAGGGTTGCGGCAGGATTAAAGAACATGGGTGTCAAAATTGGCGATAGAATAGCGGCATTTATGCCAAATATGCCCGAAACTATTATTGCAATGCTTGCTGCCACATCAATCGGTGCAATTTGGACATCTACTTCACCAGACTTTGGAATAAAAGGTGTTTTGGACAGGTTCTCTCAAATAGAACCAAAATTAATTATTGCTGCAGACGGATATTTCTATAAAGGCAAGGCTTTTGATTCACTGGAAAAACTTAAAGGTATCCTATCCAGCCTTTCCTCGGTTGAAAATGTTATCCTTGTTGACTATACTGGTAATTTAGACACAACCGGTATGAATAATCCCATATTATGGCAAGACTTGGGAGAAGGAAGTAAGGATCCTCTTGTGTTTGAGCAATTACCATTTGATCATCCCCTTTATATCATGTATTCCTCTGGTACTACCGGGCTTCCAAAAAGTATAGTTCACTCTGCAGGAGGGACTCTTGTTCAACATTTAAAAGAACTTGTACTTCATAGCGGCATTACCAGCGATCAAACTGTTTTTTACTTTACAACGTGCGGATGGATGATGTGGAATTGGATTGTTAGTAGTTTGGCAATTGGATCTACCCTTGTGCTATACGATGGAAATCCATTTTATCCAGGCCCAGATGCACTTATAAAAATGGCTAAAGAATTAAAAATTGACTTCTTTGGCACGAGTGCCAAATATATTGCTTCATTGGAAGATGCGGGTGTTAATCCTTCGGAAATAGATAATTTTCCACATCTTAAGGTAATAGCCTCTACAGGTTCGCCATTATCAAATGATAGCTTTGAATATGTATATAAAAAGTGGAAAAGTGATGTTCAGCTTTCATCTATTTCTGGTGGAACAGATATTATTTCGTGTTTTATTCTGGGTAATCCCGTTTTACCTGTTTACATAGGAGAAATTCAGTGTAAGGGTCTAGGAATGGACGTTGATTGTTATGATCATGCCGGTAATAGCGTAATAAATGAACAAGGAGAGCTTGTATGTAAAACCGCCTTCCCGTCCATGCCCGTATATTTTTGGAATGATCCTGACAATAAAAAATATCATAGTGCTTATTTTGAGGAATATCCCGGTATATGGCATCACGGAGACTTTATGGAAATCACCGAACATGGAGGCATAAAAATGCTCGGCAGGTCTGATGCTACATTAAATCCTCAAGGAGTGAGAATTGGAACAGCTGAGATATACCGAGTGGTGGAAAACATATCAGAAATAGATGACTCGGTTGTTGTTGGACACAAAATTGATGATGATGAAGAAGTAGTTTTATTTGTCAAATTAAAAAATGGAAGTAAGCTTGATGAAAAACTTGAAAAAGATATCAGGTTTAAAATTAAAAATAATTGCAGCCCTCGACATGTTCCTTCTATAATCATTAATGTGCCTGATATTCCTTATACAATAAATGGTAAAAAGGTTGAAATTGCTGTAAAAAAGATAATTCATGGTCAGCCCGTTGGAAATAAAGATGCCTTGGCAAACCCAGAATGTTTAGATTATTTTAAAGGCATTCTCAAATAGATACTTTAAATTAAGCGTTAATATCTTTCAATATTTTATTCACCTCTTCTTCGGTGAAATGAAGCTTTTCCTTACATATTTTGATAAGCTCACTAGCTCTTTTTACTTTCTTGGTTAACTCATCAACATCTGTTTCATTGTTTTCAATTCCAGCCACAAGCTCTTCAAGTTCTATAATTGCATCTGTATATTTTATTTTATCCATGTGATTTACTTATTAACTATTGATATGGTTTTTCCTTCGGCAAAAGTAGTTTCTAAAATATCACCATCGTTCAAAAGGCTCGCATCTTTTATAACTTTTCCTTCATTAAGCGTAATTGAATAACCACGTTTTAAAATGTTATCTGGATGTAGTAGCCTAATATTTTCAGATAGTGATATTATCTTATGATTATTCTCAACAAAAAATCTATTTGTTTGGTTTTTGATTAATGAAAATCTGTTATCCAATAAATGATTCTTTTCATTTATACATTTTTGTAGTGAATTTATTAGTTTGTAATTTATATCCTTTAGGTCAAAATTATTTTGATAAACTAACCTTTCGGTTGTTACTTTTAGATTTGTGTGTACATGTTTTAATATTTCTCTATTATGACTGAGAATACCAGTGATCTTTTCCAATAATTTAGTCTCCATATCTTTAATTCTAACCGACAGGTTATGAAATCTCTGTATGAGGTAATATCCTACTTCTGTGGGAGTGATCTTATTTACAAACGAAACTTGTTCAGAAACGGTAAAATTTGTTGAGTGCCCAATTCCTGTTATCACAGGTATTGGAAAATCTGCAACCGAAGACGCAAGTTTATAGTTATCAAATATACTTAGTCCTATATCACCTCCACCTCCTCTTATGATAAGAACCGCATCAAAATGATGCACTATCTTGTTGATGGATATCAGTTGAGATGTTATCGAATTAACAGCACCATCTCCTTGAAGTAATGCGGGAAACAACATATGAAAAAATTTGTACCCCCAATCGTTTTTGTCTATTACCTTTATGAAATCCTGATACCCTTTGCTTGTTTCAACAGAAATAATCGCCAATCTTTGAATGAGCAATGCTGGTATTAGCTGCTTATTTTTATTGAATTTACCTTCTTTTTTTAGCCTATCTATTGAGTTCTGCTTTTCCTTTACCAGCTCTCCAAGAGTAAACGATGGTTCTATATCATTTACCTGCAGTGAAAGACCATATATGGGGCTAAATTTTACTATACACCTCAACAAAACTGTCATTCCATCACCTATTTTTTCATTGGTTACCTTGGTGAACTTTGAAGACATCTCGTTAAATGGACCAGCCCATATAATTGCCCTCATTTGAGCAACTACTTTTCCATTTTGTTTCTCCACTAAATCAGGATAACAATGTCCACTTTTAGGATAAAAATTTAGTTTAGCAATCTCGGCTTTAACCCAATAAGAGTTTGTGTAAGTTTTATTTATTATGGATTCAACACTTTGTGTTAATTCAAGTAAGGTGTGGTATTTATGATCAATATTTATTCTCTCTGAGTCCATGCGATATCCAAAACAAGGTTAAAACAAAATTAATAAAATAAGCCTGTTAGTTTCCGTTAAATAAATTCTTTTGGAGGGCCAATTGGGTAACTTTATTTCTTAACAACCCAATAGGTTGGGTTTTGTAATGCACTCCCCTTCCAAACTTCAAAATGTAGCTCTGTATTACCTTTAAGATCAGTATGAATTTGACCTATTAGCTCTTTGGTAATAATGTTGTCGCCTTTTTTAACAAATACTTTATCCAGATTGGAATATACAGTAAAGTATTCACCGTGTTTAATTATTACTGCAAGATTGGTATTTGATATTTTTGTAATACTAACTACTTTGCCATTAAATACTGCTCTGGCTTCACTATTTTTTGATGTTGTTATATCAATACCATTATTTTTTATTTTTACTTTTTTAAGTACAGGATGTTGATGTACTCCATAGGTACCAGAAATAATCCCCCTTTCTGTTGGCCACGGTAATTTTCCCCTATTTGATGCAAATGAGGAAGATAGTTTAATTTCAGAGGGGGTTAAAGCATATGTTTTATTTCCGGATTTATCTTTTTTTGGAGATGTTTCAGCTAAAATAATTTTTTGAATTTGTCTGTCCAATGCAGCTGTTTGTTTTTCCTTTTCTCTTTTGGATTTTTTTAATTGTTTTTCCCTAGATTGTAAATCCTTTTTTAATTTACTTTTTAGTGATTGTTCCTTTTCTAAATCAATTATTTCAGCTTGTTCATTTGACAATAGCTGACCTTTTTTTAATTTTTTTTCTTTTAACTCTTCCAGTAAAATATTTTTCTCATTTTCTGCTTTATTTATTATTTCTGCTTCGGTACGTATGTATGTACTAAGTTGGTCTAAATACCTCATCCTCTGAAATGCCTGATTTAAATCATCTGCTGAAAAAATAAATATCAATTTATTGTAGGAGGTTTTATATTTATAGGCATGCCATGCTATTTCTGTATATTTAATTTTAAGCTCATTCAAATTTTCATTTAGTTTTCTCAATTGAACTTGTGTTCTTTCAATATTATCATTTAGCTGATAGATTTCCGAATCTATTGTAGCAATAAGGTCTGATCTTTTGTTGAGTTTAACATCCAATAACTTTAACTCATTTAATGTTGACTCTTTGGAAGATTTTGTTTCCTTGAGAAGTTTATTGGTATATGCAATCTCACTTTTAAGCTTCTCTCGTTTTTGCTCAAGTTTATCTTGCTCTTTTTGTGCAAATATTATTACTGGTAGAAAAATTAGTAGTAATGATATGTATATCTGCCTTGGCATATTTATTAATCTAAAATAGGTTTTCGTATTTTGAAGATAACCTAAATGGGAAACGTAAAGGATTATTGATTGTTACTTTGGAAAAGTTAATGTCTATAAAAATTGACTTTTTTGAAACTATCTCAATCTGCATGTCTGAAGGAAACAACTGACCATCAACATCCATATAATCGCCATAAAATACCCTTAGTTTATTATTATCATCTTCTCCCTTCTCTTTTATATCAATTCTGGCAATTCGATAATTCGAAGGATCTAACCAAATCTGCTGAACCAATACTCTAGATCTAATTTCTCCTTTTTTCATGTACCTCTTTATCTTTCTTCTTTCTCTTATTGTAAGTCGGTAAAGTCCATTATCTATAGTTGCCTTATATTTTTTAGTGTCATACTGGGTAAGATCATTTCCAATAAGCATTGATTCTAAAAGAGAATAATCAATGGTTGTATTTAAGAGGCTATCCACCAGTTCGTATTTACCTGAAAAATATGTTTTATTTAGGCGGTTCATGAACTTGATGGTATCATTTGTTAGCAATAATCTAGCAGCTTCAATTCCAAGAGCAGGAGTAAATGATATCCATATTAAACTATCTTTTTTAATTCTTAATTGGCCCCTTAAACTTGTTTTGTTTTTATCCTGTTCATAAACCAAATTGAACTTTGCACTCAGGTAATCAAAATTCATATGGTTTTCCGTCATACGATTGTATAAATATTGGAATCCATGTTCTTTTAATTCTGCCTTTAAAACCTTTTTTTTGGATTTACATGATGAAAACGAAAAAGCTACAAGGGATATAATAATTAAAAACCATGCCCTATTTATATTACTATTCATAGATCTCTTTTGTTTTTATTTTCTTATCTAAATAATCGGAATATCCTGTGGTCTGTTTTGCACGTAACCAATATTCATTTGCCTCGGAGATTTTGCCTAATTTAAAAAGAATATCACCATAGTGTTCCAAAATTGCACCACTATTTTCACCGCCATTATTATATGCCTTTTTAATCCATTTTAGAGCCATATCGAAGTCTTCCATTTTATATAACACCCATGCATAGGTATCAATATTACTACTATTGTAGGGATCCAATTTAACTGATTTAGCCGACATTTCTTTTGCTTTATCAAGCTCGTATGAGCGCAATGAGAGGTAATATGCATAATTGTTAAGGACAATGGAATTATCAGGATTAATTTTCAACACCTTATCATATGCCGAATAAGAAGCAACATAATTACCCAATTCATTATATGTATCACCAAGAGTTGAGTAAAACTGTTCCAAAAGAGCATTATTATTTACCACAAAGTCTTTACCAGATTCCAAAAAGGCCTTTGCTTTAACAAAATCTCTAATTTGAAAATTACCTAATCCGGCAAAGAAATATGGTAGTGGGTAATTTGGAAAATAGTCGATGCAATCTTCGGCATCTAATGTTAGTTTCTCAAAATCCTCAAGGTATAAGTCACAAAATAACAATTGCTCCCAGGCCATGTAATTTCCATTATCCGCGTTAACTATTTCTCTAAAAATTGGCTCTGCAGATATGTAGTCCGCATTTTCATATAACATTGAAGCATAAAATGAAGATGCAAGAGGGTCATCAATATGAATATCAGTTATTATTTCAGATAATTCGAGGGCCTGTTGCTTCTGATTATCATCCAATTTTGTACTATAGTAGCTTGCCAAGAGATTAATCTTTGTATTTATATCAAGATCAGGATTTGACATTCCTATTTTTAACTCTTCAAATGCTTTTTCTTTATCCCCTTTTTTTGAATAAAAATCTGCAAGTGATATGTGAACATATGGATCATTTGGGTTTATTTCCACTATTTTTTCATATGCATTCACAGCAGCATCTTCATATCCATGTTTTGAGCAATATTCAGCTAACAGGGCGTAATACCTTGGTTCAAATGGGTTTGTATTTATTAGTTTTTCTATTTCTTTTATGCCATTTTCAGGTTCGCCTATTTTTGCATAAAAGTCTGTTTTATTGCTTATTATTATTTCACTTATGCCCATCAATTCTTCGATTTTATCGTAGGCAATTATGGCATTTCTATAATCTCCGGTAAATTGATAGGCAAATGCTAGTTCATAAACAAAGTTGATATCATATGGCTCTGCCTCTACTAGCTCCTCATAAGTTCTTACGTAATCGTCATAATTATCATTTAACCGACTTGCTTTTGCAAAGTTAGCTTTGTACCAAATATTATTTTCATCATCCTTTACTGCCAGTGCTGCTGCTTCCAAAGCTTCGTCATTTCTACCCAAAGCAAGCATAATTTTTGAAACCTCAAAATGACTTGCAGCATCATCACTATCAATTAATAGCGCTTTTGAAAATAAGTTTAAAGCATCATTGTAGTTTTTTAATTGCTTCTGAATCAAACCCTGAGCAAATAAATCTGATTGCTCATACTTTTGCTTATCAGTTAGCTGAGCCTGTTGATCTTTTTTATGTTTCCTTTTATTATTCTTTTGCGCTTCCGCTGGCGCATTAATTATAAAGGCAAAAAATATTATTAATATTAGGTATCTAGGATTCATTTATATTAAGTATTGATAAAATATTGGTGGCACATTCCATTATTTTTTTCCAGTATGCCCGAAGCCACCAGATCCTCTTTCGGTTTCTGATAATATTTCCACCTCTTCCATTTGTGCTTGAATATGAGCAGAAATAATCATTTGTGCAATTCTATCTCCATTTGAAATAGTAAATTCTTCACTCGATAAATTTACTAATATCACCTTTATCTCTCCCCTGTAATCTGCATCTATGGTACCCGGGGTGTTTAAAACAGTAATGCCAAACTTTGCAGCAAGGCCACTTCTTGGCCTAACTTGGGCCTCATACCCAACTGGGAGTTCCATATATAATCCTGTGGGTATTAATGCCCTTTCAAGACTTTTTAGTGTTATATCGTTTTTGATACTGGCTCTTAAATCCATACCTGCAGATGCAGCCGTCTCATATTTTGGTAACTGATGACCTGAGTCATTTACTATTTTAACTTTCATTCACTTATATTTTATTGCCGTTGCCAAAAATTACATGGCCATCAATGCAAAAATAATTAAATAGTGCTAAGTGATAATGACCGATAACTGCTTTGGTAATTTACAAACTACCTTTTGTTTTTTCTTTTATTTGCGACCTTATCTCCTCGTGTTTTTGGATTCTTATGCTTTTTTGATTTTCGTCTCCAAGAACCACCTTGGTTTGTTTTCTGGTTTTTAAGTTTTTTTTCATGGAAGGCTTTACCCTCATTTATGGTTTTAGGCCTAGAGCTTAGGCCTTCCTTTTTAGGGGGTTGCTCTTCATCATATAATTCATTTGATATCTCCACACCCTCTGGAAATTGTGATTGCGGTATGATATAATTCATCAAAGATTCAATCTCTTGCTTATACTCCGTTTCACTTTCCGAGAAAAATAATAGTGAAGTACCTTTTTTGTCTACCCTTCCTGTTCTTCCAATACGATGCATATAGTTCTCAGGATATGATGGAGTATCAAAATTAATCACGTGTGAAATATCTTCTATATCAATACCTCTGGCCATAACATCAGTAGATATCATAATCCTTCTTTCTCCAACATCAAACTGTTCCAAGGATCTAATTCGGTAATTTTGAGATTTATTACTGTGAAGAATTACCATTTCAGAACCATAATTTTCTTCTAATAATTCAAATAGTTTATCTGCATGTTTCTTGCTGGATGTAAATACCAATACTTTGCTGAATTCATCATTATCTTCCAATAAACTCGAAAGTAAATTCACTTTTGTAAAGAAGTTGGGAACTAAAACACTCTTTTGGTATATATTTTCAAGCCTTGTTCCGCTAACTGCGATGGATATTTTTTCGGGATTACGAAAGTATTGATTTATGAGCCTAGCAACATCCTCTGTCATGGTTGCTGAAAACATTAGATTTTGTCTTTTATCTGGCAGCAACTCAAAAATATTTGTTAGTTGATGTCTGAATCCCAAATCCAGCATTACATCAACCTCATCAATTACAAGCTTATAAATCGATTTTAACTGAAGAACACCACTTACTGCCAAATCATAAAGTCTTCCTGGGGTTGCAACAAGAATATCACATCCCTCAATAACCTTCTGTTTTTGTGTATTTATATTAGTACCTCCATACACGCCAATAATTCTAACATTTTGATAAGTTGCAACTTCCTCAATATCTTTAACAACCTGTAATACCAACTCTCTTGTTGGCACAAGTATAAGCACCCGTGGATTAATTTGATCAGAATATTTAAGCTGTTGTAATATTGGTAAAACATAAGCAAGTGTTTTACCCGTTCCTGTTTGTGCTATTCCTATCACATCCTTTCCAGACATTATTACTGAGAAACATTCATTTTGCACAGGGGTTGGCACAGTAAATCCCAGTTCAGCAATTGCTGATAATAATTGTTTCGAAAGATTTAGTTTATCAAATGAATCTATCATTTAAATCTATTTGTTTCTCCGGTTGGACATTGCCACTTTAGCTTCATAGAGCACATGGTAAAGCGAAGGTACAATAACAAGTGTTAGAAATGTAGCAAAACTCAATCCAAATATCACGGTCCAGCTCATGGGGCCCCAAAAAAGAGAATTATCGCCACCAAAGTATATATCAGGATCAAAGGTATTGAAGAAAGAAAGAAAATCAATATTGAAACCAACAGCAAGAGGCATGAGGCCTAAAATAGTTGTTATGGCTGTCAATAAAACAGGTCGAAGACGAGTACGTCCAGCATCAATTATACATTGTCTTGCAACATCATGCGGAAGATAATCTCCCTCTCCAAGGGAAAGTTCTTTTTTCTTCATCTTTTTTAATAAGCCTATATAGTCAATCAATACAATTGCATTGTTAACAACAACGCCTGCAAGGGAGACAATACCAATCCCTGTCATTATTACTATAAAATCCATCTTAAAGGTTGCAAGACCTCCAAAAACACCAATGGTACTCATCACAACACTAAACATAATTATGGCAGGTTTTACGAAGGAATTAAATTGTGAAACCAATATAATCATAATTAAGGCTAAGGCTATTATTAGCGCCTTTGTAAGAAATGCCATGGACTCTGCCTGCTCCTCTTGCTCTCCTGTAAATTCATATTTAGTTCCAGTAGGCATCGGATATCCTTCCATTACTTTTTTCAGCTGAAGGTTTATCTCATTTGCATTATAGCCTTCAAGAATATTGGACCAAATTGTAATTAATCTATTTCTATCTTTTCTGGTTATTGCACCATACGTTGAGCTATAGCTTATATCCGCTACTGCAGATATGGGAACTTGTATTATATTACCACTAGATTGACTTCTAAATGTTATTCTTTGATTAATAATATCCGATATATTATATCTATATTTATCATCAAGTCGCATAACAATTTTATAATCATCTTCACCATCTTTAAAATCTGAAATCTCCTTTCCAAACAATGAGGTCCTTATGGCTTCTCCCACTTGTCCAGTTGACAATCCATATCTTCTGACCTTTTCCCTATCTATGTTTACAAGTAGCTCTGGCTTACCCATATCCAAATCTATCTTAAGCTGTTCAATTCCTGGTATATTAGCTTTGTTTAAATCTGTTTTAATATTCTCGGCAAGAATTATTAGTTTTTCAAAATCTTTACCCATTATTTCAAGGTTTATGGGCTTTCCTGTTGGTGGTCCCTCTTCCTGCTTTTCTACAGACAGTATAATCCCTGGATATTTACCTACCATTTGAGTTCCCAATCGTTCAAATACATTAGATGTATTTTTTTTCCCTCTATCCTTAAAATCAATAAAGTTTATTGTAATAATCCCTCGATTTGGAGCTCCTCCCCTTGCAGTAAAACCATCATTCTCACTAACCGCACCTTTTCCTGCGACAGTCAAAATAGATTTAACTATATCCATATCTGGCTTTAAAACCTCGTATACTTTTTCCTCAATTACCCTAATCATCGAATCGCTTACATTAACATCTGTTCCAATGGGCATTTCAGCAACAATGTTTATTAGTTTCGGATCGCCAGAAGGAAAAAATTCAACCTTTGGATTTCTAACTGCATAGAAAAAGATGGTAAAGACCATAAGAAGGACTGTTCCAATTAAAAAATAAGAAGGATGTCTACCCCTTAGAGCAAATTGTATAAATTTTGTGTAAGTTTCTTCCAACCATACCAAACCAACTTTTTGAAACCATAGAGCTAATCTCGACAAGAATAATAAATTTAAAAATGCTACTAGAGCAGCTATTACTAAAATTGTACCACCCCAATTTATTCCTGTGGCATAAAAAATAATTGAGATCACTAATAAGACAGAAATAATAATAATTGATCTCTTGGGCTTAGGCAGTGTAACATTGGCTTCCTTCTTGTAAAAGACTGTAAACACAACAGGAATAATCACCAATGCAACAAATAAAGAAGAAGCAAGAACAATAATCAAAGTTATAGGCAAATACGACATAAATTCACCCATTATACTATCCCAGAATACAAGAGGGAAAAAAGCCGCTAGAGTGGTGGCAGTGGATGAAATAATAGGCATTGCTACTTCTCCTGTTGCTTGCTTTGCAGCCTCCAAAAGAGGGTATCCCTTATGAACAAATCTGTAAATGTTTTCTGTTACAACAATGGCATTATCAACCAACATTCCCAATGCAAGTATGAGTGAGAAAAGAACAATCATATTTACCCTATAATCCATTAAACCCATAATCATAAATGAAAGGAACATGGACATTGGTATGGCCAATCCAACAAATAATGAGTTTCGTGTTCCTAAAAACAAAAACAGTATAAATATTACGAATATCATTCCCATTATTATACTATTCTCAAGACTACTCAACTGCATTTTCACCATCTCCGACTGATCATTTGTAATGTCAACACTAAGGTTAGCGGGGATGGTACCATTAAGTTTGGCAGCCTCAAGTACATCCATAGACTGGGATATTGTAGATAGCAAATTTTCTCCGCTTTTTTTAACTGCCTGTAGAGATACTACCGGCTGTTTATCCAAATAAGCATAACTATCGCGGTCCTTAAAGCCATAATCGACATAACCTATATCAGATATATATACAATATCACCTTTTTCTCTTTTTACAATAATATCTTCAATTTCATTGGGGTCATTAAATTCGCCTATTACCCTTATGGTTCTTTTGATATTACCAAGCAATAAATCACCTCCCGAAAGTGAAATATTTTCAGCTGTGATTGCACCCTCAACATCACCAAACCCAACTTTCAGTTTTCTCATCAGGAAGGGATCCAGTATTATTTTAACCTCCCTTTCTGTTATACCGGTTAGGTTTACAGCTGATACCTCATATATTGTTTCTATTTCATCCTTTAAATCTTCGGCATAACCCTTCAATTCACTTACACTGTAATCACCAGAAAGGTTGATGTTAATAACGGGAAATTCTGAAAGATCAATATCTGTTACCATTGGGTCAGCTGGTAAATCATCCGGAAGTTCCTTTTTTGCTTTATCAACGGCATCCTTTACATCCTGAAGAGCTACTTTTATATCAACATCCGTATTAAATTCGACAAATACATTGGAAACATCCTGACTTGATACAGAATTCAAATCTTTGATTCCTTTCACGGATTCAACTTCTTTTTCAATCTGACGCGTTATGAGGTTTTCAATATCAATGGGAGGATTTCCAGGATAAAGTGTCTGCACCATAACAGTTGGAATATTAATTTCAGGAAATAATTCTTTGGGCAAACTTACATAAGAATAGAAGCCAAAAAATATGGTAACAGCAGTTATTAGGTATACTGTATTTTTATTATTTAATGCCCATGATGACAACCAAAAGTTGCGGACCACCTTTTTATCTTCGGTTGTTGTATTTTCAATATTATCCATGTGATGGCGTTTACAAATTAATAATCACATATTATTCAATTATGGTAACAACTGCTCCGTTTGAAACATTGTTGTATCCATCAGTAATAACTATATCTCCCTCCTTTAATCCTTCAAGCACTTCCGTTTTATCCTTGAACGATTTACCTGTTTTGATATATTTTTTAACTGCTACATAATTTTCATTTTCTTTTTTCACTCCAAAAATGAAAAATCCCGACATGTCCTCTCTAATAATTATGGAAGGAAGTACAACTGCATTTTCAGAGTTATAGTCGTTTATTGTGATGTTTGCAAGCATGTTGGGCTTAAGCAATCCATCTGGATTGTCAACCTTTACTTGAACTACAAAAGTTCTATTTTGCTTATTCACTACATTTCCAGTTCTCCATATCTTTTTTTGATAGTTTAGATCAGGATATGAAGGAAAAGATACATCAACATAATCTCCTTTTTTAACAACTGATAAATACGCTTCAGAAAGCCTTGCTGTTATGTAGAGTTCATTTAAGTTAACTATCTGCATTAATTGCATTCCAGGTGATGCAAGCTCTCCTTTTTTTTGGAATATATCTTCAACAACACCATTTATAGGCGATTTAATAATCGCCATTTCTCTTTGAGCCTTTAGAGTATAAATCTTATTTTGAAGACTTTCAAAATTATTTTTTGCTTCCAAAAACTGACGCTCGGAACCTATGCCCTTTTCCCAAAGTTGTGATTGCTTGTCGAATATGGTACTGGCAAGTTCAAGTTGCGATTGTAGTTCAATAATATTTTTATCTACAATTGTGGTGTTTAGTTTTGCAATAACCTGCCCTTTCTTTACCACACTACCTTCTTTTACGTTTATCGAAACTATCTGACCATTTACTTCAGGACTAATATATGCCTCATAAATACTTTCAAGTTCGCCAGCAGCTTTAAAACTATGAGAAAATGCCTGTATTGATACGGGTTTGGCACGAACAGGTATTCTAAGACCTGTGTACTCATCATTGGTGCTTACCGATTCAATATCAATTATTTGCTGTTCTAATTCCCTTATTTGCTTTTTGTAAAGACTCAATTTGTCCTGATTTGAAAGGGTTTTATCATTGGAGCAAGAAACAAATAAAACACTTATGGCAAATATTACTATTAATCGTTTCATTTCTATTTTGGTGTTTAATTCTTATCTATTTTAAATTTTTTGTGCACAATTTTTCTGCCTTTGTCAGATGTGATTCCGTATATTATATATTTAAAAAGTTCCGAACACAGATTGGCAGACATGAACTCCTCTGGAGAAAATAAATGAGTATCCATCATTGATTCAAGCCTGATAATATTAATCTTGGTAATGAGGTCCACATCTAAATCCATTCTATATAAACCTTCCATAATTCCCCTATTTAAGTTTGAAACAAATTTGTTGTAAATCATCTCATGTTTAAATTTCTCAAAATTTGAAAATAAATCGGGATAATATTTTTTAAGGTCATAAATAAAAGCAGGTTTGTTGGTTTGAATCATTCTTATATGCACTTCATGGAAGTGAAATAATTCTTCAATAGCAGTAAATTTATCCTTATCTAGGCTTGAAAAATCTTTATCAATCTCACAATTAATTATTTTAACAACTGCCTTAACCAGTTCTTTTTTATCCTTAAAATATGTATAAAGGGTTTTTTTTGAAATGGATAGCCTTTGGGCAATATCATCCATTGTAACCCCTCTTATTCCATATTCCAGGAACATTTTGGAGACATTATCGACGATTATTATTGACTTATCATTCATGACTATTCCTCTTTTGCTAATATCTTTTCTAGCTCTTCACCTGTTTTAAGAAGTGAAAGTGCAGAATTTATATAGTCATTCTCTGCATTCAAAAATTGAGTATGTGTATTAAGTATATCAAGACTAGTTGCCAATCCTTCAACATACTTTATAGTTGTCACATTATAAATGCGTTCAGCGGTTTTTCTATTTTTTTGTTTATTTAAATATACTCGATATGCATTCATGTATTCATTTTTTGCCGCATCGAACTGTAAATTTAATTGTGATTCGAGCTGCTGCTGAGTTACTCCCAACTTTTCATATGCAATCTGAGCTTGTTTTACCTTTGACCTTCTCATACCAGAGGAAAAAACAGGAACGTTCATAGTTACTCCCAATGCTGAACTGGAATACCACTTGCCACCATTGAAAAAATTCCACTCATCTCTTTGAGCCTGTGTTTGATAATACAAACTAGCAGACACACTAGGCATATAAGTTGATTTCTCAAGCCTAAGTTGCAACCAGGATAGTTCTTTCTGCTTCTCCATGGAAATATAATCGATATTATCATTAACGTTAAAAGGGTCTATAAATAGTCCCTTATTGTGCCGTAAATCTATGAGACCCTCGAGGTTATCTGTTAAAATTATACTATCAGAATTATTTAGACCAAGGAAAAATTTCAGATAAGCCGTTGATATTATCAATTGGTTCTTAAGGTACAATGAACTTGCCTCTAAATCTGAAACAATAAGTTCAAACTGATCCACATCAATATCTTCACTAAACCCCACATTATATAATTCCCTGGTTTCATTCAATTGATTTCTATTTACAACAAGAGTTGAGTCTACTATTTTTAGGGCTCTTGAAGCAGATAATGCATCATAGTATGAGTTACTCACCTGTTGCTTAACATCAACCATACTTTTGAAAAAATCAGTATTGCTTTTTTCCAGATATTTTCTTGCAGCTTGAAGGCCAACAACATATTCACCGCTAAATATTAACTGATTTAAGCTAGCGCTTAGAGTTGCATCATATTTGGTACCAAATTGAATTTCACTTGACTGACCTGGCTGAGTAAATTCAGGAGGCAAAATCATTACAGGTCGTGCAATATTATCATTGTATTGAACAGAACCATCAATTTGCGGCAAGCCAATTGCTGTGGATTCTTTAACTTTAAATTTTGCAGATTTGACATCTTTTTGTGCATTAATAACCTGGTAGTTATTATCCATTGCATAGGCAATAGCTTCGTTAACTGAAAAATATTTAATATTCTGAGCAGGAAGCTCAAAAACAAAAATCAATGCAAAAACAAATACTATGTGTTTAATCATTTAGGTATGATTTTGAAAAATAAATAGCAAAAATACACAACTTAAAAACTTTGGAAACTTAATATATGTTAAAAGTTTCCTAAGTTTTTGTTAATTACTTAAAACAATTTAGGTAATAGAGCTTATAGCATTGGAAAAACTCATATATAAATGTATAATTTACTTAGAAAGTTAGGAGGTAAATTTAGCTGTGTCATTTAACAGATTCTATCAAAAGTTTTAGCAAACTAATGCCCGCATCGGAAACTACAGTTCCAGGTCCAAATATTGCAACCACTCCAACATCGTATAAAAATTGATAGTCCTGAGGTGGAATTACTCCGCCTACAATTACCATAATATCTTCACGACCTAGTTTTTTAAGTTCTGAAATTACCTGCGGCACAAGTGTTTTATGACCTGCAGCCAACGATGATATACCCAATATGTGTACATCATTTTCAACAGCTTGCTTAGCTGCTTCAGCAGGGGTTTGGAAAAGGGGTCCAATATCAACATCAAATCCAATATCAGCATATCCTGTGGCGACAACTTTTGCGCCACGATCATGACCATCCTGACCCATCTTTGCAATCATAATCCTTGGTCTGCGGCCTTCTAATTTTGCAAATTCATCTGCAAGATTATGAGCTTCTTTAAAAGAATTATCATTTTCTGCTTCTGATGCATAAACTCCAGAAATTGACCTTATAACTGCTTTATATCTGCCCATAACTTTTTCACAAGCATACGAAATTTCTCCCAAACTTGCTCTATTTTTTGCTGCTTCAACTGCTAAAGTAAGTAAATTGCCCTCTCCTGTTTCACAAGATTTTGTGATTGCATCCAAATTTTTTCTTACTAAATCATTATCTCGATTGGCACGCAATTTATCAAGTCTATTTAACTGTGCTTCACGCACAGCTGCATTATCAATATCTAGTGTATCAATGGGGTCTTCTTTTTCTAATTTGTACTTATTTACCCCAACTATAATATCCTTATGCGAATCTATTCTAGCTTGCTTTCGTGCTGCAGCTTCTTCAATACGCATTTTTGGCAATCCCGTCTCTATTGCTTTAGCCATTCCACCCATTTCTTCAATCTCACAAATATGCTCCCAGGCTTTATGAACAAGTTCATGGGTAAGAGTCTCAACGTAATAGGATCCAGCCCATGGATCAACAGATTTGCATATGTTTGTTTCTTTCTGCAAATATATCTGAGTATTTCTTGCTATTCGAGCTGAAAAATCTGTGGGAAGTGCTATGGCTTCATCCAAGGCATTTGTGTGAAGAGATTGAGTGTGACCAAGAGTTGCAGCGAGAGCTTCTATGCAAGTTCTAGCTACATTATTAAAAGGATCCTGCTCAGTAAGACTCCAACCAGATGTTTGAGTATGAGTGCGCAATGCCATTGATTTGGGATTATTTGGATTAAATTGCTTAACAATTTTTGCCCATAACATCCTACCTGCTCTTAGTTTGGCAATTTCCATAAAATGATTCATGCCTGAGCCCCAGAAAAAAGAAAGCCTAGGTGCAAAATCATCTATTTTCAACCCAGCTTTCAACCCTGTTCTAATATAATCAAGGCCATCTGCTAATGTATATGCAAGTTCAATATCTGCAGTACCTCCTGCTTCTTGTATATGATATCCTGAAATTGAAATTGAATTAAACTTTGGCATATTTTGAGATGTGTACTCAAAAATATCAGCTATTATTCTCATTGAAGGTTCAGGTGGATATATATAGGTGTTCCGAACCATAAACTCCTTGAGAATATCATTTTGTATTGTTCCGGAAAGTTCCTGTAACTCAGCTCCTTGTTCAAGGGCAGACACAATATAAAATGCCATTATTGGCAAGACTGCTCCATTCATTGTCATCGAAACGGAAATTTGATTAAGAGGAATTTGATCAAATAAAATATGCATATCAAGTATAGAGTCTATTGCAACGCCTGCCTTTCCAACATCACCCACAACACGCTCATGATCGCTATCATAACCTCGATGGGTTGCAAGGTCAAATGCCACCGAAAGACCCTTCTGACCTGCAGCTAAATTTCTTCTATAAAACGCATTTGATTCTTCTGCAGTAGAAAACCCAGCATATTGACGTATGGTCCATGGCCGAGTAACATACATAGTTGAGTAAGGTCCTCTGAGGTATGGAGCTAAACCAGCAGCATAACTTAGATGCTCCATATCCTTTAAATCATTTGCAGTATAAACAGGCTTAACATTAATATGTTCTGGCGTTTTCCAGTTTGCTACTATATTATTATCCGTTTCCCACTTCGTGGGTGACATCACATTTTTTGGATGTTTGTCAATCTCTATATTCTTAAAATTAGGCTTCATAAATATACTGAATTAGCTAATTTTCATTAAATCATTATATCGGGTGAGTTCTTTTAACATGTTACTTCTCATGTGAATATAATTGGTAATTCCAATATCTTGTAGTTTATCTAAAATCTCTTTGGGATAACCTGCAATAACAATAATTGATGTTTTATTCAGTGCATTAAATATTGGTTCTGCAATTTCATTGTAATCATCATCAGAACTACATATAACTATGATGTTCGGCTTGTCGATTTTGGCGACCGAAATACCTTCATCAATTGAAGTAAAGCCTGGATTATCTATGATTTCATACCCAGCACATCCAAAGAAGTTCTCTGCAAACTGGGCTCTAGACTTTCGCATAGCTAAATTACCATATGTAAACATCCATGCTGTAGGACGTTTATGTGTATCTGCATATTTATCTGTTTTAAACCTCAACTCCTCTAGTTTATTTGCGCCACGATATATATTGATAGGCTCAACATTTGTATCGTGTTTGATTTTAGTAATGGGAAAATCGAAATTAGCACTCAGGCGCTCCTCAATATTGGGAAATTGATTGATGCCTAAAATTGAACGATTGCGAGTGGCAATACTTAGATGTTTCATCTCCGATTCTTCTCTCAAAACGTCCTGTATTGTTCCTTTTTTAAATGCTTCTATGAAACCTCCTTTTTCATCAAGCTCTAGAAATTTATTCCAGGACTTATGAATTAGTTTATTGGTAAGTTCTTCTATGTAGTATGATCCAGCGCTCACATCAGCAACTTTATCCAGGTAGGCCTCACCTTTGAGAATTAACTGTTGGTTTCTTGCTATGCGCTCTGAAAATTCGGTTGAATTTTCATAAACAGAGTTAAAAGGTAAAATTGTAAGTGAATTAACACCTCCCAAAATTGCTGACATTGCCTCGGTTGTTGCACGTAGAATATTTACGTATGGATCATAGATAGTTTTGTTCCATTTAGAATTGGTACAATGTATATGGGTGGTTCCATTAATATCATTAGATAGACCATAGGCACTAATAATTTTTGCCCACAAATATTTAATGGCTCTAAATTTTGCAATTTCCATGAAATAATCAGACCCTACAGCAAAATGAAACCGAATCTTACCTGCAACGTCATCTATTTTGAATCCCTTTTCAGTCAAATAAGTCAAATACTCGGCTCCCATAGAAAGAGCATATGATATCTCGCTTGCTATATCTGCTCCGGCATTATTAAATATCCCTGCGTTTACAACAATAAACTGTAGTCCCTTTATATGCTTAGATGCATTATACATATCCAATAACAAAGAAAGGTCGTCTTCCTGTGATGACTTAAATTTTCCTGCAATACAAAAATCTCCTATGGGATCATATTCAACACTTCCTTTAAATTTATTGTGGTCTCTAGTATCTTTTTCTATAAGTGCATCAATTGTTTTTACTGCTAAAAGAGGATTTTTTGTGCTAAAATTTAATTCCACCTTATCAGAGCTAATGTTTTTGCATAACCGCTCCAAATTGAGTAGATCCGGATCAATATCATCAGACAAAATAAAGCAAATGGAATTAACTCCATTCATAATAATATCTATTGCTTTTTTGTTAGCTGTTGCTATGTCTTTTACTTTTATATTCTGACGAATAAGCCATTTATTTCCTTTTACATGATTTCCCCTTATAAATGGAAAATTGCCAGGCAAAATATCCGTGTGGGATAAAGATGTAAAATCAGCACTGCGATAATACGGTTGAACATTTATAGCCTCGTCGGTTTTCCATACTAGCTTATTGTCGAAGTTAGCACCTTTTAAATCAGCTATTATCTTATCCTTCCATTCCTTATCAGCTATAGGTGGAAATACATCGAAAAGCTTTTCTTTTTTCATTATAACTTCTTTACTTTATAACTAACCCTCTTTAGTGGATACTATTATCTAATTAATTTGATTTACAAAATTAATACAAAAACAATCGAAAGACAGGAAAGAGGTTAATTATTGTTAATGATTTAACAATATCCTAAGTAAGGCCTATAGTTGTGCAAAAAACCATTATTTATTAGGTTTATACAAATTTATATTATCCACCATAAAATACCATAGATTATAAATCTTAATATATCTAAATGATTTTGTTTTTTGGAAAATATATTATGGGTGCATCAACAAAACTCTTGAATTATTGATTTTATCTTTGGAGTAATTAAAAACTCTATAATCACCATTGTTAAACATGTATGATTGATCTGAATAATGCTGACTAATTACATTACCTGATTGTCCGGTTGGAATTATTGAAAGCACATCAACAGAATCTGATAAGTCCACAAGTAATCTCATGGCTGGTCCATCTACTATCGGGAATACGCCCGAGCTGTTATACCTAAATCCTTCCTTATCTATAACGTCATTACTTCCAGATTTAGCAAATGGACCTACATTAAATATCATATCAAAAGGCTGGCTTCTTCCAATCGCATGAACGTGTGTTAGGGTATGAACCTTACCCCATTTCCACTTACTTAAATCATCGCCAAATTGGTTAATCAATGATGTTATTCCTTCTTCCAATGATTTTGTAAATATCATTGATCTTGTTTCAATTTTATCACTATCGATATTATCAAACCATGGAGAATTATCATTTGCAAGAAGAGAAGACAAGTTAGCTCTTACCAAAAATGATTCAATAAGTCTGTATTTATCATCCTCTATCATCTCATCACCAACGATATTATATATGACAAAATATATAATGTTATTAAAAATAGTAGTTCCAACATTATCTATGTCAGACGCTCCGTCCCATGATCTCAATTGGTCTATGGCTAGCTGATATGTAGGTCCTTTTTTCATCACTGCTTCTAGATTTGCATTATCCAGAATTAGATTAACCAAAATTGTATCCCTTTCGGATGTGTTATCTAACTGAACTGCTTTTAAATCATCCAAGCTCCATTTTTCCTTTGAAGACATTAGTTTCTTGATTCTTCTTGCTCTGATTCCAGATGCATAATATCCAGGATATAATACCCCATCAACGCGAATTGGCTCATCATTGGCAGTGGTTATGAACCCACTTTCTGGATTTATAATTTTAGGATTTTTGGAGAATGGATAATAACCCAATATTTCGTCATTACCGCTAGCACCATCAAGAATAAACTTTGGATTCACATGCTTAGGACGGATGGGTATTTTACCTGCTGACCATAATGCAATATTACCATCCGCATCTCCATAAACAATGTTCATGCCAATGAGGTCTATGTATTTCATTGCAGATTCAAAATCATTTATATTTTTTGAGTTATTTATAAGATAAAGTGCTTCCATGACTGTGGACTCCATATCATTTAAGGCCCACCATAAAGCTACTGGAGGTTCATCATTTTTAGCCACATTATTATATACTCCATTTATAACAGGCCCATGTCGGGTTTTTTTTATTTCAAACTCAACGGATGGCTTATCTTTAACTGGGATGGTTTTGGTCTTAATAACATAATCCTCCCAATGATCATTTACCCATACTTGGTTTGAATTATCAGGATTTTGCTTCTCCTGATACAAATCCATATTATCAAAAGGGAATATGGTTACACCCCATGCAAAACTTTTATTATGACCAATTGCAGCATAAGGAACACTTGCCAGATAGTAACCTCCTAGCTCAAACCCGGGATACTCCATATATGCCTCATACCAAACCGCAGGTTGCGAATATTTAACATGAGTATCATTGGCGAGAAGAACTTTACCAGATTTTGACCTACTAGATGACAGCACCCAATTATTTGAACCATGCCAAACTGGTATTATTAGTTTATCGAGCACTTCTGTAATCTTATTAACATAACTTAAACCACTAATTTCATCGGTTGATTCATAATGTCTGTTGTGTGATATAGAGTCAAGATTAAAATCCAACAGGTACTCTTCCCCTAAGTTCTGAAGTATTTGTGTTGCTAGCGGATCTTGGTATAAAGCAGATGTAAATGACAATGCCATATAACCTATTGCTGTGTATACATCAACTGGTTTGAAGTGCTCTGGTTTAAAATCTAATAAAGTAAACTCTATGGGGAGTTTACCATTATCAATAAAATTGTTTACGCCCTTTAAATATGCAAGTGTTTCTTTTTTATATGGCTGATCTGTGTTTTCAAAAAATTTATCAGCACTGCGTTGTGCCATATCCGTAATTGAAAGTGTAAGCATAGTTTTATCTGTCTCTACCATACTTTCTCCAAGCAATTCGGATAACCTTCCCGAAGTAACTCTTCGTATCATCTCCATCTGAAAAAGTCTTTCCTGAGCTTGCAAATATCCTAGTGTCATGTATGCATCATGGGCATTATTGGCATAAATATGAGGCACACCAAAATCATCAAAAACCACCTCAACTTTCTGATCTAATTCAGATAGATTTATTTCACCCGAATAGATAGGGTTTGTAGACCTTAACCAAAAATATCCTGAAATCAAGATGATTACAATGCCTATAAATATTGAAAGGAAAATTTTTTTAAACACTTTCATTAATAAAATTGTTCAACTAGTTTAAAAACATAATACTTTGCAATAATACTTAAAACCATGAAAATAATGGTGGAATTGTTTCCTAGTGGAAATAATTACCATGAACAATATTATTGGAATAATAACCAATTAAATCTGGATTAAAAACAATACATTTTTTAACCAAAAAAATCTAATCCTCCAATGGGGTAACCTCCAAGTCAGTAGTTGCTACGGCTGCGATTTTTCCATCGATGTAAACCGGAACTGAACGAGTTATCATCCAAATATTACCACCACCTTCATCGAAATATGGATCTGTCCAAATTGCCTCACCTGTGTCGATTGGTAAACGAAGCCATTCCTGTGTATTGATGTGATAGGATGTGTCAGCAAGATTTACCTCATCAAGAGCATCATTAGATTTAAACCAATATGGACTGTATATTGCCAAACCAGAAGTGTCAATTAAAGCAACTGTGGAACCGTAAAAATCATTAATGTTCGCAAGCATATATTGTTTTACTCTTTCAGAAACATCATCAATTGAAGGAGGATTGTTAGTTAAATCTTCGGCAAATCCTGCCAGAGCAATTTCAACTTTTTCTTCCATTGTCTGAGTTTCATCCTTATTGCAGGAAATGGTAATTGTAGTGAGAATAAATACTATTAGAATACTTAATGTGAAATTATTGATTTTCATTTTTAAATTTTTTAATTAATTATCTAAATTTGAATAATAGGTGGCAAAATACAATCTTTTTTCTTACCCCTTTGAATAATTTATTCTCAGGTTTTGTGATCGAAGACATTCTGCTACTTTATGCTGAAATACAAAATTTATTAAAATAAACCATTATATTTGATGCAACTAGAAAGTCACACATTTTAAATGAAAAACAACTTTTGAATAAGCTTTTAGTTTCAAGGAGGAATGAACTTATTTTAATAATTCAGATAAATTCTTTTTTAATGTAAATCAAATCTTATATAAATTAATGAATTGCCGAAGACCAAGATTAGAGTTATCAAAATATTTAAATATACTAAAATGAAAAAATTATCTATTATTTTACTAGTGTTTTTTAGCACTCTAGCTTATTCTCAAAATGCGTTTATCATTTATGAGTTTGAGGCAAAAAGAGGTTGTCAAGATGCCATTCTAGAATTGGCTGATGGCTTCTGGGGCGAGGCTAATTTTAAATCAGGGGGAATCGATATTGAAAGAATGGAAATTGGTGGAGAACCTTCTACACATAGGATTGTAATATATGGTGATCCTGCGAACTGGGGCAGAAGTGATACTACTATAACAAAAGCTCAATGGGAAGCATTTATTGAGAAATTCCAAAATTTTGTGGAAGAATGGACCTTTAGTACCTCAGGAGAAGCTTTGAGCTGGGTTGGTGGTGATGATGAAGCTTCTTATACATACGGACATATATATAACTTCAAGGCTGATGATGAGCAGGCATTTAAAAATGCTCACGATAAAATAGTTGGAGAGTTATCCTCTGTGATGGATGGTAGAGAAATAGGTTATGGAAGTTTTCTTATCAATGGGTATGAAGGCTCTACTCACTATGTTTATGTTGGCGCTAAGAATTGGACAGATTTAGTTCAGAACAGAAGAGATATGAGAACAAAAACAAAAGAGTGGGAAGAATACTTTAATACCAGAGGGGGTGTTGAACATGTCCGCAATTTTACAATTGAAATACTAAGATCTTATTAGAACTAAAATTTTATTCCTAAAATACTAAATGTATTAAGATAAATACTTGTTTATTTAAATAAATATAATATTTTTGGTATTTTATTATATTACAAATAAACCGAAGTGATGGAAAAAGTGAACTCGAACAAATCTTCATTTTGTAACAAACGTGAATTTACCTGAATAATTCAGGTCCCCTTATTCGTTTAAATAAACTCTTTATTTATAAAGATATGAACAAGGGAAATACCCAAATTAGAATTATCACAATTTTTAACATTTAAATATATTATTTATGAAAAAAGTATCTATTATTTTACTAGTATTTTTTAGCACTCTAGCTTATTCACAAAACGCATTTATGGTTTATGAATTTGAAGCAAAAAGAGGTTGTCAAGATGCAATTCTAGAATTGGCTGATGGCTTTTGGGGCGAGGCTAATTTTAAATCAGGGGGAATCAATATTGAAAGAATGTCAATTGGTGGAGAACCTTCTACTCATAGAATTGTAATATATGGTGATCCTGCGAACTGGGGCAGAAGTGATACCACTGTAACAAATGCTCAATGGGAAGCATTTATTGAGAAATTCCAAAATTTTGTGGAAGAATGGACATTTAGTACTTCAGGAGAAGTTTTAAGCTGGGTTGGTAGTGACGATGATGATGCATACCAATACGGACAAATATATGACTTCAAGGCTGAAGATGAGCAGGCATTTAAAGCTGCTCACGATAAAATAGTTGGAGAGTTATCCTCTGTGATGGATGGTAGAGATCTAGGTTATGGAAGCATTCTTATCAATGGGTATGAAGGATCCACTCACTGGGTTTATGTTGGTGCTAAGAATTGGACAGATTTAGTTCAGAACAGAAGAGACATGAGAACAAAAACAAAAGAGTGGGAAGAATACTTTAATACTAGAGGGGGTGTTGAACATATTCGGAATTTTACAATTGAAAGACTAAGATCATATTAAGAATATCAATGTGAAAAGAAAAAAGAGGGTAAGAAAGTACCCTCTTTTTTGGTTATAACTATATTAACCTCTAATCGAGTTTTGCATTTTTAAACAAAATTAAAGCAGTAATTAGAGATATTGTACCAAAGGTATAAACCGATATACCTATTAAATAGTCCCTTAAAGCACTTCCCGTTATCTCGTGGATATTTCCTCCAATTAAAATGCATCCAATCACAACCATAATTTTTTGAGTAATATTCAAATCCTTAAAAAAGTATATTAAGTATAGTATTATGGGTAATTCAAATATAAATAGATTATAAGTAGTAAATGCCAACAAAGGTATTATGCTTATTAGAAGTATCATTTGATATACAATATCACTATTGTGGTTTTTCTTTCTAAACTCAATAAATAATCCAGCACCAATTATAATTAATACAAGAGCTTGATAAACCTTCTCAATTATTTGGTTTACTATGATAAATTTTAAAGGCGTGTAACGGGCAAAAACAGAAAAAACAGTATGGTTACCATCGGCAAGCAAGGCTTGTTTTTTATTCAATTCGACTTTTAACTCATTAATCCAGTCAAAATAAAGATTGCTGAAGTCATGCCAATTTGGATAAAAAAGAAGAGGCAGTAGTGCTAGAATAAAAATAAAAATAAGTGAGGTTAAAATTATCTTGTATTCTTTTTTTATGAGTAAATAGGGGAAAAAAATAAGTCCAAACGGTTTTAAAAATACACTTATACTCAACATAAGAGCAAACAGTATTTTACTTTTTTGTTGTAAAAAGTATATGAGTGTAATATACATTACTAATAGCAACATGTTTACTTGGCCCAGATGCAACTCCCTAAATATATGGGCAATAACAGCAATAATTGACAATATTATAATACTATTTTTATTGGCCCCAATTTTATATTTATTATCAATCAATTTATATAATACATTAACTCCTATACACAGCAGTATGGTTAAAGCTAGCCAATATATGTACTTGGCATATTTTAAAGGAATAAAAGAAATGGGGATGAAGTATATTCCACTGGTTGTTGAATACTTAAAAACATAGTGGCCGTCTTGCTTAACAGAATATATATTCTCTTTATTTACAATCCTTTTGGCAGTTCTATGATAAACTTTATAGTCACTCATATAAAGTCTACTATTAATTTTTTCTGCTGTTAGAGCAGCTAGACTAAATAGGACAATAAATAAAATCCAAAAATATTTTTTGAGCATATGGCAACAATCTATTTATTAAAAATCATTTGCAGGAGCCAAATATAAAAACAAATGCTCTATAATTATTGCTGATATTATTCAAAAAACATTCAGCTACTTAATTTTTTAAACACTTTTTATTTTTGTATAAAGCTATCCGAATTACATAATATTTCTGAATTTCGTATTCTTTTTAATTTGTTGGGTCAACATTTGTTTCACCTGTCTTTGTTTGTGTAAAAAAATATATAAAATTACCTGTGAAATTTTTATGTAATACTGTATTTTCGCTTGCTAAATAAATAAAAACATGAAAAAAGTACTAGTAACAGGCATATCGGGATATATTGGTCAGCATTGCGCTGCTGAACTATTAAAAAAAGGATATTCTGTAAGAGGCTCCGTTAGAAATTTATCTAAAAAAGATGAAGTTATTAATGGTTTAAAAAATGAAGTTGACCCTAAAGAAAATTTAGAGTTTTGTGAGTTAAACCTATTGAAGGATGAGGGTTGGGGAGAAGCAATGGAAGGATGTGATTTTGTATTACATGTTGCATCACCTTTTATAATAAAGGTGCCAAAGGATGAAAATGAATTAATTAAACCTGCTGTTGATGGAACATTAAGAGCACTTAAGGCTGCTAAAAAAGCTGGAATAAAACGTGTTGTCCTAACCTCTTCTATGGTTGCGATGATGGGAGATAGCAATGATTCAATAAATATTAATGAAGATACGTGGACTAATGTTGATGCAAAAAATACAACTGCCTACTCTAAAAGTAAAACCATGGCTGAAAAAGCCGCATGGAATTTTATAAAAAATCAAAAAGGAGATATTCCTTTGGAGCTGGTGGTAATTAATCCAGGTCCCGTATATGGACCAACACTTTCTGGTAATTTATCAGGGGAATCCATGACTACCTTTGCCAAAATGATCACTGGTAAAATGCCTATGCTACCACAGGCTGCTATCAACATGTCAGATGTTAGAGATATTGCCGAGATTCATGTACAGGCCATGGAAAACAAAAAAGCAAGTGGTAACAGGTATATAGTAGCTACGGAGAAACCTATATCTTTTAAAGATATTGCTTCCATCTTAAAAAATAATGGTTTTAAGAAAGCAAGTACAAATACCGCTCCTAATTTTTTAATTAGGTTCATGGCAAATTTCAATGACGAGATGAAAGGAATGTTGCCTTTTGTGGGATATACTTATTCTGGGGATATAAACGATACTAAGAAAACATTTAATTGGATGCCGATTCCCATAGAAAAGACAGTACTAGATACTGCTGAGTCTGTTAAAAAAGCATTGAATAAATAAATTCATATTTCTATTGTGTATAGATCTGGTTATTGAATTCTTTCTAACTTTACTTTATCAAAAAACCATTTGTGGATTTAAGTAAAAGCATACTCCAGAGGATTGATAAAATTAATGGTATAGATCTTTACCTAAAAAGAGATGACCTTATACACAAAGATGTTTCAGGTAATAAATGGAGAAAGCTTAAAGAACATATAAGGCTTGCTCTAGAAAAAAACATTGATACGATAGAAACCTTCGGGGGGGCATATGCAAACTTGCTTCCTTCAGTAGCAGCTACTGGAAAAATATATGGAGTAAAAACAATTGCCACAGTTAGAGGAGAAGAAATTGCTAATCCAACAATTGATTATTGTCGTAAACTTGGAATGGAGCTACGTTTTGTAAGCAGAGCTAGATACAAAGAAATCGCACGAAACTTGAGGGAGGTGGTAATTAAGGGAAAAACTCTTATTGTTCCCGAAGGTGGTGCATCAAAGTATGGTGTAATTGGTTGTGAAGATATCGTAAATGAAATAGACATGGATTTTGATATTATTACAGTTGATGCAGGAACTGGAGCCACAGCAGCTGGTATGTTAAGAGCGCTTAAGAAACATCAGAAATTAGTCGTAATTCCAGTTTTAAAAGGGGAATTCATGAAGGTTGAAATCAAAAGGTTATACGAAGATACTTATGGCAAAACCTGTCCCGATAATTATGATGTGATTGAGGATTATCATTTTGGTGGCTTTGTTAAATGGAACCTAGATCTCATTGAGTTCATAAATTTATTTAGAAATAAATATGGAGTTCAGCTAGATCCTATATATACTGGAAAACAACTTTACGGAGTTATTAACCTTATGGAAAATGGATATTTTAAAGGCATGAATAATATTGTGTCTGTTCACACTGGCGGCCTTCAAGGAATTTCTGGATTTGAACAAAGGTTTGGTGTAAAGTGCTCATAAACTATTAAAATAAAAAATTCACATAGTTTTTGCAGAATATATCTGAGTTTAACAAATTACAATGTTGTTATTGATTTTCTAATCTCCTGCTATGTATTTTGCACATTATGTAATAACCAATTGTAAGGGAAATAAAAATTAAGTTTAAAATTGTTATATAGTTCATTTCAAATGGATTTTTATTAACCTGTAGAGACTCTGTCGGACTTTCAGGTATCCAATCTAAATATAGAAAGGAATAGTCCAAAAATAAGGTAAGATGTCAAATATTAATTGATCAATACGTTAGGTCTGATCAGAGCATACTGATGATACTTTTCCTTTTAGTGGTTGGTCTTGTATCAATGTTTAATTCTTTTGTTAGAGAAAAGCAACTACCCTTGTTTCGAGTAATGAAGTGCTATTTTAGCCGCTAAATCAGCGTTATTTTGAATTAACTTAATGTTGGCATCCAAACTCTTTCCCTCCGTAATTTCACTCACTTTTGAGAGCAAGAATGGTGTTATGTTCTTTCCCGTTATGTTCTCTTTATCGGCTTCAATAATGGCCTGGTTAATAGCCTCATTCATAATACTTGATTCAAGCTCAAAGGCAACTGGAATTGGGTTGGCAACTAGGACACCACCGTCAACACCTAAGTTCCATTTGGTCTTTAATATTGCAGCAATCTCGAGTGCTGAATCAATCTTGTAATCAACATCAAAGCCTGACTCTGATGAATAAAAGGCTGGCAATTCAGATGTTTTATACCCAATAACAGGAACGCCTTTCGTTTCTAGATACTCCAGCGTTAGACCTATATCCAAAATTGCTTTAGCTCCAGCGCACACGACACAGACATTTGTATTAGACAGTTCCTCGAGGTCAGCTGATATGTCTAATGTTTTTTCAGCTCCCCTGTGAACACCTCCAATTCCTCCAGTGGCAAATACAGCTATCTCTGCAAGGTTTGCGATGATCATTGTTGCGGCAACGGTCGTTGATCCAGACTGCTTTTGAGAGACCGTGATTGCAAGGTCTCTTCGTGAAACCTTTCTGACATCATCATTGGTCGCCAAATACTCAATCTCTTGGTGAGTAAGGCCTACCTTTAACCTACCATTAATAATAGCAATTGTTGCTGGTATAGCTTTATTAGAGCGCACTGTCTCTTCAACCATTATAGCGGTCTCAATATTCTTAGGATAAGGCATCCCATGAGAAATAATAGTAGACTCAAGCGCGACAATGGGATCCCCATTTTTAATCGCTTCTTGCACATTTGGGTGGATATCAAGATAATCACTAAATTTCATTGCATTTCATCATTTAATAGTAATTTAATATTATGCTCCGACAGATTCTCACTTATCGTATTTTTACTTTGTAAAGCTATTACTGCAGCAGCAGAGGCAAACTTTGCTGTCTCTTCTATGCTTGAATGATTTAAAAAACCATAAACAACTCCAGCGGTGAAGGCATCTCCTGCTCCGTTGGCACTTTTTATATTGACCCCATGATGTAAATAATGCCCATAGTCCTTGCCGTCAAGGTAAAAAACACCCTCATCTCCAAGTGTAATGAAAATTTGCTTACAGCCTTTATCAAATATGTTTTGAGCAGCATTAAGCATAGTCTCATCATCTATAATTGAAATACCCGAGATAAGCTCAGCTTCAAGTTTATTAGGCTTAATTGTATGAAATTTCCCAATTATATGCAGAACTTTAGAAGTTTTAGCAAAGGAAACTGGATCTAAAAACAAAGGTATATGGCTGTAGTGCTCAACAACATGCTCAATCACCTTGACTGGTATGTTTGTATCTATAACAATCACACTGCAAAGATCTAGAACATCTTTCCAGTTCATTATGTCTTGAATCGTCATTTCATCAATAATACGCATATCGGAGATAGAAGCTAGCATATCGTTATTGTCATCAAGCAATGATAAATATTGGCTAGTTGGGAGAGTGCTGTGTTCTATTAATAATGAAGTGTCAACATTTGCCATCTTTGTTTTATTGATTACAAAATCACCAAGAGCGTCATTTCCTACATAGGAGAGTATCTTTGAATCAATTGAAATTCTTGCCATATTTTCAGCAATATTTCTTCCAACGCCGCCAGCTGACATTTCAATCTCGCCTGGATTTGAATCATTTAAAACCAGGGGCGCATCTGAGGAGCCTTGCAGATCTATATTTAAACCTCCAATGACACAAACATACGGTTTTGTTGTATCTATATCCATTCAGATTTACTTATTGTTTCTGCAGATACAAAGACTCTGGTTAACGATGAAAGCACAAACCCCATGGCAAGGCCCGAAAATAATTCCCAGGTCATTCCAAAAAATGATCTAAATAGTTCTGATAAAAATTCCATTATTAAATATTAAGCTCCTGCACTAAAGTTAGCGCAATTTTTTTAAATTATATTTTTTTGAACTTTTTAACCGTTAATTTATGCTCAACATTACCTGTATGCTTAATGTTTTTGGGCTCAAAAAGCATTATCCAAACCTCTTGCTCTGCAATGGGTTTGTGATCAACGCCTTTGGGAACGATAATCATTTCGCCTTCATTTAGCTCAACTTCTTTATCTCTAAACTCTATAATTAGTTTTCCTTTTATGATATAAAAAAGTTCATCTTCATTTTTGTGATTGTGCCAAACAAATTCTCCTTCTATCTTTGCTACTTTTACTTGCTGACCATTTAACTCTCCAATTATTCTTGGGTTCCAATGATCATCAATCAAATTAAGTTTTTCCCTTACGTTTATTGATTCCATTTATCTATTAATTATTGTTTTTTAAAACCAAACAAATAATATTAAAGCATTGCTTAAAAAGTAAAATTACCATGCAGGTGTAAATATAGTAAATAAGAATAGAGAGCCTTTTGACTAAAGCATTCCAAATAATGAATAGGTATTACTATTTAAGCCACATTGGTTTCTTTTCATTAATGATATTGTAGGTATAACACCCTTCAACATGGGCACCACGCAGGTACCCAGTACTCAACAAAAATTCCTTTGTAATTTCTCCACCCGTAAATTTAAATGTCATCTTGAATAGTCTTACCCATTGCTCTATGGTTAATGGGTGATTTTTATCCAACCACTTTCTAAATGAGCCAAAGGTATTTTTGAGCTCTACTATTTTTCTAGCGTTATTTATTGCAGCATTTATTTTTAGTCTATTCCGAATTATTCCTGGGTTTGAAAGAAGTCTTGTTATATCAACATTATCATACTTGGCAACAACCTCAATATTAAAGTTAGAATATGCCTTTCGAAAGTTGTCTTGCTTATTTAGAATAGTTGTCCATGATAAACCGGCCTGGTTTATTTCCAATGTCAAGCGGCAAAACAATTCATCATCCGATTCTATTGGAAATCCATATTGTGTATCGTGGTATATTCTATGAATATTATCATTGTCCAAAGAGGCAACATACTCACAATAAGAATTTGGTTTTTCCATTCTGCAAATTAATTTTTTAACAAAATATAGCCATTTAATGATGTGGCAATTAATAACCAGATAAGATATGGAAGTAATAAAACAGATTTCAATTTAAGTTCAGGCCAATGTATAAAAAGGAAGACCCCAATAAGTATTGTAAGCGCGCTAATTATAACAAGCCCTAGTATAACATTGTGGTAATAAAAGAAAGCTGGATTCCACGCAATATTTAATACCCACTGAATTAAAAATAGAGCAATCAGAAGGTTTTTATTTTCAACAACAGGCCACAAATATGCCATATAAATACTAAAGCATATCATAATTGTACTCCATGCAAATCCGAAGACCCAACCAGGTGGGGTCCATGGAGCCTTTGTCAAGCCAACATACCAATCGGATGGAACTCCTTTGCCAGTAAAAAAGCTTCCCAAAGCAAGTGCCCCAAAATTAATTGCTAAGAATATTATAAGTCTAAGAGTCATATTTTAAGTTTTATATGGTTGGATTATGTTTGAAATTGATTTTTATACCGTTGCAACAATCTAACTTCGCGTGTAAAAATGTTAATATTGAAATTGTCAAACGATATAAAATATTCTTATTTACCATTGATTATTTTGCTGCTAATATTGAATAAACCATTGGTATTTTATTATCTAGGTGTTTAATTCGAAATTTATCGGCTTCAATTTTTTTTGTCTTATCAAAACAATCATATGGTGAGTAGTCATATTCTTTTAATTCTTCTAATTTAAGTCCGTTTTTAATTAAACTATTTACTACTTCACTCATGCTATGATTCCACATTACATATTCTTGAGTTATGTCAGCAGTTTTATCTGCATAGGTGCCAATTTCCGTTTCTAATATTGGTCCTGAATTAAAATAACTGTAATCTATTTTATCGAAACTATCATTAAACATCCATACCACAGGATGAAACTCAACAAATATAAATTTACCATCTAATTTGAGGTATCCAGAAATGATATTTGCCCATTTATTTAAATCTGGAAGCCACCCAATTACGCCATAGCTTGTGAAAATAATATCAAATTGCTTATCCAGATGGTTTGGTAAGTCATATATGTTACAACATATAAAATTTACTTTTGAATCTTCATCCTTTGCAATTCTTTTTGCATGCTCGATTGCCTTATCTGATATGTCAATTCCTGTAACATCAGCTCCAAGCCTACCTAGTGAAATAGTATCTTGTCCAAAGTGACATTGCAAATGCAAAATTGATTTCCCTTCAAGGCTACCAAGTAAGTCTAATTCAATAGATTTCAAGGATGTTTTACCATTTTGGAACCCGTCGAGGTCATAAAATTCAGATTTTATATGTACATCTGTTCTATTATTCCATGAATGGCGATTTATTTCCAAATATTCATCTTCCATTACCATTTTAGATATAATTAGTTTGCTTACTCTGTGGCTTGAGTTAAAAATTATTTCTACTTCATTTCCATGTCAAATGCCTGTTCATGCTGCAAAGATATGTCTGTATGATGATGAACCAGTCTCCATATTCCATCTTCTAAGTGAAAAATATTTGTGGCTCTATGATTTACATTTACAAGTTTTCCATCAGGTCCAATATTTGTACCTTGTTCAACACAGGTAACATATCCAACATCATTACCAGCAAATACATTCATATTGGCACATACAATTTTGCCTCCTAATTTCATTTCGGATACTTCTTTAAAATTTTTACCAATTTCATCCCAACCTTTTAAGTATCCTCCAAAAGGTCCCATGAAAGTAATTGAATCAGAATGTGACCAAAGTTTATTCAATGGTTCAAAATTGCCCATAAACATTTCGTTTAGTCCAGCATAAAGTTTATTATTAGCTTCAATAACTTCTTCAGTTCTCATATTTTTAGTTTTTAAATTTTTCATTGATTTTAGCTTGTTATCGCAGGAATTAACAGATATAATAGTAGCAATAACCAATATTGGTAATGACAAGTATAATAAATTTTTCATAATATATTCATTCAATATTTTAATCGAATTATCACATAATTATTTTAAAGATAACCGCTATAAAACAAGTTCTGCTGATCCTTTGGCATATGTAAAAGAATCAGACCAATAATTAGTCCATCTAAGTTTTCTGTCTATACCCCTTTCAATAATCCATTGCTCACCCACCTCACTTACAATTCTATTTCCATTTTCTTTAATTGTTGCCTCCCAGTGAACAATCCCATTTACCTGAACGCGTTCAGGATTTTCTGAGAGAACTTTAATTGATAAATCACCCACCCATTCGTGTACTTCATCGCAAAGTGAACGATGTAATTCTTGATGTGCCTCAAGTTTCAGCCATGAACCATTGGGAGCAAGAACTCCAGGGTTCACAAATAAATGCTCGGCCATTGAACCATTAACACCACTTTTGACAATTTTCCAAAAATCATACCCTAGATTTTGAATTTCTTTTTCATTAATCATAGCTTTAGTTTTTAAAATTTATGTAATCTACTGATATTTTTGGTAAAATAAAAATTGTTTGATTAACAATGGGTTTCGAGTAAATAAGCACTCTCATTTATTCATATATTAATTCAGTTTTAATTTCTCATTTTCGCTTTTTGTGTCTGTCTTTATAATTTGATGATTGTGATTTCTTTTTATTTCTTGCGGCAAAATATTCTTGCTTTCTTTGTGCTTTCTGCTTTTCAAATACTTTTTTTTCCTCAGCTGTCATTGGATTGTCAGTTTGAGGATAAGGATGTTCATTAATAACCTCAATTTTCTTGTTTATTAATTTTTCAATGTCTTTTATATAAGAATTTTCTTCGGGTTCACAAATAGATATGGATACACCTTCATCTCCAGCTCTGCCAGATCTTCCAATCCTATGAACATAGGTTTCCGCTATATTTGGGATATCATAATTGATAACATACCTCAATTTATCGATGTCAATTCCTCGTGCTGCAATATCAGTGGCAACTAAAACACTTATTTCTCCACTTTTAAATTGCTTTAGGGCTTTTTGTCTTTGATTTTGCGCTTTGTCACCATGTATGGCTGCTGTTTTGATTTTCTGTTTCTTTAGATTACGAACTATTTTGTCAGCACCATGCTTAGTTCTGGAAAATAACAGTACCTGATTAATTTTATGATGCCTAAGAATATGAAATAGTAAATCTTTCTTGTTCAACCTGTTGGTGTAGTAGAGATACTGATTAATGGTTTCAGCAGTGGAAGAAACAGGGTTTACTTCGACTTTAATAGGGTTTTGTAAGATTTTCTTTGATAGATCGACAATATTATTTGGCATTGTTGCTGAAAAGAATAGAGACTGTCGGTTGTGTGGTAACTTTGAAATTATCTTTCGAATATCATGAATAAATCCCATATCAAGCATTCTATCAGCTTCATCTAACACGAAATATTCAATATCTTTCAGTTTAATATAGCCCTGATCCATAAGGTCTAAAAGTCTACCTGGCGTGGCAACAAGAATATTAACTCCTCTGCGCAGCGCTTGGGTTTGAGCACTCTGATTAACACCTCCAAAAATAACTGTATTTCTTATTCGTGTATGTTTACCATAGGTTGAAAAACTATCTCCTATTTGAATAGCCAATTCACGAGTAGGAGTTATAATGAGTGCGTTTATTTTGAGTGGGCTATTGTTCTGTTTGCGATTATGAAATAAGTGCTGCAATATTGGAATGGCAAAAGCTGCAGTTTTACCTGTACCAGTTTGCGCACTTCCTAAAACATCTTTTCTATTTAGTATAAGAGGAATGGCTTTCTCCTGTATCGATGTAGGCACAGAATATTTTTCTTCATTTAGAGCCTTTAAAATTGGCTCAATAATTCCCAAATCTTTAAATTGCATTCTTCATTTTTTTTAATTCAGTAATTGATTATATAGGGATCAGTAATAACATTTAAGTTATGAGAAGTGAAATTACATTAATCCTAATTTTAAAGTGGCAATATACAAAATGCAAATAAAAAAGTGGTCTGAGTTTTAATCTAGACCACCCTTTAACTTATGATATAAAAACTATCGTAAAGCTTTAAAATTAATTTATCAAAAGATAAGTAATATTCAGGAAACAAATAAAATAGTCCGCAAGCTGTACCCTAAATCGGAACCTGATATTATTTAACTTCTCTGATTAGTTGAGTTGGGTCATACCCTTCTTCATTTGAGCTGACCTGTTTACTTGGTCCATAATGTCTCATTAAAACATTAAATTTCCCAGTATTATTTCCTTCTCTAATTGGTATATTATTTGGTTGTCCATCACATCCAAATCTAATTGTAAAAGTTCCATCAGTATTTTTCTCCGGGTTCATCTCACTTGAAATATTCGCCACATCATTAAACATATACCCGTCACCATTGTATACAGTTGCCGACCAAAAATCTCTTGATTGAGGATCAATAAAAGTCATCTCATAACAACCATCGGTACTCATATAATTACTAGTTTGATAAATATTATCCTCAACCATAGCACCACCCCAGCCACCAGCAGCACCAACATAATTCATATATGGTGTTTGACCGCTTTCTTTATTTGAAAATGCTTTTGATTGATCATAACCATTACTAAAAGCTTTATTACCAGCTTCAGCAACCTTACTGAAGGATTCTTTATCCCAGTTTTTTACCATAAAAGGTTTTGAACTATTAAACTCTGCTTTAATATTTCTTCTTGCTTGATCATCTAAAGATCTTACGATAACGAAAGCATGTGTAGTTTTAGCCGTTAATTTATGCCTTCCAGGACCATAAATCATTAATTGAGTTTCGTGATTTTCATCTACTACTTGAATAGAAACATATTTATCAGTTTCTGGAATAGTAATGTAAATACCATCAGTCATATCAAAAACAGAAGTAGCATAATAAGTATCTCTATTCATTCTAACAACAAATTGTTTTGATGGATCACTTGGAGCTACAGGCATCTCTAAAAATTTATTAATCCCCCCAGCTTTTTTAATAATTGCATCAAAACGTAAATTTGTATAAGCTTGAGGAAAATTATCTTCAGTTACAATGATTGGAGACATTTCATTTTTTTCTATCTCAACCTTTGAATCTCCGGATTCTTTTTTAGTGTTTATATCGCATGATATAATCAATCCGATAATGAGAGTTATGGATAATAAAAGGTTTAATTTTTTCATAATTGCTTTATTGTTTATTGTTGTTTAATGTTTTTATTCCACTTGCTATGAATATCAATAAGGAGATATCATAACAAATCTTGTTTTGATATATATTCACTCTTTAAATATATATGTTTTTTAACGTATAATTAACCGAAATAATATATTAATCCAGCTTTTTAATGATTTTTTACTCATCTTTCACTAGTCTAAATCCTATATGTTGCATTCCTGTGTCTGGAGACAATCTCATTCTTCTTGAATTTCTATAACCTGAACACCAATTATCATGGCATAAAAATGAACCTCCACGCACTACCTTGTTTGTTGCATATGGATTATTAATTTCTGTGCTTCCCCTAGGGCCCTGAGGGTTATATGTAATGTTATTTGCATTTTTAAGATCATTATAATAATAGGGGCTATACCAATCGTTTGTCCACTCCCATACATTACCTGCTATATCATATAGTCCATAGTCATTTGGAGGAAATGACTTTACGGGTGCAATATTCTCAAAACCATCAAGTGTAGTATTTGTGTATGGAAAATCTCCTTGTAAAAAATTTCCTTTCCAATTTCCTGTATCAAAAGTTTCATTACCCCAAGGATACATTGTTCCATTTCTTCCACCTCGCATTGCATATTCGTATTCTGCTTCTGTTGGTAATCTCTTGCCCATCCATTTAGCATAAGCCATAGCATCATACCAAGATACTTGTGTAACTGGTAAGTTTTTGATTTCATTTATGGAAACTGTGTTACCATCAGGATTTTTCCAAAATGCTCCTTGTGTAAACACCCACCAGTTGCTTGGGTTATTTTTATCCACCTTCTCATCTACAAGATGAAATACTAATGCTCCTGCCTTTAATTGTTCATCTGAAGGTTTTGGAGTTCCTTCTGGTAATTGCTTTTTTAATTCTTCCCAATTAATATCATACTCTGCAACTGTTTTATAGTTTGTGGCATTAATAAACTCCATGTACTGGCCAATGGTTACTTCGTGTTCGTCCATATAAAAATCGTCAATCTGGACAAGGTGTTTAGGAAATTCATCTCCTTGTGGAAGGGCCGTCGCAGGCATTTCATTATCCTCCTTGGGGAAATCTCCCCCCATCTGAAATTTTCCTCCCTTTATGAATACCATTCCCGTTTTAGATGATGATTTCTTGGCTGACGGTTTTATTAATTTTATGGCATCCATAAAGTTTTTTTCCAAAAATTCTTTACCCAATAAACTATCTGTTAATGAACAGGAATGATTTTCATTGACTGCAGTATCAGAATTTTTAAGCGGATCACATGAAATTATAGTCAATCCTAAGAATAATAAAATGTAAAATGCCTTATTTTTTATTTTAAAACTAAAGGCCATATTATATTTGCTGGGACATAATTTCACTATATTACATTATGATGCTCGTGTGATTTTAAAATAGGTTTAAAGAATCTTGATAATATAAATCTATCTGTGTTTATTAAATGTTATCAAAGATAAATATTTTCATGTTTGTAATATTATTATCTTAATATCACCTTGGAAGTGGAAGTTGAGTTGCTTGTTTTAACAACAACGAAATATATGCCTGGTGGTTGATCTAAATGTATTTGAGCATTGGACGTCAGATCATCATTGGAAAAGACCAATTCACCAATTGTATTATATATTTTTATTGAAGAAGTAGATGTGTTTACCGTCTCAATATTTATGGTTCCCGCAGAAGGGTTAGGATAGATAAACGTATTCTCATTGCCTTCATCAAACGCTATTTCTACTGAAGTGGTGACAAGCATATTTTTATAAACTCTTGGCTTAAAAATATCTGTAGTTGCTTGATTTGCAATACCCGTAACAATCATATCAAGATCGTTATCACCATCAATATCACCAATTGCTGTGGTTGATACATAAACTCTTACCAGTGAGTCTACCAGGTTAAAATTGTTATTTCCCAAATTTTCGTAGATGTGCGCTGCCACACCCGCTCCTCCAGTAGCACCAGTAACAAACACATCTAAATCATTATCATTGTCAAAATCAGCAAAATCGACTGTCCCAATAAAGCATCCTATAAAAGGAGTATTTGTTTCTAAACTAAATACCCCGCTTCCATCATTTAGATATAATTGACAGACATACTCAAAAGATTCATTCATCCCATTTAGGAGTATGTCCATATCACCATCTCCATCAGAGTCACCAGCACAAATATTACTATTTTCAACTCCATCAAAAGGTGTATTATTAACCAAACTAAAATTGCCTAAGCCATCATTTTCATATAAGCTGGTCTTTTTTTCACCATTGTTATCTGTTCCCGTAATGATTAGATCCATATCGTTATCGTTATCCATATAGAAAAAAGTTGAGGAAAATCCTCCTATAAAAGGAGTTGACGCTACTTCAGTGAAAACTCCAGTACCATCGTTAAAATATAGTTTCGAGAATATCGTATTATTATTATCCAGCCCACACATAAAAACATCCAAATCTCCATCGTTGTCAATATCTTCAAAGTCAACATCTCCTCCTAAGCTTCCTTCAAATGGGGCACTGGGGTCTAACGTATAATTTCCTGAGCCATCATTGAGATAAAAATTAGCATAATAGACCGGACTGCCATCTCTTCCAGTTAGCATTAAATCCAAATCTCCATCTCCATCAACATCGGCAAACTCTATATCACCACCTTCAGTATTATTAGATAGTCCCGTATCGTTTATTTCAGTGAAAATGCCCAGGCCGTCATTGCTGTATAATGTGGTTTTCCGATCAGCCAATTGAGCATTGGCACCTGTAATTATCAAGTCAAGATCGCCGTCGTTGTCAATATCGGCCATGGCACAAGAGCCTTGTCTGGAATCATATAAGTTGTTTACTGTTGTGTCTTCCTGTAAATTGATATTCTGCGCAATACTTGCTACAGAAAAAAGAATAAGTACGAGTTGTAAATACAATAGTTTCATTTTCAAATTCATTTAATACATTAAAAAATAGCAAAATGCAAATATGATTATTTATTAATTTAAAATCTTCACGCTTAAGGATGAAAACATGTTAAATGTTGTTAAGAGGAAGGCAAAAGTAATTTATTTTCTAGTGTCTTCTACATTAAAAAGCCATGCGTATCCTTGATTTGTTCAGGTATATCAGAATCATCAATCATCTCACGCAGATCTATCTCGATTCCTCGTGATATAGCCGTTATGGGAACATCATTATATGTCCCCTCGAAAGGATTTTCAGAATAATCACCAATCTTTTCCATTAAACCAAACACCCAACAAATCAGACCGGTTAAAAATGGAATGGCCCAAAACTCAATGCTAACCCTATTACCCATAACATCTAAAAGTCCAAAGGGAACGAATACACAAAAAAGAATAGTAAGCCATACTGATCCCGTTACATATTGCCTGGGAAACGGAAAATTTTTTATTCTCTCTGACTTACCTTGACCATCATAAAAATTAGCAATTAATTTATGAAACTCCATGTGTCTAAAATCCTCATAATATTCTTTATCCCTTAACTCTTGGAGTCTTAAGGATTGTATTTTAAGAAGCTGGGCAGCTTTATTGGTTTTTCCATCCAATTCAGAAATTTCTTCAGTGGATAAATAATTGGAAAGTGCTTTATCTAAATTCCGATTATAGCCTTCAGAAACATGCGGTGCATAGACCCCTTTAACTCTTTGCTCAAAATGCTCCCATTCTTTACTTAACCTAAGTTGATGCCTCAAAATAGTTATCCAAGCTATATGTCTATAAATAAGTTCTTTTTGTATTTGTGATTTGTTTTCTCCTTGAACAAATGTGATTACCGCAACAGAAAAAGTTCTACTATTATTTACAATACTTCCCCAAATTTTTCGTGCTTCCCAAATTCTATCATATGAGCTATTATTCTTAAAGCCCAAATAAAACGCCACAGCGATACCTATTAAGCCCAATGGTGCCCATGGTAGTGAAATATAGATTTGTGTGAAATATGAAAAGCTGGTTATAACTAAACCATACAGCACTCCATAAATAAATGGTTCTTTAGACCAATTAAAAGTCATCCAAAAGCCATAACGTCTTTTTACGTACATAAATTGAAAATTTAGTTTAGAAAATCAAAAATAATAAATATAGTTTCCATATAAACGACATTTTTATGTGCTTAGGAAAGCTTTATATGTAGACTTGTATGTAATTGTTTTATATGGTTGGTTAAGAATATTTTACCATTGCTATGGGTTTTTCTGTCTTTTCAATATTTTGTAAATTCTATTATTAATTATTTCTGATAAGTTCCAATTATACAACTTGGAATCAGTTGTACTATAGAACTCAATA
>PANC01000024.1 GCA_002708315.1 Lentimicrobiaceae bacterium
GTATAGCTTTTCCTATGTGGAAGAAGTACATCAAAGTTGGAGATACTATTAAGTTAACTATAAATGACGTAGACCAAATTGGTATTGAAGTGGAGTAAACAATGACACAGAAAAATAAACTAGAACTATTAAAAATTAAGTATGCTATCAAAGATATGTTAGGTCTTGATGGTTGTACACAAAGTAATGACGAACAATATAAACAAATGATAGAACGATTAGAAACTTTAGAGGAGGACTCTGTGAAGTATAGATATACACATGAAGAACAATCAGTTGACATAAGGACATGGACTGTGGAGTCAGACGTTCCATTGACTGATGAACAAGTAGGAGAACTATGTAGTGAGCATGGTTATGCTGAAGGACAAGTAGCCCATCTTGATACGTCTTCTGTTGAGTATCATGGTACTGAGTATGGTGATGACTCACAAATAAATACTTATTGTACTAAGGGAGAGTAAGCATGGAAGATTGGGAAAAAGAAAATATGATATTAGAAGAAAAGTATTATCCTATTACATGGGAAATTACTTCTGATAGTCAAATTAAAATATGGGATAAAGATGGAAAACTATTACCAAAAGACCATGAAATACACAATATAGAGTGGAACTTTATCTATGACCAAATTAACACTTATCATTTTGATGAAGGTGAAATAGTAGGTATTTAAAATTGAAAAGGAATAAACATGGCAGTAGAAACAAGATATAAAAAAGCATTGGTTAATATTTTATATTACCAAGCATTAAACATGAGCAAGGAAGAACTTCAACCTGTATTGTTCTTTGAAGAAAACGCTACAGACTTTTGGACACTAGAACAATGTCGTATGCAATATTGTAAAGACCAATTAGATTTTATTGAAGAAGGTAATCTTGATGATGAGATTGAAGAAACTTGGAACAAAGTATTTATGAAGGAAGGAGATTAAATATGCCTAATTTTACAGACCAAATATCACAACTATATAATGAAGATAAAAATTTTCAAATGGTATCTGACAAAGCTATTAAAGAAGGTTGGGCAGAGATTGAAGGTAACTTATATGGCACAGACGCTAAATCAGATGATTGGTGGGGTAGCTTTGACTTTAGGGGTTATCTATTTGACATTAACATATGGGGTGGAGAAGGTTTTGGAGAGCATCAAGAAGATTTTAATGCAACCATATACCCCGTAGATTATATCGAACCTAAAGGGCATGAGACTAATTTCAATATTTACTTTACTAGAAACATACAGGAGATAATATGAAAAAATATAACTCATGTTCCATTGACATTTATGATGGCAAAACTTATTGGCATAAAGCATACCCAACATTAGAAGAAATGTATGCACACTTAAAAAGATATGTACATAAAACTTGTGATATTATTGTCTATGATATATCTGACGCAGAACAAAATGGAATAAAATTTGTTGGACTAATAAAAGGTTACGACAATAGAAAGGATTCAAATGAAATGTTGGCATTGTAATGCAGAATTAATTTGGGGTAATGATTTTGACATTGATGAAGAAGATGATTATTATCAAATGGAAACTAACCTCACGTGCCCTCAATGTGATTGCCTTGTTCTAGTTTATTTACCTAAAGATAACAATGATGATGGTAGTAATGACAATGAGGAATATCAGATTAGTGTAGAGTTAGAACTCCCCGTAGATGATAAGGGAAATAACATAGTACATTTTAAAAAGAAACATTAAGGAGATTTGTATGCCTATATACCAAACTGCTAGTAACAAGTGGCAAGTAAACTTTAGAAAAAAGGGGGTTGCTTTTAAAAAAACTGTCGCATCTAAAACAGAAGCTGACGCTTTGGAGCGAGAATGTCAAAGATGTTTTGATTATAATCTACCCTTACCTGATTCTAAAAATTCTAGTTTTGGTATGACTTCTTCTATCTTGTTCCAACGTACTGCTCAAAAGTATTGGGCAGATACTGATTGGGGTATTGTTCAAATACGTAGACAAGAAAAAATATTAGATGTTTTAGGTAGAGATGTACCCGTTAATGACATTGACTATGATAAAATAGATGATGTCATACAACATTTTAAAAGAAATGGAGCATCAGCTTCATCTCTTAACAAGATTAATGCAGTTATATCTAAAGCATTAAATCTTGGAGTTGACAAAGGTTGGATAGATAGAAAACCTAAATTGGAATGGATTAAAACTGACAATGCTAGGCATAGGTTTGTGATAGAGGAAGAAGAAGAACTTATGTGGCAAGTGTTGGACGATAGAGAGTGCTACAAAGAGAAAGAATTTTTCATGTGCCTTATTGATACGGGCATGAGGAGAGGCGAAGCTATGAACCTTAGAGCAAGAGATGTAAACCTAGAACATAATAGGATTGACATTAATAAATCTAAGAATGATTTAGCTAGAAGTATACCAATGACTAATAGGGTTAAATTAATTTTAGCTAAAAAAATTACCTCTGAATCTCGTATTAAAAATTCTAAACTTTTTGATTTAACTGAAGATAGGATTCGTAGGGCATGGGAAAATATGCGAACTGATATGGAACTAGATGATGATAAAGAGTTTGTACTACATTGTCTTAGGCATACTTGTGCATCTCGTTTAGTCCAACGGGGCGTACAGATACAAGTGGTTCAGCAATGGTTGGGGCACAAATCTATTCAGATGACGTTGAGATACGCCCATCTAAATGTAAACAATTTGATGGACGCAGTTCATGTTTTGAATCAGGACAAAAATTGGAACATGGAAACAGTATCTGTTTAACTATGTAATTGATTGTTAAAGTATATAAGATAAATCTACTGACTTAAAATCCCTCGGTAGAAATACCTTGTCGGTTCGACTCCGACCTCGGGCACTCTTTATATACTTCCTAGAAACAATCACATAAGACTATAAGTCCCTCTCAAAAGAGGGGGCAACCTGTCATGTGCCTTAAATATCTTGGGACATTTCGGGACAAACCAAAACAATATGTGAAAGGAGTATCTTGTATGGATACCAAACGCCAAGTGTTATTAGAAAAGGAAATGCGAGAGGAAGGTATATCTCGTTTTCATAAGGACAACTTAAAGAAAGCACAGACGGGGCAAGAGTCTACAAGTAGCTATGGACAGTACCTATTGAAGCATACCATGTCTACCCTTGAGAATTGTGTGAAGCAATTCATAGATGATTCTATACAAGGTAAACCTGGGAAAGCATCTACCTCTGCATTGCTATTGCAAAACCTTGAAGCACCTATCATATCTGTAATCACACTACGGGTAGCACTCAATCAGATAACATCTAAGAGAGACTACAGTAGTTCAGCAGTAGTGTTAGGTATGGCTATCGAAGATGAGGTACGCATACGTTCTTTTGAGGAGAACAATCCTAAGTTATACAAGGTGGTCAAGAAAGACCTAGATAAAAGGTCATCAGGGTACACCTATAAGCGTAGAAAACTATACGAGTCTGCTCAAAGAGATGGACTTGAGTGGCAAGGGTGGACACAAAGGGAACGCTTGTTGATTGGCAACGCTTTACTTGATTTGACTATCAGGAACACAGGGTTGTTAGAACTTAAATCTATGATGAAGAATGGTAGACGCAGACAAATCTTGTTGGCATCAGAGACTACTCTTACAATCATTAAAGACTTGTCTGCTTTCCAAGAGATACTACGCCCTGAGTTTTACCCATGTCTTGTGCCCCCTAAAGATTGGACTACGCCTACTGATGGTGGGTATTACACTCACCACATACGTAGACTGCCTTTGATTAAGACAGAGAATAAAAACTATTTAGCAGAGTTAAGACACTTTGAAATGCCTATGGTTTACGGGGCAGTAAACTCTATGCAACAGACAGGGTTTAAAGTTAATACCTTTATCTTGGACGTACTTAAAAGAATATGGGATACAGGTATGGAGTTACCTTCTCTACCACCATCAGAGAACTTACCTCTACCACCTAAACCACACGACATTGCTACCAATAAAGTTGCTAAAACAAATTGGAAACGCCAAGCAGTTATAGTTCATACAGAAAATAATCGTATGGCATCTAAAAGATTACTACTGAGAAAGACTATCCAAGTTGCTGATAAATTCAAAGATGAGGAAGCTATCTACATGGTATATCAGCTTGACTTTAGAGGAAGAATTTATGCAGTACCAAACTATCTAAACCCACAAGGTACAGATTTTGCTAAAGCATTATTGACTTTCTCTAAAGGCAAGAAGATTGATGAGCAAGGGGCGTGTCATCTAGCAATACATGGTGCAAACCAATTCGGTTATGACAAGCACAGTCTACAGGAAAGGATTGATTGGGTAGAAGATAATGTAGATAAGATATTGTCATGTGCCAAAGACCCTCTGTCAGATTTATGGTGGGCAAAAGAAGCTGATAAACCTTTTGAGTTTCTAGCGTTTTGTAAGGAGTGGGAAGGTTATGTTAATAACCCAAATGATTTTTATTCTTCACTACCTGTATCTGCTGATGGTAGTTGTAATGGACTGCAACATTTTGCAGCAATGTTACGTTCAGAAACTACAGGTAAGGAAGTTAATCTTGTGCCTATGGATACGCCACAGGATATATACCAACGGGTAGCTGATGCAGTAACTGAAGCATTAAAGTTATCTGACGATAAGTTTGCAAAGATGTGGTTGGAGTACGGGGTAACTCGTAAATGTTGTAAGCGTCCATGTATGGTTTTACCTTACGGGGGCAGACAATATTCCTTTACCGATTTTGTTGTTGAGTATGTTGTAGAACAAACTGATAAAGGGGTAAAAAATATTTTTGGGGAAGACTTGTTTTCAGCTTCAACTTTCTTATCTAAGTATATATGGAAAGCTATTAGTGATGTTGTCCATGCAGCAACTGATGCTATGGCGTGGTTGCAGAAGTCAGCAAGGGTTGCATCCTCTGAAGGTTTACCTATCAGGTGGGACACACCATGTAACTTACCTGTACTACAAGCGTACCAAGAAGTTAAGTCTAACCAAATTGAAACTAAACTATTGGGTAGAGTTTTTAAACCTAGAGTTTATTCTCAAACGGGTAAGCTAGATAAGATGCGACAAGCTAACGGGATTAGTCCTAACTTTGTGCATAGTATTGATGCGAGTCACCTGATGATAACACTTCATGTGGCGAGACAATTAGGTATAGATAGTTTTGCAATGGTACATGATTCATATGGTACTCATGCTGCAGACGCTGAAGAAATGTGGAGTGCGTTACGTACTGCTTTTGTCGAGATGTATTCACAGATGGATGTGCTAGAAGAATTTAGAAATTATCTTTTAGAAGTCTTACCTGAGAACAGACATAAAGAGATAGAACCAGTACCACCGAAGGGGAATCTAAAGTTGGAAGACGTACTGCAAAGTTCTTTTTTCTTTGCATAATTAATACCCCCTCACTTAGACCAATAGGGTCAAACTAAGGCATAAAATATAAGGAGTAAATATGTCCAAAGATTATGTAAGTATTGTAAGCCCAAAGGGTATAGCTATTTATCCTTGGCTAACAAAATGTGATACCAAGTTCAATCCACTTGGAGAATACAAGGTGAGTTTATCAGTTCCTTCTGAAGAAGCTACACTTCTCATGGGTAAGATTGATGGTGTAATTGAAGAAGCTAAGAAACTAATACCACAAGGAAAAAAACAAAAGGAAGCTGATGCCCCATACTTTAATGAACTAGATGAAGATGGTGGAGAAACAGGTAATGTTGTTTTTAAATTTAAGATGAAAGCAAAGATAGTAACTAAAGATGGACGCAACATTGATATGTCTCCTAAGTTATTTGATGCTTCAGGTTCACTCATGTCGGACTGCCCTGATGTATGGGGTGGGTCAACTATTAAAGTAAGTGCAGATTTAATTCCATTCTATGTAGCTGCTGTTGGTTCAGGAGTTTCACTACGAATGAAAGCTGTTCAGGTTATTGATTTAAAGACAGGTGGTGGTGCTGATGCAGGTGCGTATGGGTTTGGTAAAGAAGAAGGTTATGAAGCCCCACAACAACAGGCAGAGCAAAACGAGTTCGTTGATACAGATGACCAAGAGGACTTTTAAAAGGTTCTCTAGGGAAGAAGGATACCGAAGTGGTTTAGAGAAAAAAATTGCAGACGAACTTAAAGCAGATGGAGTTGACTTTAGATACGAACCGAAGGGGTGGGTCACTTATAATAAACCCACCTCTAAATACAAACCTGATTTTGTTTTAGAGAATGGGATTGTCATAGAAGCAAAGGGACAATTTCTAAGTTCAGATAGAACTAAACATAAACTAATTAAAGAGCAACACCCTGATTTAGATATTCGTTTTGTATTTTCAAATAGTAAAACAACTATTGGTAGTAAGAGCAGAACAACTTATGCCATGTGGTGTAATAGATATGAGTTTGAATATGCAGACAGGTCAATCCCTAGAGAATGGATAAATGAAAAACCTACAACTAAAAGAATGAAAGGACTACGAGTGTTAGATAAATGAATAAGCGAGAAGAAACAAACAAAATTATAATACATTGTTCAGCTACTAAACCAAGTATGGATACTGATGCTACTGATATAGACAGGTGGCATAGAGAAAGAGGTTGGTTAAAAATTGGGTATCACTTTGTTATTAAACGTGATGGCACTATCGAAGAAGGTAGGCACGTTGACGAAGTGGGTGCTCATGCTAAAGGACACAACTCTACTTCTGTTAGTGTTTGCATGATTGGTGGTGTAAGTGAAGATGATGTTCAAGTAGCAGAAAATAATTTTATGGATTCACAATGGACTTCATTGGAATCTGTGGTAGACACTTTAGTACATAAATATCCTGATGCTGACGTTATTGGGCACAACGATATTTCTGATAAAGAGTGTCCATCTTTTAATGTCGGAGAATGGTATGCAGAATACAGGGCACGAGCCTGACGCAACCTTTATAACTCACGAACCATGCCCTTCATGTGGTAGTAAGGATAACCTTGCTAGATATTCTGATGGGCATGGTTATTGTTTTGGGTGTCAGCATTATGAAAAAGGTACAGAAATGGAAGAAGCACAATCCAATGGCAGTCTTGATACGTTCCCCATTTTACAGACAACAAAAAGTCGTGAGCAAGAAATTGTACTCACGCAAGGGGAAGTCAAAGCACTATCCAAAAGGAAGATAACTAAAGAGACTTGTAATAAGTTTGACTATCGTGTTGGTACACACTTTGGAAACAAATGTCAGATAGCAAACTACAAGTTAGGCAATAAAATTATTGCACAAAAAATACGCTACCCAAATAAACAGTTTGCATGGGTGGGGTCAGGTACAGACGCAGGATTATTTGGTCAACACCTTTGGAAAGAAGGTGGCAAGATGCTTTGTGTAACTGAAGGTGAGATTGATTGTATGAGTCTTAGTCAGGTACAAGGTAATACTTGGGCAGTAGTCTCTGTAAAGAATGGAGCACAGGGGGCAAAGAAAAACATTCAACAAAATTTAGAATGGGTTGAGTCCTATGAAACTGTGGTGTTCATGTTTGATAATGACAAAGCAGGTATCGAAGCTGCTGAATCTTGTGCCAGTATACTGACCCCAGGGAAAGCTAAAATAGCTACCTTACCTTTGAAAGACGCTAACGATATGTTAGTTGAAGATAGGGGTAAGGAACTTCTACAAGCAATGTGGAACGCAAGAACATACAGACCTGATGGTATTGTAGGTGGAGAAGATTTATGGAAGACAGTATCAACCAATGAAACTTTTTATTCAGTTGATTATCCCTTCCAAGGTCTTACAGAAAAGACACATGGTTTGCGTAAATCAGAACTGACTTGTATAACTGCAGGTTCAGGTATAGGGAAGTCTGCTCTTGTAAGGGAGATAGGTTACAACCTTATTACTAAGGGAGAGAAAGTTGGATTCATCATGCTTGAGGAGACAGTTAAAAGAACTGCTCTTGGACTTATGGGGTTGCATCTTAACAAACCTTTACATCTTGGTAACATTCCTACCGAAGACAATTCTCTTAGAGATGCGTTTGATTTTTGTATCGGCAATGGCAGGACTTACTTCTACGACTCTTTTGGGAGCACTAGCATTGATAATCTTCTCAACCGAATACGTTTTCTTGCACAAGGAGCAGAGTGCGATTGGATTATTCTTGACCACCTCTCTATTGTGGTATCAGGTCTTGGGGATGGGGACGAAAGACGTTTAATTGATAATGCTATGACATCTCTTGCCACTATAGTACAGGAGACAGGCATAGGTTTACTACTTGTGTCTCATTTAAAACGCCCTTCAGGTGATAAAGGGCATGAAGAAGGGGCAACTACATCTCTATCTCAACTAAGGGGTAGCCATGCGATTGCTCAATTATCAGACATGGTTTTATCTTTGGAGAGAAATCAACAGGGAGATGACCCTAATTTAACAACAGTACGTGTGTTAAAAAATAGGTTTAGTGGTGAGACAGGCGTAGCTTGTCATTGCTTATACACTCCTGAAACGGGGCGTATGACTGAAACTAACCCTGAGTTTAATGAAGAAGGTGTAGAGGAGTTTTAAATGCCAATACTATATGAATTATTATTAACAGTTTGTTTAAATGGGGGATGTCATTTCCAACCTATAGAATATTTTGATGACCTAGATAAATGTCTTATTGAAAAACATGAACATGAAATATTACCTATAGATGGTAGGTATAAAACAGTTACTTATGAGTGCAATATTCATGGGGCAGAGGGGGTTTAAATGTGGGGCAAGGTAATGCAGATAACAACAGAGATACAGTTAGGAAACAAATGTCACAGAACTTACGGGAACAGTATGTATGCCAATTTCAAAAAGCTATGGAGCAAGATGTTGACATACCTTACAACGCTAAAACATTATATCTTAGAGAAAGTTTAATTGAGGAAGAATTTAAAGAACTAAGTGCAGAGATACAAGATGCTATTGCAGAGTTAGAGCATGGTGGTGAGGTAACTAAAGCTACCCAAGAAAAGATATTAAAAGAACTGTGCGACTTGTTATATGTTGTTTCAGGATTTGCAGTTACTTTTGGGTTGCCTGTTCAACCTGCATTTAATCGTGTGCATGAAAGTAATATGAGTAAGCTAGAAGAAGGAAGACCTATCTATTCAGAATGGGGAAAAGTTCTTAAAGGTAAAAACTATAAACCACCAACTCTAGGAGACTTACTGTGAGATATGTATTTGATATTGAGACAGATGGTTTACTAGATGATGTTACCCTTGTTCATTGTCTTGTATTAAAAGATATAGACAATGGTGACATCATTTCTTTTACTCAAAAAGATTGGCATGAAGGGGTCAAACTATTACAAGATGCTGAATTAATTATAGGGCATAACATTATAAAGTATGACATCCCTGTACTTAAAAAACTTTACGGGTTCTTTAATCCTAAAGGCATTATACGGGATACACTTGTCTGCACACGTTTAATATGGGCAGACGTAAAGCAAAGTGATTTTGGTAGAAAAGATTTTCCGACTAAACTTATTGGTTCTCATAGTCTTAAAGCATGGGGTTATAGAATTGGTAACTATAAAGATGAGTATGAAGGTGGTTGGGAAAACTTTAGTCAAGAGATGTGGGAGTATTGTATACAAGATGTAGAAGTTACTGCAACTCTATGGCAAAAGATTGTTGATAAAAATTATAGTGAAGATGCTATAGAATTGGAGCATGAATTAAATGAAATTATTTACAGACAGGAAGTGGCAGGATTTGCCTTTGACAGCAAAGCTGCAGGTTTGTTATATGCAGAGTTGTCAAGTAGAAAGCATCAACTTACGAAAGAACTTTCGGATGCGTTCCCTGATTGGGAAATTAAAACACCTTTTGTTCCGAAAGTAAATTCAAAAAAGTTTGGGTATGAGAAAGGTGTACCTACGCATAAAGTTAAATCTATACAGTTTAATCCTAGTAGTCGTGACCATGTTGCAAACAGGTTGCAGACTTTACGTGGGTGGCAACCAAAAGATTTTACTAATGATGGTAAACCTAAAGTTGATGAAGAAGTGTTATCACATTTAGAATATCCCGAAGCTAAACTTCTAGTAGAGTATTACACCTTGATTAAACGTCTTGGTCAACTAGGAGATGGTGCACAGGCATGGATGAAAGCAGAAAAGAAGGGGCGTATACATGGTTCAGTAAATAGCAATGGTGCTGTTACAGGACGGGCAACACACGCCTACCCGAATATTGCCCAATGTCCTGCCAATGGAGTTGCGTATGGTAAAGAGTGTCGTGCTTTATTTACTGTGGGGGCAGGTAACATTCTTGTAGGTGCTGATGTTTCAGGTTTGGAATTAAGATGCCTAGCACATTATATGGCTAAGTATGACGGGGGTGACTATGCAGAGAAGGTTGTTCATGGAGACATTCATACAGAGAACCAACAGAAGGCGAACATTACAGAAGCCCAAGGTGGGCGTAATGCCAGTAAAAAATTCATCTATACATTCTTGTATGGTGGGGGTGCAACCAAAATTGGAGAAGCAGTTGGGGGAACACCGAAAGAAGGACAGAAATTAAAGACTACATTTCTGAAAGCATTACCTGCTTTAAATACTCTTATAACAAAAGTTCAAGCTGCATCTAAGAAAGGTTACTTAATTGGTTTGGATGGTAGACGTATAAGAGTACGGGCAGAATTTGCTGCATTAAATACTTTATTACAATCAGCAGGAGCATTGATTTGTAAGCGTTGGTTAATAGAGTTTGATAGAGCATTAAAGACTAAAGGACTAGAAACGTACTGTAAGCAAGTAGCTTGGGTGCATGACGAAATACAACTTGAAGTTATGAAAGGGTACGAAAAGGATGTCGGTAACACAGCAATCGAGTCGATTAAAAAAGCAGGGGAGTTCTTCAGTATTAGATGCCAACTTGACGGGGAATACAAAGTCGGTAGCAACTGGTCTGAAACCCACTAAAGAAAACAGAAAGAAATTTGATATTGATTTAGCTTATGGAAAAGTACATGAAGAAAAAATAATTTCCATGCTCCAAGACAAAAAGATTGAAGTAAAAACAGAACGTGGTATGTGGAGCAAGACAGGAAATATTGCTATTGAGTTTGAATCTTATGGTAAACCTTCAGGTATCAACGCTACTGAATCTGATTATTGGTTTCATAATTTAGCAATAGATGATGAAGTCTATTGTACGTTGGTATTCTCAACACCAATGCTAAAAAATATTGTTGAGAAACTAGATGACCATAAGGTTGTCAAGGGTGGAGATAATTGGGCATCTAAAATGTTCTTAGTTAATTTATCTAAACTCTTTTCTACAGACACACTTAAACTTTTCAAGGAGAAAATCAATGGCAAGGACGCTTCTAATTGATGGCGATATTGTTGTCTACCAATATGCTTCTACAGTAGAACAGGAAGTAGATTGGGGTGATGACGTATGGTCAATGTGGGCAGATGCAAAAGAAGGTAAACAGTTAATCCTACAATATTTAGATATTCTAATGGAAAAGACTTTAGCAGATGATATGTTATTTTGTTTTTCTGATAAGGATAACTTTCGTAAAGGAATCGAACCTACTTATAAATCTAATCGTAAAGGCAAAAGAAAACCTGTTATCTATTTACCTTTAAAAAACTGGATAGAAGAAAACTATCGTACCGAACAATGGACAGGATTAGAAGCTGATGATGTCATGGGTATCTTAGCTACTTGTAATCAAATAATAGAAGGAGAAAAAGTAATTGTGTCTGAAGATAAAGACATGATGACAATACCTTCCTTATTGTGGAGACAAGGGGAGATGTTAGATATTAGTGAAGAAGAAGCAGATTACAATCATCTATTACAAACATTGAAGGGCGATACTACTGATGGATATAGTGGACTACGAGGAGTTGGCGAGGTTAAAGCGAAAGCAATACTTAAAGTACCTGTATGGAAAAGTGTTGAAGATGCTTTCATCAAAGCAGGTTACACAAAAGAAGATGCTTTAGTACAAGCTAGGTTAGCTAGAATATTAAGAGCAGAAGACTACAATTTTGAATTTGACCAACCTAAAGAATGGAGTCCTAAATGACAACAATGATAAACGTCCCTACAAAGAAAGCTACTGAGGAACATGAACGTCATTTAGATTATATGGCAAGAAGGTCAAGGGAAGAAGAAGAACAGAAAGAGTTGTTAAAACAGTACAATCTATTTGATGGGGTTGAAGAAGATTGCCCTGTTAATCCAAGTCATTATAACACACTCAAGATACAACCAATGACATACATCTTAGCAAACGATTTAGATTTTTGTGAGGGGTCTGTTATTAAATACGTTAGTCGGTGGCGAATGAAGAATGGTATTACTGACTTAAAGAAAGCAATAAGAAACTTAGAACTATTAATTAAAAATGAAGAAGGGAAGCAGTAAATGATACCGAATCGTCACTATGGAATGACACTACCAATATCAGAAGAAATAGACACAATTAAATACAGACAAAAGGGGGAAGATTTTTATTCAAAAATTGTTCGTATTGCAGGGGCATTAAAAGATAGTGCAACTCACTTTGAAGAATTTAAAGATGCTTTGCGTACTATGCGTTTTCTCCCTGCAGGTAGAGTGCAAAATGCTATGGGTGCAACTCGCAAGACAACTGCATTTAATTGTTTTGTGTCAGGAACTATTGACGATTCAATGGATAGTATTATGGGTAGAGCATCCCAAGCTGCAGAAACTATGCGTAGAGGTGGGGGCATTGGTTATGACTTTTCTAAGTTACGCCCAAGAGGGGATTTAATTAAATCTTTAGACTCTAAAGCATCAGGTGCTGTTTCTTTTATGGGCATCTTTGATTCTGTCTGTCAGACTATTGCTTCATCAGGACATAGGCGTGGGGCACAAATGGGTGTTCTACGTATTGACCACCCCGACATTGAGCAGTTTATAACAGCAAAACAAAACTCAACATCACTCACAGGTTTTAATATTTCTGTAGGAGTAACAGATGAATTTATGAGATGTTTAAAAGAAGAACGACCTTTTCCTCTAACCTATGAAGGTAAAGTCTACAAGGAAGTAGACCCTGTTGCTTTGTGGGATATGATTATGAGGAGCACATGGGATTGGGCAGAGCCTGGGGTATTGTTTATTGACACTATTAATAACATGAACAACCTACATTATTGTGAAACTATTGCTGCAACTAACCCATGTGGTGAGCAACCTCTACCACAATTCGGTGCTTGTTTGTTAGGGTCTTTTAATCTTACTAAATATGTATGGGATAAGTCTTTTGATTTTGGAGCATTTGTAAGAGATATTCATGTAGTTGTAAGAGCAATGGATAATGTTGTGGATAGGACTATCTACCCACTAGAAGAACAAAAAGCAGAAGCACTTAATAAAAGACGTATGGGTTTAGGCGTTACTGGTTTGGCAAACGCTGCTGAAATGTGTGGTTATCCTTATGCGTCAAAAGGTTTCAATGAGTTTACAGAAAAAGTAATGACAGAATTACGTGACCATTGTTACTCTGCGTCTTGTGATTTAGCAAAAGAAAAAGGTAGCTTTCCTTTATATGATGAGTACCAGTACCTACAAAGTAGATTTGTAAAAACTCTTAGCCCTTGGGTGCAAGATAAAATTAAAGAATGTGGTATTCGTAATTCACATCTTACCTCTATTGCACCGACAGGCACAATTAGTTTAACTGCAGATAATGTAAGTTCAGGTATTGAACCACCTTATTCATTATATTATGACAGGACAATACAACAGTTTGATGGTCATACTGTTCAACGTGTAGAAGATTATGCGTACACTCAAGGCGTTAGTAGTCGTACTGCTAATGAAATTAGTGCTAAAGAACATTTAGAAGTATTAGCTTTAGTGTCAAAATATGTTGATAGTGCTGTGTCAAAAACTTGTAACGTAGGTAACAATGTTAATTACCAAGAATTTAAACAGTTATACACAGAAGCATGGGAGTTAGGTTGTAAAGGTATCACAACATTTAGAGCAGCAGGTAAAAGGTATGGCATCTTAAATGAAGTGGTAGAAGAAGACACACCGAAAGCAGAAGCGTGTTTTATTGACCCTGCTACTGGACAAAAAGAATGTGAATAATAATACCCACTCATTAAGAGGATAGATATATGGAAGATTTAGATGAAAGACTCCCATTAAATGTCAATGATTTAATAGAAAAACTAAACAAAATATTCCCTGAAAGATGTGCACGAGTTGAACAAACTTTAAATGAAATTATGTACGAAGCAGGTCAAAGGTCAGTTATTTATTGGCTCTTAGAATTACAGGCTAGGGAAAACAACAACATTAATAAGGATGAATAAAATGTGTATTCCATCACCACGTGCTCCTGCAGCACCTGCACCAGTAAAACAAGAAGAAAAGCCAATGACTAAAGAAGAACTTTATGCAAACACACCTCATATGATGACGGGTTCTAACAAACCTAAAAAAGCTAAAATTGGTAAACAAATGCTACGTACCGATTTGAATATGTCAAGTGGTGGTTCAGGCTTAAATATTGCTTAATAAAAAGGGTTTCATTATGCACGATAATCAAAGTACGTGTGCCCAAAAATATCACAAACTAACTGCTGATAGGGAAGTATACTTAGATAGAGCAAGAGAATGTTCAGAATTAACTTTACCTGCTCTTATACCACCTGAAGGATTTAGTTCAGTTACAGATTTATACCAACCTTTTCAAAGTACAGGAGCAAGGGGTGTCAATAATTTAGCGTCAAAATTGCTTTTGTTATTGTTTCCACCTAACGCACCTTTCTTTAGGTTAGCTATGGATACAGCTACTAAAGCTGAGTTAGACCAAAGTGGTGATTTACGGGCACAGATAGAAGATGGACTTGCAGGTATTGAGAGGGAAATTTCAGGAGAAATAGAAACTTCTGCTATGCGTGTCCATGTGTTTGAAGCACTAAAGCATTTAATTATATCAGGTAATGTATTAGTACACTTACCAAAAAAAGGTGGTATTAGAGTTTTTCCATTAAGTAGTTATGTATGTAAACGTGACCCTAATGGTGAATTACTAGAAGCAATCGTAGAAGAAAAAATATCTCCACAGGTTTTACCTGAAAATATGGAAGGTATCGACTACGAAAAAGACGAACTAATAAAAATCTATACAAAAATATATAGAACAGATATTGATAACTATGAAATATATCAAGAAGTAGAAGGTCAAGTAGTACCTGAATCTAGGGGTACATACAAAAAAGAATTGTTACCTTGGAGAGCATTACGCATGGTTCACCTAGATGGTGAAGATTATGGGCGTTCATATGTTGAAGAATATATTGGAGATTTAAAAAGTCTTGAGGGACTTATGGAATCACTTGTTTCTGCAGCAGCAGCTTCTTCAAAGTTAGTATTCTTAGTTAGACCAAATGCTTCAGTCAAAAGGCGAGACTTAACTTCAGCAAAGAATGGTGCTGTTATAGGTGGTATGCCTGAAGACGTAAAAGTATTACAAACTGAAAAATCACATGATATGCGTGTGGTATTAGAAACAGTAAAAAGAATTGAAGATAGACTAGCTTTCGCATTTCTTTTAAATACATCAATACAACGACAGGCAGAACGTGTTACTGCTGAAGAAATTCGGTTCATGGCACAAGAACTTGAGTCTGCTCTAGGTGGTGTATATTCAATTTTGTCTCAAGAAATGCAATTACCTATTGTCCATATATTAATGGATAAGATGTCTAGTGCAAATAAAATACCTAAACTACCTAAAGGAACTGTAAATCCTGTAATTGTAACAGGAGTTGAAGCGTTAGGTAGAGGAAACGATTTAAACAAGCTAAGAACTTTTATACAAGATATTGTGCAACTTGCTCAAGCAAACCCTGAAACTTTACAAAGAGTTAATTTTGGCGATTTAATTGCTAGATTAGCGACAGGGCATGGGATTGATACTGTAGGTCTTATTAAGACTGAAGAAGATATACAACAGGAACAACAACAAGCACAAATGATGCAAGAACAGCAACAAGCACAAATGCAACAAGCACAAATGCAACAAGCAACACTCCCAGGAGTTGCAAAAGAAATGGTAAAGGGAGTCAACAAAAGGGCAGAAAATGACCCTGATGCTGCAGCAGCTATGCAAGAACAAATGGCAGCTATGGCACAACAACAACAACCAACGCAATAAGGATTAAAATGACTGAAAAAACTCTTAACAAACTAGAACCAAAAAAGGAAACTCCTGTTAAAAAGGAATATCCGACATGGCAGGGTGTGGAGAAAGCCGAAGATGGTGTTACCTACATAAATAAAAATGGAAACCTTATTCGTAGGGGGACTAAATAATAATGGGTGATACACAAACTATTGAAATGGAAGGTAGTATTACAGGAGCAGATGCCCCTAGTGATACAGAACCAAAACAGGAGCAAGAACGCCCTGAATGGTTGCCTGAGAAATTTAAAAATCCTGAAGATATGGCTAACGCCTATAGTGAATTAGAAAAACAATTTACACAACAACGACAACAAGAAAAAACTGAAGAACAAAACGAGAACACAGAGTTATCTATTGATGATGCACAGGAAGCTGTAGAAAATGTAGGCTTAGATTTTGCTGCTATGACAGAGGATTATGTTACTAATGGTCAATTATCGGAAGACAATTATAAACTATTAGATGAAAAAGGTATTCCTAAAGAAGTAGTGGACGCTTATATTGAAGGGCAAAAAGCTGTGTCTGAAAATATGAAACAAAATGTATTTAGTTCTGTAGGTGGTGAAGAAAATTATAAACAAATAACAGATTGGGCATCTAATAATATGTCTGAATCTGAAAAAACAGCTTACAACAATTCAGTTAATTCAGGTGATTTAGAACAAGCTAAATTAGCTATAGATGCTTTAGCTGCACGTTATAAATTACAAACTGGTACTACCCCTAATTTAGTAGGTGGTAAAGCATCAGAAAGCATGGACACATATACATCATGGGCTGAAGTGACAAGTGACATGAAAGACCCTAAATATGCTAAAGACCCTGCTTACCGAGCAAAAGTTGAAGGAAAACTTGGGCGAAGTAAATCAATCACTTAGTCATACTATCTAGTATGCTAAATAGTTCAGACAAGACAGACCAAAACTAGACCCTTATATAAGGACACTCTTGCAAAATGAGGTTGGCGAGTTAAGAACGAAAACTAAACTTAAACTTAACTAACTTTAAAAAGGAGTCATTTATTATGGCTAACGCAAACCCATCTGATTTAGGTCAGATAAATAATACAGGAACAGCAGATGTTTTGTTCCTAAAACAATTTAGTGGGGAAGTCCTCGCTAGTTTTGAGCAGTCTACTGTAGCTATGGATAAGCATATGGTACGTACTATTGCTTCAGGTAAGTCAGCACAATTCCCTGTCATGGGACGAAGTTCTGCTGCCTATCATACCCCAGGAGCAGAGATTAATGGTACTGATATTAACCATGCTGAGAAAGTAATTACTATTAACGACTTGCTACTTAGTTCGCATTTCATTGCAAATATTCAGGAAGCTAAAAATCATTATGATGTAAGGTCAGTTTACTCTGCCGAAATGGGTAGGGCACTCGCTTTCCAAATGGATAAGCATATCCTTCAAACTATGGTTCAAGCTGCTGCAGCTTCTGCAAACGTAGGTGATTCAGGATACGCTGCAGGTACAGTTATCACTTCTGCAAACGCAGGTACAGTATCTGCTGATTTGATTGCTGCTATCTATGATGCTGCTGAAGCACTAGATGATGCTTATGTCCCTGCTGATGGACGTTACTGTTACCTTAAACCTGCACAGTATTACTTACTTGCTAACGCATCTAATGCTGTAAATGTAGATTTTAGTGGTAGAGGTTCTATTGCTGATGGTACAGTTCCACAGATTGCAGGTGTAAACCTAATCAAAACACCACATCTACCTACTGCCAACGTAACAGGCACAGGGGTTGACGCAGGTGGTGCAGGTGGAGCACAAGTTGCTGCTGCTGCAAATACTCTAGCGATTGTGTCTCACACTTCTGCTGTGGGTACAGTAAAACTAATGGATTTAGCTGTTGAAAGCGAATACGACATTCGTAGACAAGGTACATTGATGGTTGCAAAATACGCAGCAGGTCATGGCGTACTACGTCCTGAAGCAGCAGTACAAATTCAATCTGCATAATATCAACACAGCGAGAGTCCTTAATTGGGCTTTCGCTTTTTTTTACAGGAAAACAAAATGGCAAATCCAAATCCGACTACAGAAATAGAAGCTGTCAATATTATGTTAGCTTCCATTGGGGAAGCCCCTGTATCCAGTATAAGTAATACTGCACTTGTTGATGTATCTATTGCAAAATCAATCTTAGATGAAACAAATGTTTCGGTTCAATCTACAGGGATTTACTCTAATACAGAATTTAATTACCCAATAGAAGCTACTGTTGATGGTGAATTATTAATACCTGCTAACTGTGTAAGAATAGACACAGTAGGCAATAGTGCTACTGTTGATGTTGTTCAGCGAGGTTCACGTTTATATGATAGAGAAAAGTTTTCATTTACTAAATTTAGTGGTACGTATTATGTAGAAATGGTTCTACTTTTACCTTTTAATGAATTACCCCAACACGCAAAAAGATACATTGTAGTAAAAGCTGCAAGGCGTTTCCAAGCCCGTTATATGGGTTCAGAAGCATTAGGTGGTTTTACAAAAGATGATGAGCAGGAAGCTATGAGTTACTTTACGCAATGTGAAGCTGCACTTGAAGATAATAATATTTATCACGACTCATATGATATGTTTAAAATAGTACATAGAGGTGCTCCTAGACGAGCAATAAGGTGATAGTATGCCATTAGTAAGTACATCTATCCCTAATCTATTAAATGGTATTAGCCAACAACCTCAAACATTAAGGCAGATAACTCAAGGCGAAGAACAAATCAATGCGACATCTTCTGTTATTGATGGTCTAGTACGTAGACCCCCAACAGAACATATAGCAAAAATTATTAGTTCTGCTGTAAGTGGAGCAAGTGTCCACATTGTAAATCGTGATGCAGATGACCAATATATTGTTGTTATATCTGCTACTACAAGTTCAGCTACTATACAAATATTTAGTTTAGATGGTACTGTTACAACGTGTACTACTCCTGATGGAGTTGATTATTTATTTTGTGCTAACCCTGCACAGGACTTAGAATTTTTAACTGTTGCTGATTATACTTTTGTTGTAAATAAAACAAAAACTGTTGGAATGGAAACAGCAGTTACTAATGGTGTTGTAACATCTCAGCATCAAGAATTTACAGATTTACCTACAGATGCAACTATAAATAACATTTATGAAATAATTGGTGACAATACTAACCAATTTGATAACTATTATGTTAAAGCACTAAGTGTAAATACTTATGAAGAAACAGTAAAACCTAGTATTAAATATCAGTTAGATGCTACTACAATGCCACACTCATTGGTATTAACTTCAGGTTCATTCGCATTTAGAAAAAATACTTGGGGAGAAAGAACTGTAGGTGATGAAGATTCAGCACCAAATCCTTCTTTTGTCGGAAGAACAATTAGTAATATTTTCTTTTACAAAAATAGATTAGGGTTGCTATCAGACGAATATGTTTTGTTTAGTCAGTCAGCTAGTTTCTTTAATTTCTTCCCTACGTCAGTTACTGCTGTTTTAGATGATGCACCTATTGATGTATCAGTTAGTCATACTAAAGTTTCACTTCTAAAACACGCTATACCTTTTAACGAATCACTCACCTTGTTTTCAGATAGTACACAATTTACTATTGAGACAGGTGGAATATTAACACCAAAGACAATATCTATTGTCCCAAGTACAGAGTTTGAAAATGATACAACTGTTGCACCTGTGGGGGCAGGTAATTACCTCTACTTTACGACTAAGCGTGGAGACTTTACGTCAATACGTGAATATTATGTGGAAAGCGATACAGTCATTGTGGATGCGAGTGAAGTCACTTCTCACGTACCTAAGTACATTCCGAAAAATGTAGTAAAATTAGCATCATCATCTAATGAAGATGTTTTGTTTGTCTTATCTAAAACTGATAGAAGTAAATTATATGCTTATCGTTGGTTTTGGCAGGGAACTACTAAGATGGTTTCTAGTTGGTCAGAATGGCAATTAGATAGTGGAGACTCTATCTTAGATATGACTATCTTAGAAAACGAATTGTTCTTTGTTATTAGTCGTGCAGATGGGGTACATATAGAAAAAGTTAAATTACAATACCCGATAGATACAGGATTAGATTTCTGTGTAAGAGTAGATAGAAAAATTAGCTTAACAGGAACGTATGACGCTCCAACAGACACTACTACTTGGACACTACCTTATGCGTATTCAGGAGCAATGAAAGCTATTAAGAGTGGTGCATGGGCTTCACGTAAAGGTACAGATATAACTGTAACCCGTCCTACAACAACTACTGTTGCTGCTGTCGGAGACTATAGTTCTGCTTCAGTAATTTTAGGAGTACCTTATACAACGTCTTATAAATTCTCTACTCAGTTTGTTAGAGAAAATCAAGGAAAACAATCTGTACAATCAGGAAGATTACAGCTAAGAACCATGCGTTTGAATTATGAAAACACAGGTTTCTTTAAAGTTCTTGTCACACCTGAAGGTAGACCTACAGGTTCATATGATATGACAGGTCAAATATTAAACTCAACATCTACAACAGTTGAAGATATAAATATTGTATCAGGAACATTTAGGTTTCCTATCCAATCTAAAAATGACAGGGTAACTATACAGATACAATCAGACAGTCATCTACCATGCAATTTTCAATCAGCAGAATGGGAAGGTTATTATACCATTCGTTCTCAAAGGATTTAACGTGTTAGAAACATCTTATATTATTGACAAATTTACTATTATAAATGTAGTAAATGCCGAACCAATGGATGCACTTAGCTTATCTAATAGATTACGAAAGCATGATTTATTAGAAGTAGAGTCTATGGGAAAGACACCTTTACAATCTTTGATGTCAGCTTTTGAATTAATTGACTCTGAAGTTTATTCTATAATCGAAATAAAATTTAAGGAAGAAGAAGGTAATGTTGTTTTTAAAGAATCAAAAGTTATTGCTATGTTTGGTGTTAATAAGTGTCCCCATTTATCAAACTATGGGGTGGCATGGATGTTATCTTCCTGTGACTTAGAAAACTATTCAAAACCATTCCTACGTTATTGTAGAAAGTGGATACAAAAAATTCAACAAAAATATGAAGTTCTTTATAATCTAGTACATTGTCAAAATGCCCAAGGCATACGTTGGTTACAATGGTGTGGGTTTGATATTAAAACATCCAAAACGTATGGAGTTAATGGTGAAGATTTCTATTTATTTATAAGAGAGAAAAGCAATGTGTGACCCAGTAAGTGCAGCAGTAATGATGGTGGCTAGTTCAGTAGTCCAATATAAACAAGCTAGTGATGCAGCAAAAGCAGGAGAAAAAAGAAACAACGCTATAGCAGCAAACGCTCAAATAGCTTACGAAACAGACTTAGACATTATTGCTAGGCGTAGAGAAGAAGAACTTGATAAATATGGGCAAACACAATTTGATGTTAAAGAAGACGCTAAAAAGAAAAGAGCAACAGCAATAGCATCTAATACATCTCTTGGTGGATTTTCTGTTCAAGATGTAATAGATGAAGTTTCATTTCAAGAAGGTGTTGTAACTGTCAGAAACCAAAAAACAGAAAAGAATATTATGGCTAAGTTGTTAGATGATGAAAAATTATCTGAATCAAAAATGATAGCTAGAATAAATAACATCACACCAACTGTAAGACCTTCATTCTTAGGCACAGCTTTAGAGGTTGGAACAGGTTTATCAACTACTTTTGAGTTTGATACAGCAGGTGATTTAAAGTTTAGGGCTTAGTTTAAAAAGGAAATATTATGGCAGAAAGAGCACAAATTAAAGATGTAATAGGTACAGGGAGTGTATCAACTCCTATGGCAACACCTATTGATGCTTTTATGGGAGCACCACAAGTTGCCCCAAATTCAGGGTTAACACAATTAGCACAGGCTCTTAGTAAAGGTGCTGACAGATTAATTGCATCAGGGCAGAAAGACGCAAAGAAAAAGAAGAAGGAAAAAGATTTAGAAGATAAAGCAAGACTAAGTTCTATTGCTGCTGAAATTAGGAAAGAACAGAAAACTGGTGTTATTAGTAAAGTTAGAGTAGGTGAACTACACCCTGATTTATCTGTTACAAACCAAGTATTACTAACACAAATGTTAGCATCTAATGATACATCAAAAACTTGGAATACAGTATTTGAAGACTTTAATAAAAACCCATATGACGCAAGTGGTGAAAATCAAATTAATAATAAAGTTAAATTAGATAGTTGGGTTGAGGGGCAAAGAAACAACATTAGAAAACTTTATGAATACCAAGATTCAGACACAGGGGAAATGAAGGTACATGACTTTGCATACGCAGGGGCATTAAATAAATTTAACCAAATGTTAGCTTCTCACGAAACTAATTGGTCAAACCAAAGACGGGAAAACAACACAAAAATTACTACTGATTATTTAGAACAGGAAGTTGACGGGAATGTTAGAAAAACTTTAAATAGTCCTGATAATAATGGTAACTATAATTTTACACAAATGTATGAAGATATAGAAAACTCTCAATTTAAAGATGATAAAGGTCAACCACTTATGGTATTAGACCCTGATGTAATTGATGACACAGTTTTTACATCAATCGTAGCGTCAGCAGAATTTATGACTACAGTAGATAAGAATGGATTGGTACAAGGCATTGCATTATTAGATTCTATACCAAAGCGTTTGAGGGAAAAAGGTGGGAATGAAAATATTATTCTAGCTATGAAAGCAAAGATGAATGAGAAAGCAAGTAATAATATGCTTAAAAAAATGAGAATGGACGAACACCTTAAAACAATAGGATTAAAAAATGCTAAAGCAGAACTTTACACAATGTTTGATGGTACTTTTGATGGAACAGCAGAGAAAAATAAATCTCTAAAGTATAATAAAGAGGAGTGGCAAAAAGCAGCAGATGCTTATATTGATAAAGCACCTATATTACAAAGAGCAGAATTAAAAACATTTTTAATGACAATTAATGATTATGACCAAACAACAGTAAACCCTGCAGACAGTCTAAAAAATAAACTATTACTTGCAAATAAAATTATGACTTTTTCTACAACTAATAATTTGGAAGAAGTATTATTTAAAAGTGATTCAGATAAAAACTCTTATAGAGATGGCACAACAAATGAAAAAATGTCTATGCTTATGGCAAAAGTAGAAGACATGATAACTAACGACGATTTAAGTCTTAAAGATGGTATGGAAGTTTTTAAAAACCTAGAAACATATATGGAAGGTAGTGATGTTTTAGCCGACCCTCTAATTGATTCTACGTTTAATGAAACTGTGGGGCAAACAATCCAAGCAAATATGAAAGCAGTTACAGGTACTTTAGACCAAATAAAAGGTACAAAATTCTACTCTCAATTAAAACAGGTATATCTTAAAGTTGTTAGAACATCAGTTATGAACTCAATAAACGATAAAGGTGTTGTACCTCAACAAGAAGCCTTTTTAGATATACTTGATAAATCTGTTCTATTGTCTTTATCAAGGATGGGATTAACAAATACTGATGGTATGTTAAGTTCTGAAAAACTAGACAATGTAATGAAGAATGAATTAGGTCTAGCAGTAAAACCATTATCTGATAAAAATAAACCTGTTGAATTAACTGGTGAATAACCTAACGTAAGGAAACAAAATGGCAGAAAAAGAAATTTTTACTTATGGTGGGGTTGATTATTCATTTCAAACAGGTCTTACAAAAGAAAGAAAAATAGAAAAGATAAAACAACATTTAGAAAAAACTAAGAAAAAACCTGAAGTAACAAAAAGTGTAACACCACCTGTTACATCTTCAGAAGATATGCCACCTGCTGAAAAAGCTACTGCAGGTAGTCCCAAAGTAACTCCACCTACTACCACTAAACCAGTAGTAAAAGAAGAAGAATCAGATTTAGACAAAGCATTACGTCTACAAGAAGAAAAATCTAAAGGTGCAAAAGCTGAGTTAAAAAAGAAACAAAGCGAATTTCCTAACGGGGATGCAAGAATTTTTACTGAACGATATAAAGATAACGACCCCGACAATCCAGTTTATGATGCTGATTTAATTAAAGATGATAACTGGATTGCTGCTGCTAAAGTCATGTTTAAAATGAAAGAAGGTAGAGAGTGGGGGAGTGATGAAGATGATGGTGAAGACGCTAACGTAGCACGTTATGCCCTTAACGAAATGGGGTGGTTTAATTATAACCTTCCACGTATGGGTTATGATGCTGCTAGGATTGCATCATGGGCAACTGAAGATGAAAAGAGAGCCTTTCTTTATTTAATGGAGCAGTATGGGGATTTAGGTAATGCAACTTTAGCAGGTACAGGAAGACTTGTTAAAGGTATGGTTACTGACCCTGCTAATATATTTGGTATCTTTACTTTAGGGGGTTCATTTCTTGTAGGGCAATCAACTAAACTAGCTACAAGAGCAGGGTTACTGGAACTATTAAAGCGTTCTATAACAACTGCGACTGTTGGTGGTGTTAATGGATTTGTCTATGGTGGTCTTGATGCTATAGGCAGAGAGACAGTACATAGTCAAGGTACTGACTCTGCATTTAGAGGTAGTAAAGTTTGGCAAGGTTCATATAAAGGTGCAGGTGCAGGTGCTATCTTAATGGGGGGTGGTAAAGCAACTATTGGATTGGGTAAATCATTATTTAATAGAAGTGCAGGTGAGATAGGCGAAAAAGTCTTACCAAAAATTGATTCTAATATGATTGGTAAACAAGACTTAATAAGTACAAAAGCAGGTCTTAAAGAAGGTGTCAACGTAAGGGTTAATGATGGGAAAACTAAAACACCAAAAAAGGGTAAAGTTCTTGGTGATGTAAAAGCAGATGGTACAGTTGATGTTTCTATTCCTTATGGTAAACAAGGTAAAACAAAAATTGTAAATGTAGAAGCTGAAAATCTTTCTGTTATTACTACAAAGAAAGTGCCTGATACTAGTGAGATTAAAGTTGAAAACAAAGCTGTAAACTCAAACCCAAAATCAGCAAAAGAAAAATTAGACCAAACATTAGATACAACCCCAGGAGAAATGAGAACAGGGTTACAACATTTAGTTGCAAAAATTAATGAAGTATTACCTAGAAGTAAAAGTGGTAAATGGGAAGTGTCTGCTACAAGGGGTGGTGATGATGCTAACATTATACAAAGAAATTTAGGTAAATTTGGTGGTGGTCAAACTCAATCAATGTCAATTCTAAGGGAAATGACAGAGAAGATTTTACAACCACTTAAATCAGCAGGGGCAAAGCAACCTGACCAAATAGGTAAATATTTATATGACGCAAAATTAGATGCAAAACAAGAGCAACTATTAAAGGATACAGTTAATACACTATTAAACGAATATAAAACTAGGTATGACACACTTGTTAATGAACTTAGAACTAACCCTAATTTAACTATTAAAGAAATTCAAGAAATGTCTAAACTCTCTGATGAGTTAGACGAATTGATGATGCCTTTAAATGATATTTCTACAGGTATTGCTAGTCAAGCAGGTAGAACTCTACAGTCAAACGCTGCTGCAAAAGCTGCAGGTAGTAAAGTTATAGGTAATCAGGGACTAGGAGATAAGACAGGTGGTCTAACTATACAACAAGTTATGAGGGAAACTGGATTTGATGTAGGAGCAGCAACAAAAGAATTTTGGAAACTCAATGAAGCTATAGAAAAAGCTATTGAAAGAGATGCCAACATTATTAAACTAAGAAAATCATATGATGATTTGAAATCAAATGGCGAATTTAATGAAGCAGCTAAAGTACGTAGATTGCATGACGCTGAAGTAGCCCGTAAAAAGGGAGAACTTTCCGATAGTTTCTTTGGTAAAGTTGGGGGCAGTATAAATTATGCTATAAGAATACTAAATGAAATTGCTATTAGTAATGTGTTTTCTCCTACTACATTAATGATTAACACAATCCCTTCTGCAGCTAAAATGTTTTATAGACCTATTCTTAATAACATTGGTGCTGATGGTCTGTCATGGAAAGCATGGAAAGTTGGCATGGGAGAAATGTCTGCTGTTAAACAACTTTTGTTTTCAGGTAGAAAAGCAGCATTTCAAGCCTTCAAATATGAAAGGTCTATGCTAACTGGTGATTCAGCTAGGTTCTTAGAAACCCAAACTATGATACCAAAGAAATTTGGTGGTGGAATTATTAGAATATTTCCTAGATTACTATTAGCTACAGACGCAATGTTTGAGCAAGTTTTCTACAGAAGCTACATTGTGGGAGATGCTACAGCAACAGCTATCGAACTTGGTATTAAAAATGGTCTAAGTAAAAAACAAATTAATATTGAAATTGATAAAGCAGTTAAAAAAGCTATTAAGGATGGTTACGAACCAATCCCTAATGCTGTCGATATTATTACAGACAACGCAAGGGATACAAACTTTATTGGTAGAAGATTTAGAAATGTAGATGAATACGTTGAGTCTGAACTTAAAAAGTTTGGGGATGGTAAAGGAACAATAGTCAACCCCAACGCAACTGAAAATTTAACAGCAACTAATAAAGCAGGTAGAGACTACACGCAAGACGCTTTGTTCAAGAAAGATTTTGATAAATACAACAGCACAACAGGAGCAATACTTGCAGGATATGAAAACTTAGTTAATAAAGCACCTGTGTTACGTTTAATGGGACAGTTATTCTTTAGAACTCCTGTAAGGGTTTTTGAAGAAGGTCTACGACTAACCCCAGGATTACAGTTACTTCACCCTAATATGAGAAAGAACTTACTTCCTGAAACAGCTACTTCAAGGGCAGCACACGCTAGAGCAATGGGAGAAGTAATGCTTTCCCAATCGTTACTAGGGTCTGCTTTTGGTTTGTATATGTCAGGTAACATAACTGGTGCTACTGGTAGAGATTATAAACAATCAAGAGCAGGGGAAGATGCAGGTTTCTTACCACCTTATAGTATAAGAAATCCTATAACTGGTGAGATATTTAATTATAGAACCTTTGACCCTTTCTCTACTCCATTAAAAATTATTATAAGTATAGCTGAAGAACAATCAATGCTAGATTATCGTAAAGCACAAGGAGAATATGTAGGTAAAGAAGAACAAATATTAAAAGAACGACTTCATATAAGTTACATGGTTATGTATCGAATTATACATGACACAAATTTATTTGCAGGTGTATCGGATATATTAACTCTTGGTGAAGATTTAATGAATGATGATGCAGGTTCTGAATGGTTAAAGTTTTGGGGAAACAAAGCAAAGAACGCTGTCCCAAATACTTACTTTAAATCAATGATGCAACAACACCCTCTACTAGCTTCTCCTGAAGATTTTGGACAAGTTATGAGGTACAGACTTAATCCTACTAATAAACAAGATGGTAGTGAATGGTATGAATTAGATAATGCAAAAATTGATGCAGCCCTTGAATTTCTTGGTTTGGAAAAATGGGGAGCAGTACAACATCAACATACAACTTTAGGTGATGTTAGAGAGAACCCTAATCCTGGGGGTCTATTAAATCTAGTTGATTTGTTAGAACCTGAAGAATTAAAAGATAGGTTTCCTGTAAAAGTTTATAGGGGTAATGATAAAAATGGCAAACCAATATTCTCTGAAGATTATGACCAAACTGTAAAAAAAGATGTTGTAATGAAATTTTTATGGAAACTTGGTAAAGCTAATGATGTGAATTTTATTGCACCAGTTAAATACGATAAGTTATTTCCTGATGTACCTAATACTAAATTAAAATATACGACTGAAAATAGTAGGTTTCCTAGAGAAACTTTATATAACAGGATGCAAAGGTACATGAAAATGTCACAAGGTGTCCCTATGGGTGGGGATGGAGCAACATTAATAGATATGTTACATGAAATTGCTACTGACCCTGAATACACAATAGGCAGACCTTCAGCAAAAGGAAAATTTGCAGGTACAGCATTACAAGCAACTCGTAAAGTATTATCAAGCTACAGAGATTTAGCTTGGGCACAAATATTTGAAGAAGAAAAATGGGCAGAATCAGCATTGATGGAGAAGAAAACAAAAGATGCTAACGCTACTCTAGGACAAAATGACCCACAAGGTAACACAAGAGGAAACGCTTTTAACTTACCTATGGGAATACAGTAACACCATTAAAAGGATTAAAATATGGCATACGCACTAACTAAATACACAGGAAATGGGAATACTGTGACCTACACTATTGGGTTTGACTATCGTCAAGCTGCTGATGTTAAGGTAAAAATTAATGGTGTTGATAAAGTAGCAGACACAACATCTCAAACAAATGATTATTCGTTTCCCTCGTCTAATCAAATAACTTTTACAGTAGCACCCCCTGACCAATCAGCTATTACTATCAGGCGTTCTACAAGTCAAGACGCAAGACTTGTTGATTATGTTGCAGGGGCAGTTTTAAAAGAAGCTGACTTAGACGCTGACTCTACTCAAGCGTTCTTTATGGCACAGGAATCTATTGACTATGCTCAAGACTCTATTGCTGCTTCAGATGCAACAGGAGCATTTGATGCAGGAAACAAAAAGATTGGAAATGTTGCAGACCCAACACTAGCACAAGATGCTGTAACAAAGAATTATCTTGAAAATACTTGGTTAAGTTCAGCAGATAAAGCAAGTATCAGTACGTTAGCTGCAAATAATAGTGCAATAACTACTCTTAATACTAATATGAGTGCTATTACTTCAGTAAATTCAAACGAAACAAATATTAATACACTTGTATCTAATATAGGTTCAGTTAGTGATTTTGCTAATAGGTATCGTATTGAAGCGACTGACCCATCTTCTTCATTAGACGAAGGTGATTTAGTATATAACAGCACAGACAACCAACTTAAATTCTATAATGGAACAAGTTGGAACGCTGTAGCGACAGGTGCTGACGTTAAGGCAGGGGTGTCTGCAAATGATACATCCCCAGGATTTCTTAATGGCAAACTTGTTGCAGGTTCAAACATTACGTTTGTAGAAAACAATGATGGTGGTAATGAGACACTAACTATAAATGGTACTGCTGCTCTATTTAGTGCAGAAAGGTTGGCAACAACTTCAGAAGCACAGGCAGGAACAGATAACACTACAGGTATGACACCTTTACGTGTTAAAGAAGCTATAACTCATAATGCAGGTACAGTAAGTAATGCTGCATTTTATGGTTTTAAACAGACTAATGGGGTACTGCAGGTTGATGGAACAACAGGTGGTGGTTCAGAAGCGTACACACTTTCTGACTATAAAGATTCAGAATTTGCATCTTTGGGATTGACGTTTGCTATTAATAGTAATGGTCATCTATTAGTAACAACACCCTAGTCGGTAAAAACAATTTAATTTAAAAAGGAAATAAAAATGGCAACGATTGATGTCGGTAAAATAAAATTTGTGTGGAAGGGTGCTTACGCTGCAGGTACTGCCTACACAGTTGATGACGTAGTGTCTTACTTAGGAAGTTCTTGGGTAAACATACAAGCAGGTACAGGACAAACACCTGCAAATGGTAGTGCTTATTGGCAAGTAATGGCAGAGGGACAAACAACCTTAACTACTAATGGTGACTTGCTAACTGTTACTGGAGGTAGTCAAACAAGATTACCTATCGGTGGAACAGGTACAGTTCTTAAAGCAACTTCAGGAACAACTGTAGGTTGGGAAGCAGCTTCAGGAGATTCTACCCATAAACCACTAGGTACGAATATACCTTCTTATGCTAATACTACAAACTCAACCACGCATGGTTCAGATGGAAAATATCCTTGGTTAGCAGATTATGCTAATAACTATATACCTTATGATGGTTTACCTAATGCTTCTTTGTCACCTGTAAAGCGTGATAGAAACGAAGGTTTTACAAGTGGTGTACAGTATTTTATGTATCTAAACGAAAACCATGAAATCTGTCACAGAGGTTATTCTCAATTCACTATGGGTAACTTACAAAATACTTATTCTATGAATATGGAAACCACTATGGCACTATCAATGGAATTTGGTGGTATGCAACAGGGTGAATACTTTGTTCGATTGTGGTACTCCCAATACTCAGCATGGGCATTGACTAATAAAGGTGACTTGTGGTGCTTTGGTGAAAATGATGATGGTGAACTAGGACTTGGCGATACAACTGCTAGATACCAATGGGTACGAAACCCATATCTAGGGGTCAACGCAACCAACAATAGTGCTACTTGCCGAGTATCAGGATTTACTTTCGGTTTCAAAATGGGTTACGAAGGACAGGGCACTAATACTTGTCACGTAATTCTTGAAGATGGGCGAGTAATGGCATGGGGATATGGTGGAACTGGACAAATTGGAGATGGAACAACTACCAGTAAAACTAAACCTACTCTAATTTCTGCATTATCTGCAGTAAATATATGCCAAATCTCAGCAGGTTATCAATCTACTCTATACCTAGATACAGCAGGTAATGTATGGGGAACAGGTGCTGACAATAATGGGATTATGCAGGGTACTGCTAGAACTGCTCCATTCCAAATGGCAGGTATTGATAACTGTGTACAAATTCTTTGTTATGCAGGTTATGGGTATTCAGCAGATTATTCCTCAAATATGTTTGCATTACAAGCTGATGGTGACTTATATGGTATTGGATATAATAACTATGGTGCATTGGGCATTGGTACAACTACAGCAGTATCAGCATGGACACAAGCAGGTGGTTCTCTAAACTTTGCTGCAGTTCAATGTAGTGGTGAGCCTGAATATACATCCACATTAGCATTTGAGGGTACTCCTGGGGACTTATATAACTCAACAAATGGTCTACCAATCTATATGTGTGGCTATAATGGTTATGGTCAATGTATGCAAGGTACAACTACTTCTAACCAAACATCTTTTGTGCAACCACAAACTGACGTATTTGGTTCTAATCGTTCTGTAGTTATGAGTTCATCTGCTGATGGGACACTTTCCTCTAACGAGATGACATTCCCAAGAAGTAATATTGTAAAAGCATGGGGTGTTCGTGAAGGAAGCTACACATCATCATCATGGTTCTTCTTGGATAACCAAGGAAGACTTTGGAAAAGTGGTTTCTCTCAACAGGATTACAACTACCACGCAAACACTGCAGCAATTAGTTATACCAACGCCCAACCTGACCATAATAATTGGATGCACACTTTGTCTTCAGGGACAACTTATGCAGGTAAAGTAGCCGAAACCATTGAGGATTTGTATTCTCAAGGGCATTACTATAGTGCTTATTGGAATCAGTTTATTAGAACGTCTAACAATGAGTATTGGTCAAGGGGTAATAACATCCACTACCTTTATGGTGGTTACAATACTGCAACTAAACATAAATGGTCACGTTGGAATCTTAACTAAAAGGAAAGAAAATGAAATTATATAAATTTACTACAGACCCTAATTCTATTGTGCATCCCGAAGAATTTAATTCTTCAGCAGTAGGGAAAATAAAATGGTTAGGAGATGGATACGTGTCTATGGATGACGGGTGGAAAGACCTAATGGTATCTTTAAATGCAGATACGTTTACATTGTGTGATGCTGACGATGTTGTTACTGCTAAAGCATTGAGTAAACCTTTTTGGGATGGCATGAAAAGGGCACGTATTCGTGAAAAGTACACTAGAGATGATGAATTGAGAGCGTTGCGTGTAGATGATACAACTGTAAAAAACGATATTGCTGCAATTATTACCTCTATAAATGCAGAGAGGGATGCGTTCTACGCAATCTCTTAGTGAATGAAGATGACACAATCACTAGACCCTCAATTAAAAGTTGAGATGGAACTTGATGCACATGAAAAAGAGTGTGCGATTAGGTATCAAATGGTGAATGATAAGTTGTCTGCATTGGATAAAAGATTATGGAGATTGGAAGCTATGATTATGGTTTCCACTCTTTCTTTTATTGGATTAGCTGCGACTCTACTCACTAAAATTTAATCTTAAATAGAAAGCAGTTTTAAATGATAGACCCTATTACAGCTTTCTCTGCAATTTGTGCAGGGCATAAAGCAATTATGAAAGGTGTTCAAATTGGGCGAGATTTGTCCAGTATGGGTGCTGCAGTAAAAAAATATGCACAGGGGGAAGCTGAACTACAGGTTGGGGAAGCAAGAAAAAAGAAAAGTAGATTCTCTTTAGTAGAAGATTCAGCTATAGAAAAACACTTTAAGAAAGAAGCCCTAGAAGATATGCGTAATGAGTTGCGTAGCATTTTTCAATTATATGGAAAACCTGGACAATGGGAAAGATTACAGGCTGAAATAGCAGCAGAACGTGCCGAGCAGAAAAGGATGTTAGCTGAAAAGGCACGAATTTATGACAGGAATATCACTATTGCAGTAGTTACGGGGATATTATCTGTAGCAACTGTTGTTCTTTACTATTGGATTGAATTTTTAAAAGGAACATTATAATGTTTAAAGCTATTGTATTAGCGTGTTCTATTTCAAACCCTAATGTTTGTATTGAATTTGAGGACACTAGAGAACAATTAATAACAAAAGAACAATGTGTGCAACGAACTTTTGAAATGCGTAATGATATTTCAGAGATGATGGCAGATATGAAAGCTGTTGCTTATAGATGCACACAACTAAAAGAAGGTAGGTTTACATGATACCAATTATATCGGGTCTTTTAGGTTTGGCAGGTAACGTGGTAGAAGGTTATGTGGAAACCAAAAAAGCTAAAGCAAAACAAAAATTAGTAAAGATTGAAGCTGAAACATCTTTAATTGAAAAGAAAATTGCAGGTGAAATTGAGTGGGATGTTCAGGCTCAAAAAAATTCAGGGGACTCGTGGAAAGACGAATACCTTACAATTTTATTTAGTATTCCACTTTTACTTTGTTTCTTACCTTGGACAGTTGAATATGTAGAAAGAGGATTTGCAGCACTTGCTCAAACTCCTGAATGGTATAAATATACATTAGGAATTATTGTGAGTGCGTCTTTTGGAATAAAAGGTGCGTCTAAAATGTTTGGGAAAAAATAAATGGGAGAAGTAGTGGATTTAATAATAGTAGGGCTGTTTTTACAGACCCTAACAATGATTGCTGTGTTTGTTAATACAGGAATAAATATTGTGTATAGAATGAAGGAGAGTAAAAAGTGTCAATGCAAAAAATGATGGGGGAGTTACATAAAGAACTTGCCAATAAACTTTTAGAGGTAGTGCGTGACCCTGAAGCTAAAGCAGGGGATTTAAACGTAGCACGACAATTTTTAAAAGATAATGAAATAACAGCATTACCTGCTGATAGTAATGTAATGAGAGAGATACTTGAAGGTTTGCCCTTTGACGAAAATGTAGACCAAATTCAATAACTATGGAACGTATTGTTAATTTATTTGTTAATTATTTTAACATACAGTTTGATAGAGAACCAATAAAATATTTATCAGGAAAAAGAAAACCTATGGCATATAAGAAACGAAAAACATATAAATCTCCAGTAAAAAAATCAAAACCAAAGGATAAATAATGTCTCTTTATGAAAATATTAACAAACGAAAAAAAGCAGGTACAAGCAGACCTAAATCAAAATCTACAGTATCAGCTAAATCATATGCTAATATGAAAGCAGGTTTCCCTAAAAAGAAACCTAAGAAAAAATCGTGACGATAGACAATAGATTACTAGACTTCAAAAACTTCTTGTTTATGTCGTGGAAGCATTTAAATCTCCCCGACCCAACGCCAGTACAATATGATATTGCAAACTATCTCCAAGATAAAACAGAAAGACGGGAAGTTATCGAAGCGTTTCGTGGTGTAGGTAAATCTTGGATTACGTCTGCCTATGTATGTCATCAGTTATTGTTAAATCCACAGATGAACATACTGGTTGTATCTGCGTCTAAGACACGTGCTGATGACTTTAGTACGTTTACCCTACGTCTAATCCACGAGATGCCACTCCTTGCTCATCTACGCCCCAAGGATGGGCAACGTATGAGTAAGATTAGCTTTGATGTAGCACCTGCACAAGCATCCCACGCACCTTCAGTTAAATCTTTAGGAATAACAGGGCAGCTTACGGGGTCACGTGCAGATTTAATTATTGCAGATGACGTAGAATCAGCTAACAACTCGCAGACACAAATGATGCGAGACAAATTAGCAGAAACAATTAAAGAATTTGAAGCTATTATTAAACCAAATGGACGTATTGTCTTCCTTGGTACGCCACAAACAGAGATGTCTATATACAATCTCTTAGATGAACGTGGTTATAAGACAAGAATATGGACTGCAAGATACCCTGATGAACGCTTAAAGGTAGCTATGCTAGGCAAATTAGCCCCTGTGATAGCCGATAAAGAGGGCGTAGAGGGTAAACCTACAGACCCCGATAGATTTGATGACACAGACCTCTTTGAGAGAGAAGCATCATATGGTAAATCAGGGTTTGCCTTGCAGTTTATGCTAGATGTGTCTATGTCAGACGCTAATAAATACCCACTTAAATTAAATGACATGATGGTTATGAGTGGGGCGAGTAGTTGGAGTGAAGCACCTGTCAAAGTTCAATGGGCATCAGGTAGAGAACAGCTAGATGCTTGTAAACAAATACCTAACATTGGACTTAAAGGAGACTATTGGTGTGCACCTATGACAATATCCCAAGAGATGTCTGCTTGGGACGGGTCAGTAATGAGTATCGACCCTGCAGGACGAGGGAAAGACGAAACAGCTTACGCAGTTGTGAAGATGATGAAGGGACAACTTTATCTGACAGCGAGTGGTGGGACGAAGAATGGTTATCAAGAGCCTTCTCTGCAAGTCTTGACAGCAATCGCAAAAGAACAGAACGTAAACAAGATAATTGTAGAAAGCAACTTTGGAGATGGAATGTTTACGCAATTATTAAAACCTGTTTTAGCAAAAGTTCACCCTGTTAATATAGAAGAAGTACGACATAACACACAAAAAGAGAAAAGAATAATAGATACATTAGAACCTATGCTCAATTCTCACAGACTTGTAGTTGACGAAAAGGTAATTATAGATGACTACAATGCCGACACAGACCTAAAATACAAATTGTTTTACCAACTAACACGATTGACCAGAGATAGGGGTGCATTAATACATGATGATAGACTAGATGCGTTGTCTATAGCTGTTGCCTATTGGATAGACACAATGGATAGGGACATAGAAGCTGCTGTAAACGACCACAAATCTGATATGCTAGACGAAGAACTAGAGAGATTTATGGAAGCTGCAGTAGGTAGACAACCAAAGAAAGACAACTGGACTAATGTCTATAATTAATACCCCCTCATTAAGTAAGAAACCCCTATAGGTATACTTATAGTAAAACTATGTTAATAGTAGTAAGTGTAATACTAATAACTACTACTCTATAGTAGACACTATCAGTTACCTATAGGTGTACTTAAAATAATTTGGTAAAAAAATATGAGTAGGTATAAACGTATAGCATATGCCGTTTTACCCCATAGCCCCCTCGCTCAAACACCACAAAAAAAGGCAAGGCAACGCCCAAAATGTTCTAATAAATGTTCCAAATTCTGCAGAATCTAAATTAAATAAAAGGTTTTCATGGGATTAAATAGCCCATTACAAAAAGAACGATATTAAAATTCAATTAGTTTTCTATTTGTTTTTGTCTTTGTTTCTTTTTGTCTATTTTTTTATATTTAAAGTTTGACGCATTAAAACAATTAGTTTAACACTATTAATAATGAAACAAACTTGAAAGGTTAAACCCATGTTATCAGTCTTAATATTTACATTTAAAACGCTTGTTATCTTTAGTTATCTAATAGCAGGTTTATTCATAATAGATTTAGCAGGTACAACAACAATTGCAAATATGACATTTAACGATTATCTTATTTGTTCTATTGGTACATTGTTTATTATGTTTTCTATGTTAGCTCTATTCTTTATTAGTAAGGTAAATCACAATGGTTAAAAATATCATTACTTTAATAGCTGAATTTATAGCGTTGTTATTTGTTTGTTATATCTTTTATTGGTTATTGGTTTTTAGCCCATTAATAGAACAAATAATAATTGAATCTAAATAAAACCTAAAACCCCAAAAATAACCCCGTTATTAACTTAATGGGGTTTTTTGTTGTCTAACCCATAAAATTAACGCCCATAGAAGCCCGTACAGTAGGGTTAAGCGTTGTTAGTGGTATGTTAATACCCCCAAAAATTAACGCCCGTTAGAACGCTTTAAAACTTTTTTATTATTTTTAAATTATTTGTTTGACTTTTAAAAAACGCCCATGCTATAACAAAATAGTTATTGAAAGGGTTAAATTTTTAAAACCCCAAATTAAGATAAAAGCTGTTTGAAATTGTGAATCAAAATAAACAATAGGTTTAAGAGATTAAATCTAAATAGGTTTAATCTTATCTAAACGCTTATGTTTAGATACTACTATGTTTTTATAAAGCATAGATGAAAGCGTAAACCAAAATGTTAAATACTCTTATAGTTAAGTTTGAATATAATAAACTAGCTTTTCAAAACCTTACTAAGTCAATTCTTAATAAATCTAAGCCCCATAGACAAAGAACAAATAAAAGTTGTTCCCGTTTAAATGGTTTTGACGAATTAATGAAAAATAATATAGTTTTAGTAGGTAATGAAAATTCTAAGTTTTTTATTACTCAAACTAGTGGGGGTAAATCTAAAGAGGGATTTATTCGCATTAATAACGGGAATAAAACTATTTATAAATACAACTATCAACGTAAAGGTTGTTTAAGAAAATCTTTTTATACCCCGTTTAAATCCAAACTAGGCATTAACCTAATTCAAAAGTTTGGGGCGTTA
>PANC01000025.1 GCA_002708315.1 Lentimicrobiaceae bacterium
AAATGGAGGTACGGATATTTTACTCATTAAAGTAAGCAAGGATGGTGCAGTTGAGAATATACTGAGCAACGGTGGAGAACCATATTATGGTGAACCCCAACTATATCCAAACCCTATATCAGAATATGGTTATTTTAAATCGATCTCATCAAATCAAATTCCTGAATTATTTTTAGAAGTTATATCAATTTCCGGACAAGTTTTAAATACATACACAATCAATGCTCCTGACTATCAGTTTTCTATTAATAATTTATCTTCTGGAGTATATATTTATAATATAAGGAAAGATGAGGCTTCAGGAGTTATTTTTAGAGGCAAATTAATCGTTAGATAAATTAAAACTTTTTTCCATTAGAAGAGAGTCGAGGTTATGAAACTTCCAACTAAGGTTTAATTCACTCACATTATAATTGAAAATGACAACATTATTGTCTGCTTCATTATGATAGAGACCACTACCAATAAACCATATATCATCATCACTTTTCATTTGAAATCTATTGGTCTTTTCACCAACATCACCCATCAAACAAACTACCTGTATCCCTCTGTTCTGAACATCGACTAAAAGCGGATAAATCGAATTTATAAAATTACTGTTTACATCCTTGCAATTTGAGTTCCAGTATTTGAGGTTACTATGTGAATAGTTAACTGGTGATGGCAGCCCTGGAACATCGTACCATAATCCATGATGCATAATTAATAGTAAGTATGCTGACTCTTGAATAGTATCACACACATCCAAAATCATTGAATATTGATCATCCATTGATTCACAATTTGTGGGAACTATATTTGTGTTGAGTATTATCCTAGTGAACTTATTTGACGAATATGAATAATAAGTCTTCCTATTGGTAAATTCCGTTATATATTCCCAATTTCCATTTCTGGCATCATGATTACCTAAGGCCCAATGTGTTTCTGGATTATTTAAATCAAAAAGCTCATCAATATATTGCACAGTAGCATATTCCACCAATGCCTCCGAGCATACATCTCCTCCTAACCAAACCCCTGAATATTGACTATAATCAAGCTGCTCTAATCTAAAATCAACCTTATTCCCAATAGTATTTGGCTGATAGCAATGGCCTGCATAAAAATATTTTAAATCACCTTCATTTTGCCCATAGAGAGGCATCTGTATAATACATATTATTACAAATGAAATCAGAAAAATCTTTTTATTCATGGATATTATTTAAGAATACAAAGTAAGAGTAAAAATAGGTATTTGCCAAAAATGTAAATTCCGTCGCAGATTGTAATTTAATTACATCTCTCCTAATACGTTTGTTTTCTGTTTTTACAATTAATATAAATCTACCTCCAATTAAACCTGACATATTAAGTTGATAGAACTTAGTATTTATCTTTCTACTATTAATATCCACTGTGCCTATACTATCATAATATACCCACGCCCAAATAAGCGTCAACAAATAAAATATTATCGTCTGGTAATCCTACACCCCAACTTTGACCACCATCTTCAAAAATAAAATTTGCTTTATGGTCACACAAATTGTTGTTGATCTTATAGATGTCTAATCCCCCACTATTAGAAGTTCTTAATCGATTCTGTATATATACGCTATGACTTCTAATAATAGTAAATAGGTTAAAATATGTAGAAATAAAAAATTACTTTTGTTATATAAATATTTGGAATGCTAACTAAAAAAAATATTTTTTCTGGTAAAATTTATGACAGGATACTTTTCTTATGTTTAATAATTTTATCAACTGGATTTGTATTAATTTTCTATGGAAATATTCTTTTAAGTCCAAATTCTTTTCAGTTTAGCACCAAGGGTGATGCCATAAAAAACTATTACACTTATGCTTATTACATTAAAAATAATACTGAAACGATAAATTTTGAGGGACTAAATTACCCCTATGGTGAACACTTCCTCTATACTGATTGTACACCTGTGTTATCGGGTTCATTAAAAATCATTTCAAATTATTACCCCCAGATAAGTAATTACAGTATAGGTATACTAAACTTCTTACTTATTATTTCACTCATTTTCTCATCCATTTTAGTTTATTTGATATTCAAAGAATATGGTATTAATTATTGGCTTTCAATTTTTAGTGCAATAGCAATTATTGCACTTTCCCCACAAATATTCAGACTTACTGGCCATTTAGCATTAGGATTTGGCTTTATAATTCCCTTATCATGGTATTTATTAATAAGATATGAGAAAGATAACAATGGCTTAAAATATGGTATATACTTATTAATAAGCACTTTAATAATATTTTTTATACATGCATATTTAGGTATGATAGTGGCTGCCTTTCTATTTTCCTATGCTATTGTCAGATTCATTTCAGAATACAGAAAAGGCATTAATATTAAGTACTATTGGAATTTATTGACAATAATATTTACGCCTATAATTATATTTAGAGCCTTTGTATTTTTCACTGATACACATTATGGGAGAACAAATAACCCTTGGGGATTTTTTGATGCATATGCTAACTTTAATAGTGTATTCCTACCAATACAAAAACCTTTAAAACCAATAGTACAAAGCATAATTGGTAATTATGAACAAATATGGGAAGGTTGGGCATATATTGGAATAGGTTCAATTATAGTCATTATCTGTTATTTAGCATTGATAATAAAGAAATCGCTTAACAATAAAAAGATCATACTTACGAGTAAATATTTTGACAACAAACAACTTCAAAATATAGTGATAGCTAGTATACTACTTCTGATTTTTTCTATGGCATATCCTTTCCGTTTAAAAATGGAATGGTTACTCGATTATGTTGCCGTACTAAAGCAATTTAGAGCTGTGGGTCGATTTGCATGGGTATTTTTCTTTGCTGTTACTATCAGCTCAGTCTACTTCGTTGATAGAATATCTAAACAATTATTGTCTAAAAATAGTAAACTGCTTGCAATAGCACTTATGGTTCTACTTCCGGGTTTATATTTTGCTGAAGCAGTTCCGTATCACATAAAGATTTCCAAAAAAATTGAAAACTCAAAAAACCTATTTAATTATGATCAGTTAGATGGCGATTTTAAGGAAGCCTTACAACAAATAAAAACGGAAGATTTTCAGGCTATTCTTCCAATGCCATTTTTTTATATTGGTTCAGAGAATTTTGGCAAGTTTGGAAGTGATAAAATTTATTTGTTAACCCAACTAAGTTCTTATCATACTGGCCTTGGTATAATAGGGAGTTATCTAACAAGAACATCAATTTGGGAGAGTAAGAACATTATGCAGTTAATGTCACCAAGTTTTTATAAGAAAGAGATTCAAAAAGACTTACCAAACAATAGAAAGATTCTGATTATTTCTTCGCATGATAATATTAGCAAATATGAGCAAAGAGTGATAGATATATCTTCCTTAATATTTAAAGCTGATAATTTTAGTTTTTATGAACTTAATTTGAACGATCTATTTGAAAGTAGTAGTGTAAAGGAGGTGGATAAATTTAATACTATTAAAGATAATTTATTTGTTAAAGATAATTTCCTAGTGAACGACAGTTCAAACTTTTTATACTATAATAATTTTGATAGTAGGCCTTCGGAAGTTAGTTTAAGTGGTGAAGGTGCATTTTCGGGATTTAAGAAAAACTTCAATACACTTGCTAGTTTTGACAAATCCACTTTTAATGCAGATAGATCATATATAGCAACATTCTGGATTTATAATAACGGTGATAACTATGGACAGGATATGGTAAACTCAATGTTTATTCTACAGGAAAAAGACGGAGATAATTCTGCTTGGTCCAAGATTGTAAACCCTGCCTATAGTATGGTTATAAATGAAAATTGGTCACTTGTAGAGATGGAATTTAAATTAAAATTTCCGGATTCTCAAGTAACATTTTTATTGAAGGGGAACAACCTTCATAAAAACAAAATATATATCGATGATTTTATGATTTATGAAAAAGGCAGTCTAAATTATAGGCAAATTAACATAAAAGGCAATCAAATTCTGATAAAAAATAATCACCATATAAAATAAAAATTAATTTAACTATATGACAATCTTAATGATTATTAGTTTCTCAAATATCAATATTATTGTAATCTAACGAAATGAAAAGATAATCTATGAATAACCCCATTCCAAAAGCAATATTTATATTACTAATACTTTCTGTATATTCATGTACTGACAATAAGAACCCATATGAATATGTTGATGAACCAAATAATTTAGAGGAATTACATAAAGGTTTTTTTATAAATGAGTTAACACCTGATACCTTTAAACATCATGATTCATCAATTATTGTTGTTAGCACTGGGCACACTTATCCTTTACTTAATGATAAACTGGCATTTAATGCATTTGTGAGTACAATTCAAAATCAAAACCCTGATTTAGTTTTTATTCTTGGTGATATGGTTTACGATAATACACAAGATGAATGGAACAGTTTCTTTAATTATTTTAAGGGGCTAAAAGATAAAATGTATTTTGCGCCAGGTAACCATGACCTCAATTTTCATTACGAAAGATATAATGGTATTAGGGATAATCAATTTATTGCTGAAAAAAGATATGTAGAAAATATTGGTTATAGATACAAAGTATTAAAAAGCAAGTTTGCAAATTTCGTTTTTATAAACATGAACGACTCCTTGGACAGAGTTGTAACTTATTTAGATGCAGCAAATGGCATTATGGATAAGGGTAAGACGAACTTCTTTTTTAGTTCCCAATCAGCATGGCACTCTAGTAGCCAGGACCCTAATAATGTGCAGACTTGGCCTCTAAAATCATTCACTAGAAAAGAACTCTTCCCTTCCATCGAGCATTTTGACTATATGATACATGGTGACTGGAATAAGAAATTCTATCGTGGGTACTGGACCAAAAAGAATGGTGAGTTTCATGTTATGGCTGTAGGCAATAAAAGAAAAGGGGATTCCCTTTTTATTACTCGCATGGAAATAAAAAAAGATACTGTTATTACTACACCAATTGCAGTTGAAGTACCTGAAAATAGTAATTGGTATAAATAAACAAAAGATTATGCACTCTGACACATCAAATAAAAACAAACTCTCCATTCTTATACCATGCTATGACGAGGCTGCCACCATACACCTAATTCTTAACAAAGTTATTGGTGTTAACCTAATCAATAATCTTGAAAAGGAGATTATTATTGTTGATGACCATTCAACTGACAATACTATCGATACAATCGAAACCTATTTTAAGGACAAAAAAGAGATAAACTTTAAGTTGTTTAAACAAAACAAAAACACCGGAAAAGGAGCAGCAATTCACAGGGGCATAAGTGAAGCCAGTGGCGATTTCATTATAGTTCAGGATGCAGATCTGGAATACGATCCCAACGAGTATAACAAACTGCTAAAACCAATTGTTGATGGTATTGCTGATGTGGTCTATGGATCACGTTTTATAGGAGGTAACCCACACAGGATTCTATTTTTTTGGCATTCCATAGGAAATAAATTCCTAACATTTCTTTCCAATATGTTTACCAACCTGAATCTTACAGATATGGAAACTTGCTATAAACTATTCCGTTCTGAAATTATTAAGTCAATCCCATTACAGGAAAATAGATTTGGCTTTGAACCCGAAATAACAGCCAAGATATCACGTATACCCAAAATTAGAATTTACGAAGTAGGTATATCATATTACGGCCGAACATATGAAGATGGTAAAAAGATTGGTTGGAAAGATGGATTAAGAGCTATTTACTGCATTCTAAAATACAATTTGTTTGTAAAGTAAAAGATTGCCGCATAATTTTATTCCATCCAAGTAGCCGCACTTATTTTTATGGAAATTATTCCGTTATAATTTGAATTACTTGCGCCTATCATATGGTTTTCGCAAAAAATATGGACAATCAAATCACTAAGTAAAACACCTAATCTCTTAAGTGAATTACTTAAATCATGTTTTTTGAAACAAGTCCTTACTTATAATTCATTAATATTGAAAGAAGATATCTAATTGTTAAACAAAAACATTCCAAAATGTCAAATGTCTATGATCAAAAGGTAAATGACTTTATGGCTAAAGTTATTGCCAAGAACCCAAGTGAAATTGAGTTTCATCAAGCAGTTCACGAAGTTGTTGAATCAATAATTCCATTTACTGAGGAAAACCCACAGTACAAAGAAGCCAAAATATTAGAAAGAATGGTTGAGCCTGAAAGAGTTCTCATGTTTCGCGTGCCATGGCTAGACGATAAAGGTGGCGTACAGGTAAATCGTGGCTTTCGCATTGAGATGAATAGTGCAATAGGCCCTTACAAAGGTGGTTTACGTTTTCACCCCACTGTAAATCTTGGTATTCTTAAATTCTTAGCTTTTGAACAAGTATTCAAGAACTCACTAACTACCCTTCCCATGGGAGGAGGTAAAGGCGGTTCTGATTTTGACCCAAAGGGAAAATCAGATAATGAAGTGATGCGCTTCTGTCAGAGTTTTATGAGTGAATTATTTCGTCATATAGGCCCCAATACTGATGTACCTGCAGGTGACATTGGCGTTGGAGGACGTGAAATAGGATTTTTATTTGGTCAGTACAAAAAATTACGTAACGAATTTACAGGTGTTCTTACTGGCAAAGGTATTGAGTGGGGTGGATCATTAATTCGCCCTGAAGCTACTGGTTACGGAGCTGTTTATTTTGCAGAGGAGATGCTAAAAACACGTGGAGACAGCATGAAAGATAAGATTGTAACAGTTTCTGGTTCAGGAAATGTTGCTCAATATGCAACTGAAAAAGCAACTGAGTTAGGAGCAAAAGTTGTTACACTTTCAGATTCCGGTGGATATATATATGATCCTAATGGCATAGATGCTGAAAAACTTGCCTTTATAATGGAACTTAAAAATATTAAGCGTGGCCGTATCAGTGAATATGCGGATAAATATAACGTTAAATACTTCCCAGGAATACGTCCTTGGAATATTAAATGTGATGTTGCTATGCCTTGTGCAACGCAAAATGAAGTAAATGAAGAAGAAGCTAAAATGCTCATCGATAATGGTTGCTTCGTAATCTCAGAGGGCGCTAATATGCCTTCCTCACCAGAGGCAGTTACTGCATATCAAGAAGCAAAGATATTATATGGACTTGGCAAAGCTGCAAATGCCGGTGGAGTTGCAGTATCAGGTCTTGAAATGAGCCAAAATTCAATGAGATATGGGTGGACAAGAGAAGAAGTTGATGCAAAACTTCGTCAAATAATGAAAGACATTCATTCAACTTGCGTTGAATGGGGAACAGAAGGCGACTATATTGACTATGTTAAAGGCGCTAACATAGGAGGTTTTGTAAAAGTTGCTGATTCAATGCTTGCCCAAGGAGTGGTGTAGACAAACATCACTTAAAGCTACTGAGCCGTAACTAATTCCAAGTTACGGCTTTTTTTATTTGGATGATTATTGAAATTGATGTATTCATGGGTTCCAATTTTTATTCTAATTTTGCTTAAAAATAATTATCAAACTAATAAAACTTAAGTATTATGTCATTTACATTACCAAATCTACCATATGCATATGATGCATTGGAACCATATATAGATGCAAAGACGATGGAAATCCACCACAGTAAACACCATAATGGATATACAAATAATTTAAATGGGGCTATTCAAGGAACAGACCTTGAAGGAAAAACCATAGAAGATATACTAGCAAATGTTTCTAAAGCTGGAGCTGCTGTAAGAAATAATGGTGGTGGATATTATAACCACTGTTTATTTTGGGAAGTTATGTCTCCAGATGGTGGTGGTGAACCTAGTGGCAAACTGGGAGATGCTATCAATCAAAAATTTGGTTCATTTGAAAATTTTAAGACAGAATTCTCAAAAGCTGCAGCTACGAGATTTGGATCTGGCTGGGCATGGCTTTGTGTAAAAGCAGATGGCACTCTATGTGTGTGCTCATCACCTAATCAAGATAACCCCCTGATGGATATTGCTGAATGTCCGGGAACTCCTATTCTAGGATTAGATGTATGGGAGCATGCTTATTATCTCAATTATCAAAATAGAAGACCAGACTATATTGAAGCATTTTTCAATGTTGTTAATTGGGATGAAGTTTCAAAGAGGTTTGAAGAGGCAAACTAAGAGAAATATTTTTTCAGGTAAAGGGCTATACTAGGGCCCTTTTTTTCTTTAAATTTTATCAACTAATCTTATCAAGATACTTTGCAACAATGGGCATTCTTCTCCCCATTCCGAATGCTTTTGATGAAACCCTTAATGTTGGAGGTGTTTGAAATCGCTTATATTCGTTTATATTAATTAACTTTAAAATCCTATCTACTAATTTTTTATCAAATCCCATTTCTACAATTTCTCTTGGCCCTTTTCTATTTTCTATATATTGAAATAATATATCATCAAGAACTTTATAATCGGGAAGTGAATCACTATCCTTCTGATCAGGTCTGAGCTCTGCAGATGGTGGTTTGCTAATTATATTTGAAGGTATTACCTCGCCATTTCTATTAATAAACTTCGCCAATTCATAAACTTGAGTTTTATAAACATCTCCTATCACTGATAACCCACCGTTCATATCACCATATAATGTAGAATATCCAACCGCAGCCTCACTTTTATTACTAGTATTGAGCAAAATATACCCAAATTTATTTGATAAAGCCATTAATATTACACCTCTGGTTCTTGCCTGCAGATTTTCTTCAGTAATACCAAATGGAGTATCCCTAAAAAATGGAGAAAGTGTAGTTTCAAATGATTTCACTGCATCTTCTATCTTAATTATATCATATGGCATTTTTAGGTTATTGGCAAGTTTGATGGAATCATCCACGGAATGTTTAGAAGAAAACCTCGACGGAAGAAGAACATTATATACATTTTTACTGCCCAAAGCTTCTGCAGCAATTACTGATGTAAGGGCTGAATCAATACCTCCAGAAAGTCCTAATATTGCTTTCTCAAACCCCAGCTTCTGAAAATAATTTTTTACTCCCATTACCAATGCGTTGTAAATTGACTCAATCTCGGAAGGTTCAATATTTGTAGCTGTTACGGGTGCCTTGTTTTTGATATCATCAATATCAAAAATTTTAAAATCCTCGTTAAAATAGTTAAGTTCTCCAATAATATTTCCAGATGGATCCATTACCAATGAACCACCATCAAAAAGCAGTTCTGTTTGAGCACCCACATGATTTACATAGATTAACGGTAAGTTATATTCAACTGCATTTCTTTTTAAAACCTCTTTTCTGTGTTTTGTTTGATGATAATTAAATGGAGATGCAGCAATATTTATAATAATATCAGGATTCTGCCCAATGAGCTCATCCATTGGATTAATATTATAGAGTGGATTGTCTTGAACATTCCATAAATCCTCACATATTGTTAAAGCAATATTACTACCCTTCAATTTAATTACTTTGAAAATATTATTTGGCTCAAAATACCTATATTCATCAAAAATATCATAGTTGGGTAATAATGTTTTATTTGTTAGCGACTTTACCTCCCCTTCGTAAAGAAAAGCCGCAGAATTGAATAATGGTTTCCCTTTTTCGGCATCATTGAATGATGGAAATCCTATTATTGCTGCAATTTTAATACATCTCCTAGCTATTATCTCTAATGATTTCTCACATTGCTCTACAAAATCCCTAAACTCTAAAAAATCTCTTGGTGGGTAACCAGAAATAGCGAGTTCTGCAAAAACAACTAAGTCGGCTCCTAATTTCTCTGCATTATCTATTTTTTCAAGTATTTTGTGAGTGTTACTCTCAAAATTACCTATGTGATAGTTTATTTGGGCAATCGCAATTTTCATAATTTTTTATATCCAGTAAATTAAAATAGAACTGTTGCATTTAACTCCATGAAATTATTTCTGGCATTATGCTTAATCGAGCTATCAACATTATTATTACCTTTTAAGACATTAATAAATGCATTGTCGAACAAAAACCCAAACCTTGCAACTGTTGATTTAAAAAGAGGCACTTCAACCCCTGCTCCCAGAATTAATGACTCTCTTGTTGGGTAAAGTTCACTATAAATATTTTTATCTTCCGAACTAGAGGTGTCTTCATTATTACCCTTAAATGAATCATTAGCCTTGGCTGTTAGTAAAATAGAAAACCCAAAACCTACCTGACCATAATATCTAATCTTTTTTATTGGATTCGTTTCCATGGTAAAAATAAGGGGTATCCTAACATATTTAGTTCTATAGGTTCTCTCCATAGTGCCGACTTCAGTATTAAAATTGTCCTGATCTGAATATAAATATGGATATTGAATAGTTCCATTTAGGTATAAAACATCAAAACCAGTTGTGAAGCTATAGTTTTCCATGATAAAAAAGTCAGCAACGATCCCCCATGATCCTCCTAAACTAACTCCCTTATTGTTATAGTCATCATTTATGGAGCTTAGCCATCCAATATTTCCTGCAGCTTTGAAACCAAATTTAAATGGTTTGTGCTGCGCAAATAATGGGCTACTTACTATCATTAGAAATAAAAGTACTATTACAATTGGTTTCATTGTAGTATAATGCAATTGGTTTAGATAAATTTAGAATACAAATATAATTAATACCCCAATGTATAATAGTCAGTATCCATTTTTTACTATTTTCGTATTGTTTTAATAACAAAATCTATTCATCATGAAAAAAATATTACTGATCATAAGCGCATTGTTTTTAGTAACTACCATTCACGCTCAATTTCATATTGGACCTCAGGTAGGTTATAGTGCATCAAAACTCACTACCAATACTAGTGAAATAACATCTGATTTTAAAAATAATTTCCTATTTGGCGCATTTGCTAGGTTTGGTGAAAAAATATATGTGCAACCTGAAGTAAATTGGCTAACACAGGGTGGTATATGGGAAAACAATTCACTTGATCAAAAATTAGAGATGACATATAAAACCATTCAAATACCTGTTAGTGTTGGATGGCGCTTAATCGATTTCAAAGTCGCAAACATCAGAATTTTTGGTGGTGTAGCTGCTAACATTGCTACAGACAAATCTCTAAAAATAAACGATATAGACGAGCCATTAACTAATGCTGATTGGAACGACTTGAGCTGGCAATATCAATTTGGTGCTGGAGTAGATGTTCTGATGTTTGCATTGGATGTTAAATATATGGGTGGTATCAATGATCTCTACAGTGGAGATTCGCCTGAATTTACATTTGATGGAAGTACTCTTACAACAAAATCAAACATGTTCACAGTAACTTTGGGATGGAAAATCTTTTAGTTAAATAAACTTAGAACATAACATTTACAAAATGTCAGTACTTTTGTGCTGACATTTTTTATTTACCATGAAAAGAATTAACTGGCTATTTCTGGGTTGTATAGTTGTTGCTTTGATTACCATATCATGTAATGAGAATTATAACAATTTTGCCGCAGATAGCTCCAAATTGAAAATTGAAGAGGTTAACATCCATAGATATGGAAAGCAATTATTTGACATTGACACTAATAATTTCATCAAAGAAGTTAAGGGTATAAAAGAAGAATTTGTTTTATTCCTAGGGGAAGATTTAGATGACACGACTAAGTTGGCTCCATTATACGAATATGTAACTGATACAACCCTTATATACATAGCTGCTAGCGTAAACGAGCTATACCCTGATCTAAGTTACCTTGAGAATGAATTAAGTATTGCGTTTGGAAGGTATGATTACTTTTTTCCTGATTTCAATTCTCCCGTTGTTTATACATACGTGTCAAACCTTTATTATGAGAAACCCATAATTTATGATGACTCAGTTCTGGTTATTGGTTTGGATGTTTATCTAGGTCCAAATTTTAAACTATATAGATCACTGGGGCTTCCCAATTATAAAATACGACATATGACTTCTGATTATATCTCCATTGATGTAATGAAGTCCATTTACGAAAAGAATCTTTTGAAGAGAAATAAGCAAAAGACTTTGGTTGATAAGATGATAGAGAGCGGAAAAGTATTTTATTATTTAGATGCTGTTTTACCATATACACCTGATAGTCTAAAAATTGGTTACACAACTAACCAAATGAAATGGATTGAAAAGAATAAAAAGAATGTATGGGCATTTCTAGTAAATAATAACCTATTTTACTCTCCAGATTTTAAAATCCAAAGTGACTTTCTAAAGGAGGCACCTTTCACCAGCAGTTTTTCCAATGAATCACCACCAAGAATTGGACAGTGGCTTGGCTGGCAAATAGTACGAAAGTACATGAAAAACCATCCTGAGGTAAGCCTTTCAGCTTTGATAAGCAACAATGATTACCAGAAAATATTTAATGAATCTGGGTTTAAACCATAGTGACTTCAAAACTGCCTCCATTTCTACATACTCATTAAAATTTTTATTTTTGTGTAAAATATTATAAATCAAGCACCTTTAAATGAAAAATCTTATAATTATATTCACTTTTTTCACAACAATCTCTTTCTTTTTATTTTCTTGCAATAAGAACAACAATGCTCCGGATGCAATATTGAACATATTCCCATCCACTGGATCAACCATGACACCTATAACAATAGATTTATCTCAGAGTACAGATTTGGAGGATAATATTGATGAACTTGAAATAAGAGTGGATTGGGAAAATGATGGCATATGGGATTCAGAATGGACAAGCGAGAAACAGCATACACAGAAATATGAGAATCAAGGAGAGCATACCATTAAAATTGAGATGCGTGATACAGATGATAATGTGACAAGCGCATTCGAATCATTTAGCATAACAAATAGTAGCAACTTAGTACCAGCAAACAGTCCTTTTAGTTATAATCTGGGTATTAATTATGAAACATGGACACAAGGCAGAAACCAAAGAGTTATTGGTAAGGACCTAGATACAATTACTAAATACTTCAGACTTATCAAGACTTTCCATACTGAAGGAGTTGGTACAACTGAAGTTGTAATTGACCCAACAATGAAAGAAGTAATAGATTATGTGTTATCACATGATAACCTTAATATTGAGTTAGTAATGGGAACTGGTAATAATATGCTTGCAGATGGTGGTTATGGCACACCTTTTACAGCAGGTCATATGACTACCAAAACATACACAGACAGTTGGGTTCAAATGCTCATTAATTCATTTCAGAATGCAGATAACGTGATTAAACATGTAAAATTAATTCTGCTGGGTAATGAAATAGATATGAACGGCCCGCCACTTAGTGATGCACATTATAAGGACTACTATTCTAGCTGGATTCCAGATTCATTTAATAACCTGAAAGCTTCACTGCAAGAAGCAGGATTGGGTAATATACCCATATCAACAACAATTGCAAATTATCCATTGTCCAATCCAAATGCGGAAGGAACAATGGTTCAATACACAAGTGTGAAGCACATAAAAGATAACTGGAGTTCCGTTTGGAACTCAAATAAATCTTTAGTGCTTTTTAATCAATACACACTAAATAGTGGTAAAGATGTTGATTTTGGACCTGTCATTAATTATTTTGAAAATGTTGAGAAAACTTTAAATGGAACACCAAGTGTATATGTTGGAGAAACTGGTTTTTCTGCAGAATATCAAGAAAGCAATGAAGCAATAGTAATAAATCAAGTCTTTTCATGGCTTGAGTCTCAATATACCAATAAAAAATTGACAGTACCCCTTTTTATTTTTGATGCATTTGATAGGCCTGTTAAACCAGCAGGTCAAAAAAAGATGGGAATATTTAGTGATAACTCTGCAACTAATAATCCTGGCACAGTAAAACCTGGAATTAATATTCCATCATGGACAATTAAACCAAAAGGTAAATGATTTTCTGTTAAATCAAATTTATTACCACAGGTTCTTATAGGGATAATTTATCTCCCTAATAATTATATCCTTCCTCCAAAAAAAACTAATTGATAGGCATACCATTCGTATAATTTAATGTCTTAAAAACAATAATACTTCTGTATTTTTGTTTTCCTAAATATTAAATAAATAAAATCAATTATGAAAATTAGAATCATAACATTATTAACCATAATTTCAGCATTATTAATAGGTAGCTGTAACCTTGACGAAAATGATGGCCCTGCAAATCTTGAAATAACATTCAACCATAGAGTTGGTAATATGGATCTTAAATTTGATACCATTAAATATACCAATGCATATGGTAACGACTACAGTGTTACTACTTTAAAATACTTTGTTTCAGAGATCATACTAACAATGACAGATGGAACAAATGCAATTTTGAATAATGTGTTCTATGTTGATGCTCAAGACAACAACACAGGTAAAATATATATTAATGATATGCCAGTGGGTGATTATGAAAGTATTTCCTTTGTATTTGGACTCACAGAACAATTCAATATTAGCAACTTATACCCTAATCCACCAGCAAGTAATATGGAATGGCCACAACCGTTGGGTGGAGGATATCATTACATGAAACTTGAAGGTAAATTTGATTCGACAAGCATTGTAAAAAACTATCAGGCACATACTGGAAGGTTGATGCAAACTCCACATTTTATTGAAGTGAATTTAAATTTTGACACTCCAATGGTACTATCCTATGACGGCGAATATAATCTAGATATTTACATGGATATTAATAATTGGTGGGTAAATCCAAATACCCTAGACCTAAATAACATTAGCGGGATAATGGGTAATGAAGAAATTCAAACCGAGTTAATGGAAAATGGTTCAAACGTATTTAATTTGGGTAATTTGGACTAGAATTAAACAATTTTTATGGTAAAATGAGATCCTGGATTTCCATATTATTTGCTCTTATAACTCTCATGCTTGTGCATGGGTGTAAAAAAGATGTTGTTCCGGATATACCAATTGAGGTTTATGATCCAACACCTTACATCCTTGAAAGCCCCAATGGCTTTCCTGATCTCATAATACCAGAAGATAACCCTATGACTGTGGAGGGTATTGAGCTTGGTAGACAGCTTTTCTACGATCCAATTCTCTCAGCTGATAATACTCAGTCATGTGGAAGTTGTCACAACCCTGCATTTTCATTTACTGATAACGGAAATCGATTTAGTGAGGGAATAGATAAAATAAAGGGTACCAGAAATTCTATGCCAGTGATGAACATTGGGTGGATGACCTCTTTATTTTGGGATGGTAGATCCCCAAGTATGGAAGATCAAGCTCTCGAGCCAGTAACTAATCCCATAGAAATGCATCAGTCATGGCACGAAGCATCAATAAAACTAAATGGACATCCCAATTATCCTGATATGTTTTTTGATGCATTTGGAATCAGAGAAATTGATTCAAGTTTAGTTGCTAAAGCCATTGCTCAATTTGAAAGAACATTAATATCTTCAGATTCAAAATGGGATAGATATTTAAGAGGAGAAGCTACTCTAACTCAATCTGAATCTAGGGGCTATGAAATTTTCTTTACAGAAAAAGGTGATTGTTTCCATTGCCATTCTACCATACTTTATACAGATAACCTATTTCACAATAATGGACTTGATTCCATATTCACGGATATAGGTCTTGCAGACTTTACCAAGAACCCACTTGATGTTGGAAAATTCAAAACACCTTCACTCAGGAATATAACATTAACTGGACCTTACATGCATGACGGCCGATTTAATACACTTGAAGAAGTAATAGAATTTTATAGTCATGACCTTGTGTGGTCTCCTACAATTGATCCGCTTATGAAAAAAGTAGGTCAGGGCGGTGTAAACCTCACTGAGCAGGAAAAAATGAATCTACTAGCTTTTATTAAAACTCTTACTGACACCACATTTACTAATAACCCTGACTACTCAGACCCATTTAATAATGAATCTTTTTAACCTAAAATATTTCCAATTATTAATAGTTTACTCCCTTGCATCATGCCTCCCATATTTTGGTTATTCACAAATGCAATTGGTAAAATTTGATTCCATAGAAGTAAGCTCAAACGGGGAGCAACTATTAAATCCTTGGGCTGGAGGTTTTAATAGCCCACAATTCTCTGAAATAGACTTAAACAATGATGGGATTAAGGATTTATTCACATTTGAACGTGATTGGTATGGAATGTCAAAATGTTTCCTTAATAAAGGTGGATATATGGAAACTTATTACGTACATAGTCCTGAGTACGAACATTTATTTCCATCCATGCAAAACTGGGCTTTACTTGCTGACTATAATTGCGATGGTAAAGCAGATATTTTCACAAGTGCTACAGCTGGAATTGCAGTTTATAGAAACGATTCACAGGAAACTTTAAGTTTCACAAAGGTAAGTAGTCTGCTTAAAGCTGAAACACCAGAAGGATTAACGAATATTTTTGTAAGTCCTCCTGACTTGCCCGCCATAACTGATATCGATATGGATGGTGATCTGGACATATTATCATTTGGTATTTTGGGTAATACGGTTTTTTTCTATAAAAATATGTCCATGGAGAAATATGGTACTTGTGAAGCTCTTGAATTTGAATTAGCAACGGAATGTTGGGGTTATTTTTCTGAAAGTTCCCAAGATAATAGCATAACTCTTTTCGACAGCTGTGAAAACAAAAAATATAAACTTAATAGTTCGTCAAGACACGCAGGTTCAGCACTTTTAGCAATAGACCTTAATAATGATATGCTAAAAGACATACTGATTGGAGATATCTCTTATAGCAATACAACTATGCTTAACAATGGTGGGAGTATTGATGAGGCTTACATGACCTATTCTGATACTGCATTCCCTTCATATGATGTAAAAATAGATCTTAAGGTATTTCCAGCAACATACCACATTGATATAAACAACGATAACAAAAAAGATCTAATCGTCAGCCCAAATAACCCATTTACTTCTGAGAATTTCAATAACATATGGCACTACAATAATATATCTACCAGTGGTGCTAATGTTTTTGAGTTTAAGGGTACTTCATTTCTGCAGGAAGGCATGATAGATGTTGGAGAAGGTGCCAAGGCTGGATTTATTGACATAAACAATGATGGTTTAATGGATATACTAACAGGTAATTTTGGTTATTACAATGGAACGGGTAATTACGAAAGTGGCCTTCTACTTATGATAAATACTGGCACCCCCACAATACCTAAATATAATATTATAAATACTGATTACAATCAACTATCAGCCCTAAATTTAAGTGGTATTTACCCTTGCTTTGGTGACATGGATAATGATGGCGACATGGATATGATAAGTGGAGATGAGCAAGGTAAAATTCATCTTTTTACAAATAATGCCTTACCAGGAGAGAATGCTAATTTTATCCTCACTGACCCAAATTATATGAATATTGATGTTGGAGAGTCATCAATCCCACAAGTATATGACATTGATAATGACGGTAAGCTAGATCTTTTAGTGGGGGAGAAAAGTGGGACCTTAAACTATTTTAAAAACACTGGTAGTGCAGAACAGGCATTCTTCAGTTCTTTTCCAACCAACAATTTATTTGGTGGTATTGATGTTATGGCAGAATGTTGTGGTGGCTATAGCTCTCCATATTTCACCCAAGACACAGCTGGAAATGATGTTTTATATGTTAGCTCTGAAGATGGTTACCTTTATAAATATGGAGATATAGATGGTAATTTAAATGGAAAGTTTGAGCTCGAAGATTCCTTGTTTGTAAATGCGCTTAGAGCAACTGTATCAGGTGGTGACATTAATAATGATGGTAAAGATGAGATTATTATTGGTGAATTTACTGGGGGAATTTCCATTTTGAAAAATGGGTCTCCATCATGGTTAGCAATATCAAACCTTTCAAAGGCAAAAAATGATATCTTAATTTTTCCAAATCCTGCCTCAAATAAAATTAAAGTAATGAGTCCAAATTTTAGAATTACAACAATCAGTGTTCATAATATAATGGGACAACTGGTAAAAGAGATTTCATTAAAAGATAGGCCATACGAGACTGAAATTAATATATCAGATATTAAAAGTGGAATATACATGGTTAGCGTACGCACCAAGAAACTAATTCAACAAAAAAAATTATTCGTGAATTGACCTAAAATTGATTAGGTTAATTAAAGTGGCATCATAGTTTAATAACTGATATGGGTTTGATAATGGTAGATCCATTAACAATCCTAATGGTATAAACCCCTTTTGCAAACTCCTCACCAATTTGGATACTTGATTGGTTTTCATAAATTGGTATTTCCTTTACCAACACCCCACTGATGGAGCGAACCTCAATAAATGCATTTGGTTGTAATATATTTTCTATGTTATATTTTAAGTTCATAGATGTTATAAAAGGGTTAGGACCTGCCTTCATTTGAGCATTTTCTTCCTCCTCACCAATACTTGTAAACCAACCATTTAGCTCAACCTCTAATTCGGTTAGCACACCGTTATCCAATGAAATTCCTTCAAGTGTTTTTGAGTTGTAACTAGGATGTGAGAATTCAATATCATAAACACCCGATGTAGGAGTACCAAATGCATAACTACCATCAAATGAAGTGCTTTCTTGATAGGTTGTGCCCTTTATTTTTACAACTACATTATTTATTGAGTTACCGGTAATACTATCCGTTACAAAGCCTTCAAGGTAACATGCTCTAATATAATCTGGGCCTAATACATATAGACCTTCTTCTATATCGGAAGCTAAAATATTACCTGAAGGAAGGAATGGATAGGTCCCCCAACTACCATGAAACCCACCACCCGAGAAGTTAGGTGAAGTGTCATAATTACCAACCTCGATAAGGTTACCTGGGCGTGCAGCATCATGAATTGTAATTCCATCAGTATAATATGATGTTACAATAAAATCATTAAGCACATGGACATTATGGGGTATTACATTTTCTCCAGGACTAGACTGAACTTTGTCGACTTCAATAATATTATCTAGATTAGACACATCATATGATCCAATATATCCACCTTCAACCTCATCGGTGGTAAAAAGATAATTGCCATTATCTGAAATCCATGCATTATGTGTGAAAAAGCCTGGTGTATTCTTTGTAGCAATTGCATATGGATTTGAAGGATCACTTACATCAACTGCAGAAAAGAATCCATTATAAATTGCAGCGCCCCACAGGGTATCGCCTCTTGCCATACCATCGTGAAAATAATAATCATTAAATATCCCAAGTTCTATGGGATTCATGGGATCATTAGTCAAATCACAGATAATCGCCCCACCTTGACCGTTATTAGCTCCAAATATATATAGCTTTCCTGTTTCATCTATGTATAAATTATGTACCGTTGTAAATGAATTCTGGGAACCAGTATAATAGGATACATTAGTAACTGGCCCTGGAAGTGGACTAAGATCAACTATTAGTATTCCATCTCCACCCTCGGTCGAAACGTAAGCATGGCTTCCCCATGTTTTTATATCTCTCCAGATTGATGATACTCCTGGTTCAAAAAATACCTCAACTAGATTTGAAGGGTCAGTTACATTAACCACAGAAAACCCATCGAATGCTCCAATGAGGGCATATTCATTTAAATCTGAATCCGAATAACCCCATATGTCGCTAAGCTCATTAGTATATGGCTTAAAGCCTAATTCAACAATATTTAATTGAGCGTATGTAAGGTTAATGGTCAATACTATAAGTAGAGTAGATAATAAATTTTTCATATGTTGTTATGGTTAGTTCTTCATGTTTACAACTGCAAGACACCCAATACTGCAATTGGGTTCGCTATTAACAATATTTTAACAAAAAATATTATGTATGTATAATATATTATTTTTAAGCCAAATTTAATAAAACAATAATCACAAGAAAAAAAAATTACATAAATATACAGTGAGGTAATTTTATTTACACCCAAATTTAAAAGTCATGAAACTACAACATTTTGGCATTATACTATTTATTATATTTTCATTTAATATAAATTTCATACTAGCAGATAATGATGGAACAAATAGATACGTGCCAGTCGATATCACCTCGGAAGGTATTCCTGGATTTGACTACCCCACCTCAGATATAAAAATTCAAAACTGGGTTGCATCAGCAAATTCTGATAGCCTTTATAAGCATGCCTGGAATTTATGGTTAGCTATTAATCAGAAATCAAATCAAGTGTACGAAGGAGATACCTTGTTAATATGGGAAACATGGTTTACAATGGATGAAATTGTTGAGATTACTAAGAATCCCATAACTCAATTTAGTAGAAATGAACGATTTAGAGCTGAATTAAATATTCCTGCTCAAATACTTAAATTTGATCATCTAACCATGGAAACTTCAGATGACACTGTCTTTGAGAATGTTAAATATAGTCCAGCTTCTGCAGATTATGTTATTTCTAATAAGATTCTGCTAAGATCTACACTTGATTCACTTTTAGCCCTTGGTGAAGGACTGAGTTTTCCAAGCGCTGCCATGAATATTAAACCAGTATGGAAAGTAATTAATAAGAGTAATCTTAATGCTTCAGGTTTGTTCTCGTTTAAAGCATGGACTGGACCACCTGCAGGTGATACGGTACCTTTCCCTCAAAATGACTGGAAAGGCTGTGTTTATGTAAACCCAGAAATTGGATCTACTGGAGCTACTAAAGTTGATACAACTTGTAATAACCCTAATGTGTCAAACACATATTATATTGATGATTTTATTCATTACAAAATTGACTCAGCAAATGCAGCAGGTCTTAATCTATTATACAATTTTAAATGTGAAGTTGGTGACTATGCCATACTAGTTGGCATGCATATGACAACAGCTGAGATTGACAGGTGGACATGGGAAACGTTTTGGTGGACTCCTAACCCAGAGGCTCCATCATTTCCAAGTTTACCCGAAATAGTAGATGCCCGACCTGTGGGTATTACCGGCGCTGCTGCTCATTATGCTTTAGCTATTACCTATCAGATGGTAGTACCTGTTCAGCCTTATTATGGAGGAAGTAGTGTTGGCGATATATTATATGCATATAACCCATATTTAGAGCCCCCTTTTGGTCCTGCAAGCTTAGATAATCAGAATGGAACATTTGCAGAAGTAATTAATTCACAGGGACAATCAGTTGTTAACAAAGTAGGGATAAGAACAAATTGCATGAGTTGTCATGCCAATGCAAACTGGGGACCAGGAGGCTGGCAAAAAGATCGTTTAGGTTATATTGGTGATGGTTACATTGACATGGGGCCCAATTCTTCTCACTGGGAGGGAGTAATTCAAGCCGATTTCGCATGGAGTGTTGTTAATAATGCCATTGATGATATTTCTTCGGTAGATGAATTATCGTATAAATCTCCAAGTTGGTCATACTATCCAAACCCAGCTAAGAATAATATTTATATTTCAACAAAGACATTCAGAGAGAATTCAACTCTTAATATCTATAGCCTTTCAGGAAAATTGATTTATACTCAAGTATTAGATGAACTATCCTCTAATACTATAAATATTACAAGTTTTACTTCTGGCATTTATTTATTAAGACTTGATGGAGAAACCATGAAGCTGGTAATACAATAGCATAATAAATATTATGTATAGTAAAACTAATAGGCCGAAGATTGTTTTAACTACGGAATTATCTTAATAGTTTCAAAGGAATATACTCCGTCTTGTTTAACAACTCTGAACACTTCGTAGGGTGTAACAGTATTACCTTGACTATCGATGTTGCAATTACCACTGGCTCCAATATAATCAATATTGAAAGTTTGTGCAGATGCTTTCATGCTTTCCCAACCTTGAGAAGGTTTTACTATCTCATCACCAGATATTGCATCGGAAACAGGTCGTATATTATTAGCAACAAGTTCTCTAAAAGCAGCTATGGTAATCATGCCTACATCTTGAAATGATTTCTGTATAGCAAGTGCATAAATATAGCCTAGGTCGTAGAACTGTGCATTAAATGGGCCTACATCATGATTATATTTCAAAAGAAGATCTTCACGAAAATATTTATATTCAGTACTTGAGGTATCCGCCGATGGAGTGGCTCCAAAATTCCTTGGATGACCATTAATATCGCCGAGAAGATAGTCGATTGGCAAGGTAAAAAATTCATTTCCAGCAAAACCATCACTCAATAAAAATGAAGTTTGTTCTAATAAATTATTATTGTTCATGTTATTGAGAGCTGTGAAAAACTCACTGTAAACATCCGGATTTAGCATTGATATAAATATTCCTTCAGGATTACTCTCCAATAATTCATTTATCTTAGATTCTAAGTTTGGATCACCTTGACTAAATTCCACAATGGCAGGTATCTCACTTTCGTATGACTCTGCAAATGCAGTAGCAAGATCTTCAGAATATGGGTCACCTTTTTCAAATGCAATGGCAATGGAACTAATCCCATACTCTGCAGCTTGCTGTGTTAGAACATTTGCCTCAAAAGAATTAGGTGAGCATAGCCTTTGAAAATATGGAGATACGTTTGATAAACTACCATCGGTTGCAGATCCAGCTATGACTGGATATAATTCAGGTATAACAATTTCATTAATCCCCAGAGTGGATGAAGAAAAGCTTGATACAAAACCAATTAAATTTTCTGATTCATCTATTATATTATTAGCTGCCAATGCTGCTGATATTTGTCTATCCGATCCTTCTGAACTCTTTACATCTAATCTAATTTCATATCCATCACCAACTCCACCAGCATTATTAATTTCATCTATAGCAGTTCGTAAAGAATTTTCGCTAAGAGTTCCATCTTCCAAATCCATGGGTAGGATCACCCCAAGAGTAAAATATTTTTCATTATTATTTGAGTCATCGTTTTTATTACAGCCTATTTGTGAGAGAAATAAAACTGATAATAGCAATAATACAGTTAATAGATTATTAGTTTTCATATAGAATAAATTTAGTTGTAAAAAGTTTCTGCCTATTTTGAAGATTCAAAAATAATTTTTTTTCTATTCTATCGATAGATAAAATTAAATAAATCATTATCCATTATTATATCACAAATATTCCTGTTGAATTAAAAAGCTAATGCATATATAGTTAGTCTATCAATTTATTGCTTAACTATTAGTAATAGAATTCCTATATTTGTTAATCAACACCTAAGAATTAACCCATGTTAGTAAAAACCTATGGCAGTGCCATCCAAGGCATTGATGCTATAATTATAACCATTGAAGTAAATATAAGTAAGGGAAGTAAGTTTTTCCTTGTGGGATTGCCAGACAATGCTGTAAAGGAAAGTCATCACAGGTTGGTTGCTGTTATAAATAATATTGGGTATAAATATCCTGGTCGAAGAATTGTCATTAATATGGCCCCCGCAGATATTAAGAAAGAAGGTTCATCTTATGACTTACCAATAACCATTGCAATCTTAGCAGCTTCTAAACAAATAAAAGATATTCTTTTAACTAATTATATTATGATGGGTGAGTTATCTCTGGATGGCTCAATTAGGGCTGTGAACGGGGCCCTTTCCATGGCTCTAAAAGCTAAAGAAGATGGTTTTAAAGGAATAATAGTACCACTGGAAAATGCAAATGAAGCTTCTGTGGTGGATGGAATTGATGTTTACGGGTTTAAACATATTACCGAAGTAATAGACTTGCTAAATGGCAAGTCAAATGCAAAAATTACCATCTCCCAAGTGGAAAATTTACTTGAAAAAAATACAAGCTACCAATTTAATATTGAGGACGTAAAGGGGCAGGAAAACATAAAAAGAGCTCTGGAAATAGCTGCTGCAGGAGGGCATAATATTATAATGATAGGCCCCCCTGGTTCAGGCAAAACAATGCTTGCAAAACGCATACCTTCAATACTACCTCCATTAACTTTAGATGAAGCCCTGGAAACAACAAAAATACACTCTGTGGCAGGCATACTTCCTCGTGGTAATGCTATTGTTTCTGCTCGCCCATATCGGTCTCCTCACCATACTATAAGTGATGCAGGGCTTGTAGGTGGGGGAACATATCCTAAGCCAGGAGAAATTTCATTAGCCCAAAATGGCGTATTATTTTTAGATGAGTTACCTGAATTTAAAAGAACGGTACTAGAGGTAATGAGGCAACCCATGGAAGACAGATTAGTAACCATTTCCAGGGCTCGGGTAACGGTTGATTATCCTGCCAGCTTTATGCTAGTAGCAGCAATGAACCCATGTCCTTGTGGATATTATAATCATCCTGAAAAAGATTGTGTATGCTCGCCTGGTAATGTCCAAAATTATCTTAACAGAATATCAGGGCCACTAATGGATAGAATAGATCTACATGTTGAGGTAACGCCTGTAGCATTTGATGATCTGTCAACTAAATCATCCGGTGAGTCTAGCAATAAGATACGGCCCAGAGTAATAATAGCAAGAAATATTCAGAAAGATAGATTTGAAAAAGCAGGTAATATTTATTGCAACTCTCAGATGAGCAGTAAAGATATTGCAAACTATTGCATGCTAAATAGTAATGGTAAAACTCTCCTCAAATTAGCTATGGAAAAATTAAACCTTTCAGCAAGAGCATATGACCGCATAATAAAAGTATCCAGAACAATAGCTGATCTTGGTGCTAGTAAAGACATTAAAAATGATCATTTGGCAGAAGCCATACAATATCGCAGCCTAGACAGAGATAACTGGGGGAGCTAAAATTTAACCATCCTGTTTAAGGTAAGGTAATATTATTAAGAATATCATCATAATTCCAAATCGCATACTTTAACGCACTAGGGTCAGTTCCTCCCGAAGGGAATAAAGATGGCACAAGAGTCTTAAGTGTGCTAAAGTTTGTATTTAACTGATTATGGAAATTATTAATGGAGTCCAATGTCCACCCAGAGCCTCCAAGAAATGACGGTTCACCTGATAAGGTTATAAAAACTTCAGCACCATTAAGTGGAACAGTTCCAGTAATTGGTGGATACTGTGTCATAAGGTATGCTAAGCAAGCAGATGCTAGCGTTGGATTTGCACCCGCAGTTCCACCGGAAAGAGTGTTGTAAGCATTTTGTATGTTAGTATTATTCAAGCATGGAATTTTTGGATCTGAATATGCACCTTCTGTATCTACATCAATAACAAATATATGGCCTGATGTAGCTGGACATGGAGATTGAAGACAATTTGCGGCGCTATAATCTGGAAAATAGGGGGAATCACTTCCTTGCTTTTGGAGTAATACACATGCATCGTCAGTGAGATGCTTTCCCAGGTTATAGTATTGTGGATATCCATAATCATATCCATCGGAACCATATATTTCAGAGGATCCATAGCTGGGCAAAACATTGCCAAATTTTACAGCTGGAGAAGCAGGTGTTACATTAGGCAATGCACTTGCAGACCCGGAAAGGCAATGTTTTATCTCAGCGAGTGAATTGGCTACATCTTCAATGTAACTCTGTTCAATTGAAAAAATTGTAAAACCAGTATTACCTGATTTTTGAACAATATCGTTGATAGTATTCATCAGTATAATACTTTCATTAAGAACACACTGCCATGAAGCAGTTGACGTGCAGTCATTACTTCCACATCCCCATAATTCACAACTAGTTTTAGAGTTATCTGGATGAAATCCTATTTCTAGTGTTGAACCATATTTATTTCGTAACATAACTATGAGATTCGCAAACTGCTGATTGGATAGTTCAGTTTGATTCTTTGACCGCAGGTGTATTTGTTCAAGGTTTGGAGCAAGTTTCACTATCTTTTCAACATAGGTAACCTGGTCATCATGTATGGCAGGTGGGGCATTTTCTGCTATAAGAACACTAACCCAAGTAGATGGTGCTTCAACACCAAGCCCGCCGTTACCAGTATCATCATCTGAGTCATTGTTTTTATTACAGCCTATTTGTGATAGAAATAAAACTGTTATTAGTAATAATGTAGTTAGTAAATTATTAATTTTCATAATTGAGATTTTAGTTAAAAGGATATTAAAAATAATAATTTTATATCCTGAATTATTACTTGAGACTCTTATTTGCTTGCTCTAAATTAATAAATATTTTATCAAATAGACTTTTTTTTAACTCATAAAAAATGAAATCAGATGTTATCAAGGGCTTTAAAATCAAAATTAATTGACAATGGTTACTTTCTTAATATACATCTTATCATTTACCTGTAACTGCAGAAAATAAATTCCATTTTCAAGATCTTTTCTATTCATCTTGATAACCTGTTCTCCTGAGTTTAGAATACCTTCATCGCTTTGGTAAACTAGCTCCTGTAAAATATTATACAAACTAACTTGCACATGGCTTGTCTCATTAGTTTTTATGGAAATATTTGTGTGATGGCTAAAGGGATTTGGATAAACATTCATATTAACACCAAGCTCTTTGTCATCGATGGATGTGACATCATCAGTAGAGAAGTTAGTTCCCATACCCAGTCCAAAATCACCCATGCCTTGAAGTATATAATTGCTTGAGCCATAAAATAGCGCAAAGAAGCCAGGGGAACTTAAACCATTCCCTCCTGAGTCATTTAAGTAAAATTGGTAGCATGAAAGGTCATCAAGTTCAAATTCTTCTGTGAAAGTATAACCTGGGGTGGTGTATGGACCACCCTCATGTAAAACATTGCCATCGCTATCTTGCAGTTCCCAGGTCGTTTCCTCTGGATTGCTATCACACCTAAGAAATAAAGTAACTGAGGTTGAAGAGATAGTACCTGCATTTGGAATCTCACGGTAAATTGTATCATTAAGGAGATATTGATCAGTTTGACCATTAGGACCTTCACAATAAATTTCAAGTGTGTTATCATCAGATGGTGTAAAATAAACAATCGGTAAATTAACAAGCTCTTCACCAAGAAATGATAGGTTTCCTGTCCACTCATATGTTTCCAGTTCACTATCATTGGCTTTATAGTGGAATGTTAGAGTGTTAAGGTCTAAGTTTCCATTATTACGCAAAAGAACCGATGGAGCAAACGTACCTGAGCATGATTCTTCTGGTATATTTGACACTTCCCATAGTGAGGCATCGTAGTCATTGATATTAGTAAATTCCATTAGGTCTTTCTTAGATGCATTTAGAACTTCTTTTGTGCCATGTTCTTGTAGGAATATTACAAATTCACAATTCTCTGGCAACCATTCTGGGTCTATTAGGAACGAATAATTTTGTTGAATAACATCCCCGGATGAGAAATCCAATGGAATACCATTATGATTGGGAAGCATGATACGGTTAACGAAGTTTAAGTGTGATTGACCCTGCCATAATTCAGCAATATGCGATTCAGTAATAGCACAATGCAAGCGAATATCAGAACCCACATAAGGATCTACCATTTCAATAGTTACGTCAACATTAAAGTCTACAGAACCTTGTGATGTTCCTTGAATATCTATGGAAAAAGAAGTTGGGACATTAATTTTTTGGTTATATCTTGATAAGTATTGAGGGTAGAGACTTGTGCTACTACTTCCTCCAACATAGGCTGAGCCACCATCAAATAATGCTGTTGGATAACCTGAAATATTATAGTAGGCATTTCTTGCATTTGAGGCAGTGTTAGTATAACTGTCGCCATTATGATTTTCAATGACTACAACATCATGGCCGTTAGCAACAAGGTCATCAGCACCCATTGCGGAGCCTGGACAATATTGGCACCATGTGCCCGTACCTATTTCCAGAAGGACTTTATCACGTGAAATTTGTTGAGCAAATGAAATATTAATTAAGAAAATAACAAACGATAGGACTGAGATAATTAGTTTCATTGTGGATAGTGTTTGTAGTTAAAATATTTTGAACTAAACAAAATTAAGTTTTTTTGTTAACGTGTAACCAAATTAGTTAAAACCAATAAATTATTGTGATAATTAATAATGCTGTGAGAGTTGCATTTGCATCAAGTTGGAAATAATATTTTATAATATTTTGATGTTTGTATGACATATATCTTAAACAAAAGAGATTATGGTTATTTTTGATTAATACTAAACCTAATTTTAAACTAAAAAATGGAATTTTCATTGGAAGAATTAAACGTCTTGAATAAGGGAACTTTAATGGAGCACCTTAATATCAGTTATGTTGAAATAAATGATAATTACATAATAGCAAAAATGCCTGTTAACGAAACTACTTTTCAACCGGATAAAATACTTCATGGTGGGGCCAACCTTGCGCTAGCTGAAACCGTAGCTGGATTGGGTTCATCACTGCTAGTTGATCTAAAAAAAATATCTGTTAGAGGAGCACAGGTAAGCGCCAACCATGTTGGCACTGCTAATAAGGGTTTTGTATTTGCCCATGGAAATCTAATTCACAAGGGTAGGTATACACATGTTTGGAATGTTGACATTAAAGATAAAAATGATAAACTAATTTCCATTTGCAGAATAACAAATATCCTAGTTAAAAAGTAATGCAAAACGTCTTAGAAATATCTAACTTAGTAATCTCAAAAGGGTTACCATGTGCTATTTACAGTCTGCCAGGTGAGGATAAGTTTACTTTAGTATTTCAAAATACTAGTAAAATACAGAATATAGAAATAATAGATATTAAAAGCACCTCAGGGTTTATCATTGCAGATTTTGAGAGTGCACAAACTGGTATAGCTAAGGTTATAAAACCAGAAAATATATTAAATGATTGTGATAATCTAGAAAATATAGTGGGTTTTTTATCCCAGCTACCACAAAATAGTTATGATAATTACTCTGATAATATATCCATTTCAAAGCAAGACTATATTGATAGAACTTCCTTTCTTATTTCCAAACTTGCAAATAATGATTTGAAAAAAGTGGTGTTTTCAAGAATAATACCAAAGAAGCTTTCAACTGAATTACATATACCATCATTATTAAAATTAATGAGAGATAAATATCCTGATGCTTTCATAAATCTTTTTCATCTGCCAGGCGAAGGTATTTGGTTTGGTGCATCTCCAGAAACATTGATAAGAATTAATGGTGATACTACCTATACTGATGCATTGGCTGGAACAAAATCTGTGGATAAGGAAAATCATGATCCAATATGGACCATAAAAGAAAAAGAAGAGCAGAGAATGGTAACATTATTTATCGAATCATTATTATCAGAATTAGGTGTAGATAAATATGATACATCTGGACATAACACTCACATAGCTGGCAATGTTGCACACATACAAACTAAATTTAAAATTAGCACAGCTTCATTAATTAATAAGGAAGGTCGATTTATTGTGGGATTGCATCCAACACCTGCGGTGTGCGGACTTCCAAAAGCTGATGCCTATTTGTTAATTAAAAAAGCTGAACAACATCAGCGAAGATATTATACAGGTTTCATTGGGCCATGGCAGCTGAAAAAAACAGGTAAAGATGATAAGATAACATCTGAATTATTTGTTAACCTTAGATGCGCAGAACTTGGGAAAACCAAAATTAACATTTATGTGGGAGGAGGAATTACAGCAGCGTCCAATCCGTATGATGAATATGAAGAAACTGTGCATAAATCAAAAACTTTATTGTCAGTTGTAGAAAATTTGCAGAAATTTGCAGAATGATATCCGACAAGAAAAACATAAGCCTCCTGGCAGATATTTTTGTTAAAAGCGGACTGGAAAATATTGTAATCTCTCCAGGATCTAGAAATGCGCCCATTGTTTTAAGCTTTGCTAACAACCCTAAGATAAATGCTTTTAGTATAATCGACGAAAGGAGTGCCGCTTTTTTTGCACTGGGAATTTCTTTACATACCAAAAAAACAACAGCAATTGCATGTACATCTGGAAGTGCAGCATTAAATTATGCTCCTGCAATTGCAGAAGCATATTACCAAAAAATTCCATTACTCATAATTACAGCTGACAGACCCAAATATCTAATTGATATTGGAGATGGACAAACAATAAAACAAAAAAACGTTTTTAAAAACTACATTAAAAAGAGTTATGAATTGCCGGAGAACTTAGATAGTCCTAAAAGGTTTGAAAAGGCTGAAGAAATTATAAATAAAGCTCTAGAGCATTGCCTATATCCAGAACCAGGCCCTGTTCATATTAATATTCCATTTGATGAACCTATCTATGGAATAACAAAAGAAAAAATATCAGGAAGATACTTTGAAAGTACAATCAATAAAGCTAAAAAAGATGATGAGAATTCCATAAAAATTATAGCTGATGAACTAAACAAATCCAGCAAGGTGATGATAATTGCTGGACAAAACCAACCAAATGAAAAACTAAATAGTACATTAACTAGTTTGGCAAAACATAATAATATAACCATACTTTCAGAAACAACATCAAACATTCAAAATCCCCTATTTATTGATACAATAGACAATATTATATCTACAATTACAGATGAGGATGCACTTGATTTTAAACCTGAAATACTAGTTACATATGGCGGTCAAGTAGTTTCAAAGATGATAAAAAAGTATCTGCGAAAAATGAAACCCAAGTTGCACTGGCACATAAGTCACTCGGGGCAAAATATGGATACCTATCAATGCTCAACAAAACCTATTGGTATTGATCCTGAGATATTTTTTAAAACACTCTTACAAAATTTAAACCCATCAAAATCCAACTATTCGAAAATTTGGAGTAAAAAGAAAACAGTAACTACAAATCTAAAAAATGAATACCTTGATAAAATCGCATATTGTGATTTAAAGTTAATTGATTTTATATTGCATAATATCACAGATGGAACCACAATTCACCTTGGAAATAGTACCCCTGTGAGATATTCACAATTATTTGGAAGCAGAGCCAACATAACCTATCAAAGTAATCGAGGAGTAAGCGGTATTGATGGACAAGTTAGCACTGCCCTTGGATATTCATACTTTTCAAATAAATCCAATATAATTATCACTGGAGATCTTGGATTTCTTTACGACTCAAATAGTCTTATGAATTATTACCTAGTTCCAAATCTTAAAATAATTGTTATCAATAATCAGGGAGGTGGTATTTTTAGATACATCCCAGGCCCTGATACTACTCCTAATTTGGAGAAATTTTTTGAGACAAAACATTCTTGGAATGCAAAATATATATGTAAGGCATTTGATGTTGATTATAATCAAATATCTGCCAATGATGACTTCCGAAGTAAGGTATTATCCTTCCTGAATAGGCAAACAGATAAAACATCTCTTCTTGAAGTGCATACTCCCAACGAAAAGAATGCCATGGTGCTTAGAGAATATTTTAAATATTTACAAAATGGTGCTGATTATAGTTGTAATGATAAATAAATAATAACTGTAGAAAGATTTAAAACTATTACAATAATCCAACCCCATATGCCCTCTGTAAGATTCCGATAACATAGAATTAATATCTTTACACACGCATATATTTTGTCTTTTTAGGTTACTTTAATTTATTACAAAATAAAAACTTCAAAGTGTGAATTACAACAATCCAAATTTGATTTTTAGCACTATACCAAGTGGCAAAACTGGATGGAGTAGTCCTTCCAATATTGCAATTGTCAAGTACTGGGGTAAAAAGGGAATTCAAATACCTTCTAACCCTTCATTAAGCTTCACGCTTAATAAGTCTATGACAGAAACAACGGTTGAATTTGCCCCTTCTGCCAATAGCCGTAATAATCTTGATTTTTATTTTGATGGCATCAAGAATACCAAATTTGCTGAAAAAACTTCGCTATTCTTTAACAGGATTACTGACATATTTCCATTTTTAAACCAGCTTGATTTTAAAATATTCTCAAAGAATACTTTCCCCCACTCGACGGGTATTGCTTCTTCAGCATCAGGCATGAGTGCATTGGCACTTATACTTTGTGATATTGAAAATCAATTTTTTAACACCTTTGATAGCAAAGAGGATTTTTACAAGAAAGCATCTTTTGTTGCCCGTTTGGGATCAGGTAGCGCATGTCGATCGATATATGGTAATGCTTCACTTTGGGGTCATTTTGATGGAATTAATAATTCCTCTGACTTTTATGCATCTAAACTACCTTTTGATATAAATCCCATTTTTAAAAACTATCGTGATACTATCCTTATTGTAGATTCCCAAGAAAAGAAAGTATCAAGCACCATGGGTCATAATCTAATGCAAAATAACCCATTTGGACATTCTAGAATCTCACAAGCTAATAATAATTTCAAGGACCTGATCAATGTTTTGAAATCGGGTGATTTAGAATATTTCGTGAAAATAGCTGAAAATGAAGCTTTAACACTTCACGCTATGATGATGACATCAAACCCTAGCTATATACTGATGAAGCCGAATACAATTAGTGTTATTGAGAAAATATGGGAATATCGCAAGGAAACCAACATTCCAGTATGCTTTACCCTTGATGCAGGACCAAACATACACCTTCTATATCCTCATGAGAATAAGAATGATGTTATTGAGTTAATAGAAAGTATTTCTTCTTTCATCACTGAACAACCAATAATGGATTATATGGGTGATGGTCCAGAAAAAATAAATCTATGATTATTGAAAAAGGCAGACAGTTTAATTCCAAGATACTTTTATTTGGAGAATACGCATTGATGGCAGGATCAAAAGCATTGAGCATACCCTTTGATAAGTTTTATGGACAACTGTTATTTAAGGGAAAGGGTCGGAAAAGTACTCACTATTCGGTGAAGTACTTGGAGGAATACCTTAACTTTTTGAATCAAAATAATTTCGATAAATATCTTGACACAGCTACCTTTAGGGAAGACTTATCAGATGGATTAATATTTGAGACAAATATTCCAATTAGTTATGGATTGGGGTCTTCAGGTGCCATAGTTGCGTCAATTTATGATGCTTATGCTAATTATAAGTCCAGTAATTATAAAGAGTTAAAGCACCTATTTGCATCAATGGAGTCATTCTATCATGGAAAAAGTTCAGGGCTGGACCCATTGGTTTCCTATACCAACGAATTAATATTGCTGAACTCTAATGAAAATATACAAAGTTTAGATCTTCCCTCTGTAAATATGGAAGGAACCATATTTATATTAGACACGCTTCATTCTGGTGAAACACAACCTCTTGTAAATTGGTTTCTAAAAGAAATGAATAATCCATATTTTTCAGGTCAAGTAAGAGATGTACTAACACCACTCAATAATGAAATAATAAATCATCTCATTGCCGGTTCTCTTGTCCATAATATGAAACTTATAAAATCACTATCACAATTTACATATGATCATCTTCATAAAATGATTCCCGAAAAGATTAAAGAAATATGGGCAGCGGGCCTTAACTCTGAATCCTTTTATCTAAAATTATGTGGTTCAGGTGGCGGTGGAATGATGCTTGGATTTACGACAGATTATGATGGTATAAAAAATATCCTAAATGATCATAACCTTCATTGTGTAATGCATTTTTAATATTGAAGTCAATAGTTATATCCTAATAAATATTGATTGGCAATTCTTTTTGTAAAATTATCTCTTGTGGTGATACTTTAGCTTGCATGGCGATTACTTCAACCCCTTCTGATATTGCTCGTAATAGACCACTATTATATTTTGGATCAATTGATTTTGCTATTCCAAAAGTATCTACATCTGTCCTTTGAATTATATAAAGCATTACAGCTCTAATACCTGACCTTTTAACTTCCACTAATGTTTTTAAGTGCTTTAACCCACGACTGGTAACAGCATCTGGGAAAAGAGCATAATTTTCTGATTTCATTGTCACATTTTTGACTTCTATGAAGCATTTCTCAGTGTCATTCTCCGCATAGATATCAAATCGACTATCCGAAAATTTAACTTCCCTTTTCGCAAAATTATATCCGGCTAATTTATCTATACTATTATTGGTAATACCCTCAAACGCGAGCTTGTTTGGCATTAATGTATTTACACCAACCCAATCTCCATTAATATGAATCATTTCCCAAGTAAATTTTGTCCTTCGGGAAGGATCATCATTTGGTGTTAGGTATACGCTTGCTCCAACTTCTATACACGATTTCATGGAACCTGAATTTGTGCAATGTGCTGTTATAATATCACCATTATCCAAAGATATATCTGCTAAAAATCGCTTGTATCTTTTTATTAATTTTCCATGTACTAGCTCAGTATCAAAAATCATAAGTGCAAATGTATCTATTTTACTATTTTCGTAGAAAATACATATAATTAATTATGAATAAAAGAGATTGGAAATCCATTTATGATTTTGAGGAAATAAAACTTGAAAAATGGAATCACATAGCAAAATTAACCATTAATAGGCCAAGATATTACAATGCATTCACTCCAACCACAACAACAGAAATGGCCGCGGCAATGGATATGCTAAGAGAAGATCAAGATATATATACAATAATTATAACTGGAGAAGGAGAAAAGGCATTTTGTAGTGGTGGCGACCAAAATGTTAAAGGAAAAGGAGGTTATATTGGAAAGGATGGTATACCAAGGTTAAATGTTCTTGATGTACAACGTAAAATAAGGTCAATGCCCAAGCCTGTAATTGCAATGGTAAATGGTTTTGCAATAGGTGGAGGGCATGTGTTACATGTTGTATGTGACCTTACTATTGCAAGTGAAAATGCAATTTTTGGCCAAACTGGACCAAAGGTAGGAAGTTTTGATGCGGGGCTTGGTTCATCGTATCTTGCAGCTATTGTAGGACAGAAAAAAGCAAGAGAAATTTGGTTCCTAAATAAACAATATAGTGCTGAAGAGGCAATGGATATGGGACTTGTTAATATGGTGGTGCCACAAAACAAACTTGAAGAAGAGACAATTCAGTGGTGTTTGACAATGCATAAACGCAGTCCAATGGCACTTCGAATGATTAAACTTGGAATGAATGCAGAATTAGATGGTCAAATAGGTCTACAAGAATTTGCTGGGAATGCAACATTATTATATTACCTAACAGATGAAGCTCAAGAGGGTAAGCACGCATTTTTAGAAAAAAGAGATCCTGATTTTCACAAGTACCCAAAATTTCCATAAATAAATGAGAAAATTGCGCTCATGGATTAAAGCATTTAGGCTCAGAACTTTACCTTTGGCTCTGGCCAGTATATTTATGGGTAGTTTTCTCGCTATCAGTTCCCATTACTATAACGTCAAGGTTATAATTCTTGCAATAGTAACAACATTATTTCTCCAGATACTTTCAAACTTGGCAAATGACTATGGAGATGGTGTAAAAGGAACTGATAATAAAAATCGGATTGGACCTGAAAGGTCATTACAAAGTGGTGATATCTCGGAAAAAGAAATGAGAAATGGAATAATTATATTCGTGCTACTTTCATTGCTATCAGGTATATGGTTAATTATTTATTCTCTTGGAAACAAATGGGTTTTAGGGACGTTATTTTTAATGCTAGGCTTGGGGGCAATTGCTGCATCAATTAAATACACAGTTGGTAAAAATGCATATGGGTACTCCGGCTATGGTGATCTTTCGGTATTTATTTTCTTTGGACCTGTAGCAGTTCTTGGAACATGCTACCTTGCAAGTAAATCCATAAATTTATGGTCAATACTGCCAGCAATTTCTATGGGTCTGTTCTCATCAGGGGTGTTAAATATAAATAACATGAGGGATATGGAAAATGATGCAGATTCAGGTAAAAATACCTTAGCACTTATTCTCGGGTATAAATTTGCCAAGTTTTATCATTTAAGCATAATAATAACTGCAATGTTTCTTTTAGTAGCTTATTCTATTATTACTTATGAAAGTTTATGGCAGTTTATATACATACTTATATTTCCAATCATCATAAAGGATATTATATCCATTAATAAAATAATTGATAAATCAATGTTAGATCCGTTCCTAAAAAAACTGGTATTGTCCACTTTGGGAATATCAGTATTTTTTGGGTTAGGCATACTATTAATGTAAGCTCATAAAAAATAGACTAACAACTTATAAAAAAAGCCACCCCGTGTTAGGGATGGCTTTTATATTTTAGATGGTAGAATAATCTACATCATTCCGGGCATTCCTCCGCCCATTGGTGGCATAGGTGGAACAGCAGCTGCATTTTCATCTTTGTGTTCTGATAAAATACATTCCGTTGTTAAAAGCATACTAGCAATTGATGCTGCATTTTCAAGAGCAACACGAGTTACTTTTGTTGGATCAACAACTCCAGCTTTAATAAGATCCTCATATACTTCAGTTCTTGCGTTAAAGCCAAATGATCCTTTACCCTCTTTCACTTTATTTGCAACAACCGAACCTTCAAGACCTGCATTCTCTATAATTTGACGCAATGGTTCTTCAACAGCCCGCTTTACTATAGCTATACCTGTAGTTTCATCCTCTGTGTCTGCTTTAATTTTATCAAGTGCAGGAATGGTGCGAATTAGTGCAACACCACCACCAGGAACAATACCTTCTTCAATTGCTGCACGTGTGGCTGCTAAAGCATCGTCAAAGCGATCTTTCTTCTCTTTCATTTCCACCTCACTAGCCGCTCCAACATATATAACAGCAACACCGCCTGCCAATTTAGCAAGACGCTCTTGTAGTTTTTCTTTATCGTAATCGGAAGTAGTAGTTTCTATCTGAGCTCTAATCTGATTCACACGAGCTTCAATGTTTGCTTTATCACCTTTACCACTTACAATTGTGGTGTTTTCTTTATCGATGGTAATTTTTTCTGATTCACCAAGCATTTCAAGAGTTGTATCTTCAAGTTTATAGCCTTTTTCCTCAGAAACAACAGTACCACCTGTTAGGATGGCAATATCTTCTAACATTTCTTTTCTTCTATCACCAAAACCAGGTGCTTTTACAGCAGCTACTTTTAATGATCCACGTAAACGGTTAACAACCAATGTTGCAAGAGCCTCTGCCTCAACATCCTCAGCAATAATAATTAGAGCTTTACCTGTTTGAGCAGCTTTTTCGAGAATTGGAAGAAGGTCCTTCATTACACTCACTTTTTTATCATAGATAAGGATAAGTGGACTTTCATAAACAACTTCCATTTTCTCAGTATCAGTGACAAAGTATGGAGAGATATAACCTCTGTCAAATTGCATACCTTCAACCACATCAACATATGTATCAATGCCTTTGGCTTCCTCAACAGTTATAACACCTTCTTTTTTTACCTTTCCCATTGCTTCTGCAATGAGTTTACCTATCACTGAATCATTGTTTGCAGATATGGAAGCAATTTGTTCAATTTTTTTATTGCTATCTCCCACTTCTTCTGTCTGTTCCTTGAGGTTTGCAACAATAGCTGAAACAGCCTTATCAATGCCCCTCTTTATATCCATAGGGTTTGCTCCCGCAGTTACATTTTTTAATCCTGTTGTATAAATGCTTTGTGCAAGAATAGTTGCTGTTGTGGTTCCATCACCAGCAATGTCATTGGTTTTCGAAGCTACTTCCTTAACCATCTGGGCACCCATATTTTCAACTGCATCAGTAAGCTCAATCTCTTTTGCTACGCTTACACCATCCTTGGTAACCTGTGGCGCACCAAATGATTTTTCTATAAGAACATTTCTTCCCTTTGGACCTAATGTTACTTTCACAGCATCTGTTAAGGCATCAACACCTTTCTTAATACCATCTCTGGCTTCGCTACTGAATAAAATATCCTTTGCCATTTTTCTTTAAATTTATTTATTATTTATTATTTTCTTTATATTATTGCTAGAATATCGGTCTCGCTCATTATAAGGTAGTTGTCACCTTCTACTTCGATCTCAGTACCAGCATATTTACCATAAAGTATCCTATCACCGGTTTTAACAGTGAGTTGGTTATCTTTATCACCTTTGGAAACTGCAACAACAGTTCCTTGATTTGGTTTTTCCTTTGCCGTATCAGGAATAATAATTCCAGATGCAGTTTTTTCCTCTGCCATTGCAGGCTCTACCACTACTCTGTCACCAAGTGGTCTGATATTCAATTTTTTCATGCGATTATTAATTTTTTAAACTTGTTATTATCTCTGTCACATACTATGCCAAACTGCAAAGCAAAAAAAAATGTCAGAATGTTTCTGCCTGATTCATTCAGGGCTGACATTATGACATCTCTTAAATAAGTTTCTAGAAACTTATTATTCAGGCTGAACTTCTTCCTGTGGAGGCGGAGCTTGAAAATCAATAGGCGCAGTATTGTTCATACCATCAACCTTATCCATGATTTCAGATTTTTCAGCACCAACTACTTCATAATTACGTGGTATTACCATTGTAGCCGTTAAGCTGAGTATAAGCAATGCAATAGCTAATCCCCATGAAGCTTTTTCCAGAAAATCAGCAGTTTGTCTTACACCCATAAATTGTGATCCTGACCCCGTAAAATTTGTTGCGAGTCCACCACCTTTGGGGTTTTGCACTAGGACGATTAATCCAAGAAGTATGCTAACTGCAAGTATAAGTATAGAAATAAAAATATACATTTCTCAATAAATTATGTTTCCAATTCTTTTTCAGCCTTTTTAATAAGGGCTGCAAAGTAAATACTTTTTTCCGGATATTTCAAACTTAATTTACGATAAATTTTGATTGCCTTTTCATGATGTCCCTGATCATGGAAGATTTCTGCAAGTGTTTCACTTACAATATTTTCATTATCAACAATACTTTCCTTAGACTTACTTAAGGGATCATAGAACTCTGCCTTTGGTCTACTAATGGATGGTTGGTTTTTGATAAATTCATCAATAATCTGACTTCCCGATTTTAGATACCTTGAATTGACGGCTGATTCCAACTTATCACTCTCTATCTCATGCTCATCTGGGTGCCTTTGAATTACATAATCTACTTCAGATGTGGATTCATCCTCAGGAATAACTGATTTCGCATCGGAAGAAAATTCTTTCTCGTAAGATTCAGTTAACCTTAGGTCCTCCTCGTCATCTAACACAACCATTTGCGAATTTGATATAAGACTATCTATTTGCTTTTTTAACAACCTACGACTACTAACATAAACAGCGGTAGTTTTAAGTTCTGAATCATATTTAACACTCTTCTCCTTGAACAGATTCATTGTTAATAAGACCCTTGTTAACTGACAATATGGAAATTGTTCAACCAATCCATTGAGTTCGTTTACCGTTGAAGAGTTGAGAAGCTCAGGGTTATTAATTATTCCAATGAATGCATCCTTGTTCATATGTCTACCAATTAATTACAGCCTTATCAAAAATATCTTGCGCTATATTAAAACTCAGTTCATCAATAAGTTGTGATTTAATGGAGTTGAAATCCGTTGTAGATTCGTAATCATAAAACTGTGTAAATTTTGTATCAAAATTTTTATCCGGCTCATACCTATTGCTAAACCTAGCATTTACAGTTATTGTTAGTCTATTTTGAGCTGCAGTTTGATCTGCCTGAATGGCAACTGGAGTAATTTTATAATCTGTAATTTCTCCAGAAATGGCCAAATCTCCATTTTTTTCTACCATTTCAAGGTTTGTTTGTCCAGTAAACTGATCACGTAATATATCTGTAAATATTGGACTTAGAGTTGGCTCAACCAGTAATGCTCGATTTGGGAAAAATTGAACTGAAACAGTCTTTGCCTCAGGAGGAATACTTGCTCCAGTAAAAGAATACACTCCACAAGAAGTTATACTAGATATGATAGCAACTGCTAGGACAATCAAAAAGTATTTAGCTTGCTTATTCATTTACTATTTGATATTGTATTCTTTAATTTTTCTATAAAGAGTTCGCTCTGATATACCCAACTCCTCAGCTGCATTTTTTCTTTTCCCTCTGTGCTTCTCAAGAGCCTTTTTTATCATCTCCCTTTCCTTGTCTTGCAGAGATAATGATTCCTCGATTATCTCAGAATGGTCAAAATCATTCAAATGGCCTGAGCTATCGTCAGTTGGATGAGTTATTTTCACAGATGGCTCATTATCCTTATCAGGAACTATAAGATCAGTTCCAAAATCCTTTACCAGTAATGCTTTTGTTTGCTCAATATTATCGTGATCATCACCCTTCTCTATTAACTCAAGCACAATCTTTTTTAAATCATTCATATCTTTCTTCATATCAAAAAGAACTTTGTATAATAATTCTCTTTCTGATATACCTTCTTCCTGATTCTTATATAATACAGGTAGTTCAGTTGTATTATCGTTGGGTAGATATTTTCTAAGAGTTTGCCCATCAACCAATTTTTCTCTTTCAATTATTGATATTTGCTCAGTAACATTCTTTAACTGACGTATATTTCCTGGCCAATAAAAATTCCTCAAAACAGTTTGAGCATCATCGGTTAAACGTATTGGTGGCATTCTGTATTTCTCTGCAAAATCTGTAGTGAATTTTCTAAAAATAAGATGTATATCATCTTTTCTTTCTCGTAATGGAGGTATGTATACCGGAATAGTATTTAGTCTGTAGTATAAATCCTGGCGAAACTTACCTTCATCAATTGATTTGGGCAGGTTTACGTTACTCGCTGCGACTACCCTAACATTAGTTTTTATAACTTTTGAAGATCCAACTTTTAGGAATTCCCCTGTTTCAAGAACGCGTAATAACCTAACCTGCGTTGATAATGGCAGTTCTGCAACTTCATCAAGAAAAATTGTTCCTCCATCAACTACTTCAAAGTAACCTTTTCGGGCCTCATGTGCACCTGTAAAAGATCCTTTCTCATGTCCAAATAATTCTGAATCAATTGTTCCTTCTGGTATGGCCCCACAGTTAACTGCTATATAATTACCATGTTTACGAGATCCAAATTGATGAATTATTTTGGGAAACACCTCTTTTCCTGTACCACTCTCACCTGAAATTAGAACAGTTAAGTCTGTTGGAGCAACCTGCATGGCAATATCAATAGCCCTATTTAGTAGGTCTGAATTACCTATTATTCCAAATCTTTGTTTTACCGATTGTACATCCATCTGTGATCAGAAGTTATAATTCATAAAAATAATTAAATATCCGTACCTCAAGTTATCTAACGAAGCTGAGCGCTAAATTGTTGCTCCAATGATGATTGTATTCTTTTCATGGATTTATCAATAACTTTATCCGTAAGAGTTTTCGATTCATCCTGCAAAATAAAAGACATAGCATATGATTTTTTACCTTCTGCAATATTTGAACCCTCATACACATCAAAAAGAGTAACATTTTTTAATATCTTCTTTTCAGCTGCTAGAGCAGCTTCCTTAAGGTCTATAAATCTTATATTATTATCGATTATTAGAGAGAGGTCTCTTTTAACTGATGGAAATTTAGATACTGGTACAAATTCAACATCTGTAAATGTTGCATATTTTACAGCTAGTGTCCAGTTTATTATTGCACAATAAACTTCTTGAGATATATCAAATTCTGAAAGTAATTTACTATTTACTTTGGCAACTTCAGCAATAGTTTTTTCATTCAAGTTATATTGCAGTGAGTAATCAAATATTTCACATGCTTTATCTTGTAACTTTATGTTTTTAGGCATCCCAAGTTTAATAAATATACTATTTACAAGGCCTGTTAATGTCTGTAAATCAACCTTATTGGTAATACTGCCCAGTTCGACCTGACTTTTTGATCCAGTTGCAAGTATCATAAGATTGTTTTCTTCATGATAATGTTTTACACCAGAATCAATCCCATGCTTGTGATTTAAACTGTATGTTTTGCCAAATTCAAATACTTTAAGGTCCGTTGATTTACGATTTACATTATAAGATATGGTTTCTAAGCCACCAAATATCATGGACTGACGCATACTATTCAAATCTCGGCTCAAAGGGTTTAGTAATTTAACGCTATCATCATCCCTAATAATATCTGATAATTCTGCATACTCTCCCTTTGTAAGAGAATTATTCATTATTTCTGTGAGGCCTTGAGATACTAAATAGTCAGCTATTGAATTATTTACTTTTTCCATATCAGGAAATGGCCTAGAACCTATTGAGGTATTAATTTTACCCGTAAGATCAATATTATTGTACCCATATATTCTTAGTACCTCTTCAATAATATCTACTTCACGCGTTACATCTACTTTAAATGTTGGCACAAGCAAACGCATTGATAATTCACTTGATTCCAAGACATCTATTTCAAGGTCTTTAAGTATCTTTTTGATAATTTCTCTATCTATATGTTTTCCTATCAAACGATCAACATTGGTTAAGTTAACATTTACCTCCCACGGGTTAATGATTTTAGGGTAAATATCTTTTATCTCGGAAGAAATATTGCCCCCTGCCATATCAACTATTAAGTTAGATGCTCTTTTAAGAGCATAAATAGTAATATTAGGATCAGCACCTCTCTCAAATCTAAATGAAGCATCCGTTTGTAATCCGTGATGCTTTGATGTTTTTCTTATGTGTTTTGAGTCAAAATATGCACTCTCTAGGAAAATATCCACAGTACTTTTATCTACTCCCGATTTGATTCCACCAAAAACCCCAGCAATGCACATCCCATCGCTCGAATTACAAATCATTAAATCATTATCATCTAATTTTCTCTCAACATCATCAAGAGTTTTGAATGGAGTACCTCTCTCCATTTTTTTCACAATAATGCTATTCCCAGTTATCCCTTTAGCATCAAAAGCGTGCAATGGCTGACCCGTTTCATGTAAAACATAATTTGTAATGTCCACAATATTATTAATTGGCCTTACCCCTATTGATTCAAGTTTAATTTTTAACCACTGGGGTGAATCATCTACTTTAACTCCTGAAATAGTAACTCCAGAATACCTTGGACAGGCTTCCTTATCTTCAACACTTACATCAATGTTAAGACTAGTATTCGAAACACTAAAACTTTCAACCGATGGTATATTCAACAAATATTTATTTGTGTTATAAAATCTGTTAAGGCCAGCAACTAAATCGCGGGCAGTTCCAATGTGAGAAGTAGCATCACTTCTATTGGGTGTTAACCCAATTTCAAAAATAATATCCTCCTCTATTTTAAAATAGTCGGCAGCTGTTGTACCTACTACGGAATTAGCAGGAAGTACAATAATACCATCATGAGAACCACCTATACCTATCTCATCTTCCGCACAAATCATCCCTTCGGAAACTTCTCCACGAATTTTCGCCTTTTTGATTTTAAATGATTCTTCTTCCGAATATAATGTAGTGCCTACTGTTGCTACTACAACCTTTTGTCCTTTGGTAATATTAGATGCTCCGCATACAATTGGTAACAACTTCACTCCTGCGACATCAACTGTAGTTATGCTTAATTTATCAGCATTAGGATGTTTTTTACATGAAATAACCTCACCTATTACTATGCCTTCAAGACCGCCCCTCACGGATTGGAATTTTTCCATTCCCTCAACTTCCAAACCAATGTCAGTAAGAATTTCTGACAATTTTTCAGGCTCAACATCAAGATTGATATATTGCTTTAACCAATTATATGATATCTTCATCCGTTTTGAATTTCTAACAACCTACAAAAGTAATGATAATTGCTCATGGAATACAAATGATGTACTTCTCTTTTAATTTGCAATAATGCATAAATAAGATATGTATCAAAATAATTTGTGAAAAAATATATGATTAAGATATTCTTCCCCAATTTTGTTTTCCCTCTTTTATCTTATCCAACTGTTTTCTTAGTAACCTATTAGGGGTCTTATCTAATGATGGGTCACGTTCAATAACCTTGATTGCTAGATTGCGAGTTAAAGTAATTAAATGTGTATCATGAATGAGCGATGCAATCTTCAAGTCAAGAACGCCAGATTGCTGAGTTCCTTGCAAGTCGCCGGGACCTCTTAATTTAAGGTCAGCTTCAGCAATCTTAAACCCATCTGTTGTTTCAACCATTATTTCAAGCCTTTTTCGTCCCTCACTTGAAAGTTTATACCCTGAAATAAGCACACAATATGACTGATCGGCACCACGACCCACGCGTCCTCGTAATTGGTGTAATTGTGAAAGTCCAAACCTCTCTGCATTCTCAATTATCATAACACTTGCATTGGGAACATCCACTCCTACCTCAATTACTGTTGTGGAAACCATAATATCAGTTTTGCCTTCTACAAAACGTTGCATTTCAAAGTCTTTATCTTCAGCTTTCATTTTACCATGGACAACACTAACTTGATAATCAGGCATTGGAAAATCATGAATCATATTGTGATAGCCATCCATTAAATTTTTCAAATCTACTTTCTCTGATTCACGTATTAGTGGATAAACAACATATATCTGTCGCCCTTGTTTTATCTGCTCCTTCATAAAACCAAGTATCCTCAGACGTTTACTTTCAAAAACATGAGTAGTGGTTACTGGCTTTCTTCCCGGAGGCAATTCATCAATTATTGATATATCTAGATTACTATAAACTGTCATTGCAAGAGTTCTGGGGATTGGCGTAGCTGTCATTACCAATACATGTGGTGGAATAGAATTCTTTTTCCAAAGCTTAGCCCTTTGAGCTACTCCAAAACGATGTTGCTCATCTATAACAACAAATCCCAGGTTTTTGAATACTACAACATCCTCAAGAACTGCGTGTGTTCCTATTAGGAGATTTAATCTACCATCCTTTAGTTGAGTGTGTATTTCCTCTCGTTTTTTCTTTTTGGTAGACCCCGTAAGAAGTTCAATATTTACATTCAAACCGCCAATTATCTTCTTGATACTATTAAAATGCTGTGTGGCTAATATTTCAGTTGGTGCCATTATACAAGACTGGACACCATTATCCATTGATATCAAAACACATAACAAAGCCACAAGTGTTTTACCGCTACCAACATCTCCTTGTAGTAAACGATTCATCTGATAGCCTGTTCTCATGTCATATCTAATTTCCTTTATAACACGTTTCTGAGCATTGGTTAATTGGAAAGGAAGGTATTCATTATAAAATACATTAAGGTTATTTCCAACTGTTTTAAATATTTGACCTTTAAACCTATGACTAACAGAATTTTTATCTTTAATCAGCTGAAGTTGTATAATTAAAAGCTCCTCAAATTTCAGCCGCTCTTTAGCCTTCTCTATTATTTGGGTCTCACCAGGAAAATGTATATTAACTAAAGCTTTCTTCCTTGAAATAAGATGATAATTTTCTAAAATATATTCTGGCAAGGTCTCAAACAATGATTCTGTGCATTGGGATATTAACTCCTTTTGAAGTTTACTTATACCCCTGCTACCTAATCCAACATTTTTCAGTTTCTCTGTGGAGCTATAAATACCCTCCAATCTTTGTCCACTTACACTAAAATCACTTTCTTCAAAATCCTCAATTTCAGGATGAGCAAAATTGAACTTATTTTTAAATACAGATGGCTTCCCAAATATTATATATTTTTTTCCAGGAACAAATCTATTCATCACCCATTGTAGACCTCGAAACCAAATTAATTCAATACTTCCTGTATCATCAGAAAATGTGGCGGTAACAAATCTAGCTCTTTTATCTCCAACCTTTGTTAAGTTGCTTACTGTACCCACCAACTGGAAATAAGTATTGTCTGTAACAATATCGCTTACCTTATATATCTTACTCTTATCTACATATCTAAATGGAAAATAAGTAATAAGGTCATTGAAGATATATATACCCAATTCTTTCTTAAGCAAATCTGCCTTTTTAGGACCGACACCCTTCAAATAGGTTATTTTGCTATCAAGAATACTTTCCATTACATTCGTTTATACAAAATTACCGAATTAAAAGACATAAAAAAACCCCTCATTACTGAGAGGTTTTGTGTTTTTTAATTAACTCTTAATATTGCCATAGATCTTCCTCGAATCTAAACATTTCCCTTTTGATACGTTCTGATTCTAATAATGCATCCACACCAGTAGCATAGGCATTTATTCTACGATCATAAACATTTTGCTCTTTGTAAATATAGCTATCAAACAAACGCTTCCAGAAAAGCTCATCGTATGTTAGTCTTGCTGCTGAGTTGAAATCATTAAAAACTAATGCTTGTGCAAAAACGTTCCTAGCTTCTGCATATGATACCCAGAATAATGGTGAAGGCTGTTCTTGTCCATCTCTTTCAACAATTAGAACTGGGCATAAAGCGATTATTCTCACCATCATTTGACTTCTTTGTTTATCAAAGTACCAGTCTTCTTTAATACGCAGTCTCATAACCTGTGATGGGTCAAATTCTGTTATTATCAATGTGTCATACTCTTCATATGGAGGGTAAGGTCTTCTTGACACCTCATATAATGTGTCCGTTTGACGTCCTATAATTTCATTGTAAGTAATTGGCACTAATAATTCATCAGTGTTACTAATGTCATAGGCTGTCATCTCGCCACCCTCTTTTAGGGCATCCAACACAGTGTTTATAAAAGACTTCCAGTTAGCCTGAGAATCTATTGGATAATAGAATTTTTGATTAAACTTCTGTTTAAAGTCTATTTCTCTCCAAATTCTTTTTTGCCACATAACATCGGCTTTTCTTATTGGAGGATAAGGTATTGGCTCCTTTTTCACACTCCACACCTCTTCCGAGAATAGCCCATCAACGGGAGCCTCATTAATAATCTGAGAAGTTGCCGTAAGTGACAACAACATTGAAAATGTGATAAAGCTAACAATTAGTCTTTTCATTTGTCTAGTTTTTTCGTTACTTAAGCTCTAAACTGATAGGATTTAAACTTCTAATAGTCCCATCTGGTCCTTTAGCTTGGATCTTTTCAAAGAAGTATTTCTGCTTTCTTTTACCATTTCGAATAATGCTCTTAACCTCATCTGAGAATACGTTACCTTTTACATTTTTCTGCAACCAATCTCCATTCATTACAGTGGCAAATGTATAAGAGGTAACCACAAAATAGAGGTCAAATTCAAAATCTTTCATGTTGGGGATGATAGCAGCTGATGCAAGGAATACATTTTTATCCAATTGACCATCAGTCATTCCAGCAATTTCAGCAGTTGGACTTGGTACTCTTTTGACTCTAAACTCTGATTTACCAAGTGACATTCTCTTCCCATCTATATCTGCAGATGCGCTTACTGTTGCCATGGCACCACTTTTAGGCTTTTTATCTATGCGTACTATCCAATTACTTCCATCTTTTTTCAATTTACCCATGTCAATTACAGGCTTAATTTGATTCTTTGAAAGCCCAGCGGCAGAAATTGAAACCGGATTATCAACACCAATATAAAATACGTTCATCTTGAGAGGAGCAACAGTTAATGAAGGAGGAGCAACAAAATAGGAACTGTTATATGGATACTCCACTATTTCGTCAGTTGAAGGATCACGCATCTCGATAATACCCGCATATTTCTGAAGACCCTCGGCTTTAGTATTAAATTTAAGCTTTATGGTTCCATCTTCTCCATCAACAGTTTTAGCACGACTGACATCCGTTTCTTTCCACTTATCTGTGCCTGTTACATACTTACTATCAAGTTGAGTTTTGGAATCATAAGCTGCAACTAACACTTCAGCTTCATAATTTTGTCCTTGAAACACATATGTGCTTTTGGGTATTACCCGAGCAGCAACATTGTCAAATTTAAAATCTTTCTCACTTACTGATGCATATAGTTTATTCAACGCATTAAACTCTGCTGTGCGCACCTCTGCAATAATTTTATTAAAGATAGTAATATCAGCAGCAAGAATAGTATGATAAAAATTATGCATTTCCCAGCTCTGCTTATTACCATCAGCATCTCTGTATGTAATACCATCCATATTAGTAATAAGCCCTACTTTTCTTGAATTTGCAGGAAGGCCCATAACGTCAAGGATTGTATCTCTAAAAACCTGCATACGCTCTGACAATTTCCACGCTTCGCCATTTTGATTCTCTCGAATCATGTAGAATGTTGTGGCATCATATTTGTCTTTTGTTGGCACAAGGGCAAGGTCTAAAACTTTCTTACGTTGACCATATATTACAGTATCAATGTAATAAAGATCCATTATCATTGAGGAATCTTTTCTTTCACTAACCTCTACAACCTTATATTTCAGATAATCTAGATAATCGATTAACTGATCAGCTTCAGTTTGCACATTAAGTGCTCGTTCCCAAAAAGGACCAACCTTATTTGTATTCAAATTATATTGATTCTCAAACTGAGCGTATTTCTCTCTTGTCTTTACGGCAACACTTTCATTTGTGCTTTCCATTGATTTGTTAACAACAAGAAAGGCATCCAAAATTTCTTTAGAAACATTCAATGCAAGCAATGCTGTGAGCACTAGGTACATCATAGCAATCATTTTTTGCCGCGGGGTTTCTTTATATCCAGCCATTTTTTAGTTTTAAATTAATTAATAACAATTAACATAATGCTAACCATTAGCATTCATGGCTGAAAGCATATTTCCATATACTTTATTAAGTGACGTCATCCTTTCAGTCAGAGATTCCATCTGGGTTGAAAATTCAGCAGCAGAATTTGTGGAGGACTCTAATTTTGAGAGAAACTCTGTCATGGTCACATTCAATTGTTCTGATGATTCAACTGTTTGGTTAGAACCTTGTAACTGCAACTCGTAAATAGCATTTAAAGCACTAAGATTTTCAGCTGTTTTACGCAATTGATCATTGGTTCTTTCAACATCCGTTTTCAATGCACCGCTAATTTCTTCATATGTAGAAGCGAGATTACCTGCTCCATCTTTAACTTTTGCCATATTTTCCGAATACTCGTTTGTAGCTTCTACTTCTTTCCCAAAAGCATCACTTAATTCTTGAGCGGAACCAGAGGCATCCTTTAAATTCTTATAGAATTCTTCGGAAACAACTGCTGCATCAGTAACTTGATTAAGCTTTAGAGCATTTTCACTTAATTTTTCCATTCCTTCTCCAAGCCTCTCAATGGTAGCCTCTTCGATCTGAGACTTTTTTAGCATCTCATCAAGTTGCTCCGTTGGAGAAAGTCGTTTTTTAAGTTCCTTATCTCCAACACCATTATACATACCTGCTAACTCTGGGTAAACCAAACTCCAATCAGGCTCAACGTGTGGTGGTTCAAATGCAGATAAGAAGAAAATAATAGCCTCTGTTCCAAGACCTATAATTAGCATAATATCTGCGTAGGGGTAGTGATTAATTTTAAAGAGCGCACCAATTAATACTATTGCTGCACCAAAGCCATATACCTTGGCCATGAAATTACGATAAAACCGTGTTTTTGTCAAACTTAATAAGCTCATGTTTAAATTTTGTTAGATATTTGATTGATTCAAAGTTATATTTATTTCTAGTTATATACTCTTGATGCCTTATTTGGGTTGTCTCCTTTGTTACGACCTAAATATGGTTGAACACATCTAAAACCAATGTAGGATTTCGCAGTATCTTGGTACTCGTATGATCTAGTAATAACCTGCAAGTAATATGCAATGTCTTTCCAAGAACCACCACGAACAACTTTGCGCTTCATAACTGGAGGATCATCTTCCTTAGCATTGTATGTGTAATTAGGATTCATATCCCATGTAAAATTGTAGGATGCTGGATCAAAGGCACTATTTGTCCACTCAGCAACATTACCTGACATGTCATAAAGTCCCCAATCATTTGGAGGGTAATGGGCACAAATAACAGTTCGGATACCACCATCAGCTATATAATTTCCTCTTAGAGGTTTGAAGTTTGCCAAAAAACAACCTTTCTCATTTCTAGTATAAGGTCCTCCCCATGGATATGGATTTAAAGTATAGCCACCACGCGCAGCCCACTCCCATTCGGCTTCTGTTGGAAGACGAAACTCAGCTAAATCAACACCACCTTTTTTGGATCTCATACTTGCATTTAAGAGTTCTGTTCTCCATACACTAAAAGCTCTTGCTTGCTTCCAATTTACTCCAACCACAGGATAGTTATCATAAGCAGGATGCCAGAAATATTTTTGCGTTAACGGATCGTTAAAGCTATAGGTGTAATCATGAATCCATGATAAGGTATCTGGATAAACGGCAATTGTTTCTTTTCTAACGTAAACCGAGCGATCACGAAGACCTTGGGGACGATTTGCCAAACCTGCGTTGCGATAATCAGCATCCTCAGAAAAATCCTTCTTTGCTGCAGCATGTAAATCTACCCAATAGTACTCATACATTAGTTTTCTGGTATCAATTTCTTTACGACGAAAATACCTTTCATGTTCTGGAAGATACATTTCTTCCAAGGCATCCCTAACATCTTGATCTTCACTATTCCAATCTATATCAGTTTTCCAGTTGAGATATGGAGGGTCATATACCTCACCTGTTTTTGGGTTTTCTTCGATCAGATACTCTTCAGGATTTACATCACCTAATATTGTTCGAGCAATAGAATCACGAACCCAATGTACAAACTGCCTATATTTATCATTTGTGATTTCCGTTTCATCCATAAAAAAAGCACTTACGGAAATTGTTTTTGGCTGGGTTAAGTAACTGTGAGTTAAGTCTTCATCACCGGCACCCATAGTGTAGCTTCCCATAGGTACGAAAACCATACCATAAGGGTCTGGCTGATAAAAAGGCTTAGATTTTTTTCTTGTCCCCACTAATTCTCCGTTCCCGGAGTTACTACAACTTGCAAGAAACAGCATAGCCAATGTGTAGATAAACAATCTTTTCATAATTAAAATTTTGTTTTTTTTCAGAGTAAAGTTCTATTCAACATTTGTATGAGCCGTCAAAAGTAATGAATTATACTTTTTATTCTTAAATTGTTTAATATTTTTTAATAACCTCATTACAAATAACGTGTATTTTTATAACTAGTCTTTGATTTGTCTGACTTGATTTTGAAACAATAGTTTAAACTTATTTCATGACTTCCGGGAATGCCTAACCTCTTAATATTCATATCGTAAGCATACCCGATTTTAAAATCTTTAAACCTCAGACCGACTATTACGCCAACCGATTCTTGAAGTCTATAATTTAAACCTCCCCAAAACCGAGTATTGTAATTAACGATAGCTGAGATATTATATTGCGTTGAAATAAAATTACTTTGGATCAACACGGATGGCTCAATCTCAAATCTTGGATCACCAGGAAGTACATAATTATACCCCCCCAAAAGATATAATGTTCTATCTGTTGTTATTAATCCATCCCCACTTGGATCTAACTTTTTAAAGCTAGATGTCAGAATGTTGGTGAACGAGACACCTATATAATAGTTGTTAATGGATTTGAAAAAAACACCAATATTTGCATCAAAGCTCATGTCGCCTTGCTCTGATTTCAAGATAACTGGATCTGTTTCATCCACTGCTCGATACATTGAGCCATCAATACTTCTATTCTTCAATACACCGCCCACGCCTATTCCCAATGTTCCAATTGACAATTCAGCATGGAAAGAGTACGACACCAATAGACTTATGTCATTCCAATTGTAAGTTGGTTTATCTTGAATAATAGCACCTCCAATACCTCCATGAAGTAATTTAATGGGTGAATCTATTGATATTAAATAGTCTTCTGGCGCTGCATTTTCATCATTATAATAATCTTTAAACCCTGACCACTGCTGACGCATAAGCCCATTAACACAAATACCATCTCGCATGCCTGCGTATGCAGGATTTGAGAACATAATACTTTCCCGATATTGAGTAAATATGGGAGCCTGCTGTCCTTTTATCATCTCAAAAGGTATCGAGACTATTAAAATAACTATGTATAAAAGTGAATTTTTCAAACTCTTAAGTTAATGGTGGCTAATTTATAAAAAACATTACTTAAAACTCAAATTAATCTTTATTTGTTGTACACGGAAATTTAATTTGCTTTTACATTGATATTATGTGTGTTATGAAGCTTTTATTTTAGCTTATAAGTATTAATAATTTCATAATTGGAGCCACCTTTGTTTAAAATACTTTCCAAAAGATACAGCTTATCGATTTTAATCTTTTGCAATTCAACATTTTTGTAATTTGCTATTTGCTCATTTAATACATTCTTATCTCTTAATAAACTTATCCTACCAATTGTTAAATGGGGAATAAAATTCTGCCGGTCTCTGGAGAATCCTATATCATCCAAGTTACAAAATAAATCATCTGCTAATACATTTAACTGTTGGCAGTTAGAACATCCAAACCAAATTAACCTAGGCTTATATCTGCTTCCAAAAATACTCGTGTTGGCTAATTCAATATCAAAAGAACTTTTAGTGGCAACAGTGTTGGCAATAACATTACTGACAATAGGTATATCCTCGACGTATGTATCACCTAAAAATTTTAAGGTAATATGAAAATTTTCAGGATCGACCCATCTAATATTTTGGGCATATAAAGACTTGCGTAGAGATTTAAAAACATTTATTGTACTCTGTTCTGGTTTAACTTTTATGGCGACAAAAAGCCGTTTCAAATTATTTTTAGTTATTGACAAAATAATACCTTTTTAGCCCACTTAACAATGGTTTGAATTACTTCACAAAACTACAACGTTATTTAAATTTACAAGGACCCACAATCCTTTTATTATCTATATTTGCATTCTTTTAAAAAAAATGGGGCATTAGCTCAGTTGGCTAGAGCGTTTGACTGGCAGTCAAGAGGTCATCGGTTCGATTCCGATATGCTCCACCAAAGCGGAATCCATCTGATTTTGAGATAGTTTTCCGCTTTTTTACTTAAATAAAGGTATGAGTGCGCATATTCATACTTAATCTAGCTTGTAAAAAGAATTTATGATGAGATCATCATATCTAAATACTTCAGTGTAGCCAGCGCCATAAATAGCTTTTAAAGTTTCGGCAGATGAATCATTACTAGATAGTAAAACAAAATCACCACCCCAAGCACCTAGTGATTTTACTTTAAAAGGTAGGCCTTCAAAGCATTTTGTTTCTATCTTTGGTATTTCCAAAATTCGAGACATTACCTCTTCATGATCAGTTAATAAATCATCGAATTCATTTTGTTTTTCGCAATTAATAATTTTGTGTGTGATTTGAGATATATCTTCAATATCAGCATCTCCAAAATTCATTTTTTTATTGAAATGTTTTATGCTATCTGCTGAATTTTGTTTTTTTCCGAGATAAACAAAGTATAAATTATCACTAAATGATGGATTAAAATCAACATTTTCAATTACCCTATTATTACCTTTTAGTTGGTACTTAATGGGATATTTGTTTCTTGCGCACGCAATATCGTAACCAGATCCACCAAAGGTTTTATCCAATAACTCATAAGGATCAACATCTGCCCATGATGCAAGGTTTGAGATAAGAGTAGAGCTTGTTCCAAAACCAAATTCGGGATTAAAATCTAACTTGGTCACAATATTAAACCCATTGTGTTTAAATACTCCAGACATCAAGTTTAGGGCTTTTAATACCTCAACTAGATTATTAGCTATATTGATATTATTTGTTTGGATTACCTTGAACTCATTTAATTCAATAATAGCTCTAAACCATATACCATTAGGTGTATATGCAGTCCAAACTATTTCACGACACTTTATTGGACTTATTTCGAATGATTGTCCCTTGTTAAGGGGAATCGCCAATGCCTTAGCGCCATACATAACAAGGTATTCACCTGTTATTAGCAACTTTCCATTGGAATACCATTTATTAATTAGAGAACTCACTTCTTTCGGAGATTATCAATAAAACTCTGAACTGCACCATGAGATACTTTGTTTGTTACAAAATATTCAACGGCTTTTTCTTTTTCACTTTTAGTAGCCTCAATATGATTTAGGATATTATATAGGTGCATTTTCATATGGCCTATTTGAATTCCTTTGGTAACCAAAGATCTTACTGCAGCAAAATTATTAGCCATGCCCACTGACGCTACTATTTTCATTAGTTCCTCAGCAGATGGATTACCTAACATCTCCAAAGAATGCTTTGCAAGTGGATGTAAGGATGTAAGTCCACCGACAGTTCCCAATGCAATTGGTATTTTTAGTTCATAGTGAAATGTAGTACCCGTTATGGTAACACTTGTCAGACTTTTATATTTACCATCTCGGGCAGCATAGGCATGTCCGGCAGCTTCAATAGCTCTAAAATCATTACCTGTGGCAATGGCAACAGCATCAACACCGTTGAAAACACCTTTATTATGTGTTGTTGCTCTGTAGACATCAATTTCTGATATTTTCACAGCAGTTTCAAATTTACGTGCAAATTGCTCTCCGGTCATATCTTTGAATATTCCTTCAAGATCACTAAAGTCACATTCAACCCATACCCTAACTAAACATTCAGGGGTATAGTTGGACAATATTGACATAACAATCTCACATTCCTTTTCATCCTTAGAAAAAGCCTTATGAGTTCTGAAAAAGTCCTGTAATGCTGACGCAAATTCCTCCAGACACGAATTGATGAAATTAGCTCCCATTGAGTCAACAGTATCAAAGGTAGCCTTTAGCTGATAGTAATTATCAACTTCCTGGGTAAAGTCTATTAATTCAAAATCCAAAATCCCTCCACCCCTAGCTTCCATATTCTTAGTAATATCTTTTGTTGCTCCCCTTAGATAATATTTAAGTTCATCAAATACTTTTTGAAGCTTAACTTTATCTCCACTCCATATAAAATGAACCTGACCAACTTTTTCAACTCCTAATATCTCAGCATTAAAACCTCCTCTTTCAGACCAAAATTTAGAGCTAGAAGAAGCTGCAGCTACAACCGAACTCTCTTCGATAACAACAGGAACATGATATGTATGACCATTGACAACAACGTTTGGAGCTATGCCATATGGAATATAAAAATTTGAAATGGTATTTTCACTAAACTCATCAAATATCTTCTGCTTTGAATTATCTGAATGCCAGAAGCTCTTTAACAAATCAACTGTTTCTACCTGATTATCCATCAGTTCGGAAACAATCATTAGTTTATCTTCCTTAAGAAGCTTTGAGAAACCTCTAATAAGATAATCACGTTTTCTTTTTTTTGGCATTTAAACAGATTTTGGTCTACCAATCATCTTTCACTTTCTCAGGCTCAGGCTTCATCTTTTCTTCAAGATTTTCACTCCAACTATTCACAAAATCTCTTATTTGGATAAGATAACCATCCCACCTAGGATCATATGCAGGATCGTTCTTATCTAGCCATTTTTCAGCTGGTATATTTGTAGCTGATTTCAGCACAATCTCATCTATAGTATACCTATATCTATTGTCTTTTAGTTCAACAGTAAATGTATAGTTTATCATACCTCCTATGTGCTTAATACTGTCATCATCCCAATAGTAGATTCTAAATCTATGTCTTCCGACAATCTTTCCAGTTTCTTTATCCCTAACAGAAGTAACCCGGACCGCATCCTTGTATGTTCCATTTAACCAGTAAATACTACGCTTGAAAAGTTCATATTTACTTCCTTCTTCCTCAACAACTCCTTGGAATTTTATCCTATTCGTTTCTTCATCAACTGGTATAAATAACTCAGCCTTTTCTTGGGCCATAAGATTAAACCCAAATGTTATACTAAATATAAATACAAAGAATTTCATATTACTGATATTTCGTTTAAAGCCGAAGCAAAGTTAATGATAAAGTTTTAATGATAAATTCTCTCTTTTGGCTGTCAAAATATATTAATAAGATCACATAATAATTGGCAAAATTTGTAGTTACCTAATAAATAATTAGTTATTTTAAAACCCTACGGAATCATTTTAATTGTTTGCTCAAAACGTAATAACTTTTTTTTAAAAAATTTGAAATAAATAATGCAATAAAACAAACAATTCTTTCCTATATTTGTAGCATATGGACCAAATCTATTTTGGTCTTATTTTTTTATCAATTTTTTACAAGCATAAAACATTGTAATCATGAGCGTTAAGTATTCTTCAATCACCAAAAAAATATGGATGTCCTTGATGGGGTTATTCTTAATGGTGTTTCTGGTTGTGCACTTAAGTATTAATCTTTTACTACTTGTTGATCCAACTCGCGAGTTGTATAATACTGCAGCACATTTCATGGGAACTAATCCATTTATTCAAACTTTTCAGTGGGTTTTATTTCTTGGTTTTACAATTCATATTATTTTAGGATTTGTTTTACAGATTCAAAACTGGATTGCAAGACCAAAAGGATACAAAGTTAAGGCAACATCTGAAGACTCTTTTTTTTCCAAGTACATGATACACACGGGAGTAATTATACTAATATTTTTAGGAATTCACTTTGTAAATTTCTTTTTCAGAGTGAAAATATTTCACACCGTACCTGATTTCATATTAAACGGGGTAAATACGGGAATGGAGGACATGGGTATTGTAGTTGTTGAGTTATTTCAAAATCCATCATATGTTATTGGCTATGTTATTGCCCTAATTATACTGGGTTTCCACTTAGATCATGGTTTCCAATCAGCATGGCAATCAATAGGTGTTAATAATAGTAAATATACTCCATTCCTAAAAGGGTTTGGCCACCTTTATGCTATTTTTATTCCACTTGGCTTTATTGCTATTCCTGTGGTTATTTACCTAACAACATAAAAGTTATGACAAAGTTAGACTCAAAAATTCCAGAAGGCCCCTTGGCCGAAAAATGGACAAACTTTAAGGCTCATCAAAACCTTGTTAATCCTGCAAACAAACGTAAAATTGATATTATTGTAGTTGGCACAGGCCTTGCCGGTGGATCTGCTGCTGCAAGTCTGTCAGAACTAGGTTTTAATGTAAAAGTATTTTGTATTCAGGATAGTCCACGAAGAGCACACAGTATTGCAGCTCAAGGTGGCATTAATGCTGCAAAAAATTATCCTAACGACGGTGATAGTGTTTACAGACTTTTCTATGACACAGTAAAAGGGGGTGACTATAGGGCTCGTGAGGCTAATGTTTATAGACTTGCAGAGGTAAGTAACAATATTATTGATCAATGCGTAGCTCAGGGAGTACCCTTTGCCAGAGAATATGGTGGTATGCTTGACAATAGGTCATTTGGTGGAGCATTAGTTAGCAGAACTTTTTATGCAAGAGGACAAACAGGGCAGCAATTATTATTGGGTGCTTATGGTGCTCTGAGCAAAGAAATTAAAAAAGGGTCTGTAAAAATGTATACCCGACGCGAAATGATGGATGTTGTTTTAAAAGATGGCAAGGCACGCGGAATTTTAGTTAGAAATCTTGTCACAGGAAAACTCGAAAGGTATGGAGCTCATGCTGTTCTGCTTGCATCAGGAGGTTATGGGAATGTATTTTTCTTATCTACCAATGCTATGAACTCAAATGCCAGTGCTGCATGGAAAGCCTATAAACGTGGAGCATTTTTTGGGCATCCAAGTTTCGTTCAAATACACCCTACTTGTATTCCAGTGCACGGAAATTATCAAAGCAAACTAACATTAATGAGTGAGAGTTTGAGAAACGATGGTAGAATATGGGTTCCAAAGAAAAAGGAAGATGCTCAGAAAATCCAGAAAGGTGAATTATCTCCAGTAAACATTCCCGAAGAAGATAGAGATTATTATCTTGAAAGAAGATATCCTGCATTTGGCAATCTCGTGCCACGTGATGTTGCCAGTAGAGCAGCAAAAGAAAGATGTGATGAAGGTTATGGTGTAGGAAATACAGGCTTGGCTGTATATTTAGATTTTAAGGATGCGATTAATAGATTGGGTAAAAGTGTTATTGAAGCCAGGTATGGTAATCTTTTTCAGATGTATGATAAAATAGTTGATGAAAATCCTTACGAAACCCCAATGATGATATACCCTGCAATTCATTACACGATGGGTGGTATTTGGGTTGATTATGAGCTTCAAAGTACTATTCCAGGACTGTTCGTAGGTGGTGAAGCAAATTTCTCTGATCATGGCGCCAATAGGCTTGGAGCATCTGCTCTAATGCAAGGCCTATCAGATGGTTATTTTGTTCTTCCATATACCATGCAAAACTATCTTGCAGACCAGATTAATGTGCCCCATTTAGATACTGATTCTCCTGAATTCGAAAAATCAGAAAAATATGTTCAAGGTAATTTAGACAAATTACTTGCAATAAAAGGAAGCAAAACTGTTGACTCATTTCATCGTAAAGTTGGGCTAATTATGTGGGATTATGTAGGAATGGGCCGCAGTAAGGAAGGCCTAGAAAAAGCCATAGAAGATTTAAAATCTTTACGTAAGGATTTTTGGTCAAATGTAAATATCCCAGGTGATAGTACAGGAATGAATGTTGAATTAGAAAAGGCCGTGAGAGTTTCCGATTTCATAGAACTAGGCGAACTAATGGCACGGGATGCTCTCAGCCGCAACGAATCTTGCGGAGGTCATTTTCGTGAAGAATACCAAACAGAAGAGGGCGAAGCCATGCGAGATGATGAAAATTTTATGTTCGTTTCAGCATGGGAATATAAAGGTGTTGATGAGGAGCCCGTTTTGCATAAAGAACCTCTTAGCTATGAAAATATAGAAGTTAAACAAAGAAACTACAAAACAGCTTAAACTTAAACGTAAAAATCGGAAAAATGGATTTAAAACTAAAAATATGGAGACAAGTCGATGCGAATGCAGAGGGCAAATTTGTAACATATCCGGTTCACAACATATCCCAGGATGCATCATTTCTAGAGATGATGGATGTTCTAAATGAAGAACTTGTGACCACTGGCAAAGAGCCTGTTGCATTTGACCACGATTGCCGAGAAGGAATTTGTGGAATGTGTAGTTTATTCATTAATGGCCGTCCTCATGGACCTGATGATTCTGTAACCACATGTCAATTGCACATGCGTAAATTCAAGGATGGTGAAACCGTAGTTATAGAACCGTGGCGTGCAAAACCATTTCCTGTAATCAAGGACCTAAAGGTTGACCGTAGCCCATTTGATGAAATTATCAGATCTGGAGGTTATGTTTCAGTAAACACAGGCGGAGTACCAGATGCAAACACAATTCCAATTAACAAGGAAAATGCTGACCTTGCAATGGATGCGGCTGCATGTATAGGCTGTGGAGCATGTGTTGCTGCATGTAAAAATGCGTCTGCAATGCTTTTTGTATCTGCAAAGGTTAGTCAGCTAGCTCTGTTACCTCAAGGAAAAGTTGAAGCAAAAAGGCGTGTGGAAAGTATGGTAGCTAAAATGGATGATCTAGGATTTGGAAATTGCACCAACACATATGCATGTGAAGCTGAATGCCCTAAAGACATAAGCGTGTCTAACATAGCTCGAATGAATCGCGAATTTTTACATGCAAAGATCACATAAGGTATAAGTTCATTTAATTTTAAAAGGTGGCTATCAAATGATGGTCACCTTTTAATTTTTGTGAATAAGAGTTAAGCTTCAAACCGATTAGTTATATTTCTTTAATTTTGAAGCAGTTTAATAGATTATAATGCAGTTTAAATCCATAATTGGTCAAAAGGAATTAATTTCCAATCTTATAAGTTCATTTAAGGAAAATAGAGTGGCGCACACCCAACTTTTCCTAGGTGGTGAGGGATATGGCCCATTACCATTGGCAATTGCATTCTCTCAATTTCTTCTATGTATCAATAAACAATCTGATGATAGTTGTGGCGTATGCCCATCGTGCAAAAAATTTGATAAATATGCACATCCCGATTTGCACTTTTATTTTCCAACAGCAACAAATCAGACAATTAAGAAAAATCCTAAATCTAGCTTTGCAATGGATGTATGGAGGAATTATTTAGTTGAAAATAATGCTTACATAACTCTCAATGGTTGGCTAGAAAATTTGGGTGTTGGAAATAAACAGGGTTATTTAAGAAAAGACGATGCAAATGAAATAATCGGACAAGTTGCTCTAAAAGCATTTGAGGGAAGCTACAAGATATTTATTATATGGATGGTTGATAAAATGAATGAACCAGCTGCAAACAAATTACTTAAGACTTTTGAAGAACCTCCAAAAAATACCATAATAATACTCATAACAGAAAAGTATGAGCAATTATTACCAACTGTGAGATCAAGAGCGCAACTGGTCAAAGTGCAAAAACTATCTATTGATGAGATTACAAATAAATTGATTGAGACAGGTGTTGATAGTGACCATGCACATAAATCTGCCTCACTTGCAAACGGAAGTTGGAATACGGCAACTGAAATTGCTGAGAAGACTGAAGATGAAAATAGCAACTTCATAAACTTTAGAAAGTGGTTAAGGTTGTGTTATCAACCAAAGGATTATGATGAACTTCTCAGGTTCAATCAGGAAATATCGAAGCTTGGTCGGGAGAAGCAAAAAAGCTTTCTAAATTATGGTTTGGAAATAATTCACAACTCTATTCTTATCAATCATAATCAAAGTGAGAATATTAAAAAGACTGGTGATGAGTTAAATTTTACCAAGAATTTCTCCAAATTTATCAACGAAGCAAATCAAAGGGATATGTATAATCTATTTAATGAAGCAATATTCCATATCGAAAGAAATGCACACAGCGGTATAATGTATTCCGACATGAGTTTTAAAATCACCGACCTTATTATTTCGGGGAGAAAGTATGTAGCTAAAAATTAAATAATTTATTAGTGGTAAAAGAATTCGGTAAATATGTAAATGAAAATAGTCTGATTACAGATACTGATGTAATATTATTGGCTCTTAGCGGTGGAATAGACTCTGTTGTTATGATGGATATTTTCCACAAACACAATGTGAAGTTTGCAATTGCCCATTGTAATTTTAATTTAAGATTAAAAGAGTCTGATGATGACGAATCATTGGTAAAGCGATTGGCTTCAAAACACAAGGTAGATATTCATATAAAATCATGCGATACTAAAAGCTATGCTAAAGAAAATAAAATATCCATTCAAGAGGCTGCCAGAGAATTAAGGTATGAATGGTTTGATGAGGTATGTAATCAAAATAATTATACCAAAATTGCAGTCGCTCATCATTTAGATGATAATATAGAGACCTTCTTTATTAATCTATCCAGAGGTTCGGGGATCAATGGTTTAAAAGGGATACCTATTTTACGACAAAATATAATCAGACCTTTGATGTTCGCAAAAAAGTTTGAAATTGAAGAATATGCCATTGCCAATAATCTTGAGTTTAGAGAAGATAGTTCAAATGAAGATAGTGTTTATTGGAGAAACAACATTAGGCATAATCTCATACCACAGCTTGAGAATATTTTACCAGGGTTTTCAAACTCCATAATAAAGAGTATTTCCAACTTAAGTGATGCAAATCAACTCATCGACTCTGTTATTACAGAAAAAACATCACAGCTATTCATTAAGCAACCTGATGGTGTTTTAAAGGTTAGCCTTAATAAATTGATAACCTTAAACCCTCTTAACGTTTGGGTTTATTTTTTACTTAAACAATTTGGGTTTGCAAGAGATGTTACTGACTCCATTTGCAATGCCATTTTAGAAGGAGGTAATACTGGTTTGAGGTTTAGTTCAAGTATCGTTGAATTATTAATTGACAGAAAATATCTGTTAATCCGGGAGGTTAAAGGGAAAGAAAATATCATAGAATTTGAAATTGCCAAGTCATATAAAAATATATCCCACCCTATTAAGTTAAATTTTAAAATTCAGAGTAAAGGCTCAGAATTGAAATTTGACAGTGATCATAGCATTGCTTATTTTGATTTAGATAGTCTAAAATATCCATTGATCTTAAGAAAATGGAGATCTGGTAACAAAATGAAACCTCTGGGCATGAATGGCAAAAAATTGGTGAGCGATATACTTATTGATAATAAGGTTGATTCATTTGAAAAAGATAACACTTATGTTATAACTTCAGGTGACAAAATTATTTGGCTTGTTGGTATTCAATCTTCCGAAGAGTTTAAAGTGGAAAATAACACTTCTAAAATACTAACAATAGAGTATTTAAAATAAGATTTTGTATAATGCTATAAGTTTTTTGGCTAGTGATTCTAAAGCGATATGGCCAGGCATAATTTTTGATTAGGAAACTTCTATAAAAGAACTGATGTCAAAAATTGAAAACAACTATTATTGTTTAACTTTGAAAAAATTATGTTCAAGTAATTTTATAAACATGAAACGCAGCTTAAATTTATGTCTGTTACTGATAATTCTAAATCTTAGTTTATCGGCTCAGATATTGGAACCTGTTAAATGGAATTTTTCATCGAACAAAATATCAGATTTAGAATATGAACTTATTTTCAAGGCTGACATAGATCTTCATTGGCATTTATATTCTCAGGATATACCAGATTCTCCTCCAGCAACCGGATTTATTTTTAATGAAAATACTGGTTATAGTCTGGTTGGAGATGTATCCGAGGAAAGCACAGTAATAGAAGACTATGACCCTAATTTTGATATGGTTCTCAAATATTATGCTAATGAAGCAGTATTTAAACAGATAGTCAAGCTTAATAGTCAAAGTGCTAAAATTACAGGCTTTGTTGAGTTTATGTGTTGTGATGATACCAAGTGCATACCTCCGACGGAAATAGATTTTAGTTTTACACTGGGAGCTTCAACAAATAATAATTCCACACCAACTAAGATACTTGAACCTGTTACATGGAATATTTCTTCCAAACGTATTAATTCCGAATCGATTGAGTTAACTTTTGATGCAGAAATCGACAAGGGTTACCACTTATACTCATTAACAATTCCAGAAGATGGTCCTTTGCCAACTGTGTTTATATTTGAAAATAGCGAGTATTACAATCTAGAAGGTCAAGTATTAGAAGCTAATACACCAAAAGAAGAATATGATGATGTTTTTGAAATGGACATTAAATTTTTTGAGGATAATGCATCCTTTAAACAACTTATTACTCTTGAGGATAAAGATCTTTCCGTACCTCTGATTGGTGAGATTTCATATATGGTTTGCAACGATGTTGGATGTGTTGCTCTTTATGAAGATTTTGAGCTCATAATTGATGCCAGCACTGGCAGTATAGAGTCAGAAAATCCCAGTATATCAGAATCAGAACAAAATGAATATGAAGATGATATCACTGGTAAACGAGCATCATTACTTGGGTTTTTCATACTATCTTTTCTTGGAGGACTTGCAGCCATTATTACTCCTTGTGTTTTTCCAATGATACCCATGACAGTATCATTTTTCATGAAAGATGGTGAAGATAAATCCAAAGGAAAGATACAGGCCATAGTTTATGGACTTAGCATAATAGCAATTTATGTATTCATAGGATCCATTTTAGCTGTGATTGCAGGACCTGATATTGCAAACTGGCTAAGCACGCACTGGCTTCCCAATATATTATTCTTTCTCATATTTGTGATATTTGCTGCTTCGTTTTTTGGAATGTTTGAGATTACTCTGCCACATTGGATTATTAACAGTTCCGATAAGGGTGCCGATAAAGGAGGTTTTTTAGGCTCAATATTTATGGCCCTAACTTTAGTCTTGGTTTCATTTAGTTGCACAGGACCAATAGTTGGAACTATTCTAGTTGAATCAGCAGGAGGTCAGGTAATCAAACCAATTATTGGTATGTTGGGCTTCTCTCTTGCTTTTGCATTTCCATTTACACTATTTGCATTTTTTCCAACTCTACTTCAAGGTCTCCCAAAGTCTGGAGGTTGGCTCAATTCTGTTAAGGTAGTCTTAGGGTTTTTGGAATTGGCATTGGGATTAAAATTTCTTAGTATTGCTGATCAAACATACCATTGGGGTATACTAGATAGAGAGATTTATCTGGGTGCTTGGATAGTTATATTTTTTCTCCTGGGTTTATATCTTCTAGGTAAAATAAAATTTGCTCATGACGATGACATTAAGTTTGTTTCTGTTCCAAGACTTATGCTTTCCATTGTGGTATTTACATTTGTTGCATACCTAATACCGGGAATGGTTGGAGCTCCCCTAAAAGCTTTATCTGGGTATTTGCCTCCGCAAACCACACATGATTTTGACCTTAACAAGGTTATACGTGAAAATGTCCAATCGTATGCCATCACTGGAAGTGACGGTTTTAACCAAGACTTATGCGAAACCCCAAAGTATTCTGATTTCCTTCACCTTCCCCATGGACTTGAAGGATACTTTGACTACGAGCAGGCTTTGGCTTGTTCCAAGGAGCAAAATAAACCCATATTCATTGATTTCACAGGCCACGGATGCGTAAACTGTCGTGAAATGGAATCTAATGTATGGTCTGATCCAAAGGTTCTTAGCCTATTACGTAACGAGTATATTGTAACTGCCCTTTATGTGGATGATAAAACAACTTTACCCGAGGGAGACTGGTATGTGAGTGAATTTGATGGTAAACTCAAGAAAACAATAGGTAAAAAATACGCAGATCTTCAGAAAGCGATGTTTGGAGTTAATGCTCAACCATATTATGTATTGCTTAATTCTAATGGTGAGCTTATAGCTAAGCCAAGAGCATATGATTTAGATATAAGCGAATTTGTAAATTTTCTAGAAGTAGGTTTGGAAAATTTTCAAAGGGAAAACAAATAGATTTTATTGCTTCTACTAATTAGGGTATTTACATCTTAGTCTAATCTCTGTATATCAGCACCTAATTTCTGCAATCTTACATCTATCATTTGATATCCTCGATCTATCTGTTCAATATTCTCAATAATACTTGTTCCTTGGGCAGAGAGTGCAGCTGTTAATAGTGCAACACCAGCTCTAATGTCAGGCGAACTCATTTTTATACCTCGAAGTGGTGTTTTATGATTCATACCAATAACTGTTGCTCTGTGTGGATCACATAGAATAATCTTTGCCCCCATATCAATTAGTTTGTCAACAAAAAACAAACGACTTTCAAACATTTTTTGATGTATTAATACACTACCATTTGCTTGTATGGCAGTAACCAAAATAATACTTATCAAATCGGGAGTAAATCCTGGCCAGGGTGCATCAGAAATATTCATAATAGACCCATCTATGAATGTTTCAATGTTATAATTATCGTATTTGGGAACTAAAATATCATCTCCATCTTGAATAACTGCAATACCGAGTCTTTTAAACACTATTGGAATTAATCCCAGGTCTTCAAGTGAAACCTTTTTTATTACTATCTCAGACCGAGTCATCGCAGCAAGACCTATGAAACTGCCAACCTCTATCATATCTGCGAGCATTGTATGCTCGGTTCCATTTAATGATGCAACTCCATCAATTGTCAAAAGATTAGACCCAATTCCGCTAATTTTAGCCCCCATTCTAACAAGCATCTTACACAACTGAATAAGGTATGGTTCGCAAGCAGCATTAAAAATGGTTGTAGTTCCTTTGGCTAAAACCGAAGCCATTATTATATTGGCTGTTCCTGTTACAGAAGCTTCCTCAAGAAGCATATAATTACCTTTGAGGTTCTTGCCAACAACCTTAAAGCTTTTCTTATCAGGGTTATAATTAAATTCGGCACCTAATTTCTGTAATCCTATGAAATGGGTATCCAATCTCCTTCTTCCTATCTTGTCTCCTCCAGGCTGAGGGAGAGATCCCTTGCCAAAGCGAGCCAATAATGGCCCTAGAATCATTACGCTACCTCTAATGCTAGTAGCCTTAGCATAAAAATCTTCAGTTTCTAGATAATCAAGGTTAACAACAGAAGCATCGAATAAATAATTATTTTCACTATTTTTAACTATAACCACACCTAGACCTCGCAATAAATCAATTAATTTATTTACATCTCTAATATTAGGGACATTGTCAAGTATGACCTTTTCTTTAGTGAGAAGAACGGCACATATGATTTGGAGAGCTTCATTCTTTGCTCCTTGCGGAGTTATCTCGCCACCAAGGGGTTTGCCACCAGTAATTTTGAAAGTTCCCATTGCTTCTGTTTATACTTTGGTAAATAAACAAAAAACCAAACAAAAAATGGTTGTTTTTTTTATAATTTTATCAATGTTATCCAATAGTAAAATATTGAACTAACTACATTTAACTAATTTTTCTTTTCTTTCTTTTGTTGTAGGGATTACTATAAGTACTGCCTTTTTGAGAAACTTTCTTCTTGTATTTTTTAGGTCTCTGAACAACGTCACTTATTGCAATCAACTGAGCATTCTCAGGTAATATGAGCTTTCCCTTGGACAACTCTAATAGATGCTTTGCGATAGTAGCATCATTTACAGAATCCCTATTCCATCTCAAATATGACTTCTTCATCTGATTTGCAATGGCAAATATCAATGCATCTTTTTCATCACCATCCTCATAATCATTGGCTTTATTTATGATATTAATAATATGTTTGCCATAATGACGTAAAACAATCTTCTTATCACTGTATTGCAATCTCTCTGGCTTTTTATTAAGCTTCTCCATTGAGGGTGGTGGATAAGGTCCATCAACATCCAGTTTAAACTTTGAAATAATATGCAGGTGATCCCATAGTACTTGATCAAAATCCCTGGTGTCTTTTATTGCAGGATTCATCTGAGACATTGACACGATTATTGCACGTGCAGTTTCTGTACGTTTTTCTCTGTTTTCAATGGTAATTGCATAATCAACCATTTTCTGAATATTTCTTCCATATTCAGGTATAATTAAATGGTTTCGTGCGGTATTGTATTCCATCTGATTTAATATTTGATTTAGGACCCAATCGGATCAGGATAGCAATTATTTTTTTGCAAAAGTAGTCAATTATTTACACAAAATACAGCAATTAGATTTGATCATTGCTTGCAATGAATGTTCACATTTCGGAAAGAATTATTTTTTAAATAAATATCTTGTGATAAAAATCCCGGTTGAATTGTTTTCGTTACCCGAGAATACACCAGATGTTACATCATACAATTCCCAACCTTCAGAAGTCAGTTCCTGAATTTTAGTAGTTATACTTAAGTCATTCTGACGAATATTTCCAAAGTTAATTCCTGCCATGCTAAAGAAATTTTTCATTTTAGTTTCTTCCATCTTACCTTGATCATCTATGGAAATCATTCTAGACCTACCAATTCCTCCCGGCACAACTGATTCTACTGCAGTAATCTGGAGCCATCTGGCGTTTACAGGTTCATCATCTTGTTTAAAACCATATGTTGTTAAAATTCCTAAGAGCATTATGATAATAAAAACAGGGTAGTAAAATTTTTTTTTCATGATAGTATTTTGTTTTAAATTAATATTCCTACTTGTAACTGAAACTATAATTGAAGCTAACAAATATGCTGCCCATGGTTTTCTTCGAATACAGAATGCTTTCAGAAGACTTTCCCTTAACCACTCCAGGAACTGAAACCTTTAGCTCCTGCATATCTTTTTTCTTTTTACTATATACCTTTTTTCCATTTGATAGTTTCGCATATGTTCTTCTAACTAACTTAACCCTTTGTCCTTTATATTTGTATGTAAACTCAGCATGATAGCTAACAAAGTTTGTTTTACAAATAAAGATGTCCTTTGGCACATCCTTCTGTAGTTGAACCGAAATTGGATTCTCGACAATAATAATTTTTCCATTTGATTCAATACTGAAGTCTTCCATGGTTAGAATATTCTTGGTTACTTGACCCATAGAATTAAATACAAAAATTACGAATATAAGGGTTATTAAGGGTCGGATTTTCAACATGATATTTTGTTTTATTTGTTTACTGGAAATTTATGGCAAGATAATACAAATTTGTGTAATCTATATGTGCCATGATTCCTTTTAAACATGCAAACTCAGACGGATCAAACTTTATTCACAATTAGTTGTTTACAAATTTGGTTGTTATGGAAAATGTTTCTATTTTTGCAGCCCGATTTTAAAGGCGTAATAGTAAAGTGCTTAAGAAACAATAAGATAGATGAATACATTAAGTTATAAAACAGTTAGCGCAAACCGCAACACCGTTAATAAGGAATGGCTGTTGATTGATGCTGAGAATGAGGTTTTAGGAAGAATGGCATCAAAAGCTGCTGTACTCCTTCGTGGGAAACACAAGACAAACTTTACACCACATGTAGACTGCGGTGATAACATTATCATCATTAATGCTGATAAGATAAGGCTTACAGGTAACAAATGGGAAGCTAAGGAATATGTTAGTCACAGTGGATATCCTGGTGGCCAAAAAGCAATCACAGCCAAACAGATGATGGACAAAAAACCCACAAGAATGGTTGAAAAAGCCATTAAAGGTATGCTTCCAAAAAATAAACTTGGTGCAGACTTGTTTCGTAACTTATACGTTTATGTGGGTAGTGAGCACGATCATAAGGCTCAAAAACCAAAGAAAATAAATTTAAATAATATCAGATAATATACCATGGAAGTAGTTAACGCACTTGGCAGAAGAAAAACTGCCGTAGCCAGGGTTTATCTTCAAGAAGGTAGCGGCAAGATAATGATCAATAATCGTGATTATAAAGATTATTTTCCAACTGGCATACTTCATTTTGTTGTTGAACAAGCATTTGATCTAACAGAGACAACTGGTAAATACGACATCAAAGCTAATCTTAAAGGAGGTGGTTATACAGGACAGGCTGAAGCATTACGTTTAGGTATTGCTCGTGCCCTTGTTAAAGTAGATCCAGAGTTCCGTCCTGCTCTAAAGGAAAAAGGATTAATGAGAAGAGACCCACGTATGGTTGAACGTAAGAAACCAGGACAACCAAAGGCTCGTAAGAAATTCCAGTTCAGTAAACGATAGTTTTCACAATCATTGGAATGAGTTTAGTATCCAAATTGCTGTAACCTCGATATTAAAGAGCTATTCAGTAATTGTTAAAGAGAATGTAAACAATTTAAAATTAAAAAAAATGGCAAAAGTTAGTTTTGACGAATTGCTTGACGCAGGTGTACATTTTGGTCATTTGCGCAGGAAATGGAATCCTAATATGGCACCATACATATTTATGGAACGCAATGGAATCCACATTATAGACCTGTACAAAACACAGGCTAAGCTTGAAGAAGCACAAAAAGCTATCAAACAGATAGCCAAATCTGGTCGAAGAGTATTGTTTGTTGCAACCAAAAAACAAGCAAAAACGTTAGTTAGCGATCTAGTTAAAAATGTTAATATGCCTTATGTTACTGAGCGTTGGCCTGGCGGCATGCTTACAAACTTTGCGACCATTCGCAAAGCTATTCGTAAGATGTCCAATATCGACAAAATGGCTACCACCAGTTCATGGACCAACCTCTCCAAAAGGGAAAGGCTTCAAATTACACGCGAAAGAGCTAAACTTGAGAAAAACCTTGGTAGTATATCTGATATGAGCAGGCTGCCTGCAGCATTGTTCATTGTTGACATCAACAAAGAGAAGATAGCTGTTGCCGAAGCAAGGAAACTAAATATTCCAATATTTGCAATGGTAGATACAAATACTGATCCTAATTTGGTTGATTTTGGAATACCCGCAAATGACGATGCTTCAAAGTCCATTTACCTGATCGTTAATGCAGCAGTTGAAGCAATTAAGGAAGGGTTAAATGAACGTAAACTTGCAAAAGAAAAGCAAGATAGTTCCGAAGCAGAAGCAGCTGCCAAAAATGATGATATTAAGTCAGAATCAGAAGCAATTGAAGTAGCTGAAGCAGATGATAATAAAACCTCAGATGCAAAACCTAAGCGCAAGAGAAAGCCAATTGTAAAGAAACAAGAAGACTAGTATTAACTTAGTAAAAGAAATTAAAATGAAGATTACTGCCCAACAAGTAAATGAATTGAGAAAAAGTACCGGTGCTGGCATGATGGATTGTAAAAAGGCTTTGGTTGAAACCGAAGGCGATATGGAGAAAGCAATTGATGTACTTAGAAAAAAAGGTCAAAAAGTTGCTGCCAAACGTGCTGATAGAGATGCCACTGAAGGTGTTGTTCTTTCAAAAGTTAGTGCAGATAAAACATACGCTGCAGTTGTAATGGTAAACTGTGAAACTGATTTTGTTGCCAAAAACAGCGATTTCATTGGATTTACTCAAAGCATATTAGATGTTGCCATTTCCAACAAAGCAAAAACTGCTGACGACTTGAATAATATGGACCTAAATGGACGTAAAGTTGAAGAATTAATTCTTGATCAAACCGGCGTAATTGGTGAAAAAATCCAACTGGGCCATTTTGAAATAATTGAAGCAGAAAGTGTTTATTCATATATACACCCTGGTAATCGTATTGCTACCATTGCGGGATTCAATAAATCTGGAGATAACCTTGCAGATGCAGGTAAAGATATAGTAATGCAAATTGCAGCCATGGATCCAGTATCACTTAGCAAAGATGATGTAAGCGAAGATGTTATCAAGCGTGAAATAGAAATAGGTATGGATCAGGCACGTCAGGAAGGTAAACCAGAAGAAATGCTTGAAAAAATAGCAACTGGTAAACTAAATAAATTTTATAAAGAGAACACTTTATTGAACCAATCCTTCATAAAGGATAATAAGATGAGTGTTAGTCAATATTTAAGCAATGTAGAAGGTGATTTAACCATAACAGGTTTTAAACGCCTTGCACTTGCCTAGAAGATCTAATCTTAATAAAAAAGCTGATCTATTACGGTCAGCTTTTTTTATTTCAGTTCACGAAAATGATTTCGTGTATATAGAGAGAACCCACGATAAGCAAACAATAATTTTTTAATTCAAAATACTTTCTCTATCAAATTGGTGTTATTTGTATTTTTGACTATCAAAACAAAAAGACTTTAAATGGACTTAACAGATCAACTTAATTGTGTGATTACTCAGTGCATTCAACTATCACCAATGATGAAGATTATAAAAGTAAAGCCAGATGGTTGGAAGTTTCCAGAATTTGAGGCTGGTCAGTTTGTTGCATTGGGGTTACCTCCTAACTATCCTCGATGTATTGAGTCAGAAGATGATTTTGAGCATCCCAAACAAAATAGATTAATACGAAGAGCATATTCAATTGCATCATCTTCAAATGAAGATAGTATAGAGTTTTATCTACAACTGGTTCATTCTGGACAATTAACACCTAGATTATTTGAGCTAAAAATTGGTGACAGAGTATGGATGGGTAAAAAAGCTGTTGGTATTTTCACAATTGACAAATTGGATACTGATCGAAATATTATTCTTATTGCTACTGGAACAGGACTTGCTCCATACATGAGCATGTTAAGGTCAAATGCCCTAAAGAGAAGAGGTAAAATTATAATTATACATGGTGCGCGTAATAGCTGGGATCTAGGATATTCTTCAGAACTTAAGTTACTGGCTAGTATGTTTAAAGATTTTAAATATCACCCCTCAATTACAAGATCGGTAAATGAACCAATAGAATGGGGTGGCGACACAAGATATATTGGAGAAATATGGAAATCGGGACTGGTAAATGAATTGTTAGGGTTTAAACCAAAACCCAGTGATACAGACATATTTCTTTGTGGAAACCCGAATATGATATCTGATATGAAAGAGTTAATATACCCAATGGGTTTTAAAGATCATAAGAAGAGAAGTCCAGGTCAGCTGCACGCTGAAGAGTATTATTAACTGCAAAACAAGTAGGAATGGAAGATGATGATATTTTATGCACCTGCATGCAAATTACCAAAGGTGAAATAATTGATGCCATAAAGGCGGGTAATTTAAAAACGATAGAAGAAATAGGAGATGAAACAGAAGCAGGTACTATTTGTGGCTCTTGTCATGAGGATCTTGAAGATTCTATTGAAGAGGTTAATGATTAACACCTATGAAATAGCTTAGCGACCATAATCTTTCATAAAGTTAATTAATCTATTAAATAAATGGATAAAAAAATGTCCTGATTATTTACTTAATCAGGACATTTTTAATTAAAATAGAATTAGTGTTTCTAAAAACTAGAAATTATTTAACAATAAATTTAGTTTGATATTTTTGACCATTCTTATCCAATGCACTAATTGCATATAAACCTGTTGCAAAATCGCTAATATCGATGGTTCCATCAATATCATTTGTTTGCAATACCATTTTTCCTGTTACAGAATAAATATGA
>PANC01000026.1 GCA_002708315.1 Lentimicrobiaceae bacterium
AACGAAAAACATGGATATTATGGTTCCAACAAGCAATATTATTCTAATTATCAGTGTTACTTTTTTCTTATCCATAACATTTAAAAAAGTGATAAAATATAATTTTATAAATAATACGGTTTCGCAGATTTATAATTTCTTCCATTAGTAATATTACTGCTGGGATAAATAGTATGTAACGTGATATTACAATATCAAACCTTATACCCATTATGAAGGATTGAATAATAGTCCAAGTTGCAACTTCTTCAAAATCAATTCGGTTTAATTCTGTGAAGTATAAAATACATCTGAAAGCTGAAAAGATAACTAGTACAATTAAATACGTTTTAAGTATTAAAAGGATGTTATTATTTCTCATCTATAATCAGTTAATTAATGTGCAAATCGGAGATGGCTAATCTAAGCTATAAATGTGGTTTAGTCATTTTTGTTTATGGTTTTTTTAAAAAATAATCACAAATTATTGGGAGAAAGATCTACTAATTAAATTGTATTTGCTAATATTTGTTACCAGCATAATACCATAATGTTTTTAATGCACCCTTTTTATTATTGGTTTATGTTATTTATTACTTCCATTTTTTAACAACAAATTGTTTACCTAAGATTAATTTCTAATTATAAGTACATTTAAACTACTGTATATCACAGCTTTTATAAGGGAATATATATATTTGTTGAATAAGTGTATTATTACTAATTTTGTCGAGTTTTATAAAAGATAAACCCACAAAGAAAACTAATTAAAATGGAAAAAATAACCGTAATAGGTGCTGGTAATGTTGGAGCTACATGTGCTAATGTAATTGCTCATAAGGATCTTGCAAAAGAAGTAGTATTACTAGATATAAAAGAAGGAATTGCCGAAGGTAAAGCCCTTGATATATGGCAAACATCTGCAATAAATCATTTTAATACTCGCGTAATTGGTGTTACCAATGATTATTCAAAAACAGAGGGATCTGGAATAATAGTTATTACTTCAGGATTGCCCCGCAAACCTGGTATGTCGCGTGACGATTTAATAAAAACCAATGCTAAAATAGTTAAAGACGTTACTGAAAAGGCAATTAAACATTCTCCGGATGCTATAATTATTGTTGTGAGTAATCCTCTAGATGTAATGACTTATGCTGCATTCAAAGCGTCGAATAGACCTGCCAGCAAAGTATTTGGTATGGCGGGAACGCTAGATACAGGGAGATATCGTGCATTTTTAGCGGAAGCGATAAATGTAAGCCCAAATGATATACATGCCATGCTACTGGGTGGTCATGGCGATACAATGGTTCCGCTACCCAGATATACATCCGTTAATGGTATACCGGTAAGTCAGTTACTTGAAAAAGAAAAAATAAATAGCATTGTAGAACGAACAAAGAAAGGTGGAGGTGAATTGGTAAACCTAATGGGAACAAGCGCATGGTATGCGCCAGGTGCTGCAGCTGCTCAATTGGCTGAAGCAATTGTTGATGATCAGAAAAAAATTGTTCCTCTGTGTGCTTACCTTGATGGTTCTTATGGGCTTACAGATGTTTATCTTGGAGTTCCTGTAAAGTTAGGTAAGGATGGTATCGAAGAAATTATTGAGATTGACCTTGATGATGATGAGAAAAAACTTTTGGAAACATCTGCTAATTCAGTTAAGAATGTTATGAAAGCTTTAGATGATATGAACATTCTCTAATAAAGATATCATTTGTAAAATGACATTATTGCTCATAAATATTGTGAGTTTTTCTTTTATGTAGATACTTTTTTACCTTGTTTTCATCATCCTTTATTACTCTAAAATGGAAAAGATAGTTGTTCTAACAGGCGCAGGCATAAGCGCTGAGAGTGGAGTAAAAACATTTAGAGATAATAACGGATTATGGGAAAACCACAAGATTGAAGAAGTAGCAACTCCTGAGGCATGGCATAAAAATCCTAAACTAGTATTAGAATTCTATAACCAGAGACGTAAACAATTATTTGAAGTCGAGCCAAACAATGGACATAAAGCTCTTGTTGAGCTTGAGAATTTATATGATGTTCAAATAATTACTCAAAACGTTGATGACTTGCATGAACGAGCTGGGTCATTAAATATAACTCACCTGCATGGTGAACTTAAAAAAGTAAGGAGTTCTGCCGATTCATCTCTTGTTTACGAATTGGATAATTGGGAGATAAAAATAGGAGATAAATGTGAAAAAGGAAGCCAATTACGACCTCATATAGTATGGTTCGGAGAAGGGGTACCCATGATTGAAAAAGCAATTAAACTTGTTTCACTAGCTGACATACTCATCGTTGTTGGAACCTCAATGGTAGTATATCCAGCTGCAAGTCTAATAAATTATGTGAGAAGTGAAGTTCCAAAATATTACATTGATCCCAAGGCTTTTGCAGTTCCTGGGATTTCCAACTTAACAACAATCAATGAAACGGCTGGTGTGGGTTTACCAAAACTAATAAACGAATTAACAAATAGGCATTGATAATTTAATCAGAATAATTTCTGCTGCTTAACACTTTCAGGAATTATTAAATCTGGGTCATTATGTTTTGGAGAATTAATTCTTTTTGAAACAGAGTAAAATTCTAATTTATTGGAATCATAAGATTCAATATATCCTTTAAGTTCATCAACAGGGAGGTCACTCAACCAGTATTTTTCAATATCTGGTCTCAGAATAACAGGCATGCGGTTATGAATTATTTTTATTTTCTCAGTGGCTACCGTTGTTAGAATTGAAAATGTATTAATCTCATTATTTTCTGCATCTTTCCATGTATCCCAAATACCTGCCATTGAAAATACATTTTCAGTCTTAAGAAAAATGCGGTAGGGAGTCTTATTACAATCCTGCCTCCACTCATAAAAACCATTGGCAGGAATTATACATCTCCTTTTATTGAAAGAATACATAAATGATGGTTTTTCCAATATTGTTTCAGCCCTAGCATTTATATTTCGAAACCCTACCATTGGATCCTTAGCCCAAAATGGGATAAGACCCCATTTAAAATAACTAAGCTTTGTGGGATTTATATTGGTTAGTATTGGAAGTTTTTGTGATGGAGCACAATTATAATTTGGATTGTAAATATCATCAAATACCTCAACACTATATCTTTCGGATATATGTTTTCCCTTTACTGATAATTGAAATCTGCCACACATGAAAAAAATCTTAATACATCAAAGTTTTTAAGAACTTCTAAACTCAATCGATAGTAATAAAAGTAGATAATATTAGTAAACCTTGGCACTTACACCAATTGCCTCAACTTTTTTAGCAATTTCCTCAAGTTCTTCCTTTGGGATTTTAATTAAGTTTTTCGCAGGAGTTCCCCTATCGATTGGGTAAATCATTACATACTCAGGGTTAATTTTTTTAATCACCTTTAGCCAAGCATCAATTTCTTCAGGTGTAGTATTATCAATTATATTGTTGTTGTACTCACCACGAAAGAACAAAGTTTGAATTATTAACTTTCCCTCAAATCCAAGTAACCCATCAATAATTTTATTCATTGATAATTTGCCCATGACCTGATTAATATTATTGAATGTTTCTTCAATTGCAGCATCCAACTTTAGAATATTTTTATCAACCTTTTTTAAGGCATCAGTTACCGATTTTTTATGAAGCATACTGGCATTGGATAAAATGCTTATTGCCGCATTTGGTGCATACTTATCTCGAGCCGCAATTGTATCTTCAATTATTTCAGGAAATTTAGGATGTATGGTGGGTTCACCATTACCTGCAAATGTAATTGCATCGGGTTCATTAACTGTTCCATGGAGTTCCTTAAGTTTGATTTCAAGTCGTGTTTTAAAGTTATCTCGCTTGGGGAGAACTATCTTAAGTCCTTTTTGATTATTAGTCCATCCACACTCACAGTAAATACAGTTAAAATTACAAAACTTATTATCAGTTGGTAGTAGGTTAATACCCAAAGACACACCTAAGCGTCTGCTAAATATTGGTCCAAATATTAGTTCGTCAAATAAAAATCCTGACATAGTTTTTAAGTTTATGCAAAAATAGATTTAATTTTGAACCTATATTCAGAGATTCTCTGCTTAAATTTTGTAATAAAATAACCTTGGATTAATAATGTCAACACTTCGAGAACTTAAAGCGCCAATACAAAACGACCTTAAGCAATTTCAGAAAATTTTTCGTGGTTCAGCAAAATCATCTGTACCTCTATTGAATATTATAATGAAGTACGTTTTTAAATCTAAAGGTAAACAAATAAGACCATTAATTGTAATTTATAGCTCAAAACTTTTTGGAAAAGTAAGCGACAAAACCCACCGAGCTGCTGCATTAATTGAGCTTTTACATACAGCAACCCTTGTTCATGATGACATTGTTGATGATAGTGATAAACGAAGAGGCCGATTCTCCATAAACGCCCTCTGGAAAAATAAAATAGCTGTTTTAGTGGGTGATTATCTGCTGTCAAGAGGCATGCTAGTGGCCCTACAGGCAAAAGATTATGATACTCTTGAGATTGTGTCTGATGCTGTTAAAGAAATGAGCGAAGGAGAATTGTTGCAAATAGAAAAGGCTCGGAAACTTGATATCGATGAGTCTATTTATTATGAGATTATAAGAAAGAAAACAGCATCCCTATTAGCCTCATGTTTTGCCGTAGGTGCTGCTGCAACTTCATGTTCAAAAGATGAAGTAAAACAAATGTGGAAAATTGGAGAGTATTTAGGTATGGCATTTCAAATCAAAGATGATATTTTTGATTTTGAGAAAACAAATATCATTGGAAAACCAACCGGGATTGATATAAAAGAGAAAAAAATGACCCTCCCTCTAATTTATCTTATAAATAATTCCTCCCCATCGGCAAAAAGAAGTATTATTAGAAACATTAAAAACCATAGTAAGAATAAAAAGTATACCGATAAAATCATTGAAGAGGTTCGAAACTGTGGAGGACTAGAGTATGCATCTGAAAAGATGAGGGAGTATACCGATATGTCCTTGGAATTATTAATGAAGTTTCCAGAAAACGAATCACGAAGAGCCCTTGAACAACTGATTGAATTTTCCATATCAAGAAGTGATTAAACTAAGCCATTTTAAGTGTAAATGAGAAAGTCGTTCCTTCTCCCAGATTGCTTCTTACGCTAATGGTTTGTCGATGAGCCTCTATAATATGTTTGACTATTGCAAGCCCTAATCCCATTCCGCCTTTGTCTCTAGACCTGCTCTCCTCAGTACGATAAAACCTTTCAAATACCCTGACCAAGTTTTCTTCAGGCATACCAATACCATTGTCCTGAATTTCGATTAGATAATTGTCATGGAAATTATAAAATGATATTGTAACCACAGGATCATCCATTTTGCCATATTTGATGGCATTATCAATCAAATTAATCATAACCTGTCTAATTCTACGAATATCAGCAAGTACTTTTATAGATTTTGAAGCAATTGGGTTTATTATGATTTTAGTTTTATTTAGCAGTGCCTTTTGTTCCATAAAATCGATAACCTCAGTTGCTAGTTCATAAAGATTAAATGACTCAACATTTAATTCTAAGTTTACGGATTCAAGTTTTGATATTTCTTCCAAATCTTCAACTAAAGCTATCATTCTATTAACACTATTTTGTGTTTTTTGCAGAAACTTTACATTTATTGTTTTGTCTTCAAGACCACCCTCCAGCAAAGTATCAACATATCCTTGTATATTAAAAACAGGGGTTTTGAGCTCATGGGAAACATTCCCTAAAAACTCTCTGCGATAACTAGCCATTTGTTTCAACTCATTAATTTCCTGCTTTTTTTCCTCACTCCACCTTAAAACCACTTGGTTTACCAAATCTAATACATCATTTGAATTTTTATTCTTCTTTTCAGCCTTCATTGTTGTTTGAGGCTCTCCTATGGTTTTATATATGATGTCTATTTTCTCATGAAAAAACTTACTAATACTGAAGTTTATCAAAAAAAAGGATGAAATAAATATTACCGCAATTATTACCATTATAATTGTAATATCTATACTTTCTACATAGATTGATATTAGAATTAATATAACTCCTGATATAAGAGCTAATAAAATCGCATTAAATAAAGCAATATTTTTTGGTGAGTTAATCAACATTATGTGTTAAACTTATATCCGACTCTCTTAACTGTTCTTATATATTCATTCCCAAGCTTCTCCCTAATTTTTCTAATATGAACATCTATAGTTCTATCTCCTACAATTACATCTTGATCCCAAACATTTTCGAAAATTTCATCACGCGAGAAAACCTTATTTGGAGCAGATGCTAACAAATATACAATTTTGAATTCTTTGTTTGGAAGTATAAGCTCAATTCCATTTTTAACAACAACAAATTTCTCTCTGTTAATTATTAACCCTTCCACTTCCAAGACTGATGACTGTGTAGTCTTTTCTTTATCTGCTGTTCTACGAAGAATTGCAGAAATCCTACTTAATAAAACTCTAGGTTTAATTGGTTTTGATACATAGTCATCAGCACCCGATTCAAAACCTGCTATCTGACTGTAGTCTTCGGAACGCGCAGTAAGAAACATTATAATAATATTATCTAACTCTTGAATTTTTCTAATTTCCCTAACTGCACCTATGCCATCCATTTCGGGCATCATGACATCCATTAAAATTAGATTTGGTTTATGCTTTTTTGCTTTTTCTATAGCTTTTATACCATTATTGGCAGTTATAACTTTATAACCTTCTTTTTTAAGGTTATATGATAAGAACTCAATTATGTCTTCCTCATCATCAACAAGAAGAATCGAATACTTATTATTGTCCATTATGTTCAACTTTTAATACGCTCGCAATTTAATAATATATGAATTATTATATGTAATCAAAAATTAATTTATGGTTAAGTTTAATCCTTAATGGTGTGTAATTTAGTGAAATAGTTTAGTAATTGTTCATTCATAAACGATGGGCCTAGTATTTCCGATCATAATAATTTGCAACTACTATTATTTTAAATTTGTAAGCAACAATATTAAAATGGCTGAACATATTAATCTCACTCAAATAATTAAAACCCTACCGGAAAAATCAGGAGTCTACCAATATTTTAATGGTGATGGAATTATTATATATGTTGGTAAAGCCAAAAACATAAAAAAAAGAGTTAGTAGTTACTTTACCAATTCTCATCAATCAGGAAAAGTAAAGGTACTTGTGAAGATGATTGCAGATATAAATTGTATTGTAACTGATACCGAATTAGATGCATTGCTTTTAGAGAATAACTTGATAAAGAAATATCAGCCCAAATATAATATTCAACTAAAAGATGATAAATCGTTTCCATGGTTGTGCATTAAAAATGAACCATTTCCACGCATTATATCAACACGACATGTTATAAAAGATGGTTCCGAATATTTTGGACCATATGCATCCGTGAGAATGATGAAAACATTAATGGAAATTGTTAAACAATTATACCAGATTCGCACCTGCTCACTAAATCTATCTCAGGCCAATATAAAAAAAGGTAAGTATAAGGTCTGTCTTGAATACCACCTGGGCAACTGCCTAGGGCCATGTGTAGATAAGCAGGCGGAAGAAGATTATAACAATACAATAAGTCAAATAAAGCGCATAATAAAAGGTAATATATCATCAGTTATCGAAGAGCTAAAGACCCTAATGACAGCACTAGCTGATAATATGGAATTTGAGAAAGCTCAACTAATAAAAGAGAAAATAGAACTTTTAGAGAAATACAAAAGTAAATCTACTATTGTAAATCCTAAAATTCATAATGTTGATGTTATTTCAATGGTGAAAAACAAAAATCATTCTTACCTAAACTTTCTAAAAGTTATAAATGGTTCAATAATTCAAGCTCATACTGTAGAAGTAAAAACAAAACTTGAAGAAACAGACCAAGAAATACTTTCCTATGCATTAATGGACTTTAGGAATAGGTTTGATAGTCAGGCAAAAGAGGTAATAACACCCTTTGATCCTGACATTAATATTCCAGATGTTACCATAACGATACCAAAAAGAGGAGACAAAAAGCACTTATTGGAGTTGAGTGAAAGAAATGCTAAACACACTATGATCGAAAAGCAAAAACAAAAAGATCTTATCGATCCCAATAGACACAAAAACAGAATTTTAGCTCAAATGAAAAAAGATCTTAGAATGAATGTTATTCCTTCTCACATTGAATGTTTTGACAACTCCAATTTTCAAGGCGATTATCCTGTTGCGGCAATGGTTCAATTTTTAGACACACTGCCAAATAAAAAAGGTTATCGGCACTATAATATAAAAACTGTTGAAGGGCCCAATGATTTTGCTTCAATGGAAGAAGTTGTTAAGAGAAGGTATAGCCGGTTACTTCATGAAAACAAAAGTCTCCCTCAACTAATAATCGTTGATGGAGGTAAGGGGCAATTAAGTTCGGCAGTAAAAGCTTTAAAAGCTATTGGTCTATATGGTAAAATTGCAATTATAGGAATTGCAAAACGATTAGAAGAATTATATTTTCCTGAAGATTCAGTGCCTCTTTACATTGATAAAACATCAGAAACCCTTAAGGTTATTCAAAGAATGCGTGATGAGGCTCATAGGTTTGGAATTACTCATCACAGAAAGAAATTTGAAAAGGGCACCATTAAATCTGAATTAACTTCCATAGAAGGTGTTGGATTTTCAACTGCTCAAAAGCTACTTTGGAAATTTAAATCTGTTAAGAAAATAAGAGTGACATCCTTGGTTGATTTATCAAATGTCATTGGTAAGTCAAAAGCAAAAATTATATTCAGTTATTTTAATAATAAAGATGTATAAAAACGAAAAGTCCCGTCCAGGCGGACAGGATCTTTTCACATATTAACCTAAAAACCCTCATGTTTGAGGGATAACCCAAAAAATTAACCTGCTAAAGTTAATAGTTCTATGAAGAACTAACGCAAAGATAAACAAATTTCAATGCTAATCTATTGAATGGAGAAAATTAAGATTTAAAGTTGAATCCATTATCTTCATAGATTCATTATTGGCTAATTATAAATTACTCCTCAAAGTTTTTCTCTCTTAGGGTAAAGTTTTTACCAAGATATACTTTTCTCACATGCTCATCCTCCGCCAAGTCTTTTGCTGAACCTGATTTTAAGATGGAACCTTCAAAAAGTAAATACGCTCTATCCACAATGGTCAATGTTTCATGAACATTATGATCCGTAATAAGTATTCCAATATTTTTTTTCTTAAGCTTAGATACTATTGTTTGAATATCCTCCACAGCAATTGGATCCACTCCAGCAAATGGTTCATCCAATAAAATGAACTTAGGATCTACGGCCAGGGCTCTGGCTATTTCTGTTCTTCTACGTTCGCCTCCGGAAAGCTGTATTCCCAAACTTTTTCTTATGCTGCTGAGGCCAAACTCATCAAGTAACCCTTCTAACCTTTCTTCCTGTTGTTGTTTTGTCAAATCCGTAAATTGCATCACAGCTTTAAGATTATCTTCTATGCTTAAATGTCTAAATACAGATGCCTCCTGAGCCAAGTAACCAATCCCCCTCTGTGCTCTTTTGTACATGGGCTCATTGGTTATCTCAACATCGTCAAGAAATACCCTGCCTGAAAAAGGTTTAATCAATCCAACAATCATATAAAAGTTGGTGGTTTTTCCTGCACCATTGGGTCCAAGTAATCCAACAATTTCGCCTCTTTTTACTTCCATTGAAACATGGTTAACAACTGTACGTTGTTTATATTTCTTTACAAGTTCTCTGGTCCAAAGTTTCATTTATACTGACTACATTAATTATCTAACTACTATAAACGTTGGTTGTTGGTTTCAATTATATCTTGCATTAAAAAATACCTTCTTTTAGGATATCGTGAAGATGAATAATACCACTATAATTATCACCATCCATAACGGGAAGCTGCGTAATATTATTCTCTCGCATCATCGATAATGCATTTACTATCAATGAGTCTTTTTCAATGCTTAATGGTTCTCTGGTCATTATATCCTTTGCGGCTAAATGCTTATAATCGTCGTGGTTTTCAATCATTCGTCTTAAATCACCATCTGTTATAACACCTATCATTTTGCCATTATCAATTACAGCAGTGGTGCCAAGTCTTTTTGATGATATCTCAATTATAACATTTGAGATTTTTTCATTGATGTCAACTGCTGGAGCATCATTTTTTGAGCTAAGATCATTAACTCTCATGTACATCTTCTTACCGAGGGACCCACCAGGATGATAATTAGCAAAGTCCGTAGCCGAAAATCCTCTCAATCTTAATAAACAAACTGCCAGTGCATCTCCCATAACTAACTGAGCAGTGGTACTTGTCGTTGGAGCAAGGTTGTTTGGACAAGCTTCTCTTTCTACAGTCGAGTTCAACATCAAATCAGAATTATGAGCTAAATAAGATTTAACATTACCTACTAGAGCTATTATTTTATTTTTCCTCGATTTTAATAATGGAACTAAAACCTTAATTTCAGGTGTCTCTCCACTTTTGGAAATAATAATTAATATATCATCAGGCCTAACAATTCCAAGGTCGCCATGTATGGCATCTGCAGCATGCATAAAAATGGAAGGTGTTCCGGTGGAATTAAAGGTGGCTACAATTTTTTGTGCAATTATAGCACTCTTACCAATTCCAGTTACGATAACCCTGCCTTTTGATTTATAAATTAAGTTTGCTGATTCAACAAAGTCATCGTTAATGGAATCAACAAGGTTAATTATTGCCTGGTATTCATCCTTTACAACTGATATAGCTATTTCTTTTATTTTACTATTTGTACCCAATTAAATTTTTATTAATTATTGTGATTTTGATTTATATATTGTTATATTTGTGAAAGGCATTAAAAACATTGAACAAAAATCTATTCAATCAATATTATGCATTAAAACAATAATTTGTAAATTCTTACAAAGATATATTTTATCTGACTAATTGATGGGAACCACTAATGATATTTATGAAGCCAGAAAAATTCTTAAGACTTTTTTTGGTTTTTCTAGTTTCAAAGGAGAGCAAGAAGAGATCATCCAGAATGTGATGGATGACAAAAACACTTTTGTTGTTATGCCAACAGGAGGAGGTAAGTCTTTGTGTTATCAGCTCCCAGCATTAATGAATGAAGGAACTGCAATAGTAGTTTCTCCCCTTATTGCACTCATGAAGAATCAGGTAGATATGATTCGAAACTTTGGAACTGAAACTGGCATTGCTCATGTAATGAATTCATCTCTTTCAAAGGCAGAAATTAAACAAGTAAGGGGCGATCTAACTGTTGGTAAAACAAAGCTACTTTATATGGCGCCCGAGTCTCTTACAAAAGAAGAGAATGTAATCTTTCTGAGAAAAATAAAAGTATCATTTTTTGCCATAGATGAAGCACACTGTATTTCTGAATGGGGTCATGATTTCAGGCCTGAGTATAGAAAGCTACGATCAATTATTAATTCCATAAATCCTGATTTGCCTACTATAGCATTAACGGCAACAGCTACTTTAAAGGTACAAGAAGATATTCTTAAAAACTTAGAGATATCAGATGCTGATGTTTATAAGGCATCTTTTGATAGGGAAAATCTTTATTACGAAGTAAGACCAAAAACAAAAAATGTAATAAAAGATATAATCAAGTACATAAAAACTCAACCCAATAAGTCAGGTATTGTTTATTGCCTAAGTAGAAAAAAAGTAGAAGAAATTGCCGAATCGCTTGTTGTAAATGGCATAAGGGCTCTGCCCTATCATGCCGGACTTGATGCTTCTACAAGACGAAATAATCAGGATATGTTTCTCATGGAAGAGGTGGAAGTTATTGTGGCAACAATAGCATTTGGAATGGGTATTGACAAACCGGATATTCGGTTTGTAATCCATCATGATATTCCAAAAAGTATTGAGGGATATTACCAAGAAACAGGCAGAGGTGGAAGAGATGGTAGAGAAGGAAATTGTATTACATTTTATTCCTATGATGATATTCAGAAATTAGAAAAATTCATGAAGGATAAGCCTGTTGCAGAGCAGGAAATTGCGAAAGAATTACTTTTTGAAACAGTTGCATATGCTGAATCCTCGGTTTGTCGACATAAGCTGTTACTACATTACTTTGGCGAAGGATATACCAAAGAAAGTTGTGGAGCATGCGACAACTGCTTGAATCCCAAAGATAAATTTGAAGGTAAAGAGGATATTATACTAACCTTAAAAACAGTATTGGATCTAAAGGAGCAATTTAAAATCAAAATTATTAGCGAAATACTTGCAGGAAAAAAGAGTGGTGATATAAAATCAATTAAACTTGATAAAGTCCCTTTATTCGGAGCAGGAAAAGAACATGATGAAAAGTATTGGGTGATGGTTATCCGTCAAGGCTTAATACAAAAATTGGTGGAAAAGGAGATCGAAAATTATGGTATTATAAAGTTAACTGATAAGGGTAAGGATTATATAAATAATCCATATAGCATATTAATCGCAAAAGATCACGACTATGACCATAATGATGATGATGATATAATACTAAAAGGGGGTGGCCAAAGGCAAAGTGGTGCTGATAAAGTACTTTTTTCCTTACTAAAGGATCTTCGAAAAGACATTTCCAGAAATGAAAACCTTCCACCCTTTGTTATTTTTCAGGATCCATCGTTGGAGGATATGACCATACAATATCCCATAAGTGAAGATGAACTGAAGCAAATTTCGGGAGTAGGTGCAGGAAAAGCTGCAAAATATGGTAAACCATTCTTGCATCTAATATCCAATTATGTTGAAGAGAATGAAATAACTCGCCCTAACGATATGGTTATAAAATCGGTTGTGAATAAATCCGGTTTAAAAGTATATATAATTCAATCCATTGATAGAAAAAGACCTCTTGATGATATTGCACATTCTAAAAATTTGTCACTAGATGCCACCTTAAAGGAAATTGAACTTATAGTTTCATCCGGAACAAAACTCGATATAAGTTATTACATAGATGAAAAAGTTGACGAATATCATCAAGAAGAAATATTTGATTATTTCTCAGAGGCAGAAACAGATAGTATTCAAGATGCTCTTGATGAGTTGGGTGAACCAGAATATAGCGAAGAAGAAGTGAGGCTGATTCGAATAAAATTCTTATCTGAAGTTGGGAACTAAAATGAAAAAATGGTTAGCACTTACCTTTATAGTAATCACAATAAGTGCATGCTATAACATTAATGATAAGGAAATAATTATCCCCGAAAAATTACTTTCCAAAAATGAGCTTGCTACCATTATGACTGAAATGCAAATAGCTGAAGCAAGCTTCGTTGTTAATAGTGATGCAAGGCATGAATTATCAATGAAACCTAATTATTACGATGCTATTCTCATCCATTATGATATTACTCTTGATGAGATAAGAGATAACATTAATTACTATCAAACATCGCATGATGATATGGAGGAAATATACGAAACAGTTCTTAAAAACCTTAGTAAACTCGAGAGTGATGTTGAATATCAAATCAAGGAAATGGATTTGGCAAAGGATAGTACACTAATGCATTCAGATACCATGGCCAGTGACTCGGTTATAATACCAGTTAATGAAATAATTATTGATAATAAATAGATCTAACGAGAAAACAATGCTATTCTGGATTCACTTTCTATTCCATTTATCAATTCAAAACTGAACTCTAATTTCTTACTGTTAACATAAATTCCTGTTCCGCTAACCGTATAGTCTGAGCCTAGATATTGCAATTCTATAACAATTGAGTTATCAACTACCAATGCTGATGCTGATGTGCCCAGATTGGCAAAATTATTTATGAAAATTTCTGATACGTTTGAAGGGTTAGCAATAATAGTTACATCATAATTTATTCTGGCGGCCTGGTCATTAACGCTCCATATGCCAAGATATTTCTGAATATAATCAGCACCTTCCGTCAAGTCATCCTCAGTACATGAGTTAATGCTCAATGTAAAGGTTACTATTAGTAAAGTTGCAAAATATTTATTGATCATATTCATTGATACCTATTTTACTATGGATATTTTAGAAGTAGAAATAACTCTGTCAGTTGAAAATACTCTTAGCAAATAGTAACCACTGGTAATTCCATCAACTTTTAAGTCAATGGAAATATTTCCTTTTTCATAACTAGTTAATTTTGTTTTCTTTACCTCTCTACCCATAATATCACTTATGGTAACAAAAAGGTCTGTGTCATTTTTTAAGTTCAAATTAACTCTAACTCTACTAATTGCAGGGTTTGGGAATACTTTTACATCAGAATGTAATGGCGTTGTTTCATCAACTCCAACCAAAATACCCCCTGCTGCTATAACTGCATTTGTAATGGTTTCTTCATCTGGATACCATACATATGGATCAAAAATATTATGATCTGGAGTAATTATTATTACTGTGGGATAGGATTGAATATCATATAGTTGATAAACCAAATTACCACCACCTTGGGAACCACTAACCGAAGGAAATGTTAAACCAAAAATAGAATCAAATTCTCTAACACCCTGATTATCGTTGCCCCAATTTATTCCCAAAAAATATGTATTACCTTGATTTTCTCCAAAATTTTCATAGCATGCTTGAAAATCAGCGGCATAATCTTGACAAGGGCCACAGGTGGTTGAAAAAAAATCAATAACAACTATTTTATTTTCATCATCAAGCAGCGGGAAAAGCCAAATTGGTTCACCAAATATTGTTTTTACATGAAAGTTTTCAGCAACCGTTAGTGTAGTTTGAGAGTTGGCATAAAATGCCAAGGTAATAAACATAGTTATAAGTGTAATTTTCCTGAAAAAAGTCATTGTTTAGTCTTTTAGTATTTCATTATAAATATTATCGGCAAGCCTGCTAGCACCAACCCTGAAAAAATTCTTGGAAAGCCAGTTTTCGCCGAGAATACTTTTTACAAGTAAATAATAATTCATAGCATGCTGAGGTTCAGATATTCCACCTGCAGGCTTAATTCCAATCATCTGTCCAGTTTCCATGAAAACTTCCTTTATTGTATCAAGCATAATAACAAAAGCCTCATGGGTTGCAGCAGGAGATATTTTTCCCGTGGATGTTTTTATAAAATCAGCTCCTGCCATGATTGACAACTCACTTGCTTTTCGAATATTTTCAATGCGTTTTAATTCTCCTGTTTCAAGAATAACCTTAAGATGTGCTTCGCCACAGGCTTCCTTAATGGATGATACCTCTTTTGTAATGTATTCATAGTCTCCCTCCAATAATTTACCTCTAGATATAACCATATCTATCTCATCTGCTCCATTATCAACTGCACTCCTGACCTCATCTATTCGAATTGATAAGGGTGATTGCCCGCTTGGAAACGCACCAGCAACACATGCTGTTTTTACATTACTCCCAGATAATACAGAGCTTACTAATTTCGCAAAAACAGGATATACACAAACTGCAGCAACATTTGGAATTTTTAATTTATCATCCCTATATGATAAAGCTTTTTGTGATAACAATGTTACGTTTTCTGTATTATCAGTGCCACTTAAGGTTGTCAAATCAATTAATCCGAGTATATCTTTCAAGACAACTTGTCTATTAATATCAACCATGCCATTTGCAATAATCTTATTGCAGCGATTGGATAAATCATCTTGCTGTACATTATAATTTTTAAACACAAGACAAATTTAAAACAAAAACACGAATTAGTTAAATCAAAAAGTAAAAGATCAAATGAATCATACGTTAACGTAAAATTATCCATAAACGTACTAATATTTGAATCATAAAATACTCTTCTCAAAAAATTATTTCTATTTTATTCACTTGTTTATGTGAATGTTACGGACGTGCAGAGGTGTACAAAATTATTTTGGCACACCAATTGTTTAGTCATTTTCAACTAAGAATAGATTTTAAAATGTTAAGTTTTAGTTTTAAAAAAAATATTAGAAAAAAGGGGAGTTATCCAAAATACATCAAGTGTAATAGATGTGGCTATGTTACAATAGTTAACGATTCATCTTGCCCTATTTGTATCAAGGATGGCTTAAGTATAAAAATGATTTAATTTAACCTGCTATGATAATTAATTACAATTACTCCCTTGCTCAGATTGAATCCACAGGATTAATAGAAAAAGCTGTTAAAAATTTGAAAGCCTGTATTTTCACTAAAGATCAAAAGGTTTACTTTTTTGAGAAGACAACTAGCGAAACATATAGGCTTTACTCCGTTATTAATGAGCGATCCTTTTTCCTTTAATCGGATTTATTCCGACAAAAGCCCACCTCAGAAACCTTGCATCGTTCCAGATTCAAGGTTTTTTTATGCCCATATATTTCATTCAAATCAATTAACTTTGCGCTAAGAAATTTTTATATATGATATGTTTTCCGAATGCAAAAGTTAATATGGGGCTATCCGTATTGGATAAACGACCCGATGGTTTTCATAATTTATCCACTTGTATCATTCCCATCCCAATTTATGATATTCTTGAGGTAACATTATCAGAAACATTTAGGTTTGTTAACTATGGGCTTAAGGTACCTGGAATAAATATTATTAATAAAACCTGGAAATATCTAACTGGTGTTTTTGATAAAATAGCCCCAGTAAGTATATGCTTATACAAAAACATTCCAATGGGAGCTGGCCTCGGAGGCGGTTCATCAGATGCAACATTTTTTTTGAAAATGATTAATGACATCTGTAAACTTAGTTTGAGCCACATTGAGTTAATGGAAATTGCAAACTTAATCGGGTCGGATTGTCCTTTTTTTATTGAAAACACCCCTTCCATTGTCACAGGTAAAGGTGATAAATTATTAAAAGTTGCTAACCCATTTGCTGGAAAATACATTACACTCATATATCCTCAAATAAATATAAACACGAGAAATGCATTTTCATTTGTAAAGCATAATTTTTCTGCTACCGATTACTCAAATATACTAGCCAATGAATTATTATGGAAAAATCATATATCGAATGATTTTGAGGAGTTTGTGTTTTGTGAACATCCCCATTTACTTGACCTGAAAAATAAATTATACCAAAATAATGCGTTGTACGCTTCCTTAACGGGTAGTGGCTCGTCATTATACGCAATTTCAGAAAAAGAAATAGATATTAGTTGGATAAATAAGGCTTATTTTGTTCAGCAACGATATATGGGGTGACTCTATTGAGCCATTATCTTTGAGAAAGTAGTAATTTTCGGAATATTATTTTACACATAATTGACATTGTATTATTATGAATAAAATTACACTCATAACAGGAGCAACAAGTGGTATTGGTAAATCATGTGCATATATCTTCGCAAAACATAAACATGATTTAATTTTAATAGGCAGAAGAGCGGAACGATTAGAAGGTATATCAAAGGATTTAATCTCTAAATATGACATAAATGTATTGCAATTATCTTTTGATATTAGAAATAGTGAGGATGTTTCAAAGGCCATTCGGTCAATTCCTGATGATTGGAAAAAGATAGATATTTTAATCAATAATGCTGGACTAGCTGTAGGCTTAAGCACAATTCAAGATGCAGAAATAGAAGACTGGGAGCGTATGATAGACACAAATGTAAAAGGTTTGCTATACATTTCCAGGGCCGTTATTCCATTAATGATAACCAATAAACGAGGTCATGTCATAAACATAGGCTCAATAGCTGGAAAAGAAGTATACCCAAATGGAAATATATATTGTGCCACCAAACATGCTGTTGATGCGCTAAACAAAGGAATGAGAATGGATCTTGTTAAGGAAAACATAAAAGTTACCCAAATAGCACCAGGAGCAATAGAGACTGAATTTTCCATCGTGAGATTCAAAGGAGATAAATCAAGAGCTGATTCCATATATGATGGGTATCAACCTCTGCAACCTGATGATGTTGCTGAGGTAACATATTATACAACAACTCTTCCAGATCATGTTAACATAAATGATTTGGTAATAATGCCAACTGCTCAGGCAAGCTCCATGGTATTTAACAAAAGTGATTAGCAAAAATATTTTTTAAATTTGTCACTTTTACATCAAACCCTAATTGCACAAAATCATGGAAGTTTCCCGAATATTCGACTTACTTACCCGTTATGAAAAGTGTTTTAAAGTCAAGGATAACGTATTAGCCGGAAAAGAAAATGGCAAATGGGTATTACATGATTTAGAAGAATATCAACAAACAGCATTAAATATTAGCTGCGCTCTTCTTAAACTTGGTATAAAGAAAGGAGATAAAATTGCTACAATTTCAAATAATCGCCCAGAGTGGAACTTTGTGGACATGGGTATAATGCAAATTGGAGCAGTTCACGTTCCCATATATCCAACAATAAGTGCTGAAGATTATGAATATATTCTCAAGCATGCAGGTATAAAATATGTTTTTGTTTCGGGTAATGAGATAATAAGGAAAATAGGTCACATCTTGAAAGCTGTGGAAAACATTAATGATGTTTATTCCTTTACCCACGTTGAAGGTTATAAACACTTCAATGAAATTATTGAGTTTGGCAAACAGAATCAGGATCTGAATAAAATTGAAAAAATAAAAACATCCATAAATAAAGATGATATCGCAACTCTTATTTATACCTCAGGAACCACTGGATTTCCCAAAGGAGTTATGCTTTCACATGATAACATACTTAGCAATGTAAAGGCATCCCAGGATCTTTTTCCAGTAGATCAATTTTCAAAAGGGCTTAGTTATTTGCCCCTATGTCATATTTATGAGCGGATGGTGAATTATGTATTTCAGTATAAAGGAGTATCTGTTTATTATGCGGAAAATATGGCAACCATAGTTGAAAATATACAAGAAATAAAACCTCACGTAATGACCACAGTGCCTAGGTTATTGGAAAAGGTATATGATAAAATTATGGCCAAGGGCAGGAAATTAAGAGGAATTCAAAAACAGATTTTCTTTTGGGCAGTGAATTTGGGACTAAGATATCAATATGATAGACCCGACAGGGTTTTTTATAACTTTCAACTCAGCCTTGCCAATAAGCTTGTTTTCAATAAGTGGCGCGAAGCATTTGGAGGTAATATGCGATCTATCGTTTCTGGTGGAGCTGCATTACAACCCAGATTGGCACAAATATATAATGCAGCAAAGATACCCGTTGTTGAAGGATACGGAATGACAGAATCGTCACCTGTAATTGCAGTAAACACTTACATTAAAGGGAAGAGAAAAATTGGCACAGTGGGTCCACCATTAGAAAATGTTGAGGTAGAAATTTCTAATATTGGTGAAATATTGGTTAAAGGCCCAAATGTTATGAAGGGGTATTACAAGGATGAAGAAATGACCCGCAAAACCATTGTAAACGGATTACTACATACTGGAGATGTTGGAATTATCGACAACGATGGAATGTTAAAAATTACTGGTCGTGTTAAAGAAATATTTAAAACATCAATGGGTAAATACGTTAGTCCTGTACTTCTTGAAAATAAAATTAAAGAATCACCTTTTTTTGACCAAATTATAGTGCTAGGAGAAAACCAAAAGTTTGTAGCAGCTCTTATAGTACCAGACTTTGAGCATCTTTCTTCATGGTGCAGGATAAAAGACATTGATTATACCACCAATGATAAAATGATTACAAGTAAGCCCATCCAAAACAGAATAAAAAAGGAAATAGACTGTTTTAATAAACAATTTGGTGATACAGAAAAAATTAAAAAATTCAAACTTATTGATCATGAATGGACCATAGATTCTGGAGAAATAACAGCAAACTTAAAGCTCAAGAGAAGTCTTATTCAAGAAAAATATAAAAATGATATTGAAAATTTATTTATCTAATATAATTAGTTTAATACCCTAAATACAAGCTGCTTCAACTCACCATAGCTAGTTGCATTGACACTTCCTATACCTTTACTTTTTAGATCAAGTGTTCTTATATCAGAAATAATATGTTTAATTTTTTGAGCGGAAAATACCTTCCCTGCTTTTACATATTCCTTGACTATAAAAGGTGGTACACCCAATTCTGAGGCTATCTTATTTTGAGGTTGATTCTTTAACTGATGGTATTTAAAAATCTTCATAAAATAGTTGTGTAAAACAACTGATATCATCTGCAATGGATGGTCTTTTGGGTTGGATTCAAAATAATCAACTATTCTAAAGGCCTTAAGAGAATTTTTTTCTGTCATTGCATTTTGCAATTCAAATAAATTATAATCCTTGCTTATTCCTATGTTTTCCTCAACTTCATTTTCGGTTATAAGCGCGCCTTTCTCTAGGTTTATATCTAGCTTACTTATTTCATTGTTGATTTTACCCAAATCATTTCCGAGATACTCCGATATCAGCATCAGAGCTACTGGTGAAATTCTAAACCCTTTGGCGTCTAGCTCAGTTTCAATCCATTTTGGAATGGCATAATCCTTTATTTTATCTGACTGGAAAACTACAGCTTCAGATTTTGACGAAGTCAGCTTTTTGTATAATGATTTTCTTTTATCAAGTTTTTTATACTTGTGAGCAATAACTAAAATAGTAGTATCCAAAGGGCTTGTAAGATACGTTTCGATTTCACTGATTGATGACATTGATTGTGCTTCCTTTACAATAACAACCTGGTAATTTCCCATCATGGGATATCTAAGGCTAAGATCTATAACTTCTTTTGCCGTTACATCTCTTCCATAAACAACACTTTGATTAAAGCCTCTCATAGCCTCATCTAAAATGCTATTCTCAAGCATGCTTACAATATTGTCAATGAAATAAGGTTCTTCTCCCATTAGAAAATAAACAGGAGCGAAAATATTATTTTTTATATCTCTTATGATCTGATCGTAAGTCAATACTAAAATCTCAAATGTTTAACTGTGGCTCTATTATCTATAAGTTGCTTCAATGACTCTATTCCAATTTTTAAATGCTCATCAACGAAGTCAATACTAACTTTTTTATCACTTTCTATGGTTTTAATACCCTCAGGAACCATTGGCTGATCAGTTACAAGTAATAAAGCACCTGTGGAAATCTCATTTACAAACCCAACAGTAAATATTGTTGCTGTTTCCATATCAATTGCCATCGACCTGGTTTTTTGCAAATACTTTTTAAACTTATTATCGTGCTCCCACACCCTTCTGTTTGTAGTAAAAACAGTTCCTGTCCAATAATCGCGCTTAAATTGTTGAATGGTTGCAGATATTGCCTTTTGAAGACTAAATGCTGGCAGGGCAGGCACTCTTTCTGGTAAATAATCATTGGAAGTTCCTTCACCTCTGATTGCTGCTATGGGTAATATGAGGTCGCCAACCTTATTTTTCTTTTTTAACCCACCGCACTTACCAAGGAACAATACAGCTTTCGGATCAATTCCGCTCAATAAATCCATTATTGTTGCAGCATTGGAACTTCCAATGCCAAAATTAATCATTGTAATATCTCCAGCTGTTGCGCACGGCATTGGCCTATCAGCTCCTATAATCTCCACATTATTCCATGATGCAAATAGAGTTAAGTATTCAGAGAAATTCGTTAGCAGAATGTATTTACCAAATTTATCTATTTCAAGACCGGTATACCTAGGAAGCCAGTTTGAAATAATTTCATGCTTATCTTTCATTAGTCTAATTTTATGGCAAAGTTAACGTTTTTGATCTTTTTAGATTAGTTTTATGATCTTTTCGAGGTTTATGCTGTATATGTATAGTTAAATTTTCGAAAAAGTATATATTTTTGAATAGACTTGTTATTAATCTCTGAATTTTCCATGGAATTAAAACTTCCAAAATATGAGTTTAAAATAAAAAAAGACCCTGCCGGTAAAGATTTAATCTATGATGAATTCCGTAAAAAATATGTTGTTCTAACACCAGAAGAATGGGTAAGACAAAATTTCTTGCGGTTTTTAAAGTCTGAAAAAAATTATCCCGCTAGTCTAATGTCATTAGAGCGTCAAGTAAGTGTTAACAAAATGATTAAGCGTTTCGATGCAGTAATATATAAAAATGGAAAGCCCGTTGTTTTAATTGAGTTTAAATCCCCAAAAGTAAAAATTGATCAAAAAGTAATGGATCAAATTTCAAGATATAACCTAAGCCTCAACGTAAAATACTTAATCGTGAGCAATGGAATATCACATTACTGCTGTAGCCTGGAAATTGAATCTCAATCCATTGTATTTCTTAAAAAAATACCTTCATACCATGATATTGCCTAAAGCACTATTGCATTGAGTAAAGGAAAAAAGGACTTGAAATTATATTTTAAAATAATTCACAAATTGAAAATTAGTGACCCCAAATTCATGTAATTTAACATGATTCTTAACTTGTATATGTTTATTTATAGTACATTTGCTAAAATTTTTTGAATCATGAAGAAGACTATAATCCAGCTAGCCTTATTTGTTGTCATTGTTGCTCTTGGTTACTTTGTTGTGGAAAGTATTATGGAGCCAGTGCGTTTCAACGAAGAAAAACAACAACGAGAAAAAGTTGTTATTGAAAGACTCAAAGATATAAGGAGTTCGCAATTTATTTTTAAACAACTTACAGGTTCTTATGCTCATAATTTTGATACTTTAATTTCATTTCTTAAAGTAGCTGAGATTCCCGTAGTTAAAATCATTGCTGATCCTAATGATACAACATTTACAATAACAATAAATGACACTGTTGGATTTATAAAAGTAGCGGATTCTCTTTTTGCAAATCACCCTGGATTCACATACACCCAGTTCACAACAATTCCATTTTCAAATGGTGAATTGTTTGAAATGCAAGCAGACACAATCGAAAGAGGTGGTGTAGAAGTTCATGTTTTCGAAGCCAAAGCTCCATTTTCTTCCTTCCTATTGGGAATGGATGAACAAACAATCATTAATCTTGATTCTAAGTACGAAGATATTGATAAATATCCTGGGCTCAAGGTAGGGTCAATGACTGAGCCTTCAACAGACGGTAATTGGGAGTAATTTCCAGCCTACTTTATACAAAAACAAATTTTACCTCGTGAGTAATATTAATATGATTTGTTTTTTTATTTTTGATTAAACATCCTGATTAAATGGCTTTACAGTTAAATCCATATTTTAGTTATTTTGATAAGTCTTTTACGGAATCTCAAACTAAAAACTATGTTCTATTATTACAACTAAACGCACATGGTGTTGAATTGGTTACATACAATAAAGAAACAAATAAGTTCATAGGTGCTGAATACTTTATCTTTTCGGAGATAGATACTGCAAATCAAATTCCATCTTATCTTGGTAAAATTTTAAATTATCGTTCCTCATATGCCTACCCTTACAATGAGGTTCACTTATTATATCAAAATGGGCATTCAACATTAATTCCAAAGCCTCTTTTTAGCGAGAAAAATAAGAATAAATACCTTGAGTTTAATCAACCATATCAGGAGGATTGCAATATAGCTTATGACACGCTTATAAATAATGATGCAGTAAATATTTACCATATACCTACTTTGATCGTTGATATGGTAAAAGAATTGTGGCCCAATGCCAAAATATCACACTTTTCCACGGCTCTTATTGAAAGTTTGTCCATAAATTTCAAAAATAAACCCGAGCCAAAGCCTTTATTTGTGAATATTCAAAGTGACTGTTTTGATATGGTTTATTTTAAGGAAAATGTTCTTCATTTTCATAACACATTCGAATATAGAACCAAAGAAGATTTTATTTATTTTCTCCTAATCGCAATAGATCAGTTGGGACTAAATCCAGAAGATGTAAATGTGCATATCTTGGGAAACATCGATAAAACTGATGATAAATATCGTATGCTCGTTCAATACATTAAAAACTTTAGTTTCATTAAGCGGAATGATAATTTTCTTTATTCATATGCTATGGATGAATTACAGTTTCATAAGTTTTTTACCCTATTTAATGCATTGCAATGCGAATAGTAAGTGGAAAACATAAACGACGTATTATAACTCCCCCAAAAAATTTACCAGTGCGTCCAACAACTGATATGGCAAAGGAGAGCTTATTCAATATTTTGAATAATTATATTGAATTTTCAGGCAAAAATATTCTTGACCTATTTGCAGGAACTGGAAATATATCCTACGAATTCATCTCACGTGGGGCAGACTCAGTTACATCTGTTGATAAGGATTTTGGCTGTGTTAAATTCATAAAAGAAACAGCCGCTAAATTGTTAATGGACAATCTGAAGGTAATAAAACTAGATGCTTTTAGATTTTTGAATAATACAAAAAATAAATACGATATAATATTTGCAGACCCTCCTTATAAACTTGAAAGTATAGGCGAGTTAGCTGATACTATAATTGAAAGAGGCCTACTTAAAGAATCCGGATGGATGATAATTGAGCACCCCAAGGAAATTGATTTTTCCAACAACAAATATTTTTATGAGCACAGAAATTATGGCAGTGTGAATTTTACCCTTTTTAATATTACTTAAACTTGTATATACCACCATAGGTTTTCAACTATAAATCATGTTCTTTTACTAAATCCAAAGTAATTAATGGTTTTAAATTAACATCTCTAGCATAAATATGTGGGTAACACAAATTATGAGGATACATATATCAATTCAGATAGATAAAAAAGGCCACTAGTGATAAACTAATGACCTTTTACTAATTCAATAACCTACTTTTTGTTTCCTAGCATTAGAATCTCCGTTGCAATAATTTCCGTCATATAATGGGTCTTACCTTCCTTATCTTCCCATGAATTATATGAGAGTTTGCCACCAATTGCAATTTCATTACCTCTCTTAAGATACTTTTCGGCAACCTCAGCGGTTTTACCAAATGTTACAATATTATGCCACTGAGTAGATTCCTGACGATCACCATTCTTATCTCTGAAGTAATCATTTGTCGCAAGTGAAAATTTTGCCAACAATCTGTCATCTCCAATTGTTTTTGTTTCAGGGTCAATCCCTAAACGTCCGATTAATTGTACTGAATTTCTTAATGTTGTCATTGTAGTAATTTTTAGTTAATATTAAAATGAATAAACTTTATGAAAACGAAATATTTGGCAAACCTACAATTGGAAGTTTAATTAAGTCGTACGTTAATTATTTACATTCGTATAAATACGTTTCCATACGTTTATAAAACGTTTATTTATATGTTATTGTGTATTTTAACTTATATGCAGGCACTATTGTGAATTTGCAATCTTACACACTAAAATTAAATATCTTTGTGCGTTTAGAGTTGAATAGAATAATTATTTAAGATTATAACCCTATTGAAATTTAAAGTAAATATTGTCACTTTTGTTACCCTTACATTACTATTGATAGGGTGGTTTTTAAATATGGCATCAATTTATATACTGTTTGCCGTTGCTGTTATTTATGTCATTATTAATATAATGGGCTCCATAAAAATTGAATGGAATTACTTCCTGTTTTCACATTGTAAAGGTGAATCCAGTCTGAAAGAAATTGCACTAACATTTGATGATGGACCCCATCCTTCTGTTACACCTGATTTGCTTAAACTGTTGGCAAAATATAATGTTAATGCTACGTTTTTTTGTTTGGGTAAGAATGTGGAATCATATCCGGAAATTGCTAGGTCAATAATAAATAATAATAATATTATTGGTAATCATTCATATTTTCACTCCTACTACTTTGACCTACTTTCTTCTTCTCAAATGGAGAAAGAAATCACTCAAACAAATGCTATTATCTATAAAAATTGTAAGATAAAACCCAAACTATTTAGGCCTCCTTACGGTGTTACCAATCCCATGTTAAAAAAAGCGATTGAAAAATCAGGGCTTAAATCCATAGGATGGAGTTTGCGGTCTTTTGACACAAGTAAATCTACAGAGTTAGTAAAGAAAAGACTTAAGAAAAATACTAAACCAGGCGACATAGTTCTTTTACATGATACAGTTGATGATGCCATTGCTATTATTGAGGATTATTTAATATGGTTAAAAGATGCAGGTTATAAAATTGTAAGTTTGGATCAGTTACTGAAAATTAAATCATATGAAGATTAAATTATTTATAGTATCCATTTTTATTTGTGGGTTTTTGTTAGTTACATTGGGACAACGATTAGAATTTGTTGAAGTCACAGATACCATAATGCTAAAACAAAAATTAGAGGCAACCTCAGAGGCTACATTTTCAATTAGCAGCAAGTTCAGGCAGGAAAAACATTTATGGATGCTAAAGGAAACCATTTTTAGTTCGGGCGAATTCATTTTTAAGAAACCAAACAGTATTAAGTGGCAATATAATTCACCAATTTTGTATACAATATCTATTCATAACAACACATTCACCATTGATAATAATGGAAATATTACAACTTATGATGTTCAATCAAACCCCCTTTTCAAGGAAATAAATAAGATAATAGCTACAGCAATAAGAGGAGATTTTATAAATAATCCAGATTTCGAATCAAGGTTTTTCGTTAATGATGAACAATTCTTAGCAATTCTAATTCCCATGAATAAAAACGTAAAATCTATGCTTAATCTAATTGAAATATATTTAAGCAAAGCAACTTTACAGGTTGATAAAGTTATTTTCAGGGAAGCACAAGATGATTATACATTAATCTATTTTGAAGACAAATTTATTAATCGGAATATTCCAACTAGTGATTTCATATTAGGTAATCCATAATTATGAATAGATAAATGAAATATTTTATAATTGTATTTTTTATATTCTTTACCATGTCATGTGCACATAAAAGCTTTGGCCCTGTTAGCTATGACAATTTAAACAATAACAAAGCAATTATTTTTAACCGTTCGTTTAGCAAGGCTATATACAAAACAGATTTAAACATTTATGGACACAATATTACAGGGATTACCATGATTAAAAAAACCAATGATTCATTTAGGTTTGTTCTAATTTCTGAATTGGGAATAAAATATTTTGATTTCGAAATTTTTGAGGATAAGGGTATACGTCCAATTATTCATTACGCTATTGACCAAATGGATAATAAACTTCTCATCAAAAAAATAATCAATGATATTGCCCTTATTTTCATACTTCAAAAAGGGAAATCAAGAGTTAAAAAAACAGGAGAAACGGAAATAATTGTCTTTGGAAATACTTATTATGATTACACCTCAGAATATGGAGTATCTGAAATAGCAAAATCAAATTTAATGGGAAAAATAAATTGCTTAATAAAAATAAATTACGGGGAAAATAAAATCCCAGAATCAATAATAATCGATCATGATAAAGTGAATATTAAACTGAGTTTAATCCCCAATGGTTAATCTAACTCTTTTCCTTTTGAAGCATTATATATACGGAACCATTGTTCATCTGTTATCTTCAATATTTCAGCTTCAGAAATAATTTTTAGCCTGTCTATTTTACCGGTTCCTATTATGGGTAATATATTAGCCGGATGTTTCAACAGCCATGCAATTAGCACCTTGGCAATGGACTGTTCATCCAACTCTTTTGCTATATCTGAAGTTACATTTAAAATTCTCTTGTCTTTTTCTGTCTCGGGGTTAAAAATTTCACCTCTTACCAATGGTGACCAGGCCATTGGAGAAATATTTGATTTAAGAAAGTAGTCCATATTACCATTATCAAAGTGCTCAAGATAACTTGCCGATATCTCCACCTGATTTGTTACAAGCTTATGATTCAAATACGAATCCAAAGTAACAAACTGCTCTTTACTAAAGTTTGACACCCCAAAGTTTAACACCTTTCCTGATTGTTTCAAATCATCAAATGCTCGTGATACTTCCTCTGGGTTTAATAAATGTGATGGTCTATGAAGTAGCAAAAGATCTAAGTAATCTGTGTTAAAGTTTGATAGGGACTTTTCAGCTGAATTTATAATATGGTTATAGCTTAGATCGTATGTTTTTATCTTTCGATCTGGAAATTTATTGGATAATAGTTTTAACCCACATTTGGTAATAATTTTAATTTCTTTCCGTAAAGACAGATGTTGGCTGATGGCGTCACCAAATAGTTTTTCACATGAATAGTTGCCATATATATCAGCATTATCAAATGAGTTTATGCCAATTTCAATGGCTTGATGTGTATATTTTAGTATCTCCTTAACAGATAGCCCCCAGTCGGCTAATCTCCAATGTCCCAGAACAATTCGTGATAGTCTAAGGTTATCTCCAACAAAGATATTTTCCATTTACTGTATAATATTTATTCCTATGCAATAATAATCTATTTTAACATAGACTTAAATCCAAATATGCATCATAATCAAACCATTATAACCAATATAAAATTATTAAAATCAATATAATTTGTATGAAAAAAAAACACTTAAATTTGAGAATTGAAAAATTAACAGTTAGCAATAGATTCACCAACGCAATATGTATAAAATGAAGGTCAAAAACATTATGATTTTAATATTGCTTTTCCTGATTACTCTAGTAGGTTCTAGTCAGCCTAATATTCCAGATAAAGGGGAGCTTTATAAGGATGATGCATTGCCCATAATATATATTTCAATTGATCCTGATACTCTTGAATGGCTATACCAACAAGAGAATTTGGAAAGTGCTGTTGAATTCTCTGCTAGATTTATTTTTGATAACGGAGAAATAAGAGACACTATAAATCCCGTTGGTTTCAGGTTAAGGGGTAACACATCCAGATACTCACAAAAAAAATCATTTAAAGTTTCATTCAACCGTTTTACATCAGGAGGAAAATACTATGGGGTTGAAAAACTTAATCTAAATGGAGAGCATAATGATCCAAGTATTATGAGATCAAAGGTTTGTTGGGATATACTGCGAAAAATGAATATCCCAGCTCCTAGGTCAAATCATGTCAAAGTATATATAAATGATAACTATTATGGTTTGTACATAAATGTTGAGCATATTGATGAAGAATTTATTAAATCTAGATTCGGATATAATGATGGCAATCTTTATAAATGTCTATGGCCAGCAGATTTGAATTATTTGGGCGATAACCCCAATTTATATAAGTTCGATAATGGAAATAGAAGAACCTATGATCTCAAAACAAATAAAGAAGCGGATGATTATACCGATTTGGGAAATTTTATCAATATTTTGAATAATTCTCCCAGCTCTTCATTTGCATGTGATTTAGGAGATGTATTTAATATTTATGATTATTTAAACGTAATTTCTGCTGATATTTTATTTGGGAACTGGGATGGATATATATACGGTAATAATAATTACTATCTGTACCATAATACTTCCAGTGGCAAAATGGAATTTATTCCATTTGACCTTGACAACACACTTGGCATTGACTGGGTTGGCCGAGATTGGGCAATCAGGAATATCTATGATTGGCAACAACATGGTAATAATTATAGGCCTCTTTATCAAAGGGTAATCGCTGATGAAGATCTAAAAAAGCAGTACTCATATTTTATGAATAAACTGGTTTATGAAACTCTTAATTTGGATTCTTTAATTTCTTCGGTCAGTCAAAGACGTGATATGATAGCATCATCAGTAGAAGATGATCCATATTACCCACTTGATTATGGATATACTCTATCAGATTTTTACGATTCATTTTACCAGGGACTTGGTGGCCATGTTGATTATGGTTTATTTACATACCTCCAAACTCGTATAAGTTCAATTAAGTCGCAATTGGAGAGCACATCTATGAACCCTGTAATCAAATACATAAATAACAATAGACTCAGCAACTCGGAGGTAACAATGAGAGCCATGGTAATTGTCAAAGATCAACCAGCAACTGTTTCTGTTGAATATGAAATTGATGGAATCGGATTTACATACGGAATGATGTATGATGATGGTCAACATTATGATGATTTGCCAAATGATAATATTTATGGTTGTATTATTACTGACATCCCTGATGATTCATTCGTAAAATATCAGATACAGGTTTCTGATAACGCAGGAAGAGTTAGTCAGTTGCCGTGCGAGCCAATCCTTATTCCAGCTTCTGGTGGAGATGATGCTATTTTATTTATCAACGAATTTATGGCTTCAAACGAAACCACAATTAAAGATGAGCATGGTGATTATGATGATTGGATTGAAATTTATAATCCTGAAGATTTTTCAGTTTGGTTAGGCGATAAATATTTAACTGATAATATTACCGTTCCTGATAAGTGGCAATTACCAGATAAATATATAGCCCCATCAGAATTTATAATAATTTGGGCAGATAATGATACTGATCAAGGAGAATTTCATGCAAACTTCAAGCTTAGCAAGAATGGTGAAGAAATAGGACTGTTTAAAACAGGTGATGTTGCAGTTGATAACATATCCTATGACTCTCAAACAACGGATGTATCATATGGGAGGGTTATGGATGGCAATCCTGTATGGATATCTTTTCAAAAACCAACCCCAGGAGCAAGCAATCAAACATCCAATATGGAATATCATGAATCTCAAAACAACTTTACAATATACCCAAATCCAGCATCTGGAGATATTGTGCAAACATCAAAATTCATAACTTTTAGTGTCTATAATATATATGGCCAAATAGTTGATGAGGGCATTAATTGTGACTTTATTAACATAGCATCCTATAATAAAGGTGTTTATGTAGTCGTTTCAAGTAGTGGAACAAGAAAAAAGTTAATAATTAACTAAACACCATGAAATCACATAACCTATTAATTCTTGCATTATTAACTGCATTTACTTTTAACATAACTGCACAAACCAACGAATCAAATATGAAGACTAAAGTTAAAAAAACAGAAGATGAATGGGTTGAAGAGCTTGGCGAAGAAAAATTTTACATTCTTCGTGAATGCGGAACAGAACCACCATTTACTGGAAAGTATTACAAGCATGATGAAAAAGGATCATATAACTGTGCTGGATGCGGTACAATGTTATTTTCATCAACCTCAAAATATGATAGCGGGTCAGGTTGGCCAAGTTTTTATGAATCCATAGACAAAACAGCAATAAAGGAAATTGAAGATAATAGTCTTGGAATGAGTAGGGTTGAAATTAAATGTGCATCTTGCGACGGTCACCTTGGCCATGTTTTTCCTGATGGTCCAGCACCAACGGGTATGAGATATTGTGTTAATTCTGCTTCCTTGGATTTCAAGAAATAAACCAATTTTTAGAATATATTAAATGTGGATAAAGTGGTATGTTAATTGCTTTCCATAATTAACCATGCTCTTTAACAATATTAATTCTCCACTAACCGATAATCTTCCCTCATTCGCCTATTTAATATTTATTCGAGCATATTATCAACATATTTTTGCTCCATAAATATAACCTTAAAAATAGGAAAATGAAAAATACTGCTAAAAGAACAACACTAATAGTTGCAGCTCTGATTATGTCTCTGCAAATCTTTTCCCTTGATTTCAATAATGAACAAGAAAAATACATAGATGATAATCCAATTGATTTTGAAAGAGTAAGGCAAGAAACTTTTATTCAAAACACAATTAATATGAAATTAGATATTGACGAAGAAGGATTTATTAATGATTGGAGACTTCCAGATGAAGATTATATAGATGATATCCCCATGGACCTTTTATCAATTGAAAAACACGCAAAACTTCAAAAAATTAATACTCCTTTTCATCTTGGTGATTATCACACATTGGTTAGGGTAAAATAATTTATTACTAACATATATAAATTAATTTACAGATATGTAAGTATTTCCTCGTTAGTCGATTCTAGCGGGGATTTTTTGTGTCAATATAATATCTATCAAAGTTCCAGAATCCAAAATAACATTGTTTCAAATTACAATTTAAGTACCTTTGTTTGCTTTGTTTATATATACAATTCAATTGTTAAACGTATGCGAAATATTTTTCTATTATTCATAATAATATTCACTACTTTATCTTGTAGTAAGCACAAAACAAATGATATTGCTATTATTCCTGAACCACAGAATTTATCAATAGGAAGAAGTACATTTACATTGGATGATAAAATGACAATCTTTTGGGGTGTTAATGATGTGCTAAAG
>PANC01000027.1 GCA_002708315.1 Lentimicrobiaceae bacterium
ATTTATATTTTAGGTTTTATGGGTGTTGGAAAAAGCACTACTGCTAAGGCTTTGGCTCGTAAACTGGGATACGATTTTGTGGATACAGATAAGCTTCTTGAGAAGAAGTTCAAAATAAACATCAACAATTTTTTTTCCAAGTATGGTGAAGAATTATTTAGGGAACTCGAACATGAAATTCTCCTTGAAACATTTAATTATAATAAGTGTGTAATTGCTACTGGAGGAGGTTTACCATGTTATTTTGATGCCATGGATAAAATAAATGCCAATGGAGTGAGTATATTCCTTAAAATGGATGAGAAATCCATAGTAAACAGACTTATGGCATCAAAGCAAAAAAGGCCGCTTATAAATGACTTAAGTGAGGAAGAGCTTTTAAATTTTGTTGAAAAAGAACTGAATAGTAGAAAAAAATATTATGAAAAAGCATCGTTAACAATTCCAGCTCTCAATCTGAATATCGATCACCTAGTAGCAAAAATAAGCGAACATAACAGTTATTAGCTACTTTTTTATTGTTAGGAGAGCAACATTTTCAACATGATGTGTGTTTGGAAACATATCCACTGGTTGAATTTTTACAACCTCATATTTTTCTGAAAGAATTGCAATATCTCGTGCTTGAGATGCAGGGTTACAGCTTACGTAGATTATTTTATTAGGCATGGCATTAAGAATTTGTTTAACAACTTTCTCATGCATGCCTGCTCTTGGAGGATCTGTGATTATTATGTCAGGTTTACCATGTTCGAGAAAAAATTCTTCGGTCAAAATTTTCAACATATCTCCAACAAAGAACTCTACATTATCAATCTTATTAAGTAAAGCATTTTCTTTTGCATCATCTATTGCTTGCTCAACAGATTCTATTCCAATTACTTTTTTTACAGAGCCTGCAATAAAATCCGCAATGGTACCAATGCCCGTATATAGGTCATATACTAGTTCATCTCCCTTGAAGTCGGCGAATTCAAATGCAGTCATATATAGTTTAATTGCTTGCTCAGGATTTGTTTGATAAAACGACTTTGGTCTAACCTTAAATTTTAAGTTAGCTAAATCTTTTTGTGGCCTTCTCATCTCTTCCAAAAGAAAAGGTTCTCCCGCTGCAAGTCTGACATCCAAGTCCCATATTGTATCATTATTTTTCTCATTTATAACATACATTAATGATGTTATCTCGCTAAATTTAGCAACTATTGCTTTCATCATATCTGCAATAACCATATCGTCATACTTAAATATGACTATTACCATCAAATTTTCTATTGTTGATGTTCTGATAATTACATTTCTAAGAAACCCTTCGTGAGATCTAGCATTATAAAATTCAAGATTATTTTTTTTTGCGTAATCTTTTATGAAAAGGCGTATTGCATTTGATGGATCTTTTTGAAGGTAACATTTTTCAATGTCTAATATTTTGTCGAACATTCCTGGAAGGTGAAATCCTAGTCCGTTGGTATCCTTTGGCCCTCCGTCTTCCTTTGATATGTCTTCATTAGTTAGCCACCTTCTATCTGAAAATGTATATTCCAGCTTATTTCTGTAATAATATTGGTTGTCTCCTCCAATTATGGGCAATGTAATACCCACATCAACCTTAGCTATTCTTTGAAAACTGTCAGTTACCTGTTTTTGTTTATATAACAGCTGATTATCATAATTAACATGTTGCCATTTACAACCTCCACACAACCCAAAATGTGAACATTCTGGTTCCGTTCTTTCCTTGGAAAATTCATGATACTTAGTTACCCTGCCTTCTAGGTATGATTTACGTTTTTTTGTTACTTGAATATCAACAACATCACCTGGTGCTGTAAAGGGAACAAATATAACTTTGTCTTCTATTTTTGCTATGCATTTACCTTCTGCTGCAGCATCTTTAATAACAATATTTTCCAGGTGAGGGAGTGGTCGCTTTCGTCGTGACATTATTGATAATTTATATTGTAATTAAGTTTTATTTTACATTCTTTCGGGCACTTGAATACCCAATAGAGCCATGGCTGATTTTAATGTTCTTGCAACAAATGCAGAAAGGGATATTCTAAAGTCTCGCTTTCCTTCATCCGATTCTTTTAATATTGATATGTCATGATAGAATTGGTTAAATTCTTTAGCAAGTTCATAGGCATAATTAGCAACTAGGGCAGGGCTCATATTTTCGGATGCTTGGATTGTTACTGAAGGATATTCGTACAATAGTTTTATCAATGATGTTTCCTTTGTTTCCAATGCTGTATTATAATCTAATTTGCTATTGCTTCCAATGTTATTTTCGGAGGCCTTTCTTAGAATGGATTTTATGCGAGCATGCGTATATTGTATGAACGGACCAGTATTCCCATTGAAATCAATAGATTCTTTGGGATTAAAGGTCATTGTTTTTTTTGGGTCTACTTTTAAAATAAAGTACTTCAATGCGCCAAGGCTTAACATACTATATAATTCATGTGCCTCTTGGTCTGAGAAGTCATTGAACTTACCAAGTTCTTCGGAGGTAGATTTTGCAGTGTTGTACATCTCATCCATTAGATCATCTGCATCCACAACAGTGCCCTCCCTGGACTTCATTTTACCTTCTGGTAATTCAACCATTCCATAACTTAGGTGGTATATATGTTCAGCCCATGATTTCCCAAGTTTTTTAAGAATTAGTTTGAGTACATCAAAATGATAATTTTGTTCGTTACCAACAACATATATAAATTCCGATGGTTTAAATTCATCAAATCTTAATTGTGCTGTTCCAAGATCTTGAGTCATATAAACAGATGTGCCATCAGCTCTCAGTACGAGTTTCTCATCTAAGCCTTCATCTGTTAAGTTGCACCAAACAGAACCATCATCTTTCTTGAATAGTACACCATTTATCACTCCATCGTTAACCAATTTCTTTCCAAGTATGTACGTTTCAGACTCATGGTATACCTTATGAAAATCAATTCCCATTCGATCATAAGTAATATCAAAACCATCGTAAACCCAGCCATTCATTTTGTTCCATAGCTCACGAACTTCACTATCTTCATTTTCCCACCTGATTAGCAGGTCTTTAGCTTCATTTAGCAGGTCTGTTTTTTTTGCAGCTTCATCATTGTCCATGCCATTGGCAACAAGTTCGGCAATCTGTTCTTTGTTTTTTTTGTCGAATAAGACATAATATTCACCTACAAATTTGTCACCCTTGAGGTTTGTTGACTCAGGGCTGCTGCCCTCACCCCATTTCATCCATGCAAGCATAGACTTGCAAATGTGAATGCCTCTATCATTTATGAGATTTACTTTTTTTACTTCTTTGCCTCCGTTTAAGATAATCTCAGAAACACTCCATCCAAGTAGGTTATTCCTTATGTGACCCAAATGAAGAGGTTTATTAGTATTGGGTGATGAATACTCTATGACTACTGGAGATACAGATGAAGAATTATGTTTGCCATAGGATTCATTGTTATGATTATCCTCAAAAAATTTAAGCCAGAATTTCTGTTTAATAACTATGTTAAGGAATCCTTTAATAATATTGTATGATTCAACAACATCAATATTCTCAATCAGGTATTTACCAATTTCATCTGCTGTTTGCTCTGGCGATTTTCTTGATAATTTTAAAAATGGGAATACAACAACTGTAATATCTCCATCAAATTCAGATCTAGTTTTCTGAATCTGAATTAGGTTTTCAGAGATATCTTCCTTGTATAAGAATTTAATGGCACTTTTTAACCTGTCAATTAGTATTATCTCAATCATAAATCGCTATTACTTATCAGGTGCAAAAGTAGAAAAAAACCCGCACCCACTTTCGTAAAATTATAACGATTTGGGAGCGGGTGTCTTATTAGGTTTGTTAACCGCTATATTTAATTCTTAATAAAGGCTTTGGTTATGTTTAAACCAGCCCCTGTCAATTTAATGGTATAAATACCTGCTGGAACATCTAAGTCAACCTTGTATTCGGAAGTATTATCCACCTTAGATAAACTTTCTTTGTGAACTATTTTTCCTTGAGAGTTGAATATGCTTAGTACATTATCATTACTAACGACATTGCTTAAGTTTAGAGTAAATGAACCATTATTTGGATTAGGAAAGATTGAAAAATTAGCCAAATTATTTAGCTCTGTAATATCAGTACAAAGTATGGTTATCATGATTTCATCTTGCGCATCGGAACATCCAATTGAATTTGAAGCCTCAACACTAAGAGTAACTTCCTTTGTACTCTTATCTGAAACACCAGGCGTATAGGTTGGATTTGCCGCATTCATATCACTAAAAGTACCATCTCCAGATGTTTGCCAGGTTATTTCTTCATAATTACTGAATGATGCGTCGGTTATATGATAAATTACTCCGGGACAAATGTCCGTATCTTCGCCGGCAAATGCAGTTGCTGCCTTTAAAACACTTAGAGCTATGCTTTCAGAAATAGTTCCACATAAATCCCCACCAGTTGCTGACAAAGTTAAGGATACATTTCCTTGCTCAATATCATTAACTCCCGGGGTATAAGAGGAATTAATTTGTGTGGCATCATCAAAGAAACCATCACCTTCTGAAGTCCATAGGATTTCGTTATAATTTTCAGCCGAAGCATTCTCAAATAAAACCGAACTATTACTACAAATTGTAATATCATCTCCTGGGTTTACAACCGGTGACTTCTCAAATGTGAACATAACATCATCTGTGATTGTAGTGCTTGAACCTGTTCCTGCTATTGTTAAAGTAACATAGCCATCTTCTATATCTTGTTCGGATGGGTAATAAACAGGTGAATTAATCTCGGGATTATTGAATGTTCCAGTTCCAGAAGTAGTCCATTCCAAATAAATACAGTTTGAGGATGCTCCAAAGCATTGGATAATATCATTCTCACAAAACTCTGCATCCTGGCCTGCAAAGGCTGAAGTAATTGGTGGGGTAGGTAGTACAAGGTAATCTATATATGCACAATCATCACCAGATGATACCGATGCATCCTTTGCATATTGCCATTTGAATAAATGAGTTCCTTGGGTAACTGGGAAAGAAAGCCTTTGCCATCCTTGTTCACCTGAGGCTGCAAATTTTTGAGTTCCATCAATGAAGAATCTAAAGAAATCATAACCATTTTCTGAACTTACTCTTAAATAAAAGGTGACACTATCATCAATGGCAGCTTCATAAATAATCGACATCCAAGTTGATTGATTATCATTTATAAAACCTGATTTGTTACAATAACTACCTTCATATTGGACAGTGGAAGAAATTTCCCATTCACTGTTACCACCTGTTTGCCAGTTAAATCTACTCATGTCGCCAGTTTCCCAATCCTCAATTACTAAACCAGCCTTTTGGGTAAATGATTTTTCTGCATTGTATTCTCCTGCACTTGCCTCATAATCAAATTCAATTATTGAACCTATTGGTGTGGCTTCGGATATCTCAATTGTAAAGATACATTCACTTGAACCATCTGAATCTATATCTCCCAAAAGGTATTCGTCAGTTACAAAGCTCACATAAGGGCTATTGCAGCTCAAATATCCCATGGTGTTAATTGCAGCACTTGAACCTTCATTAATAGTTTGTATGCGCACATCAATTATTTCTCCAGCATCCATCCTACCATTACCATTGCCACTTTCACTATCATCAATGCTCATTCCTCCAATCGCCAGGGATGGAGCATGACCTGTAATATACATTTTAGATAACCACGTATTATCAGCGTCAGTAGATTCAACATTAAACATAACAACATGCATGTCAGGAATATTATTTGCAACATTCCAACTGAATCCTTCTGGCATTGTTTGTGTAGCATTTGGAGCAATGGATCCATAGTCCTCAGTGTCATCAATCATTTCCACATATTCATCCGATGAGGTTAAACTAACAGAGATGTTTTCACCTTCTTCTACACCGATGTTCTTAACTGTTAAATCCACAATTGTTTCTTCACCAGTTGTCATTAGTCCCGATGTATTATTCACTAATACATCATTATATATCACATATGCACCTTCTGGTGGAATCACATCCACAGTTGAGGAATATCTGTAATAGTTTTGCTTTGTAACGGTTACAAGTATTTGGTTTGGTGGTACCTGAGCTGGTATGCTTATGACAACAGGCTGACCAGTTCCTTCGGCGGTACCTATTATTTCATTGTTAACTGTAAGAGCAATAAACGACTCATCGTCAGCATTTACAGTAAAGCTTAATTCACCTGCAATGATACCTTGATCATGAGAAACAGTTAGGTATTGTGGTATTTCGGAGTAAACCACAGAGAATGCATCACCATGGTGGTGGAATAGGTTGTATGTTACCTCTTTATTTCCTGTATTGTACGGCCATGATGATTGCTTTAAGAAATATTTTCCAGCGGCATTACCGAATGCTGGTAATATTCCTCTAGATTCAGGCTCTGTGCCATAATCTGGCATAAATTCAGGCCACATATTATCATACATACCCCATACGTAGGTATCATTAACAAATGAATATGAGACTTCTGATGCGGCTATGATACCTAGTGCACCGGAGTTTTCTCCATTGTATTTATGTCTGTGAAATTTTTCAGCAAAACATTCTCCTGCGTTATTAAATTTTCCTGTTAGGCAATTAATGGAGAAAATAAAACTCAAATTTGTATTTGTTAGCCCGTTAATATTGTTGCTATTGTAAGATGGCTCTCCCCAACCTGTTGAGTTACCATGATCACGATGTTGCAGAATAAAAGCACCATTATTAATTGCATTATTTACATCAGCTGATGATCCACCTGACCAGCCACCAAGATCTGTTGGTGACGCTGGTATATAACCTAATCCATTTGGTCCAAAGTAGTTTAACACAGTTGATGTATTAGTTGCTGTTGACCATGGGTCTGTGGCTGGATTACCACCATATAAGGCATTAATTCTAATTGGGTCTTTTCCATAAGTGTGCTTGAAAAAACCACCAACGGTTTCAGAACATATCTGGAACCATCTTTCAGTTTGCCAGCCCAGTGCAGTTATGGGGTGATTGTAAAAATCAGGGTCAGTTGGTGGGCTTGTTTCATAGTTTATAAATTTACTCACAAATGTTTCCAAATGGCCACTGTTTTGAGCTGTCATTCTTGCAAAAATAATATCTGGCATATGGTCATTATCAACATCAGCAAAAATATTATCTGATGCACAATAGTTATCATAAATGGGAGAAATGATAGTGTTACCTTGATCACCATAATCTCCCATCAAAAGAACTGCGGATGGAGGGATATCCCAAGTATAATATGCAAGATCAATATAGCTTTCAATATTATTTATGGTGTTACCACCTATTTCAGTAGTTGTAACAATATCAGTTAAGATTCCTTGCTGATTTCTGAATATTTTAATGGAGTCGGCCCATGAAAGAAAATCAGGGTGGTCAGGCACAATTATAAGGTATTCACAACCAATTTGATTAATACCTTTTGTTGTTTGCTGTGGTTCTTCAATTACAGATGGATTTAATACAGCATCTCCAATTATGGGATCCCACCAGCGATTACGCAGTCTATCCTCACCAAAGTGTTGGTTTCCACCCTCAAAAATAACTTCAACTTCTATGTTTTTGTGAACTAGCATCTCTTTTGTAACAGGGTTGTACTGAAATGGGCTTATGCCTATTAGAACAACGTCCATACCCCTAATTTTCATTGGTTCGGATGTTTGAACAACATTGCTAGGATATAGGGCATTACTATTGTAAATATTATTATCAAATTCAAATATTAGGGGGCTATTATCATTATCCTTTGGGATTACTGGAGCTGGAGCTATGGCAAGGTTCTGAAAAGCTTCGGTTTCCATATTAGTAATCTTGGTTATTACTTTGGCTCCTTGGGGAACTGCTATATAACTGCTAAATGTTGGAATATTTGGTGCACCAGATTCATTCTGCAAGAATACTCCAGAGGTGGTAATAGTTTGGAATAATCCCTTATCTAGCTGAGTATCAGTAAGACTAAATGAAGAGATGCTCGAATTTATTACAACATGGTTTTTATCTTGCTCTTTTGCAGTAATTCCATGCTTACCCCAGCTATTTTCAAAATCAACCTTACCATCGGTAGCAAGAACAGAAATTGATAGGAGTATTGATAATACTAGAAAAATTGACTTTTTTAAAGTAACAATAAGTTTTTTACTCATGGTACAAATATTTTAAGATTTGGTTAGTTATAGTCTAATTGACTTGTTTATGACATTGTTAAGCTGAAATAGGTTGCTACAAATGCATGCCAAACATACTTATATTCTTTCGATTTACAAAATATTTATTCGTTACAGTTATATGGACGTGATAGAACTCCTATGCAGAATAACTTTTCATGAATATGGGGTCTGCTCGCAACTTTTATGCAAGAAACCTCGTATTTTAAGCTCTACTATGGTAGTAAAATAGTCTAATATTAACAAATTGATGTATTTTTAATTAATTTTTTATTGTTTTGTAAATTGCTTGAAAAAAATAACATAAAACTCAGGGCTGTTGAGCATGAGGATGTAGAGTTTATTCTTAGAATGGAGAATAACACTTCTCTATGGGGGATAAGTGATACCTACAACCCATTTTCAAGGTTGGACATTGAGCAATATGTAATGCTTGCAAACAAGGATATTTATTCTGCAAAGCAGGTAAGGTTTATAATTGAAAGGGTTGATAATAATAAGCCTGTGGGATTATTGGATATGTTTGACTTTGATGCTCATAATAAAAGAGCAGGTATTGGAATTGTTGTTTTGGAGTCTGAAAGAAATAAAGGAATTGCTGGAACTGCATTGGATATAGTTGTGAATTATAGTTTTAAACACCTCAACTTACATCAGCTATTCTGTAATATTGGATCTAAGAACATCGTTAGTTTAAGGTTATTTGAGGGAAAAGGGTTTTCAAAGATTGGTATAAAGAAGGACTGGACTTTCGATGATAACACTTACAATGACGAGATATTACTTCAGTTAATAAATTAAATTAAGCTTAAAAATGACTTATTATCATTCAAAATATGGGAATTACACTCACAAAAAGAAATCACCTAACAAGCTAATTAGGTGGGGCATACTACTTTTTATTGTTCTTGCAATTATCATGGGGTATTTTTTATATCAGGTGGTTTACAAAGTAAATGTATGGACCCCTGAAGGTGAAGATATATCCATATATATACCTTCTGAAGCAACTTTTGATGATGTAAAAAACATTCTTTTTGAAAAAGGATTGATTATTCATAGAAAAGATTTTGAATGGTGGGCATCTAAAAAAGATTACCCTAATCTTATTAAGCCAGGTAGATATATCATCAAAGGTGGAATGAATAATTCTGAGCTCATCAACCTTTTGCGCTCAGGAAATCAAGTCCCTGTTATGGTAACTTTTAACAATGTTCGAGATATTTACCAAATGGCAGGAAAGGTAAGCAAACAAATAGAGGCTGATTCAGCTTCCATAACAAATGATTTATTGAACCCTGAGGTGTTAAGCTCAATGGGACTAACAATACAAACAAATTCAATAATATTCATTCCCGATAGTTATGAGTTGTATTGGAACACATCAGCAGGTTCTTTCATATCCAGAATGTATGATGAGTATGAAAAATTTTGGAATGCAGAAAGGCTAAAAAAAGCAGAGAAACTGGGTATGTCCATAGCTGAAGTGGTTACACTGGCCTCAATAGTCCAAAAAGAAACAAATAAGAATGATGAAAAAGCATTAATAGCAGGGGTATATATTAATAGACTTAACAGAGGTTGGAGATTACAAGCTGACCCAACATTAGTATATGCCATTGGTGACTTCAACATTAAGCGCGTTCTTAATGTACACAAAGACTATGATTCACCTTATAATACATATAAGTATGGAGGTCTACCACCAGGTCCAATATGTATTCCTTCTAGATCCTCAATTGATGCTGTTTTGGAAAACAAGAATGAAGGATATCTTTATTTTTGCGCCAAGGATGACCTCTCGGGTTATCATGTATTTGCCAAAACCAATACTCAGCACAACCGAAATGCTAAAAAATATCAGAAAGCATTGGATAAAATGAGGATATATAAATAATGAAAGCTTTTAAAGCGTATGATATTAGAGGAGTTTGGGGAAGAGACTTGAACCCTCAGATTGCATATAAAATTGGGAACTTTGTCCCAAAAGTATTTGGAGTTAATCAAGTTCTAATAGGCAGAGACATCAGGCTTTCTTCGAATGAAATTTTTCAGCAACTGTCAAATGGTTTGATGGACGCAGGTGCAAATGTTATTGATGCTGGGCTATCAACAACCCCTATGGTTTATTGGGGCACAGGTAAGTTTAACATTGAATTTTCTATAATGATAACAGCATCGCACAACTCATCGGAATATAACGGAATGAAATTTTCAGGTAGTAATGTAACACCAATTGGTTATGACAATGGTTTAAATACTCTGGAAAAGTTAATTACAGATAGTGCACCTCAAATCAAAAGTGAGAAAGGTAAATTAGAAAAACTTGATTTTAAGGATCAATATTTTGATTTTTTGAATTCATATAAGCCTAATTGCACTAATTTAAAAATAGCCATTGATTGCTCCAACGGCATGTCTGCATTATTTACGAAAAGGTTGTTTGGCGAAAATCCCATTTACATAAATGATAAAATGGATGGTACCTTTCCCGGGCATGATCCAAACCCACTTGAGACTGATAATCAGAAACAAATCAAAGAATGTGTTACAAGTAACAAATGTGATATTGGTGTTATCTATGATGGTGATGCTGATAGGGTTATGTTTATTGACGAAAAAGGTAAGTTTGTTTCACCGGATTTAATCATAGCACTTCTAGCCAAGTATTTCTTTGAAGATAGGGGTGAAAGAGGAACCGTAGTTCAAGATATTCGTACCTCCAAATCAGTTGGCGATTATCTAAAGAAGTATGACACTGAGCTTGTTATTTGGAAAGTTGGTAGAGCTTTTGGCGCCACAAAACTTAAGGAAGTTAATGGTATATACGGTGGTGAACTTGCTGGGCATTATTACTTCAGAGATTTTTATTACTCGGATAGTGGTTTATTAGCCTCAGTGCTGGTGCTAAACATTGTAAGTAAATTGAAGTTAGAGGGAGTTAAATTTTCGCAGGTAATGGATGCAATATCTACCTATGCAAATACTGGTGAAGTAAACTTCATAATAAATGAAAAGCAGGAGGCTATGGATGCCGTGCTGGAGTACTTCAAAGATAATAATGATAATTATAAATTTTTTGATTTTGATGGCTACAGACTTGAGTTTACGAACTGGTGGTTTAATATAAGGCCATCAAATACAGAACCATATCTCAGATTCTTGGCTGAGGCTGAGTCAGAGGAACTTTTAGAAAGTAAAACTAGAATTATCTATGGCATACTATCAAAATACGAATAAATACTAACTGTGGTAAAGTATATATCAATAATATTTCTGCTTCTAGCTATATTTTTTTCATCTACAACAAGATTGTCATCTCAGGTATTGGAATCAGGACCTGATACTTTGAATAAAAAAAGGCTGAATACAGTTTTATATACAGGAGCAGGGCTATATGCTGGAACACTTGGAGTATTATATTTTGCATGGTATCAAGATAATGAAATATCCAATTTTCACTGGTATAATGATAGTAAGGGCTGGATGCAGGTAGATAAGTTTGGCCATGCTACCACCGCTTACATTATTACAAATTATGCCTATTGGAGTCTAGATTGGGCTGGAGTTGACAACAATAAAGCTGCCATATATGGTGGTTTAATGGGTTGGGGTGCGATGACTGTTATTGAAATACTTGATTCCTTTTCTGAAGAATGGGGAGCCAGCCCAAGTGACCTTGTTGCAAATACCATTGGCTCAGCTCTTTTTACTGGCCAACAACTTCTTTGGAAGGAGCAGAGGTTTAGATTGAAATTTTCATATCACCCCACAGATTATGCTCAATATAGACCCGATTTACTTGGTGAAAATGAATTACAAAGATCCCTGAAAGATTATAATGGTCAAACTTATTGGCTTTCAATGAATATAAAATCATTTCTGAGGGAAGAGTCTAGGTTTCCATCCTGGTTAAATGTTGCTTTTGGTTATGGTGCAAAAGGTATGCTTGGCACTTTTTCTAATCCAGAGGAGTGGAATGGTAATGAGTTACCATATGAAAAAAGAATACGACAATATTATATGACAATGGACATAGATTGGACTCGCATAGAAACTAATTCTGGATTTTTAAGATTGGTTTTCAAGGCATTTAGCTTTGTTAAAGCCCCAATGCCCACATTGGAATATAACAATGAGAATGGTTTAATATTTCATTGGTTATACTTTTAGCTAACTAATAGAAAATTTTTGATCTCTCAGGATTTTTCCCATTAACACCTTCATAAAACCTTTTTATTTCCTTTAGATCTTCTTTCATATCTCCGGTTGGGTAAAATACTTTTTTCATTCCTCCACGTTTATTCTCATAATCAAGCACACCTAAAATAATTGGAACATTTGCCGTTACAGCTATATAGTAAAAGCCAAGTTTCCACTTCTGCACAAGTGTTCTTGTACCTTCAGGGGTTATGGTAATAAATAAAGATTCATGATCGTCATACATCCTAGCAATTGCATCCGTTAACCTGCCCGCCTTTTTTCTATTAACAGGCAAACCCCCAAGCTTCCTTAAAAGTAAGCCAAAGGGCCAAAAAAAAGCTTCTTTTTTAATTAAAAACCTGGTTTCTACGTTCATGTGCCAGAAACTAATACGGCCAAGAATAAAGTCACAATAACTTGTGTGAGGAGCAACAATAACAACTGCCTTTTTTATTTCCTTGGGAATATCGCTGGTAATATGCCACCCCCAGGTATTTATTATTAAATCAGAGAATATTTTAGTTACACTCATAATCCTTGAATATTAAGTACAACACAGATAAATATTTGGGAAGTTTTTACCATTTAGCCGACAAATCTAATAAATTAATGATTTTACTCAATGAATACTATTTGCAGGGAGTTAATAATCAATAAAGCTATATCTAGTGCGATCAAAAAGACATCTCAACGAATTAATTTATGAATGACTACTTATTTATAAATCGAATGTTATACTTTTACGATAAAAAAGAAAATTCATGATTAAAAATATAACAGGGGCCTTTATTTTGACACTCTTATTCTTAACATTGTTTATTAATGGTGGATGTGATTCTACATCCCAAGAAAAGAATGAAACCATCCAAGAGAATAGTGAAGCCATCCAAGAGAATAATGAAACTCCTGAAGAAATAATTGAAATATCAAAAGAAAAGGTTAAGATCCTAAAGAGGCATATTAGATCCGCGTCTGATATTGTTCCCATAACCGATTCCTTAGTAGTGCCATATGTGTATACATCTGCGGTGTCGATGAATAATTTACCAGTTGCTGAAAAGAAGCAGAAGTTTTTTGATATGATGTTGCCAGCCATTCTTGTTGCCAAAAGAAGATTAGCCATAAAATTAGCAAGAGTAGAAGAGATTTCTTCAGAGGATAAAAAAACCCATAGAGATGAAAAGTTTTTAAATGAACTCATGACAAAATACAAGGCAACGAACATGGAAATGCTTAAAAGCAGATTAACTTGCTTTCCAGTTAGTATTATATTGTCTCAGGCGGCAATTGAAAGTGCCTGGGGAACTTCAAGGTTTTTTTTAGAGGCTAACAATCCCTTTGGCCTATGGTCCTTTAATTCAAAACAGGAAAGAATTACTGCTGAGTCAACCAGAAATGGTAAGAAGATTTACTTAAGAAAGTTCAATAATATGGATCAAGCAATTGACGCTTATTTAACAACTTTATCAACAGGACCTTATAATGAATTTAGAAAGCAAAGATTAAAAACTCAAGACCCTTACGTTTTAGTGGATTATTTAATCGATTATTCCGAGCGAAGAAAAGCCTATGTGGACGAAGTAGTTAGTGTAATTAAGGGCAATGACCTCACCAAGTATGATGCCTACATGATAAGCCCTAAGTACATCAAACATCGAAATTAGCTGTCACTTTCAATCCAGGTAATAATTTTATTGCTATCAGGTTTTGTTGATGGCCCAATTACATCAACTAACTCACCCTTTTCATTTATAAGATACTTTTGGAAATTCCATTTTACAGATGAATTTTTATGGCCGTTAAGCGATTCTGATGTTAGCCATTGGTATATTGGAGCCATGCTTTCATTTTTCACACTAATTTTTGACATCATTGGAAAAGTAACACCATAATTTTCAGTACAAAACTCCTTTATTTCCTCATCTGAACCAGGTTCCTGTTTCATAAAATTATTAGCAGGGAAACCAACTATTACAAACCCGTCATCTTTATATTTGCTGTAAACTTCTTCAAGTTGCTCGTATTGAGGAGTTAATCCGCATTTTGAGGCAACATTTACAATCATTATTTTTTTACCCTTGAGTTGCTCCATGGAATAGGCATTTCCATCAATGTCAGTAACTGTATAACTATATATACTTTTAGTTTGCGCATTTAATGCTGTTACTGTAAAAAATGCTAGGATGATATTAAATATTAGAGTCTTCATTTTTTTATTTTTTGCACAAACCTAAAGTTAATGCTTATACGTTAGTGTTATGTAATTGTTAAAGTACTTTTATAATTGCAGAAATAGGGTAGTGATCTGAATTTTCGAATTTATGTCTGTTATAGTAAGTTACATCATAACCGTCATCAACCAATATGTAATCAATTCTAAGAAAAGGAAGTGGACCGGCATAGGTAGGGCTTAGTCCAACCCCCTTTGCAACAAAAGCATCTGTTAAATCCTTACTCACATTCTTATATACCCAGGATGATGGAGTATCGTTAAAATCGCCAGCCATTATCACCTTGTAAGGGGTTTTCTCCAATACTTTAATCAAGTACTTTACTTGCATTTCCCTGAGTAAATATGCCTCCCGTAGTTTGAAGTAAATATCTGTGGTTTTATTTTTAATATTATTACCATTGTCTGATTCTGCATTTATTACAAAGTCGAGGTCAGCAGGCGTTAATTTTATGCTTGCCAAATGAATATTAAATACCCTCAGAGTATCATTACTTACAACTAAATCTGTGTAGATTCCAAAAGACCTGGACCCTTCAAACTTAAGTTTTCCCTTGTTAATAGCTTCATACTTACTGAATGTTGCCAGCCCCAGCAACTGATTATGTTTGGGATTAAAATAACTTTCATAGTAGTATGACTGCATACCCAATGTGTCTCTGAACTGCTTTAGCGGCTCATACAAATTAGTATTTTTTGAGTGGTATTCTTGTGTGCAGATGATATCAGGGTCTTCATCATTTAAAAACCTCAAGATGCCAGGCCTCGAACTTCTATCGGAGGTATTATTATCCCTTTCATTGAAGTTTTTTACGTTATATGAAAGTAGCTTAATATCCTCTTTAACTACTTTAGATGAGTTAAAAAATGTTACCTGAAAGCTGGTAAGCAAGTCATTACTATTGATTAGTAGTATAATTATTATGATCCAGGAAATTTTACTTCGTACAGCAATCCAATAAAACAGCAGGCCAAGATTAATTATTACTATAATTGGATAAACAAGAGTTAATGGTTGAATTACCGTTATTAGTTTAGGAGATATATTACCTGCAAATGATGCAACAAGAAGAGTTGCTGCTGATATTATTGAAACCAACAGAATGGTTGAGTAAACCGTATTTCTTTTTGTTTTTGAGATAATATTCTGAGTCTAACTTTTATTGCTTGTTTTAAACAGTAATTCTTTCTCTTTTTTGGATAGGCTGCCATATCCTGATTTTGATATCTTATCCAGTATAATATCAATCTCTTCCTGTGATGCAGTTCTTTTGTAATTATACTCATCATCGGTTAGAGGTCTTCCGCCTTTTGGCCGTGATGTATTAAATCGTGTTTCTTTTTTCGACCAAGTGAATTTAGGGAGTTTAAAATCATACAATATTTTGTAAACATCATTACCACTCTTAAGAGTATACGCGTACAAAAATCCCCATAATGCACCACCCAGGTGAGCGATATGTCCTCCTGGATTATCAGCCCTGATACTCAATAAATCAATAAGTATAAATGCAATTGCCAGGTATTTTAGTTTTAATCTTCCCACAAAAAGCAGGTGCACAGAGTAATCAGGTACATATGTTGATATTGCAATAATTATGGCAAGCACAGATGCAGACGCTCCCATTGCAATGGATACAGATGTCATCGCACTAAAGGCTGGAAAAGCATTGAAAGAGATTACAAAAAATATACCACCAAATAGACCTCCGATTATATACGTCCAAAGTAATTTTTTATGGCTAAGGTATTCCTGAAAGATTAAACCTCCAAAATATAGCATTACCATATTGAATAGTAAATGGAAGAAGCCTTCTTGCAAAAACATATACGTAAAAATTGTCCATGGTTTTGATGCAAGGAGAACCAAATCAGCAGGTAATGCTAGTAACTTAGCGAGTGGACTAATAAAGCTTGCCGCAGAAAGGTTGAACAAAAGCGCAAATAACCCCACTATATTTACAAGTAAAAATATTACGGTGTTTATTAATATTAAACGCGATAGTACATTCTTACCCAGAAATAATTTTTTGAGAAATTCACCCGTATTTTGTTGCGGTTGAGCGTTACTAAACATTTAAGTGTTTGTTAAATCAGTTAAAACTATTTATGTCGCCTTTTTTCTTCCATAGCATAATCAAAAAGAATCCAAATATCATTCCTCCCAGATGAGCAAAATGGGCAACGTTGTCACCAGGATTATTTGAAAATCCCATATAAAGTTCAATTGCTCCGTATATCATAACAAAGTACTTAGCCTTTACTGGAATGGCAAAATACACATATATCAGAGAGTTTGGGAACATCATACCAAAGGCAAGGAGAATCCCAAAAACAGCACCTGAGGCACCCACTGTTGGAGTATTGATTATTGTGTTTAACTCGCGCATTGAAGGATTCTGGTAGTTCATACCTTTACCAATAACTTCAGCACCTTCCCTTATTACCATTTCTATTTCACTGGGTTGCATTCCGGCTTCCACTGACTTTATTCTTATCCAAGCAATAAAAAGTTGAACAACTGCTGCTCCTATACCCGTTACCAGATAGTAGTTTAAAAATCGTTTTGGTCCCCATACATTTTCAAGTGTGTTACCAAACATCCACAGGGCGAACATATTGAACAAGATATGTGTAAACCCTCCATGCATAAACATATAAGAAACCAGCTGCCATGCCCCAAAGTCTGATGACAATGGATAGTGTAGCCCCAGAAACCTCACCAAATCAATGTGAAAGGTACTTTCAAGGACGATGGTAGCCAGGAACAGAATACCATTAATAATCAAAAGGTTCTTTACAACCGGAGGAAGCATTGAAAAACCTTGTGGTCTATATTGTTGCATAATAGGTTCAATTTATAATTCAAAAGGTACTAATCTCTTGGGTTTTTTAAAATTTCTTCCAACTCAGATTCACCAATTGTCTTTAATATGTTTTTTCCATCTGGAGATACTGTTGGGGCTTTGCATTTAAACAAGCTATCAAATATCTCCTTCATTTCTCTCTTATCAAGTTTAGTGCCATTTTTAATGGCTGACCTTATGGCGATTGATTTGGCAATATTTATATTTTTATCAAAATCTAACTCATTTACATTTGACTTATGATTTTCAATTATCGACTCAATTACAGATGGTATATTTGTATCCGTAAGATCAGCAGGTACGCCAACTATAACAAAGTTACCCTTGCCCGCATCTTCTATTTCAAATCCTATATTCTTAAGCTCTTCAAACAATGATTTTAATATTTCACCATCATTTTTTGTCAGGTTGATGTTCTGAGGAAATAATTGTTGTTGTGAGTTTTGGGCGGATGATTTTAGTCTGCCAAGGATGTCTTCATATTTAATTCTGAAGTGTGCCAGGTTTTGATCTACAACCATCATCCCTTTTTTGACGTTACATATGATATACCTATTTTGAACTTGAATGAACTTACTTACATCATAATCGTTATCGGTTTGTTCATCAGTAAATGAGAGTGTGCCATCGCCAGTTTGTTGTTTTGTGTCCATTCCTGAGTAAAGTGATTCCCAGTTGTCTGCTGAAGGTTTTTCAAAATTAGATGTACCGATACCCTTTGAAGGCTTAGTATTAGCAAAGGGATTAAACTCATTATCAACATCTATTTCAGGTTGTTTTAAGTCGTTTGAAGGCGGAGTTAAGAAGGCGGCTTCAATTTCAGGATTTACATCAAAATCTATTATTGGCGTTAAACTATGCTTTCCAATGGCTTGTTTAACAGCAGCATGGAGAACTGCGTACACATATCTGGCATCCTGAAAATTGACCTCAGTTTTTGTGGGGTGAATGTTTACATCAATATCCTTTGGATCAATATCTATGGATATAAAGTATGCTGGAAAGGAATCCGTAGGTATTAACTCGGTATAGGCATTGTTAACAGCATGATGAAGATACGGATGCTTAATGAACCTTCCGTTCACAAAAAAGTATTGCTCACCTCTGGTTTTTTTTGCAAACTCAGGTTTACCAATAAAGCCTGTGATTTTCACAACATCGGTATTCTGCTCAATGGATATTAGTCTTTCGTTATAAACATTCCCAAACAAGGCGGCAATCCTTGCTTTAAGACTGCCAGGTATAAGTTTGTAAACAATCTTATCATTGTTATAATAGCTAAATGCTATTTTAGGATTAATTAAGCTAACCCTTGTAAACTCTTCATTGATGTGGCGTAGTTCCACATTATTAGATTTTAAAAAGTTTCTTCTCGCTGGAACATTGTAAAACAGATTCTTCACAGAAATAGTAGTTCCTGTGGAACACTGGCAAGGCTCCTGATTGGTAATTTCAGAACCTTTGATGCTAATACAGGTTCCCATATCATTGTCTTTTACCTTTGATTTAAGCTCAACCTGAGAAATGGCAGCAATGGATGCCATTGCCTCTCCTCTGAAACCCATTGTTTGAATTGCAAACAAATCATCAGCCTTACGTATTTTGGAAGTGGCATGACGTTCAAACGACATTCTGGCATCTATCTCCGACATTCCACAACCATTATCAGTAACCTGAACCAATGTTTTTCCAGCCTCTTTAATTGCAAGAGTTACTTGTGTTGCTCCGGAGTCGATACTATTTTCTAGTAATTCCTTTGCAGCTGATGCAGGCCTTTGAATAACTTCTCCGGCTGCAATTTGATTGGCCACTGAATCGGGCAAAAGTTTAATTATACTCTTCATCAATTATTTTACTAGTGTGTAACACCAAAGGCTTTTAGCATGTCTTCAATAATATTAGTAAACAATATTAAATAAATGGTTCCAAAAATAAATGTTGCATAAACCAAATATGCCACAACCTTCGCTATTAATGTCTTCCCTTCCTTCTCCAGCCCTTTCCCCCATCGTCTGGACATTTGCAATCTTAGTTCCTCGTCCCGCGAAAGCCTACTTTCCAGTCCAAATTTAGCCTTCCGTCTTTCAAGCTCATCTCTTTTGTCATCAAAATACCTAGGCTTATAATTGAAGGCCTTCGGTTTGGGAGTTCTGAACGAGACTAGTTTCATGTGATTACAAATTTACTGCAAAATTAGAGTATTTTACTTAAGATGCCATAGTTTGGCTATATTGATAATAACACTTTTGCTATGTGTAATATTATACCCAATGGAATCGTGATGGAAACAAAAAATCTAAATGATGAAAGAAGATTAGTGAATCTATGCGCTAAATCTTAGAACTTTTAATAACAATAAGTTTTTCTTGTGTCATTTCTTTCATTGCATATGGAATACCACCAACACCTATACCAGAAGATTCACTACCCCCAAAAGGCATCCAGTCAACCCTAAAGGCAGTATGATCATTTATCATTACCGCTGACGCATTTATTTCACTTGCAGCTTTGAGTGCATTATCAATGTTTTTAGTAAATACAGATGCCTGGAATGACACTGAAAGAGAGTTCGCTATTCTGATGGCCTTGTCAACATCATCGTACTCATATATACAAATAATTGGCCCAAAAACCTCTTCCTTTGATACTTTGGAGTTGTTAGATGGATTAAGTAATACAGTAGGTTCATAGTAGCTATCTGATAATTTTTTACCACCTGTAAGCAGCTTTGCGCCTTCACCTATTGCCTCGTCAACCCAGCTTTGTACCCTGTCAACCACCGATGTGGTAATCAGAGGACCAACTTCTGTGTCCATACTCAGAGGGTCTCCAACAACTAATTTTTTTGCAGCAGATGCTAGCTTTTCAGCCACCTCCTTGGCTATATCCTTATGGACGAAAACTCTCTGAACAGATACACACACCTGGCCAGCATGGTAAAAACCACCTTTTGTAATTGCAGGGATTAATTCATTGAGGTTTGCATCTGGTTCCACTATAACAGGAGCAACGCCACCATGTTCAAGTGCAATTCTTGTACCCGGAGATAATTTTGATCTTAGATACCACCCAACCTTTGCCGAACCTATAAAATTAAGAAAGCTAACCCTGGGGTCTGTGGCTAATTTCTCTGCATTTTCATTATCACATATTATATACTGGCACCAGCCATCTTCAAGGCCAGCTTCCTTGAGTATGTGCATGAATTCAATACAGCTCAAAGGAGTTGTTAATGCTGGTTTAATAATTACTGGGCATCCCGCAGCAATTGCTGTTACGGTTTGATGTATGATTAGGTTTAGAGGGTGATTAAAAGCGCTAATGGAAACAACAACACCTATGGGCTCTCGTATGGTAAATGCCAATCTGTTTTGAGATGACATTGTTTGCCCCATTGGTATCTGTTCTCCTGACATTACCCCGGAATAGCTTATTGCAATCTTAACACCATTGATAGCTCTGTCAACCTCCACAATAGAGTCAACCAGAGGCTTACCACCCTCCTCTGCTGCAAGCTTTGCAAGAAAAGTTCTTTTGCTCTCCATTATCTCAACTACCTTTTCAAGAACCTCAATTCTTTTCCATGCAGGGATATGGTTCTTCTTATCCTTAAAAAGTTTTTCTGCCCTCTCTAGGCTGCGCTCTATTTCCTTTGTCTTTGAAAAAGGGATTTCCCTTATTAGATGAAGATCATGAGGTGAGTATACTTTGAGCATATCAATAAATATTTAATTGGGTTAATAATTCAATAAACTGCATTCTACATCATCACGAAAATAATCAATTTTACTCTTTAAGCTAATGGCATTTAATAAATATCACAAAAAACAATTGCTGTACTTTCAAACAGTAACGACCATGGAAATCATAAAAAAATTTTGATTTTGGGAATACTTTCTATCTTTGCCGCGTGGAGTCTAGTGGAAATCAATTTCAAATTAAATTATAAAGTGATGTCATACAACCTGTTAAAAGGAAAAAGAGGAATTATATTTGGTGCGCTTGACAGTAAGTCAATTGCATGGAAGATTGCTGAAAAAGCTGTTGAAGAAGGTGCTGTAATAACCTTGAGTAACACACCTACTGCACTACGTTTTGGCGAAATCAATGAGCTTGCAAAAAAATGCAACGCAGAATTGATTCCAGCTGATGCAACAAATGTAGCGGATCTCACTCATGTTTTTGAGAAATCGATGGAGGTGTTGGGTGGAAAAATCGACTTTGTACTTCATTCCATTGGAATGTCATTGAATGTGAGAAAGAAAAGAGCTTACAATGAACTAGACTACAACTATTTGAATAAAACACTTGACATTAGCGCAATTTCATTTCACAAGATGTTACAGGTAGCCTTTAAGCTAGATGCACTTAACGAGTGGGGTTCTGTTGTAGGATTGTCTTATGTTGCAGCTCAGCGTACACTGTATGGTTACAATGACATGGGAGATGCCAAGGCTTTGCTTGAATCAATAGCACGCAGCTTTGGGTACATATATGGCAGAGAGCGTAAAATTAGAATTAACACTGTTTCGCAATCACCAACGGTAACAACTGCCGGTTCTGGTGTTAAGGGCATTGGTAGCCTCATAGATTTTACGGAGCGCATGTCTCCTCTGGGAAATGCAGACGCTCAGGAATGTGCTGATTATTGCGTGACTTTATTTTCAGACCTAACCAAGAAGGTAACAATGCAAAATCTTTTCCATGACGGAGGATTTTCCAGTATGGGAATGAGTGCAAGAGCGATGCATGTTTACGATAAAAATCTTGAAGGAGATCTGCAGGATTTAAATGAAAAGGCTGACTAATATTATTTCAAAAGCATTATACCATTAAGACTTAGCCAACTTTTTGTGACTGGTGGAATCATATACTAGTTGTTATCAGTACTTATGGTGAATACATAATTAGGGCTTTGGGAATACTCTCGATATTTTCTTTTAAAAGTTAACTTTTTTAATTGTTTTTTATATTTTTGCAGCCTCCAATTGGAGAGGTGATTTACTGCATGGGCAATGGAGGGTAAATCATCATAATTAGGCGAGGTAGCTCAGTTGGTTAGAGCGTCGGATTCATAACCCGGAGGTCCCGAGTTCAATTCTCGGTCTCGCTACAAAGGAGTCATCAATACTGGTGACTCCTTTTTTATCTTAAACTCTAGTACCACCTATGTTTCATATACCTTAAAGGTTTATTTTTATATTTGGTCTAATCTAAAACAAGCAAAATGAAAGCATTTAAAATCTTAAGCCTGGTATTATTTACATTATTATTGGTTACTTGTAATACTGATGATGATGTACAACCACAAACAGAGCAATGGTTATATGCGCATACTGCCTCTCAAGGCATAGCAAATAGTAG
>PANC01000028.1 GCA_002708315.1 Lentimicrobiaceae bacterium
AGGAACTCCAAGTGATAATGATTCATTAATTACAACTGGAAAATTCTCATAATGACTAAAAATGACTAACATATCAGCATTATTCATTTCATCAACAAGCCTCTTTCCTTCTAACAATCCAGTAAATCTAAGTTTATCAGTACCTATGCCTATTTTTTTGGAATATTGAATCATATCATCTAAATCTATTCCTTCTCCAACCATTGTGAATATAAAGTCATCTCTTTCGAGCGAAAGCTCCTTGATAACGCGAAGTAATCCACTTATGTTTTTAGACTTATCCTCAAAACAACTTACATGCAAGAAGTTAACTTTATTATTCTCTTTTTTCTTTGGATTATATTTTACAAAAACATTGTCAACAACATTTGGCAGTATCAAATAGTTGAGGTTCTTTAATCCATGCATTTGCATTGAATCAGCAAGATTTTTTGTAACAGCAGTAACTGCAGATGCATATCGTACAACCACTCTGGTAATAAATTTTCTAAAAACACCCTTAAAGCCAGATGTAACATCAAGGTATCTAGACCAATGCTCAGTTACAATGTAAGGAATTCCTTTAGTTAGTTTATAATACAGCCCTATTAACCCTAACCTTGTCAATATATGTATGTGAAGTAAGTCAATACCTTCTAATTCCGACTTAATTACCCCAATACCAATACGATTTGCTTTGTAGAATCTATAAATATTAATTATCTTACCTAGTGGTCCGAGGTACCTATTTGCTCCCTTGTAATAAACTTTAGCTGTAGGAACGCCATTTATCATGCTTATTTCGGTGACAAAAGAGGATACAGAATCCCAATCCTTTCTCACTAAATGAGTGTAAACCACTCCACATTCACAATAAATATTAGCCGCTTCAATATGCCGCTGAATAAAAAGTCCTGGCATTGGGTCAAACTTATTTGGATACCATCTTGCCAGATGTAATACTTTTAATTTCTTTCTATCAATCATTATTAAATAGATAATTATCAATTATTTTAATTGTATTCTGCAATCGACTACCCTGTGACCCTGAGACAATTTTAAATTGTAAATTATTTCTTACTAGTTCTTTAACAAATAGATCAAAGATATATTGCCTATTGTGCTTATTTTTACGCAACGGGTCTTCTTTCCACGGCATATCAATATTACAAAGTAAGTATAAGTCAAATATATTATTTCTAACTAGGTTTTCTATCGTATCTGTAGTTTTTTCAAAAACTACCTCCGACCATATCTTAAGGGTGATGAAATCAGTATCAAAAAATAGCAATGGCTTATTTTCTTTTAATTGTTTTTTAACAATATCGAACTGACCTAGTGCAATTTTATCAATATCCGAGATAGAATATTCATACTTCTTATTTTGGAAATATATTCGAGCATATTCCTCACAAAATGTTGTACGGTAATGATTTGCCAATTTAACACATAGCCAAGTTTTACCAGTTGACTCGGGCCCTAATACAGCTATCTTTTTAGTTATCACTACTCGTATTATTAATTTGTTTACGCCATTCTATATACCCCAATATGGCAAGCAAAAGGAATATTAAGTATTGAACACCTGTAAAGCCATATCCTTTCACAAAATATAATGGAATTGATACAATATTTCCAATAATCCAAAGAGTCCAATTTTCCAATTTTTTATTAGCCATAAGCCACATGGCTGAGAAGAAAATTCCAGTTGTAAATGTATCCAGAAATGGAGTTACTTTTCTAATGTCATTAATATCACCTGAAATTAAATTACCATATGAATAGATAATACTTTCTGAGAATGACAGTTCATTGGGCATAATATCGTAAAACCTATAAACTATAATTACAAATATAGATGTGAATACAAATATCCCAAAAGCTTTAACTTTATCTAATAGATTAGTTCGTGTAATTGGAATATGTTTATCGTTAAGGTCAATAACTTTACTCCACATATACCACCCATAAATACTCATTAAGGTATAATAGATATTGATAATAAGGTCACCATAAAGAGACCACTGAGCAAGCATATAAACATATATCCCAGTTGATATAATACCAGTTGGAAATACTAAAATATTTTCCTTTTTGGCAAAAAATACACTTACTACTCCAAATAATGCAGCTATAAGCTCTAAGACAATATTAAGAACAGATGCTGTTCTATATGGCTCTAGAAAGAAATCGAGCAATTCAATCATTAACTACTTTTAAGAATCTGTAGATCAGAATTAATTATTTTCAAGATAAACACTGAATGTGGTACTTCAAATGACTTTTCAATTTCATTTTTTTATTATTTCCATAACCATTCGATATTTGTCAAAAACTTGTATCCTTATTCCTTTACTTCAACAACAATGCTGTCATAATTATTCAAGCAATCAATAAGATTTTTGATTGGAGAAATAAACTCCTCCTTCAAGGAATAATAACTAATGTCGATGAATATATTCACTATATTTGATAAAAGTTTTAATATAAGCTCAAAGGTACATTATTTTGATATTAACTTATTAACAAAAAAATAACTCAAAAAAATATGACTAAGCAATTTCTTATAACAACTGGATTAATGGGTGCTTTTAGTGTAATAATGGGAGCCGTTGGCGCTCATATTTTGGAAGGTAATATTTCTGCAATGCACATGGGTATGTTTAACACTGCAAATCAATTTGTAATGTTTCATGCACTCGCTCTATTAGCTCTCACTTTCATGAATAGGTATGTAAATAGATCATATACCAAAACAATCTATTATCTTTTTGTGGTTGGTATTATTTTATTTTCAGGATCATTATATATTAGCTCATTAAAGGAACTAACGAATTTTGGACCTGGCATTTTGAGTAAATTGGCACCAGCTGGCGGATTATTACTAATATCTGGTTGGATAGCAATTATTCTTTCAGGACTAAATTATAAGCATAAAAAACGCCATAGCTAATACTTTTAGCGCATATCTATAACCTCCACATCTGGATATTTTGAGTAGTCAAAAGTGAAGGTATCTTCAGGTAAGTCAAGGTTTGGCATTAAGTCTACAATATGATAGGTAAACACATTACCATTGGCATCATAAACTGAGAAATTTTCGAGGCTAAGCTTATTAGCATTTACGATAACACTCATTTTTTCAAAATTATTCCTATCATTTGGCTTAAGCTCTATTTCTTTCAGATTCGAATTCTTATACTTCTTATCGTTGTTAAATTTAGCCTTGTAACTCTCATTATATTTTGTAAGTATATCAGTTGGGGAAATACTTTCTTCACTATCAGCCATATTACTTACCATAACCTCTTCTGAATCCACAAGGTATGTCCATATAGTTGATCCATCGGAAATTATTATTTGACCTTCCATCTCAATTCTATAGTTATCACCATTAACGTAGATTACACCGGCCTTTTTTTCATCGATACCCATTTCTATGTTAACCATTGTATAAGATAAATTAGCCTTAAAGTTTTTGTACGATGATGTGCGATCTATAACATCTTCTAGCAACTTTGAAGCCTGCTTATCACTCTGAGCATAGGCCCCAAGAGAAATAATTAATATTAGTATTATGAGCAAATTTTTCATTGTATGTGTTTTCTTTTTTTACAAATTAAACTTGATGTTGTTATAAATAATTTATGTCAAATTCTAGTAGTTATTATTCACTGATACCATTCTTAGAATCAAGATCCTTTAAGAATTGTTCCAAGGCCATCTCACTGGCAACTCTAACTTCCCTTGCCTTGCTTCCCTCAAAAGGACCAACAATCCCAGCAGATTCAAGCTGGTCAATAATTCTACCGGCTCTATTATAGCCTAATTTTAATTTTCTTTGTAGAAGTGAAGTTGATCCTTGCTGTGTTTGCACTATTATTAATGCTGCATCTTCAAATAACTCATCTCGTTCCTTTGGATCATATTCTGTTTTTTGTTCAGCTTCTTCGTCTTTGAACTCGGGCAAATGTAATGCATCTGGATAAGCACGTTGAGATCCAATATAGTTTGTTAGTTTATCAACTTCCGGTGTATCAATAAAAGCGCACTGAAGCCTTATTACATCATTACCAGTTGAAAACAACATATCGCCGCGTCCTACCAACTGATCAGCACCACTTGTATCCAATATGGTTCTGGAGTCTATTTTTGTTATAACTCTAAATGCAATCCGAGCAGGAAAATTTGCCTTTATAGTACCAGTAATAATATTAACCGATGGCCTTTGGGTTGCTATAATAAGATGAATACCAATGGCACGTGCTAATTGCGCTAATCTTGTAACTGGAGCTTCAACTTCCTTACCTGCTGTCATAATTAAATCCGCAAACTCATCTATAACAAGCACAAGATAAGGCAGATATCGATGTCCGTGGAGTGGGTTTAGTTTCCTTGCAATAAATTTGGTGTTATACTCCTTTATATTTCTTACCTGCGCATCCTTTAACAATTCGTATCTATTGTCCATCTCAATACTCAAACTATTAAGAGTGCGAACTACCTTGCGTGTATCAGTAATAATTGCTTCTTCTGAATCAGGCAATTTTGCAAGATAATGACGTTCAATCCTTGAATATAAGTTTAGTTCAACTTTTTTGGGATCAACAAGAATAAACTTTAGTTCAGACGGATGCTTTTTAAACAATAGGGATGCAATGATAGCATTTAGTCCAACAGACTTACCCTGCCCAGTTGCTCCTGCCATAAGAAGGTGAGGCATCTTTGCAAGATCAGCTACAAAACTTTCATTACTAATCGTTTTACCTATTCCAAAAGGTAAATCAAACTTGCTATTTCTAAATTTATCTGATGCAAGTATGGATTTTATACTTACTATATTAGGGTTTTGATTTGGAACCTCAATTCCCACTGTTCCCTTTCCTGGAATGGGTGCAATTATTCTTATTCCAATGGCCGAGAGACTGAGAGCTATATCATCTTCAAGGTTTTTTATTTTAGCTATACGTATACCTGGCGCTGGAACTACCTCATATAATGTAACCGTAGGGCCAATGGTAGCTTTTATCTTTGTGATGGATATCTGGTATTGATTAAGGGTTTCAACAATTCTATTTTTGTTAATCTCAAGCTCTTCTTTTGTTACCAGTATATTATTTTGATCATAGTCTTCCAAAATATCCAATGGTGGCAGTTTATAATCTGCCAAATCCAATGTTGGATCAAATTCCGTATCAATGCCTAAATGCTGTCCTGAATCAGGCATCTTATCGCTTGTTTTCTCAACCTTTATGGGCTCTACCGTTAGTTCCAGATCATCTTCTTCAATTTCTTCCTCCACAGCTTCCTCTTTTGCTAGAATTTCATCCAAAGCAGATTCCTGTATTGCTGTTTCCTCTTCTACCTTATATGGCTTATCTGTTTTGTTATCAATTGTATCAGAAGGTAATTCGGGTTCATCGTCGACTGCAAATTCAACCGTATTATAAATTTCTTCCTTGGGCACTATTGAATTTGTTACTTCGTTTTCACCTTCACTACTATTCTGAACTTTTGTCCCTTTTCTGGAAAACTGAAATTTAAAGTCAATCATTGAAAAAATAACAGGTATTAGTATAATCAAAAGTATTAGCCCTGCTTTTCCTAAATATGCAATTGCCCATAAATTCAATTGAAATCCTGCAAGGCCTCCAAGTATATTTTCAGGATGCAATGGAAATATCAATGAAAAAGTTGTGGGCATCCATATAAATGATAGAATTAATAGCTCAAACCATCGCCATAAACTAAACATCTTAATTTTTAGAAGTAAATTCAATCCAAGTGCAAGCAAAATAACTGGCACGAAAATACCTCCAATGCCTATCCCTTTAAGAACGATAAAGTTTGCTAGGTAAGACCCCAACCAACCAGTCCAGTTCATAACGGTCTCAACATGGTCCCTGTAGTCAGCAACTCCTGAAACAACTTTCTCGGAGTCTATATCAACTGCAAACCAGTTGATTACAAATGTAGTGATGGCTATAAACAAATAAATACCAATAACAAGAAAAGCAAATCCAATACTTCTTAGAAATCTCGGATCTGACAAAAAACTTGACTTATTAGCCGAGGATGTTTTTATCTTTTTCGATTTTCTTTTAATGGCTTTACCAGACTTCACTTTGTCCTCATCCTTCTTTTTTATTGCTTTTAGCTTATTAGATTTTTGAGTCATTAAGGGAAAATTAAATTCACACAAATGTAACAATTTAGCTGATATCTATTATGTAAACCCCCGATATACTATGTTATTAGAAATTTTAAATCTTAGATTGCATTTTTTGCGCTATACAACAACTATGAAATTTATTTTAAATTCTTTACCTCTTATTATATCATGAAAAAAACCATTGCACTATGGGCAAGTATCAGTCATATGAAAAATTTCGAGTTTATGACTACAATCGATACATTTGGTCCTAGTCTGAACTTTATTGACAATAACCACAGTTTTATCCAGAATTGCATTTATTATTGTCATTCATATGGCAGTATCGAGAGTATAGAATTCAATACCTGAGATTGATCCAATGTCAAGTATTATGAAGGGAAAAATATTAGCATCTAATTTCTTGGTCTCAAACTCAACTGCATAAATATTACTAATAGCATTGGAGAACTCGTGCATAAATATTTAATTTGTCCTACCAGGGTAGACCTTAAGTCCTTCTTCAAGAATTTTAATTGACTTATTGAGATCTGGAACATTTAGAACATAGCTAATCCTAACCTCATCCTTACCTTTTCCTGGACTGGAATAAAAGCCAGAGGCAGGTGCTAACATAATAGTTTGATTCTTGTAGTTAAAGTCTTCAAGTAACCACTTGCAAAATTTATCGGAGTCATCTATGGGTAGTTTTGCTACCACATAAAATGCTCCTTCTGGATTTGGACAAAAGGCATCTTTGATCTTATTAATACCTTCAACAACAGTATTTCTTCTGGAAATATACTCATTCATAACTCTAGAAAAATACTCATCTGGAGTATCTAATGCGGCCTCAGCGGCAACCTGACCTAAAGTTGGCGGACTTAATCTAGCTTGAGCAAACTTTAAAGCAGAAGCAACCACGTCCTTGTTTTTTGAAATAAGCCATCCTATTCTTACACCACAAGCACTGTAGCGCTTAGATACTGAATCAATTAGTATCACATTATTCTCGATACCCGATAAATTCATACATGAAAAATGCTTCTTACCATCATATGTAAATTCCCTATAGACCTCATCAGATATTAAATAAAGATCATACTTTTTTACTATGTCTTTAAGTATGTCTAGCTCTTCCTTTGAATATAAATATCCAGTGGGGTTATTTGGATTACAAATTAATATAGCCTTGGTACGAGGTGTTATGTTATTTACAAAATCTTCAATGGGTGGAAGAGCAAAGCCTGTATCTATTGAAGATAATATAGGAACAATATTAATGCCAGCATTTTTCGCAAAGCCATTATAATTTGCATAAAAGGGTTCAGGTATAATAACTTCATCACCTGGATCCATTATTGATTGAAAGGCAAATAATAAAGCTTCAGATGCTCCGGCACCAACTATTATTTCATCTGCGGTTACATTGATATTAACAGTTCTGTAGTACCCTGTGAGTTTTTCTCTAAAAGATGCCATCCCTGCTGAATGACTATATTGGATTACTTTATCTCCAAAATTATGAATAGCGTTTAACGCAACTTGTGGTGTCTCAATATCAGGCTGGCCAATGTTAAGATGATGCACATTTATACCTCTCTTCTTTGCACCTTCTGCAAATGGAACAAGCTTTCTGATGGGTGATTCGGGCATCGATCTACCCTTATTGGAAATATTTGGCATGACAATGTAATTAATTGGTTAAATAAAAAACAGGTCATATACCAATGTTTAGTGATTATGACCTGTAAGTTACAAGATTATTATCCGCTTAATTATTTATTGGAGTAGCACCCGCCGAATTGTTTTTTGTTGGTAATTCTTCATCAGGCTTTTTTTCAACCTTTCCCTTTATTCGCAATAAAATTGTTGGTTTACTTTTACAATTTGAGTAAACTGTAACAGTTTTATTAAAAGGACCTGCCTTACGTGTACTGTAGGTAACTTTAATTTCACTTGATTCACCTGGTAATATAGGTTCTTTTGGCCATTGTGGAACCGTACAGCCACATGAAGAACGTGGTTTGGATAAAATCAATGGTTCATTACCTGTATTGGTAAACTCAAAATTGTATGTACCATCACCATTAATCTCAATGGTTCCATAGTCATGTGTAGTTTTTTTAAATGATATCTCAGGGCCATTCGCTTTCTTTTGTGTTTGGGCATTAGCAGCAAACGCAGAAATCAAAATTGCAACTATTATTACAAGGTTTTTCATCTTTTAGTAATTTTATATATAACTAGCAAAAATAGAAAAAATTATGTATAAATTTACTAATCTTTAAGCATTCTCAAGACCACTAGTCGTACAACTATAATTCTATAAATATTGTATTAATAATTTTGTTTTAGATCATGTATCATTCAAACCGAAATTGTTAAAGATATTTACCACACTGTTTGCAGTATTTAGCATGCTCATCATGCTCAATGCAGTTGCATCCTATGCACGTCTTATTAGATTTTCTATTTAACTCTCCTTTTATTATTTCTCCACCAATTATACTTGTTGGAACAGCAATTATTGCAAAACCAACAATCATTAGCATTGATGCTATGGTTTGGCCTAGAACAGTTTGTGGCGCAATGTCCCCATAACCAACAGTAGTTATCGTAACAATAGCCCAATAAATAGATTTGGGAATACTTGTAAACCCCATTTCTGGTCCTTCTACCAAATACATGAGTGATCCAGTTATTACTACTATAATAATTATGGCTTCTAAAAATACTATAATAGTTCTACGGCTACTTTTAATTGCTTCTGCCAATATATTTGATGCTCTAACATAGCGAACGAGTTTAAGTATTCTAAATATTCTCATCAACCTTAGCATCCTTATAACTATTAAAAAATGAGTGCCTGTTATCATCAAACTTATGTATGTCGGCAATATGGAGAGTAAATCAATAATGCCATAGAAACTAAAAATGTAGCGCGTTGGTTTTAACGATGAATAAATTCTTAGGGCATACTCAATGGTGAATATTATTGTAATAACCCACTCCAGATAAAGAAAAAGATTACCATATTTATTGTGAACACTCTCAACGCTGTCTATTATAACAATTACCACTGAGAATGATATTACAATCAATAATACTATGTCAAATAGTTTACCCAATGGTGTATTCGATTCGAATATTATTGAGTGCAATGAACTTTTTATTGTTTTCTTTTCCATTTTAAAATTGATTAATCATCTAAATTATAAAAATTATGAAATGCCTTCGAAAACGCCCATTCCAAATAACGCAAAGTCATACTTTACTGGATCGTTGGAGTCAAGTTCTCGTAGTTGCAATGTGAGTTCATAAACAGATTTCCAGTCGTTTTGCTTTCTATGTAACATACCCAATTTCCTTGCAACATTACCCGAATGAACATCCAAGGGACACATCAAAGCAGACATTGGAATATTTTTCCATATTCCAAAATCTACACCACATTTGTCATCTCTTATCATCCATCGAAGAAACATATTTATTCTTTTGGCAGCAGAACCAGAATTTGGATTTGCAATATGTTTTTCAGAACGTTTTAGGTGAGCTACTTCCATTAATGAACTACGCATTCCAGATATTGCACCTTTTATATTTCCATAACGTTTGAAATTATCCGTCACTATTGTTTCAAGCCCTCCTTTATTTCTATAAACATCCATCAATGCTGTAATAATGAACAAACAATCATCGGAATTGAATGTCCGATAAACAAACTTTTCAAATCGTTTCATGTCAGTATCAGAGGCATTCATAATAAAATCATAAGGCGCATCATCCATACGTTCCATCCAAATATTTGCTTTTGATATTATTGCAGTTCTCCTACCCCATGCTATTACCGCTGTTAAAAAGCCACTTATTTCTATGTCTTCCTTCAGAGTGTATTGATGAGGAATACTAATTGGGTCACTTTCAATGAAGCTAGGTTTATTATATAAATCAACCTTACTGTCTAATAATTCTAGTATGCTTTCCACAAAATATTATTTGCGACAAATTTAAATAAGTATTAATTTTGGCAATACAATTTTTTTATTAAAATGAAAAATACGATGAGAAATCCTCTGATTATAATGATTATTACTTTTTTTCCAATTATTTTTTTGTCATTTACCCATAAAAACAAAACTATTCAAACATCCAAGGCAGCTGATGTCAACTATATTATACCCAATGATATTCAAGAGATAATAAATAATTCATGCTATGGGTGTCACAATAACGATAGTAAATCAATAAAGAGTAAAATGAAACTTAATTTCGATAAATTGTCAACCATGAAAATTGGCAAGCGTGTTGGAAAATTAAATAAAATTCATGATGTGATTGAAGAAAATGAGATGCCTCCCAAAAAATTTCTCAAGAAGTACCCTGACAAGTCTCTAAGTGATGAAGATGGTGAAAAATTAGCCTCCTGGGCAATTAACATGGCATCACAATATATCAATGAATAACTATCAAGTATGATTAAGAATCTATCTATATTATTGTTTATATGTCTCATTATACTTCAATTTTTCGGGCCATCATTGCCTGAGGTGAGCAACATAAACCCCAACGATTTAATAGATAATAATCCGGAGATACCTGAGGATATCAAAACCACTTTACAAGTATCCTGTTACGATTGCCACTCCAACGAAACCAAATATCCATGGTATTCTAGCATTGCCCCAGTTTCATTTTTAGTCGTAAGGGATATAAACCATGCCAGAGATGAGTTAAATTTTTCTAACTGGGAGGATATGAGCAAGCTGGATAAAGCGAGTGCCCTTGATGATATTTCAGATGTAATAATTGATAATGAAATGCCCATGGCCATTTATACAGCAATGCATAGAGGAACTTCTTTAAGTAATAATCAGAAGGAATCATTAGTATTATGGGCCGAAGAGTTCTCAGATCACATGTTTGATTAAATAACCCAATAGATATTCAGAAAATACATACAGTAAATTAGGCAATTTTTTTTAACATTTCACATACCCATATTAATTGCATCTCCATTATTTCTTCAAACGTCTTCAGCTTTCATTTTTGTCCCATATGATTTCTTTCCATTTCCTCTGACTTTCAGCGTCACCAGATCTAGCCTTAATGTAGAGGTTTAATAACCTAATCTCTTTACTTTGTTCTTCTTCGGCCATTCCTACAGGGATTTCTATAAATTTAATACCTTTTTTATTGTTTATACAGTGACTAAAATGTTTATTAAACCCTTCAACGCTATCAGTGTGCATAAACTCACCGCCATAGGCTTCAATTAAACTTTTATAATTAAAACGAGAATCACTACATGAATACATATCACAGTCTCCACCTTTACCAAGATGGAAAATATCATTTCTCATAAGTATAATAACCACAAATAGATCTTCTCTTAGAAAGTGAATTAACTCATTTAATTGAAAATGAAATCCACCATCCCCTGTAATAATAACAGGAATATCTCCAGACTTATTTTGGTTAATTGTATTACAAATTGATCTAGCATAAGGAATAGAGTTACCCATAGCGGCATACCATGGATTAGATACCCATGATCTTATTAAAGATGATTTCTTAGTCTCGAGATGTAAACTTGCAAAAAATGAATTTCCAACTTCAGGAATATAAATAAAACTCTCTTTAGAATTTCTTTGATGTTGATTTAAAAGATCACATATATTTGAAAAATTAACGCTATCTGAACCATCATATGTTTTAATTACTGACTTGGTTTCTTCAAATTTAAATGAAGGAGTGTCCATCTCTTCCAAATACTTAAACACTTCTATTATATCTAGACCTTGCGTTGAAGTACCTTTTAGAATCGTTTTATTTTCAAAAGAGTTTATATAAGTTTCCCCGGTGGCAAATGCTGAACTAGTGTCCTGAGTAATAATTCCAGTACACAGTTCTAAAATATAATCAGACTTATTCTCTATGTATTCTCTTGTAGCTTTGGAGCTAAATACACCATTATAATAACTTAAGCTCAACTCACTATTATCATCCATTAAACCTTTTGCGAATAAATTAGTTGCATAAGGGATTCTATGTTTTTCACAGAACTCTTGAATTGTATCAATAAGTTTTTTATTAGATTTAACTTTTTCACCAATATATAAAACTGGTTTTTTAGATACTTTAAGCTTGGAATATATTTCTTGAGCTATGTATTGGGCACCATCTAATAATAATTTTTCCTCAACTATTTCGTTAAATTTTTTTGGTAAACTTATACTTTGGACTTTTGTAAAAACAATATCACGTGGAATTTCAATATAAACAGGTTCCTTGTGAGTATAGGCATGCAGAATTAATTTATAAAATTGTTCACTTGCAATACTAGGTCTTCTATCTTCTCTATTCCCTTGTAATCTCTCAGCTTTTATTCCAAGAGCTTTAAAAGCATTAAGAGCTGTATTAAAGTCCACTGTCCAATCATGGCTACAATATACAGAATGATGAAGAGGACCTTTCTTTATTTCACTCTCTCCAGGAGCTCCTGATATAAAAATAACCGGAAGTCCTTCCGTTTTTGCAAGAGCTGCAGCTGATATACAAGGCAAACTTCCAACAGTATATGTAGTTAAGCAACATCCAATCCCATTTACTTCTGCTGCTCCACAAGCACTAAAACTAGCATGCATTTCATTACTGGAAGGACGCATATTAAATTTATCGCCAAAAGCAGCCAATAAATTAACAGCATAGTCTCCACCAACACCATAAATATTTTCAATATTAAAATACTTAAGTGATTCAGATAAAGATTCACTAAGATCATGGAGATTAGAATAATATGCATCTCCAAAGTTTGTTCGAAAGTCGTTCATTGTATACCTTTTTATAAATTATAAGTTTCTGCTAATTTTCTAAATAGTGGAAGAAATTTTTTATTTTTTTCTGTCTCCACATAGAACAATATTCTAAAGTATCCAGATTTACAAACTCAACATCATCAACTGTTGATTTGTGAAACAAAAAAAATACACCATTTGGTTTTTGAATGCTTAATCATTAAACTTTTACCCTGTATACTTTAATCGCTCAGTCCGAACATAATAGTGCACCTCTTACTTTTGCCATAATAGATTTGGTTAGCTTTATAAAGCTTGCTTACGAAGGTAAGTTTTTAAGAGATGAAATAGGTGCTTTATGGGATAAATTTACGCCTGAAATTGTAATTTATAATGAGTATAAATATGAATATGAAAACTTCATTATTATGCTGTATATCAGTATATAAGTTTTCCAACAACCTGGTCTATAAATTCAGGTAACCTCTTTCGACGGTACTGCATTACCCATCTAGGGTGTGGAAGTGGAATTATTTGATCAAAAAGTTTTAATTCGATATTTAGTAAAGTCAAATATTCATAATTTTTACCTTGACCGAGACAATAACATTTTCTTGAATTTACACCCAAGCCTATTTGATCAACTAAATTCGAAATTATAGTGCTTTTAAGAGCATTCCGCAAGTCTTTCGAATCATAATAATTATAATTCTTATTGTCTTTTACGAAACCAAGTGAACTTACGCTTCCAATGTAGAAATGCTTATAAAAGTGATCTGGCCCTCCCATTTGATCAATAAGTCTGTATATAAACTCGGATGAAAGCTCTTTACGTTTCTCAAGATCATTAGATATTCTACAATTTTTCTCTAAAACTACGGGGTCAGTAAATGGAATTCCGGTAATTCCTGCTCCAAATCTACCAGGGTTTATACCAACGATGAAAACTCTACCTCTATCATCATTATAATATTTATCATAAAAAATCTTACAAAGTTTCATTACTTCATCATCCAAATATGGATTGAGAACTTCAACCCCCTGGGGCAGTTTATTTTTGATTTGTAGATTTCCATAGTAATCAAGTACCCTTTCTCCGAAAGTCATATTCACGACGAATTAAATTGTGGTATGATAACATTGGTAAAGTTAAGGGAAATATCCTAGAATAGGCCAAAAGGCATAGTTTATATCTTTTTTATCACAATCAACCACCTCTAACTTTATAATCAATAACATAATAGTGATACAATTGCCTAATAATATTTTACTACCGAAAACTACTTAGTGCACATGTGTCTTTGTGGAATGTATAAATATAGGTTACCAACTAAATAAAACCTGAAGTTAATCATATGTCATTTGGCTAAGATATGGGATGATTTTGTTGAAATGCAGATAACCTTGATTCTAGATCTGTCATTTGTTCATATTTTATTAGTGAGGTACATGCACGTATTCCTTCCTCTCTTTCACTTCCAGTTATAAGCAATGAGATGGCGCTAATGCCATAATAAATCAATTTATCCAGTAGCACTTCAGCAGTCATACCAGGATATGAAAATGTAAAATAGAAGCCGTGTGCAATTGGTTCATCAATATCAGTATGATATACAATTTCAAACCCATTATTAATGAAGATATTCTTCATAAGCTCGGCCTTTTTTCCATAGTCCTTTACCTCCTCAATAAAATCTAGTTCTCCATCATTTACGGCCTTAAGCATTGCCAATAGCCCATATTGAGCTGAATGTGAAGTCCCTGAACTCAATGGGTACATTGTTCCAAACACCATGGCATATCCAAATTTTTCTGATGGATAATGATTTAATAGGTTTTCAAATTTACTCGCATATAGTACATCTGAGATAACCATCATACCAATACGTTCGCCCGCATAACTAAACTTTTTGGAGCTGGAAATAAACAAAATATAGTTATCAGTATAGTTAGCTACACTAGGTTGATATGGTGGAACTCCTGGATTTGAATAATCCTTACGAAAGTCCATTCCAAAGTATGCAAGGTCCTCCATTACCACAACATCATATTTAGTAGCTAACTCTCCAATTATTTTAAGCTCTTCATCTTTAAAACAAATCCAAGAGGGATTATTTGGATTAGAATAGATTATGGAATGTATTTTTCCTGTTTTGAAGTGTGACTCAAGTTTGTCTTTGAGGGCTTCACCGCGATAGTTATAAACATCAAAACTATCATATTTTAATCCTAGCAATCGGTGTTGCATTTTATGCACTGGAAAACCAGGATCAATAAAAAGAGTAGTATCTCTATTCTTATGTATACGGCTTAGAATAAGAAATGCAGCAAATCCGCCTTGCATTGAGCCAACAGTTGGAATGCACCCTTCTTCTTCTACATCAATGTCCATAAACATCTTAACAAAGCGACTAATCTCATGCTTAAGAGGTTTAATTCCAGAAATATCTGGATATATTGAGGCAACCCCTTTCTTTAATGCATCGATTTGACCTTGCACACCAACTTCAAGAGGTGGTAGACCTGGCACACCCATTTCCATTCTTATATATTTATCTCCAGTTGCATTTTCTATATTATCAACGAGTTTCTTTATCTCTCTTATGGAAGCTTTTCCCACTGATTGTATACCACTTTCGATAATCTTGTTACTTACTATATCAAAATTTATTGGGGTTTGTTTCATCCTTATGAGTTTACTTTATCGATATCTTTATTAGTTATTTTTTCATAATCCATTTCGAGTCTGAAATTATATCATAAATGGTTAATATGTTACCAATTGCAATACATATATGTGCTAAAAATAATACAAGCTATATTCCTATGTGAAGTTCTTTAAAAAATGATGAGGCCTTAACAAGTGCAATGGTTCCCAAATCCTTGTAGAGATAGTCAGCCCTTTCGATGAATTCCATTTCTCTTCCCTCCTGCACATCTGCAAGGCCTAAAAAAATTAAATCTGCATCCTTTGACTCGGATTTTATAACCTGATTAACAGGCAGTTGCTCACTATTATTAACAATTTGGATTTCGGCTTTAATCCTCATATTATCCAATACATGCTTTGCATCTCTAACTATACTACTTTCTCTTTCTTCATCATTATTAATTATCATAAGCCTGGCCGTAACGTTTCGCCATTCGTATGATAACCTGAGAAACTTAATTAATGATAATACCAGGTTACCATTGTTTGATCCTCCACGCCACCAAATGTCTATTTGTTTGTATTCTCCAAATAATTTAATTGAATCATGGTCCAAAAGCACAATGTTAAGATCAAGCTCACTAAAATACTTAAGTAATTTAGCAAACCCCACTGGATCCTCCGTTTTTCTGGCCCAGCCGAGCATAACAGTATTTGGCTCAACTCCTGAGAACCCATATGTAGCAGCAATACTTTTCATGCCATCATAAATATTACTGCATTCCTGTCTTCTTGAAAATATGCCCTCATCCCCACTCATTTCATCCTCTGGGATGGATTGCATATGTCTTGGGAAGAGCACCTTAGATGTATCATTTGGTATTAAATCAAAGTTTGATATCAAACCATGTTGTCCAACCAATGACTTGGCAAATTCAATTAGATGAGGCCTACTGCTCTTACCACCACTAAACAATAGTATGTTTGCACGCCAGTTTCTCTCATCCAATTGTTTTTGATCCATTTTGGTTAGCATTGAACGAAGTATTGATGCCCATACACTTTGCCAAACATCACCCATTGCAAGACTAAGCTGTTTCTTTCGTATTAAGTAATAAATTAATATCAGAATAAGAAATGCACCTAACATAGATATGACATCGAGTTGAATCATAACAAAGAAGGTAGCTACAAAGCCCAGTATACCAACCCACATGGGTATATTAAATGAAGGACGGAAATCAGTACTTGCCCATTTTTCAAGCGCAAATGAAATATTTATAAAGCCATAAGCAGTCAGATAGAACATAGAAACTACTCCTGCAATAACATTTAAATCACCTATTAGAATTCCCAATTCAGCGAGAATAAAAGTAAAAATTAGAGCATTGCGGGGTTCATTATTCTTACCATGGCCAACAGAAAGTAATCTGGGAAGTATCTTGTCCTGAGCAACTGCTTGAAGGATCCTAGGGCCTCCAAGGATACCTCCAAGTGCTGATGACAATGTAGCACCCCAAATTCCGGCTATAACAAGAAATGGTATCCATGACACTGTAATCAAAAAATTATAGTCACTTTTCAGAAGCTCCTCATCAACACCATAGTAAAATATCATTGCAAGTGCCATGTATATAATAAATCCAACAACTATGGATATCATTGTTCCCATGGGAATATCTTTCTTGGGATCCTTTAAGTCACCTGACATTGCTATCCCAGCTGTAAATCCGGTTACAGCAGGAAAGAATATGGCAAATATTTCCACAAAGGAAAACTCTCGTTGAGGAGTGGAAATCATTGATTCTACATTTGAAATATCGGGTGTAAATAATGTTATACCAAATACAATTGAAACCAGAGACAGCACAATAGCACCAAGAATTATAAATTGAGTCTTAATCGCGGCATTTGTACTCACCATGGCTATTACAACCAATAATACTAGTACTATTGAACCAGTAACTCTTATGTGGTTGAGACTAACTTCAGTAATATCCAATAAATTAGTTATTAGATTAAGGGATAGAAAATTTTCAGAAAACCCCACTATGTATAAGGCAATACTAAGCGCTGTTCCAATGAATAAAGTAATACCAATTGAGCCACCCATTGGTAGTCCTAGAGACCGGCTGAGTATATAATATATACCGCCAGCTTTTATTTTCTTGTCGGTGGCTATTGAAGACACACTTAAACCTGTTGTAAAAGAGATTACATGAGCAAGTAATATAATTGCAATCGCTCCTGCAATACCAGCCACTCCAACAACCCACCCTAACCTTAGGTACATTATTACACCAAGTATTGTGAGGATAGAAGGTGTAAACACTCCTGCAAAGGATCCAAATTTTTTTGGTTGATCTATCATAATTAATACTTCACTTGAACTACAATAATATACTAGTATTTACGGATTATATTATATCTATTTTTGATTCATAATTAACTCCCCTTTGCCTTAAGCCCTCTAACATAAATTCTACCACTGAATCGTGTTCACCCAATTTTTCACCAAGTGTTATTCCTGTTTCCATATATATATTCTCAGCAAGCAGCCTCAATGCAGTGGTAGCAGTATATCCCGTTGTTCTTGCCATCGAATGAATACCGGTATCATGACAGTATTCATCATAAAGGTCAAATGTATACCTTAGTTTTTCACCACCAGCTTCTCCATCAACTATAATTCTCATTATTGTTAAATCCTCTTCACCATTATCCAATTTCCAACTATCAAATAATAGTTTTGATGTAAAGTCAAGTGGAGATACCATATTTCCACTAATATTTATTTTTTCATTTGAGAAAAAGCCATTTTCATTGAATAGTTTAATCTTTTCAGCATATCCAGGGTAACGAAGAGTCTTCTCAACCATATTCTCTGCTTTTATGGTAAAAAGCAAAGATCTCAATCCATCACTATTAAATGCTTCAAGTGTACCAACTTTACCAAATTCAAGTAGCTCATTTTCCGTCAATGGATCAACAGTAATTATTTTACCATTTCTTACTATACGCGCTGGACGGGTATATTCTTCAATAATATCCGTTGGTGAAAAGACGGCTTTATATTCCCAGGGCTTTGTGCGCAACTTTGGCAAACCGCCAACGTAAATCTCAACATTATCAACTCTATCTAATTTGGAAGCAGCATGCCCCGTAAGCAGATTACTCATACCAGGAGCTACTCCAATATCGCAAATTACCCTCACACCTTTTTCCTTAGCCAAGTCTGCTAAGTCAAAAACATCCTCTGGGTAGAAAGCTATATCAATTGTATCCTTTCCGGCTTGTATACATCTTTTTAAAGTTTCAAACCCCATAAAACCAGGAACAGCATTTACCACAAAATCAAATGGTTTAACTAGTGATGTTATTAATTCACGGCTACTCAGATCTTCCCGAATAGTATTAATGTTTTTATCTTTTACACTAGCTAGCTTATCTTTATTGATGTCAGCTAGTGAAACTTCAAAATTGGAATCTTTTGCTAGGTCTTTTGCCATGGGAAGGCCTACTAAACCAGCACCAAGCACGATAATCTTCTTCATTATGCTAATATATTATAACCCAAATATACAAACAAAATAATCAAATAATCTCCATTGGATTAAGAGTTTGAATTTTAGGCAAGTAAGTTAAATATCTAGGATCTACCTTCCTCTTGTAAAACGGAGGTATAATGTTTAAATGACCTTAGAATTATAACCACCACCAGGGAGGCCATAACCGCATAATGCCATGGAGTATATAAAATGAATTCTTCAGTTTCAAAATATCGTCTTATGTCATCAATAAAGGTAAAGCCAACAACAGTAGCTAGAATACCTGAATATTCTCTTCTAAGAACACTTCTAAATGAAAATGGTACAACATTGGAAACATAATTACTAAACCCTGGTATGAAGCCTGGTGTTCTATTGGCCCAATCCATGTAACTATCACCAAATTTACGTTCTAAAAACCTTTCTTCAGCAAACATAATACGCTCATAATAAAGCCAAAAAGCTAGAGTTACAATTATCACAAAAGAAAAATTAAAGGTATAAATAACAATTCCAATCCACATAAAATAGTTTCCCAAATATAGTGGATGCCTCACCATAGAGTATATTCCAGTGGTATTTAAGGTCTCTGCAACTTGACCTTCCTTGGTATTTCTACCAGAGGTTCCTTTGGGAGTTGTTGCTATTGCTATTGCTCTAATAACGAAGCCTAAAACACTAATAGAAATAGCTCCCCATGTTATAAGATTGAGCCATTTTTCACTGATGGTTCCTATTGGTGTGAAAAAAACAACAGGTATTGCCAACACAAATAAGATTACAGGAATCTCTCCGCGATGTCTAAATAAATAATTACCCTCTTTTTCAAATGAATTAATGAATGCCATGGTATATATTTTAGTGAGGCAAAGATATTAAAATAGTAAACCAACAACAGAACATGAAAAGCTGAATATTTGAAGTATGAAAGGGTTGTAATTGGTAAGTCAGGCAACAGTAATGTGAGTTAACTTTCTAGCTCAATAAATGTAATCTCTGGAAGTATACCTATTCTGCCCGGATAACCTATTGAGCCCAAACCTCTATTCACATATATATACCTTCCCAACTTTTCATCATCTTCATATAAACCTGCCCATTGTTTATACATATATTTTGCAGGACTCCATTTTATTTCTTTGGTTTCTATGCCAAATTGAAACCCGTGAGTGTGACCTGAAAGAGATAAATCAATATCATAATTTCCTGGTATTACTACCTTTTCCCAATGTGAAGGATCATGAGTTAAAAGGATCTTAACATCAGCGTCTTCTGAACCCTTCATGGCTTTATCCAAGTCTCCATATTTTGGAAACCTATTACTGGCACCCCAGTTCTCAACTCCCACAACAGCTATGCTACCATCACTTGAATTTAGTATTTGGTTTTCATTATTTAGCAAGTTCCATCCAAGTGATCTATAGTATTGATATAAATCTATCATGTTATCTTTCTTTGCCTGTTCTGATGGCCACGCAACATAATCACCATAATCATGGTTCCCGAGAACAGCATAGATTCCCAACTTAGCTTTAAGCTGTGATAGAACTTGTTCAAAACCATATGCTTCTTTGGTGGCATAATTTACTAAGTCACCGGTAAAGAAAATTAGGTCTGGTTCAAGCTCATTTATAATATCAACTGCTCTTTGCAAGGGCTTTTTTGAAGCCCAGCTTCCAAGATGCAGATCAGATATTTGAACAATTTTAAGGTTATTAAATTTCTTTGGAAGATTTTTAAAAGCTATCTTTTCTTTATGGATTTTGAACTCGTACACCCATTTTAGCATCCCGGTAAACATGGTTCCCAAAATCAGTCCACCAGTAACAAAACCCGTGTACTGCAGAAACTTACTTCTTGTTATCTCATAGTTATCATTTCCACCATTTATAACTTCAACCCTATTATTTCTACTTGAAAGATGTACAAGCTTTTGAATTCCTCTAATTACATCTGCTAGGATTAAAAATAAAATTGGAATAAGCTTGGCAGAATAAAATATCATAACTGTACCAACCATGTAAGTACGTATGGCGTCATTCCATAATAGAACTGGTTTTACCAGAGAGCCAACAATTATTACCAACAATAATAGCAGAGGGAACCAATAAACAGCAATAATTAAAACCCTTAGCCAATATCTATAGTTAAACACCTGTTTCTTAAGAGACGACCAGAGGTAAAAATCTGCTGCGACTATTACCAACATAAAAATTAATTGCACACTGTACTTTGGGAAAAATGTTCTAATACTAAAGAATAAAGCCAAAAGTATAAAGGCTGGTAATATAATTTTGATTAAGAGTCTCACAGTTTGATTTTCTAATTGTAAGCAGTTTAAACGGAGTAAAATTATAAATATTTTGACTTTAAGAACTTATTAACAAATTAATGGAGACATTTCATGATCATTAATAAAATAAAACCCTAGAATTAAGTTTTAATTAAAAAAAGAAATGGAAATAAACATTCTTACAATCTTTGATATTCGAATGTTGGGTAACCCTTTTCTCCCGTTTCAGGGTTATAAAAACTAATAAACCTTAGTTTGTAGTAAGCTAACTGCTCATCTCTGATTATGTAGTTGTAATTTAGCTTGGTTTCGTAACTGATATTACCTGTATTTACATCCCCTATTAGCTCTTTCCAATCATAACCAATCTTATCAAAGTTTAGAGAAAAATCCATTAGTAGTGTATCTGAAAGATTAATGTCTGAGAAAGCTAATGTTGTGTCCAATGCAACAGATAACATATCATATTTCTGCATTACGCCAGTAACTAAATATGGATAAGCTTGGCCATCTGTAGTATACAACATAGTTGTGTACTGTGTGAAAATCAAGTCCCAATCATTATAGTTGGGTTCTATTTGCTTTTGTAACATTTCTTCAAAAGAGTACTGGGTATTTATGTGCTCTGGATTTTTCTCCACAACAGCATTAGTTAAATCAGAATTATCCATCTTACAATGAGTGAAATAGAATTTATCTCCCACTAAACCCGTGAATTTTAATTTCTTCAACCCTAGTTGAATGCCCAAAGAGCTTATGCCCCTGTTCATAACCCAAACCTTTTTCGAAAATGATGTATCTCCATTGGTTATTGTAATCCAATTATCAAATGCTAATGAATCTAGGTCGCCTGTTGATCCATCAAATTTCCAATTAAGACCTGATGTATCAGTTACAGATTCAAAATCTTCAAACTCAGTAATTGCTGCTAAGCCAAAATTAGCTGTATTCAATCTTATCACCGACGAAGTATCATCACAAGAAAAGTTAAGATCAAAGTCAGATCTATTATTAATTGAAGTAAAATCTGTGTCTTCAAGATCAACATAAACTTGATTTGTATAATACATAGTCATTGGCACTACTACAGTTGTAATATCACCAGGCAAATGTGGATCGGTTACCTCATCTTTCTTAAAACAAGAGGATGATAGAATAGACAATATAATTATGTATGCAATGTTTTTAATCATTATTTATTTATGGTTATTTGAAGGCGTGTAAAAAATGTTCTACCCCAATTAACAGACTGGCTTCCAGCACCACCTGTATGCACTCCTCCCTGTGAAGCACCAGTTACATTAACATTAGTATTATTGAATAAATTCTTGGCACCTATTTGAAGATTAATTCTCCGTTTCCAAAACCATTTACCAATGGTAACATCAAGGGTATTATATGGCTCCATGTACAATATCTCTGGTGTTTCTTCTAGACCAATGAAATATAGTTGTGGGTATTTTCCATTATACTTATAGTAAAGTGAGAATGTGGTGTTCCATCTTTGAACATTGTAGCTTGCAACCGTATTAAAACCAGTATAGTACTCAAAATTAGAATCAACCAGCCCATCATAATCTATTTTCTGTCCAGTATATGTAAATCCAAATTTTACAGTAAGCCAAGGATATACTTTATTATTAAAATTTATTTCCATACCTCTGGTCAAATATCTATTGACATTTACATAGGTATAAAAAATTGAAGTGGTTCCCTGGGGTATTAATTGAATATTATCCTTGATATTATTGTTGAATAAGTTCATCTCAATTCCCCATACATATCCCCTACTTGGTGAACTGTTATATTGCAATAGCAGATTAGAACTAATAGATGTTTCAGCCTGTAGGTTTTCGTTACCCTGAATGTCATGATTTACATCAACAAAGTTTAAATATAACTCCTTCAATGATGGCGCACGAAAACCACTAGCAACAGATGCTCTAATAGAAACAGATTCACTTAAATCATACTTTACATTTATGGAATATACAACAGGAGCTTTGAATTTTGTATTATAAATTAATCTCAAGCCAGGCTGTATATTTAGAACTTTAACTGGTGTATAGTTAAAACTAGTAAACAAAGCATAATCACCTATAATTTGCTCATTATCTTTTATACGTTTTCCTGATCCCTTTTCAGAGTTTAGATCAACACCGGCCTGAAACTTAAATTTACTAAATTCATTGCCATAACTATAGTCAGCCCTAAGTAAAATATCACCAAACTTGGTGGTATCTTGTTCACCGGGCACAAGAGTTTTATCTAGTATGGTTAGGTCATTAAGATATACATTTCTAATCTTATGATATCTTGAATATGAGGCAATTGCATTAATACGCGACTTTGAATCAAATTCATATTTAACGTTGGATTTGATGACCAGCCTCTGTGTAAAGTAGTACTTATCAATTCTTTTCTCATAGTAGGGAGGCATCAATATCCCATTGTCACGTAATTCCTGGTTAAAATATGTAGCACCAAGGTTTATTTGAGTATTATCCCAGTTATACTTATAGTCACCTGAAAAATTCCATTGTTCTCTTGGCTTCCATCTTTGAGCCCAACTTGTTCCAGGCGCTTGAAAACCATCGAAAAAATTCCTACCACCAGTAAATCCAAAAGAATTTCTTTTGGCTCTGCCGGTAACGGCCATATTCAAGTTGTAAACTCCAACTGATTCATAGTACCCATCTAGATTCGATGAGTAAAGTAACCTATCTGGCGACTTAGTTATTATATTAATAACTCCAGCCAAAGCATTACTACCATATGCAACAGACATTGGGCCATTTATAATTTCAATGTGGTCAATATTTTGTAAATTTAATTGATCTAAATCAATATTTCCGTTTTCTCTACCTATCACTGGAACTCCATCTATTAGGAACTTCACATGTTCACCACCTAAACCTTGCATCTTTAAAGATGAGCCAAGAGCATTATCTTGACTAGTACGAACATTAAGTTCCGTAGAAAGCATCTCCTTTAAATTTACAGCACCTCGATGCTGTATCTCATTGGAATTAATTACCTGAACTTTATATATGGACTTATCCTGACGTGATTTACTGTATTGGCCAGTTACAACAACTTCATCCATATTGTATGAGATTGAACTCAGATATATGATTTTGTTTTCTCCGGGATGTATTGTGTCAGTATAATCCTTAAAGCCAACATAAGAGAGTTTAATTAAACAACTCTCATCTACTGCAACATCAACCTTTCCATTGATATCTGTTACATAACCAGAAATTATTGTGTTGTTATTAAATGGGGTAAATACAATATTAGCAAAAGCTACTGGATCATCATTAATATCATTATACACAGCAACAGTTGACTGCTGAGCAATTGATAACAAATGAACAGACAGAAAAAGAAAAATGAAAATACCCTTAAATAAGGCCCTCATTAAAGTGTCCATTTAATGAAAAACCTACTGCGGATATACCGCAGCAGGTAATTTGTTTTGGTTAAAGTATTTCTACTTTACAATAAGTCTAGATGTTTCTTTCAATTGTGAGTTAGAAACAGTTATAAAATACATACCTGTGTTAAATCCACTGGTATTTATTTGATGGTTACCATTAATTTCAGATTCATAAACCATCCTACCTGATATATCAGTTAGGACTACTTGTCCATTGAAATTATCATTATTAGCTACTTTAATATTAACATAACCAACAGATGGATTAGGATATATTGTTAGATTATTCATGGTTATAACATCATCTTGAATACTTGAAGAAGAAACAATAGACTTGTTCATGGCAAATACACCAGTTGATGAACCTTGCCAATATGTAAAAACCAGTTTATAAACATCATCATTACCATTCCTAATGAAGAATGCTATTGAATCATCTACAACCCATGAAAATGCTTGCATGTCAAATGATTTCCAGTCATACCCAATGGTATTTTTCAATGAATCAAAAGGTTTGGATATCCAATCATCATAATTAGGTCCCACCCCGGTAAACTTATTAGCATGTAAACCAACGTTACTTGTTACACCTGTTACAAGGTATTCAACCAATTCACCACTTGAAGTTGGGGTAAGGTCAATGTATTTTGTAAAGAGTATATCCCATGATTCTGATGGCTCTCTGTCTAAAAGTTCGTCATTTGTAATGGAGTAATAAATAAAATTTTTTGATATGAATGGCTTCACATCTATTGATTGGTCCACTTGATTTGCACCATCAAGATCTGCAAAACGGATATTATAAATATTGTCAGCAGACATTTTGTCAACTATCCAAAGTTTTTTAAATGACCCATCCTCAGTTTTAATAACATATAATGAATCTCCAACTATGTTGTGAGTTATCATATTATATACACCCCAACCGTAATCAGGATGCCCTTGGGCTAACCTATTAAAAGCACCATCTTCCCAATCTGTTGGACTGTTGTATAGAGGTGACCAAGAGGAAAGGCCTGTGGTATCCATCGATGCCCAAGCAGATGTGTCGCCATTTGGGTAGGCATATAATTCAACACCACTACCATCGTTAATAATGATTCCTGCGCTAAAAGCAGAGGTATAAAAAGCCATCTCCCAACCAGAGCGTGGCGTATTTAAGACCTCACCTTGGCTCATACTATAAAATATATCCGAGGCATAACCTGGATTCATACTAAGAGTATCTGGGTTAGTCGAAAACACCTCTAAGTTGTTGAAGCTTATAATTGCAACTATAGCAATAATCGATAAAAAATTTTTCATCTTAATAATTCTTTATATTATAATTTATATAATGTAATAATCCAACCGAGCTATTTATAGAAATAGCATACAATCAGAAATAATATTATGCTACCATCAAAGTAGATAGCATAAAATAAAATAGTACTTAATAAGAAATTATAATACAGGAGGGCCTCTGCGTCTATGCGAAGTAAATAATCCATCAATGATATTGAAATCAAACAGCAAAGCTATCTCATAACTATCATAACTAAAGTATGGCTTTATGATTATGTCTACTATTTCAGATACAAAAGTTAAATTAGAGATAAATGATTTCTTCTTTTTATCTTTAACCTTGTATACTTTGGATTTATCATTTTTATCACCCGGTTTATTAAGGGGATGATCAGCATACGCATCATAATTGAAAATAGCCCGTTGATGAAAAATAATAAGGTCGCCTATGATCAAATAGAAAAATGCCAGTGACATAAATGACACCAATAATTTTCTCAATACTTTAGCTAATATGCCCGTTTTCAATTTAGAATAATTTTAGGTCGCAAATTTACGAGTTTTTCAGAAAATAAAATACCTAATACTGGGTATTTATTTCTATTTAAACCCATTCTTAATAATATGCAAACGATACATTGTACTTAATGTTATGCGTAGCTTAATTTCATTTGGAGTATTTTGTTTGTATTTTCTGACTTCTGTTGCAAATTATATTTTTAAAAGATGTTTTATTGAAAAAATATATTGCAAAATAAAAACAAATAGTTACTTTTGCAATCCATTTTTCGGAGAGGTGGGTGAGTGGCTGAAACCACCAGTTTGCTAAACTGGCGTGCCTATAACGGGTACCGGGGGTTCGAATCCCCCTCTCTCCGCACATACTTATAGTTTATAATAGTAAAACTATAAATAAACCCCTTAAAACCTCACTCTTGTGGGGTTTTTTCTTTTTAACTATTAGTTAACAATTGCCAATTATAAAACAAACCTACCCATTTAAAAAGTGAAGTTTATAAATCAAAACTAAACCTAATCTTCACTTGTGTAATTCCAATAACTTACAGTTTGCCCGTACTGAAAATGAATCGGCTTGTGTGATGGGTCTTTTTTGAAAAGATACAGGTTAGGTGTATTTTCAAACAGTAATATAATATCAGATCCTCCAAATCTAAACTTTCCAAACTCCTGCCCTTTTTGAACAGTCTTTCCCTCAAGTTTAGTATACATGTCTACACCTGAAACTTGTGCCATACCTATTGGAATAATAGCTATTTTTCCGACAACTGGGCCAGCATCCAAAATAATTATACCGCGGGATTGAGTAAATTCATAGCCATTTTCACCTCCATCAGGAGCATCCCATTGTCCGTCATCAGTTATGTTTACATCTAAATATACTTTACTTTGAACAGCTTCAATTTTCACTACTTTCCCTCCAACTGATGTGTGAAAACGATGATAATCAAAAGGGCTAAGAAAATAATGCACAAAAGTTCCGCCATAAAAGTCTTTAGCATAACTACTTCCTCCCAAGATATCAGCAATCGTGCCAATTGTATGTGTTTTTTTAAAAGTAATAGTTGTTTCATTTCCATTCTCATCCAATACATTACCAAAGTCGTCTATCAGATAGTCTTTTTTGAATGTGCAGTCTGCCGGAGCAACAATTGTTTGGTTATTAGTGGGTTCAGCGATTGGTCGCAATGGAGTTATTCCTGTTCCTTCGGCTGATTGGTTAAACTCTCTATAAAAAAACTGATTGAAAGTATCCCAACTTTTTTGCGAGTCAGCATAGAGTGGAAAATTATACATTGGGTCATATTTAAATGAGTTCAAGGTTTCTTTAGTCAATGAAGCCTTAGTGTCAAGAAAAGTCCCCCATGTTTTAGCGAATTTATCAAGCCAAGAAGCAAATTCTTCAAAACTTTGCATTGTTTGACTCGAGGCAGGCAATTCTTGATTCACCAACCAATAAAATTGACATAAAAGGTCGTATACCTTCTGGTTATATCCGTTTTGTTTTCCATTACTCTTCCAACCATCTGGATATTGAGGATCATTTTTTTCATTTGGAATTAAACGTGCGTATAATTCCAGGTAATTCAAGTAGGCATTAATGGTTATGGGCCAACCATTTCCCTGAAAGACACGATCTGTAACCTTGTACAAATCCTTATTCAAATTATTTTTAGCCGATTTAACAGCAACATTTAAAGAAGCCAATAATGCTTTTTCCATTTCTGAATCTTTATTCAATAGGTCTTCTAATTCTTTCACAATATGCGAATGCTCAAGCAATCCTACACTAGTTGTATCTGCAGACCCGTGCTTCTGAGAAAAAACTGGATTACAGAATAGAATTAATCCTATTAAAATTGCTATAACTAATATATTTGTTGATTTTATAATTGTGTTCATTTCTTTCATATTTAATAGATTAGTAAAGGTATGACTATATAACGCTTCCCTTTTTGTTTTTAAAACGGCAATATTATGTTTGTTAATATTAATTTCCACCTGAAATGGAATAAACTGTTACTGTGCAGATTGCTGATGCAGGCAATTTGGTGAACTGACCATCATCATTCGGATAACAGAAAAAACCATATTTACCATTTTTATCTGCAGTTGCAACGGATTGGAGAGCTTGCACATAACCTGTGCTTGATGGGCTAGTAGGCTTATGAGAGGGTGCCCACTGTTCCCAACCATTAAAATTAGATTCATTTTCTCCAAAGAGCTGATTTCCATTGGCCGGGAGAGATATAATAAATGCTAAGTAGCTTTCAGGAACATTATTACCATTTAAAGTATCATGAGGCATCTGAGTCCAAACTTTATTTGGTCCTATTATTCTGCCCATACCATAAGGATAGCTACTGCTATTCCATTTGCATACCACAGTATCAGGCCATATAAGAGCATGCCATGCATAATCTGCCTTATCTTCTAAGGCTGCTTTTAGATCTGGCAAACTTGTAAAACCATACTCATGGTCTTCTTCAGCATCTGTATATGTTCCTAAATTGGAAAATTTATATGTTAAGGGATATGAATATCCATCAATATAGGATATATCGACAGTATAAGTACTATCATTATTATCTATCATATATTCTAAAAAGGAATATTGAACATTCGCATCACGGTTATAGTTAAACACATCAGGGAGGTCAGGGGATGTTGTTGCATCAAGGCTTTTCTTAAGTTCTTTATCAGAGAAGTAAATTCTCCTCCCATTTTTATTTGATGGTTCCTGGCAGGTCTTCATTGTTATCGATAGTGTATCCCCAGTTAATGGATTTCCTGCCGTTACAGGTTTTGTTTGTACTGCAGGGTTTAAAGTGCCATCCCAATCATATACGTATATAGGACTCCCCGATTTGTTGATAATAGTAATAACGTAACTCTCCGGATCTTCGCTATTTATGTCGTCCCCTGAATTACTAGAATCTTTGTCCTTTTTACAGGCCATGTTTGAAAATAAAAACAGAACTAACATGAATGATGGCAATATTCTTACCAATTTATTTGTCATTAGATTTGAAGTATTCATTTTGTTTATTTTTAAATGCTATAAAACCAAAACTACAATTTTTTTCAACTTATTCCATAAATAATACAAACCAACTCTTACTATAGTTAAAGCTAAAGTTCCTTAACAAACAATTTATTTTATTGCTTAAATTAACTGAAGCTTGACCTAATTATAACAATTACCATTATAAACAACATTAAACTAAACTTACATCAAACCCATTTTAAGAAACTTTTTTTATTTTTAACCATTATTAAACATTTATGAAAATATTAATTACCGGTAGTTCAGGGTATGTAGGCAATGAACTTGTTAGTCTCTTGTCAAATACACATGAAATTATAAAATATGATATAGCCAATAATAAAGATATTCTGAATTTTGAGCAGCTTAAGGAAGATATGAAAGGATGCGATATTGTTGTTCATATTGCAGCAGTAAGAGGACCATATTTAGGAAAAGATTATCCAGATTATTTTAATATAAATTGCCTCGGTACTTTTAATGTTGCGCAGGCGTGCCTTGAATGTGATATAAAAAAATTAATCTTTACGAGTTCTACCAGTTTTTATGGATTCGAAGAAGGCATACCTTATAAACTTCCATTATCAGAAAGCAACCCTATTCTAACTCAAATTAAAGGAAAGTTAAAATGTGATACTTCTTGCATTTCATACTCAACAAGTAAGGTTGTTGCTGAGCAAGTTCTTGCAAATTATGGCATAACTAAAAAATTTCAGGTAATAATTCTAAGGTTAGGACCAATAGGTCCGAAGCGAGGAGAAACATGGAGACTTGAAGGAATTTCTCTTAATATTGATAATGCACTAAGTGCTATAAAGCTATCAATAGACACAAATAAAGAATTATGGTATGAATCTTTTACAATCACTGACGATGTTTCAAACTCTGATATTTCCAAAGCAAAAACAATCCTAAACTACAAACCTATTTAATATAATCTTACACAAAATCTATAATCTTCTTCCTATTTTGGAAATACATTATGAGCCACATGGCACAGCAATAAAACTATCCTTTCTACCATTTAGCTATCATCTTTTTTGTTTCTATCCTTCTGCCGTCAACAAATAAAGAGTAATAATAAGTTGAGTTTGACATGTTAGACTTATCCACATCTATGGAACCTTCTCCAAAGCTATTCAATGAAATATTCTGAATTATCTGCCCTGTTATGGAACTGATAACTATGTATGCATTAGAGCTACTATAAGGAACAAAGTAACCTATCTTAGTGCTACTTTTGAATGGATTAGGTACATTTTGCATGAGATAAGCCTCCTCTGTATCTGGAGTGTTATCACCAATACCCACAACAGGATCACAAGCACAATTTTCTCGTACTATCATCCTGTCTATTAAATCATCTATCTGTTCTTGCTGAACCATGTTTTGAGACTGCAGGTCTGTTACAAGGCCTATCAAAATATCTATCTGATCCTGCTGAATAGCATTCTGAATTTGCAGGTCTGTTACAAGTGTAGTTAAATCATCCAGTAATGGAGCAAGATTAACACTAACAACATTACCATTCTCAATGCCAATACTTAATAGAGATCCAGCTGTGGAAAAATTAAAATTCTGCAATACCTGATCATCAGTTCCTGCATTTGTAAGACCAGATCCATCACCTGTAAAAGATATAGCTGTTACGCTACCATCAATGTTTGTTGTGCCATTAAATAAAACGCTAAAAGCATCACTTTTGTTAGCAGCATCAGCTCCGTTGCCTATAACAAAAGCAGGCGCTAATGTATCAAATGAAGTTGCACTTGTTGCAGTTGATCCTGATGAGTTGTATTGACCTATAACAGTAGATGAATAATCACTTGCTGTAGTATTTGAACCCATTGCTGTGGAATTTAATCCACTTGCTGTTGTAAAATAACCCATTGCTGTGGAGTTACCTCCACTTGTTGATGTATTATTACCCATTGCTGTGGAATTATCTCCAGTTGCTGTTGTATAATTACCCATTGCTGTGGAAGTATTTCCACTTGCTGCTGTTACTGCACCCATTGCTGTGGAATTTAATCCACTTGCTGTTGTATAATTACCCATTGCTGTCGAAATATCAGCACTTGCTGTGCTTCCAAAACCCATAGCTGTAGTTCCCAAACTACTTGCTTTTGTATCATATCCCATTGCTATGGAACTACCTCCACTTGCTGTAGTGTTTGAACCCATTGCTGTTGAACTACCTCCACTTGCGGTTGTTTCATATCCCATTGCTGTGGAATAATCACCAGTTGAACCTGTTGTTGTGCTTGCTGAAGGTTGGTAACTTAAATCCAATCCACCATCACCAATATCTCCATGATTACTCGCATTGGCTGATGCTAGTCTGTAGCCAGTA
>PANC01000029.1 GCA_002708315.1 Lentimicrobiaceae bacterium
ATAATCCGGATAATGTTATTCAAGTTTATACAGGTTTCTCTCATGATAATAGCGACTATGGTACAGGAGGACTAACATTGAATAGAGAACATGTTTGGGCAAAGTCTCATGGTAATTTTGCAGACTGGTTGCCAATGTATAGTGATGTGCATAATCTTAAACCATCTGCTGCTGCCGTTAATAGCGCTAAGGGGAATAAGGATTTTGATAATGGTGGAATTCCAAATGACATAGCAACTAACTGTTATTACACGGATTCTACATGGGAAGCAAGAGATGAGGTAAAGGGAGATATTGCTAGAATTATTTTTTATATGGCTACTAGATACGAAGGTGGAGATGGAGAAATAGATTTAGAAGTAGTTAATAATAACCATTCATATCCAAATGCTCAGCATGGCAAGTTAACCACATTAGTTCAATGGAATCAAATGGATCCGCCTGATGACTTTGAGCGCAATAGAAATAATGTAATTGAGTCTTTTCAGAATAACAGAAATCCATTTATAGACAACCCTGAGTGGATAAACCTCATATGGGGAGATGGAACATTAAATCCAATCTCCATTGATAATATTAGCTTAGAAACAGAAATAGTGGTTTCCAATACTCCACTTCAAATTAGTGCTGAAATAGTCTCATCTTCTGGAAATGTATCAGAAGCAAAAATACTTTGGGGGTCTACTTATAATGATTTGGTAAATGAGGTTTCGATGTCAGACGTGGGTAATTACTTTATAGGTGAAATGCCAGGTCAACCTGAAGGTGCTACAATATTTTATAGAATTTATGCTGATGATGGAACAAATCAAAAATCATCAGTAGTATATAATTTCTATGTTCCCAAAATATTTACCGGTGAGCTGGTTTCAATATACGATATTCAAGGTCAACAGGAAGATTCACCATATAGTGGCCAGGTTGTTAGCACAACTGGAATTGTTACCGGTAATTTTGGAACTTCTTACTTCATTCAGAACGGAACTGGGTTATGGAATGGCTTATTTATTTATGAGTCTGGTCGAAATCCATCCATTGGAGATAGTGTAATTGTAACTGGAGAGATTAGCGAATATTATGGTAAAACAGAGATGTCTAACCTCACGGATTATTATTTTATCTCATCCAATAATCAATTACCAGAACCTGTTGTTTCAGAAACTGGTAGTATTGAAGAAGGTCATGAGAGTATAATTGTGAAAGTTACAGGTGCAACTTGTACGGATGAAAACTATCAATCAAATTTTTACATGTGGAAGGTTAATGATGGCTCTGGCTCATTGAATATACACAATACCAATATCTTTGAATATAATCCCATAAAAGGCTTTGTTTATGATATACAGGGACCTATGAACTATGATTTTGATGAATGGAAGATAGAACTTAGATATGAAAATGATGTGATTAGCTCCCAGGATTTAAATGGTCCTGTTGTTATAGAAGTTGTTCCTGTAATAAGCACAAACATAAGAGTAATGTTTGATGAACAAGTAGAAGCAGCTTCCGGGGAAGATATGGACAATTACTCAATAGATAAAGGAGTTGTTATTGAATCAATATCTCAACACTCGTTTAACAAAGCGCAGGTTAATTTAACAGTGGCTTCAATGACAGACGATTCGTATATACTTACCGTAAAAAATGTTCGAGACCTAATTGGTAATATAATGGAAGATCAAGAATTTGAATTTTCATTTGTAGGAGTAAATGAGCTGTTTGCCAATGACAAATTAGACATCTATCCAAATCCATCTACCAATATGGTAAATATTTCACTTGAATCCTCCGAAGGCATGACTCTAAAAATCAAAATCTTAGAAATGAATGGGAGAACTATCTACCAAAAAGATGAAAATATTAACAGAGGTTATAATAAATTAAGCATTGATATTTCAGACTATAAAACTGGTGTCTATCTATTGTCCATTTCAAATAGAGATGCACACAACAACCATAAACTGTTAATTAAATAATAATCATACCATTATTGATATCTTGTAAAGTCACAATGTCCTTTGTTGGAGATGATTTATTTATCATATCATTGAAAAGCAGTACTTTTATATGGTGAAGATTCCATTTAATAAACCTTGGTTTACTGGTAAGGAAATTCAAAACATTACCAGTGCAGCTTCATTCGGACATATTTCGAGTAACGGAATATATACTCAAAAATGCCACAGTTACTTTGAAATAAAGTATGGGTTCAAGAAGGTATTTCTTACAAGTTCATGCACAGATGCAATGGAAATGGCAGCTATTCTTATGAATTTAAAAAGTGGTGATGAAATCGTTATGCCATCTTATACATTTGTAAGTACAACAAGCCCTTTCATACTGAGAGGAGCATCCATAGCTTTTGCTGATAGTCTTGAAAATCATCCAAATATAGACCTTGATCATGCCGAAGAATTGATTAACGACCGAACAAAGGCCCTCATGGTAATGCATTATGGCGGGGTGGCAGTGGATATGGATAAAGCTGTTTATTTGGCAGAAAAATATAACCTCATACTACTAGAAGATACTGCTCATTCAGTAGATTCCTACTACAAGGGAAAACCACTTGGAAGTTTTGGTCAATTTTCTACTTGTTCATTCCATGAAACAAAGAATATAAGTAGTGGCGAAGGAGGTATGTTGGTTGTTAATGATGAGAAATATATTCCTAGAGCTGAAATTATATGGGAAAAGGGAACTAACAGATCTGCATTCTCCCGCGGTGAGATTAGTAAATATGAATGGGTGGATGTTGGCTCATCTTTTAACCCCTCTGATATGATCGCAGCATTTCTATATGCGCAATTAAATTATTTAGAAGATATTCAAGAGACACGAATCAAGATATGGCATAGGTATGAAGATAATCTTAAAGTTTTAGCAAACGGTGGTAGGGTTGAGCTGCCCTTAATTAATGATTATGCCACTAATAATGGTCATGTATTTTATTTGGTTACAGGAAGTAAATCTGAAAGAGATAATTTGCTTAAATACCTTAATAGTGAAATGATACAGGCAGTATTCCATTATCTTCCACTACATAATAGCCCCTACTACAAGAATAAATATGATGGTAAGCCACTATTAAATGCACAAAAATTTGCTGATAGACTCATAAGGCTTCCTTTATTTTATGAACTACCACTTGAAATAGTTGATATGATTTGCAATAAGGTAGTTGAGTTTTATGAAAAATAAATGATAAGCTTCTTGCTGGTGGTTATTTTTCGTAAAAGTGCATCTCTTGTATATAATCATATACTTTGGCTGGTAACCAGAACTGCATATTTTTCTGTTTTTTTATGCCTTTTCTAATAAAACTTGAAGAGATCTCCATTAAAGGTGCATTATATAGCTTTATCGACTTATTATCGGAATATTTGCCCAAAGTAGATCCAGGTCTAGGATAAGTATATATACTATATTGATTTAAGATTTCATTATAATTCTTCCACTTATGGAAATTTTTAAATATATCCGTTCCACATATCAATATAAATTGCCTATCAGAGTGTGAATCTTGGAGCCATGCGAGCGTGTCAATTGTAAAGGATGGTTTAGGCATCTTAAATTCAATGTTACTAACTTTGATATTATTATTGTCTTCTGTTGCGAGACGAACAAGTGCTAATCTGTGGTAGTCTGCCAGAAGGCTTTTTTTATCCTTTAATGGATTTTGTGGCGATACAACAAACCATACCTCGTCAAGATCAGTAAACTCTGCCATGTAGTTTGCCAAAATAAGATGACCATTATGAATGGGATTAAATGACCCAAACAACAAGCCTGTTTTTATGCTATTTAACCTCTTACTCATTGTTTGGAACAATTAATAACTTTCCGTTGCTCATATCAGAAATATATGTCCTTAGACCTTTTACAATATTATCATAGGATATTTCAGCGCTAATATTTGTTTGTAAGCTTCCCGAGATAATTTTTTTTTGCAATATATCTGAAATTCTGTTGAATTCATCTTTGCCAATTTTATCTTTCCAATCAATGAGATTAAACCCAGATATTGTTTTATTGTCGAAAATAATATCCATGGTATTCACATCAATTATATTTTTGCCAGAAAGGCCACCATAAACAACGATTTCTCCATCCTTAGCCAAACTATTAAACATTTGGCCGGCGAGTTTGCCTCCCACAGCATCATATGCTACAGTTGGTTTAAATTCATTGGTTACTTCCCTTAAATTATTAATAAAATCCTCATCAGTTTCAACCAATACATTTCTTGCACCTTGGCGCTTTATTAGAAGACTTGTTTTTTCTTTTCTAACAATATCAATAACATCAATATTATTATCATGGGCTAATTCGCGAATAAATGCTGCAACTTGGCCTCCTGATGCATTCTGAATTATTGCTCTTGCTTTTTTAGCAATAGCAATTGACAGTATTCCCCATGCAGTAAATGGGTTTACCGTGAAGCAAGCAGCTTGATCCATATTCATATCATCATTAAGTATTATGATATCATCAATCTTTGCTAACATATATTCTGACCAAGTACCTGATCCATTGCCTTGAATAAAACAACTAGCTTTTTTACCAATTAGATGTTTTTTATTATCACCACTATCCACAATAATTCCAGATGCTTCAAAACCTGGAATCGCAGGCAATGATTTTACAATATTATATGAACCTTGAATAAATGCTATATCAGATGGGTTAACAGGAGAAGCGTGAACCTTTATTATCACCTCATCAATATCAGGTTTGGGGACTTTCCTCTCTTCAATGCTTAGCCCTAGCATCGCTCGTATAATATTTTTATTATATGCTTTGAGTAATACGGCTTTCATTTTGCTATTTATTTATAAAATCTGATACTTTTTCAATGGCCTCCTTCTTGGCAATTTCCAAATCATCATTTATAATAGAAATGTCAAATTTATCTGCAAAGGTTAGTTCGTATTTTGCTTTTTTTATGCGTGTTTCAATATCATGTTTGCTGTCTGTGTTTCTATTTATTAACCTTTTGTCTAATGTATCTATATTAGGGGGCATAACAAATATAGCCAATGCTTTATCGCCATATATATTTTTTATATTTAGTCCTCCAACTACATCAATATCAAAAACAACATTATCTCCAATATTGGTGATTCTGTCAACTTCAGACTTTAATGTTCCATAGTATTTATCATCATATACTTCTTCCCACTCCACAAATTCATCATTCGCTATTTTTTTGCGAAAATCTTCTACACTTAAAAAGTAATACTCCTTACCATCAATTTCATTACCTCTTTTTTGTCTACTTGTGGCTGATATTGAGAATGCAAGACTTGGTAGTGCCTCCATTACATATCGAACCAAGGTTGTTTTTCCGGCTCCCGATGGAGCAGAAAAGATGAGAAGTTTTCCTTTACCATCCATAACTATAAGATATTGAATAGTTGTTCTTTTATTTTCTCAAGTTCATCCTTCATTAACACCACAACTCTTTGCAGGTCAGAGTCATTAGCTTTTGAGCCAAGGGTATTTATTTCACGACCAATTTCCTGAGTTATAAACCCAAGTTTCTTTCCGGATGATTTTTCATTGTTAAGATTTTCTAAAAAGTACTTACAGTTATTTCTTAATCTTACCTGCTCCTCCGTGATATCCAATTTTTCTATGTAGTAGATAATTTCCTGTTCAAGTCGATTTTTGTCCATCTCAGGCTCATTTGCAAACTTTATTATGTTTGCTTTAATTCTAGTGCGTATTCTTTCAATTCTATTTTTGTCGTAATTGTTTACTTCTTCAAGTAAATTGATAATATTATTAATTCTAATTTTAAAATCTTCTTCAAGATCAGTTCCTTCTTTTATTCTCGAATTATCAACAGCATCAACGGCTTTTTCGATACATTTCCCAAATTGCAGGCTGTCATTTTCATTTATTGATCGTTGTCTTTGTATGAAAATATCAGGCATCTTTACCACAAGTTCTAAGAAATCTGATGTTTTATTGATTTTCAATGAATCTGATAGTTTAATTAACTCCTCATAGTAATGCTTTGCCATATCCTTATCAATTACAGGAGCCTCATCAACAGAATTATTATCTAGAGTTATTCCAACGTCAATTTTTCCTCTTTTGAGTGCATTGGAGATCATTTTTCGTATACCAATCTCGTTCTCCTTAAGATTCTGTGGTAACCTAAGATTTATGTCCAATTGCTTACTGTTGAGCGTACGTATTTCTACTGTAATAGATCTATTTTCAATCGAAACAGATGACTTCCCATACCCAGTCATGGATTTTATCATAGTCTTTAAATTTTATACAAAGATACGAACTAATTGATGCAGCTTCAAATTTTGGTTTGTGATTTGTAGGTCAATTAGATAAATAATTTGTGCTTCAGCCGCAGTAATTCACTTAATTTTTTGTTATTTTTACTTTGGTTTATCGATCAAATAATTGTAAAATTATTAGTAAAATCTGTATTCGTGAATGTAAATGAACAATATCATCTTTTTAGTGAGCCGTTGAGTTATTACAACGAAATGATCGAGGACATAGAAAAGGCTAAAGATTATATTTGTATTGAAACATTTAGAATTGGAAAAGATGAGATTGGAGATAGGTTCAGAAGAGCCTTAACTAGAAAAGCTAACGAAGGTGTCAAAGTAAAGTTGCTTATTGACTATTGGGGTTCGGGACCCGTGGATAATGAATACTTTAGTGATCTTATAAAAGGTGGAGGCCAAGTAAGATTTTTTGAGAAGATAAAATTTAATTCGGATATATTCACACGTGGTCATCGAAGAAATCATAGAAAATTATTATTAATTGATGATAAAGTAAGTTACATTGGGTCATCAAACTTAACAGGATATAATATGAACTGGCGAGAGTCTGTTCTGAGGATGCAGAGTAGCATAACATGCACTTTTGCTAAACTATTCGAAGAGGATTTTGAGAGTTATAATAAGTATATCTTTAATAATCCATCAAATTCAAAGCAAGTAAATCATGATAGCTTTGAAATAATTAGGGATGTTCCATCAATAACTCGGAAACAAATAAACAATAAATTCATTGGTCTAATCAAGGAAGCTAAATCCATGATTAATATTGAAACCCCATATTTTCTTCCGGGATTCTTTTTGCGCAAGGCGCTTATGGATGCGGCTCAACGTGGAGTTGAAGTAAATGTAATATTACCTAGACATTCCGATGTAACGCTAATTGATATTCTGAGAAATAAATACTTTGGCATATTGTATAAATCAGGGGTGAATATTTTGTTCTATGAAATGAATAATCTTCATGCTAAACTAATGTTAGTAGACAAAAAGATTTTTGCAATTGGGTCATCAAATTTTGATTATCGAAGTTTTAGATACATGTACGAGATTATGCTTATAGGTGATAACGAATCCATTGCTAGGCAGATTAGCGCACATGTGAATACAACAATTTTAGATTCAAAACCTTTTAGATATCAGAACTGGAAGGAAAGGCCACTCATTAATAAAATTTTTGAGTGGATGTTGTTGCCATTCAGGCATTTGCTGTAATTATTATGATTTATAATGTTACATACTTGAATGATTAGCCTTCTTAGGACGTTAAAAGTTCATAAATAATATATGACAAATAATAAATTGCTTTTTTTGAAAGATAAAAGTTCTAATTTTACGGAGAATTTTTCATTTCAAACTAACCAATTAAAAGATACAACGAATGGCAGATATATTAACATCAAAAATGGCGATGGATCTTGAGTATAAGTATGGTGCACATAATTATCATCCATTACCAATAGTATTATCCAAAGGAGAAGGAGCTAAAGTATGGGATGTTGAGTGTAAAGAATATTTTGATTTTCTTTCAGCATATTCAGCAATAAACCAAGGTCATTGTCATCCGAAAATTATTGGAGCCATGACTGAACAGGCAAGAACACTAACGCTTACATCAAGAGGTTTCCACAACGATGCATTAGGTCTTTATGAGAAATATATTACTGAATTATTTGGATATGATAAAGTATTACCTATGAATACGGGGGCTGAAGCTGATGAAACTGCAATAAAGCTTGCTCGTAGATGGGCATATGATGTTAAAGGAATAGAGCACGATATGGCGAAAATTATCGTGTGTGCTAACAATTTCCATGGTCGTACTATTTCGATAATATCAATGTCAACCGATCCTGAATCTAAAGCAAACTTTGGACCCTATACACCCGGTTTTATTGTGATACCTTATAACGATTTAAATGCACTTGAAGTAGCATTGGAAGACCCTAATGTTGCGGCTTTTCTTGTGGAACCAATTCAAGGAGAAGCTGGTGTTGTTGTTCCAGATGATGGGTATCTAAAAAAAGCCTCCAACATGTGTAAGGATAATAACGTTTTATTTATTGCAGATGAGGTGCAGACTGGTATCGCACGCACAGGCAGAATGTTAGCATGTGATTATGAAAATGTTCACCCAGATATTCTTATTCTTGGGAAGGCCCTCTCAGGAGGTGCATACCCTGTTTCTGCTGTTTTGGCTGATGATGAAATTATGTTGACAATAAAACCAGGTCAACATGGATCAACTTTTGGAGGAAACCCTGTTGCAGCTAGAGTTGCCATCGCAGCACTTAAGGTTGTTGAAGATGAAGGTCTTGCAGAAAATGCAGAAAAATTAGGTAAAGTGTTCCGTGAAAGAATGGCGTCAATAGATTCTGATATGATTGATATAATAAGGGGCAAGGGACTTTTAAATGCTGTAATTATAAAACCAAAAGATGGTAAAACTGCAATGGATGTTTGCATGAAAATGGCAGAGAATGGAGTTTTAGCTAAGCCAACTCATGAACATATAATTAGGTTTGCTCCACCTTTGGTTATTACTGAGGAACAATTTGCAGAAGCTATGGATATAATTGAAAATACAATACTATCTTTCGGATAGTTGCAATACCTTAAACCAAACTCATTAAAGCTATCCAACTCGGATAGCTTTTTTTATTGGTATATGGACAAAAAAAAGCTGTTACCCGAACGCAACAGCTTCATATAGATTTTAATATAAACCTTATTGAAGAGTAAACTTCACAGGCAGATTATAGCTAACTCTAACAGGTTTACCTCTCTGCATACCGGGTTTCCAGTTTGGCATACTCTCAACAACCCTTATGGCTTCCTCATCGCATCCACCTCCGATACCCCTAAGTACCTTAACATTTGAAATGCTTCCATTTGGCTCTACCACAAAGTTTATAAATACTCGGCCTTGAATATTTGTTTCCTTGGCAAAAGGAGGATATTTAATATTGTTTCCTAGGTATGCCATAAGCTTACCCATTCCACCAGGGAATTCAGGCATTGCCTCCACAACAGTGAAAATCTCAGCCTCTAATATTTCCTCATCGTCATCGATGGGAATATATTCCTCCATCTCTGTATCATCATCAGCATCAACATCGATGTCTATTTCATCTTCAACCTCAACATCATCTTCAACAATAGTAATTTTTGTCACTTGCTTAGGCGGCGGCGGCGGCGGTGGCTTAACTTTTTGCTCAGTAATCGGAATGATTTCTTCAGGAGTATCATCGATTGCTCTTGAGGCAAGATCAATGGTAATCTTGTCGTAGCTTTTATATTCAAAAGCTACAAGTACAACTAAAAGTGCTATTATTAGGCCGATTTCAAAGAAATAAGGTTTTTTTCTTTCAAGATCTGCCTCTTTGGTCTTTCTGGCTTCCATTTTTTAGTGTGTTTATGTTACCAAGTATAATTTGGCTAAATTAATAAATTATGCAATAGCTAATTTGACTTTTTTTTCTTTTTAAGGTAAAGCCAATAATATATCAAGATTCCAATAATAATGCCACAAACATCAGCTAAGAAATCGTATATGCTACCATGTCTTCTGATAAAAACATACGATTGCAGTAACTCAGTGACCCCAGCAAAAATAGTAACGCTAATAAAAATAATTATAGCGTTTGATAATTTCTTTTCTTTGGGTAAATTTTGAATCCTAATACCATACATGAGTAACATTACCTGGATACCAAAAATAAATAAATGAATTAGTTTGTCGTATGATAGCCAGTCCCAAAAAGAAACCATACGTGGGAAGTAGTTCCCAGGCAATCCCATTAATACCAGGATGATAATTGCCCATACTATTGATGGTATAAATCTCCTCGATGGCATAAATATTTATGCGTCAATTATTGATGCATATGCATCTTTATCCAATAAATTATCTAGTTCTGCTTTATCTGTAATTTGCATTTTAATTACCCAACCATTACCATATGCGTCTTTGTTTATGGCTTCGGGATCGGATTCCAGTTCTTGGTTGAACTCAATAACAGTGCCTCCAATGGGCATGAACAAGTCTGAAACAGTTTTTACAGCCTCAATTGTTCCAAATGATTCGCCTTTATCTAGTTTTTCACCTTGGGTTTCAACTTCAACAAATACTATATCTCCAAGCTCTTTTTGAGCATAGTCAGTAACGCCTACAAAAGCATAATCACCATCTATTTTAAGCCATTCGTGATCTTCAGTGTAAAGTAAATTATCCGGGAAATTCATCATTTTAGTTTTAAATATTACATCGACAAATTTAAATTATTTTTTGCCCAAGGAACCAAGTAGGTATAATTTTTTTACAAAAATTATAATCACTATAAACAACAATAATAAAAGCCGGGAATTATTGTGCAAGATTAAATCTTAGGCTAAATCCACCACTTGTAGTAGAGTTTGGCATTTGGTTAGATACGTATGGGTTATTGCTGGTCCAGTTGTAATAGAATTTAAGTTGTATACTTTGGCTTAGCATATAATCTGCAGCAAAGTTTAAGGTAAATTGTTTAGCACCAGCCGAAATCTGATTATTTACCTCATCAATTCTTCGTAAGGTTGTTTTATTATCTCTAATTCCAAAGTCAAATTTTAAGTTTAAATCACTTTTGAAATTTTTGTTCTTGTTACTAGATCCTGACATGTTTCCAATGGTAAAGTTCAGATTTTTAATTCTGTAACCCATACCAACAACAACTTCATTTCCACTCACCTCAGTAAGTTGGTTGTTAACAAAGCTGAGATCAAGTTTTCTAGATTTTTTAAACTCAACCTTCGCTGATAGACTATTGTGCATGGTAACATCAACACCAATAAGTGGACTATATTGCTCCATGACGGAAACAATTCCAATATCATATTTTGTGATATAGTTATAAGAATTAGGAAATGTCAAGCCTGGGTCTTCTGATTTAAAGTTAACATTTGTCGTCCATGATGATATGCTCAGCATTGACCTATAACCGTGTGTAATGTTTACTGATCTAAATAATTTTCCAACAGCTTTAATTTTAGTTAGTCCATTAAATGTTACTCGCCAGTTTGGAATAGGGAATGTTGGAAAAGGGCTCTTTATATTTACCTGTGAGGCTGATTCTCCAGAATAGGCAGATAGGAAAGCATAGTATAACACCGGCTGTGAAGTTGATGTATACCCCCTTGGATATGTGCTACCAGCTAAACTATCATATACCTCTTCACCATCCCAAGAATTATTGTTGTTTGCTAATCTATATGCAACTTCTTTTCTTGATTCCAAGAATGTTGCAAACGTACCTGATATATTTGCTGAATCAGACTTCTCAAATGATGTTTTTATAATTGAATATGAAATACTGAAATTTCCTCCATCCATTGGAGTAAACTCTTCAAATACTGGGTTATTCATATCACTACTTCCATTTCGGAAGTAGGATTGATAATTACTTGCATATATTCTGTCACCATCAATATCTATCTTAATGGCACCTAGAAAGTCAGCGTTAATTTTGTAAGACATTGATTCTGTTGACTTTCTCATATATGGATTATTCAAAATTGTATCTGCAGTTATCCATCCGTCTGCAGCTGCATCCCATTTAATATCCCTTTGATCTCCGAAAACAAACCCAAGTCCTGGAGCTGATGTTGCAAGGTTTACACCCATTAATTCTGGCTCCTGATTAAATCCTGGAAGTACCATTCCATATCCGGAACTATAAGTTAATGAACCTCCCTTTATTGAGAGTAATGTTTTTACAACAGTTTCTCCTATTATTTTACCATAATTAACTCTAGGTTTTTCTATTGTATCATTGGTATCATCCTGTGGAGGAGGAGCACCACCTCTAAGTCTTGATGATGGTCGTCCAGAACTACCTCTTTTTGGAGCAGTAAGCTTTTTGAAGTATGGAACCTTATTATAAAGTGTTTTGAGATCTAACTTACCATTTAATTGCTTTTGATTTGAATTCTCTATTGTATTTCCCATTCTCAATTGTATGGATGTTGGTGAAGCTGTCCATTTATAAAGTGCTTGATAACTTAAGGCAACTGTAACCCAATCTAGAAGAGGAATTTTTTTAAATGGTAAATTATATGTTGCTTTAAATGATTGATTATATCGTTGCATGGTACCACCTGAAGTTATATCATTCCACACCTCTTGTTTATATTCCTCCCATTCTTGGGTGCTTTTGTCAGGATATATAGTGGGCTCTTTTATAAATGCATTGGCACCTGCTGCAAATTCAAACGTTAAGGATTTGGAAAAGTCATATTTTAGATCATAATCTCTGTTCCAGCTCCATATGCGATCAATGGTTGGCTTTATTATGATATCACCAATACTCTTATCTCTATAGAGCATCTTTCTAATACTTCTATCCATATCGGTGCGAAAGCTAAAGGTCTTTGGTAATAGATAAAAGTTAAAATCTTTTAATAGTCTGAGATGTTTACTATTGAGGGCTTTTGCCTTGTTGAGTGGTTTGTAATTTTTAGGTTTTGGATTGAAATTGTATCCCAAACCTCCTCTATACTGGTTTTGATCATCATACTCAAAATCTATATCTCTGTGCTTGTCTTGAGAATATGCAAATGAAACATCAAAGTTCTCAATATCATATATTCGTTGTTTTTTATTGGCACCAACCCTATCCTTGCGCACATTCATCAAGTTAAAATTTTGACGAATTGTTTTGTCAACCACCAACTTGCGCACGGAGTCACGTTTTTGTTTTTCTACATAAGTATCAAGATCATCTTCTAGAAGAACATCTGGTGCAAGTGGGTTATACTCGGGTGTTATTGTTGTTAATGCATAATCATAGTGAACAGGGATTCTAACACCGGCATCTTCACCAAAAAACTTACCCATGTCCAAGTCAGTTGCCACCATAAAGTTAGTAACATGTTCAAGAGGGATCTGACTAATTTTTTTCTCAATACTTGCAAATCCTGCAGAGCTATGTGAGCTAGTTACCACAACTCTGCCAAGGTCTGCTAGAGTAGCCTCAACCCTTCCTGTAGCTGCCCAACCAGCATGGTCATTGAAATCAGTTAATCTGAGTTCATCAAACCAAAGTATCGCACTTTTGTCAGATCCATCGTCATCGGTTACACTACGTTGTTTAGGGTTCCTAACGCCCAATAAAATTCCCTTTACATCGCTGATACTTGGGCTTCCAAGTACGGTTATCTTATTTTTCCCAATATATTCAGTATAAGGTTTATCAAGTCTATATTGGCTATTGGGATCTCGCATTGCCACATTCCTATTTTGCTTAATTCTCACCAGTTGTTGCAATTCAATATCAAAATTATTTACTTCTGGCCAAATACTATCTACATCATTTGCAGTTGTATACCATTCGGTAAACTCAAGGGGTACTTCATACTCATAGTAATTGTCTGTGAAGTCTGCTCCTATTCTTATGAATGCAGTTAGGTCACCGTAGTTTAAGTCTTCTTCAACCTTCATCTTCTCAGCATGCACAAACATCTTTAAACGTTTATATTGTCTAAAGTCAAAATCCGTAGTCTTAAATACTCCCCTTGCGTCTCCATCAAAAAGATTTGCTGTGGTAAGTTCAATGGATTGCTCATTCTGAAGAACATAACTTGTTGTCCCAAAGTTTGATTCACGTTCTATGCCCGGAGGAATTACGTAAGGTACAGGTTCACGTTTTCCATTTTCTTCAATATTAACGGTTGCGACTGTGAAATTAGTTTCGTTACCATAATCTCCAGTAGGATAATCTCCTGGCTCAAGTATTGGATAGTTATATCTTCTCCATTCTCCTCTAACTAGCTCAAATGTTGCAAACCTTACTACAATGGGTTTCTCAAATTCTTTCATGAACATTCTCATGAAACGAATTGATCGAAAATCATTTATGTTACCAATTATTTCATCAGGATTCTGTACAGGAATTTTAAACTGATACCAATTAACACTTGTTAGGTCACCATTTGCTAGTTTGATATCTTGGGCTTCAAATACATCTGTTATGTAGTTCTGACCTACTTCCATTTTATTGGGGTCCAACTCAACTTTGTATTGAAAATACCTTTCAGATTCACTTAGTGTATTATCACGGTTAATATCCTCAACATTTGGCAAATTAGTTGCTGCGGTTGGATATGCTTCAGGATTTTGACCATCTGTTGGTGAGTTACCTTCAGAATTATTGTACTTCTTATACCTTTCGGTTACACTTGAATACTTTGCTTCCTGATCATAATCAGAACCTCTAAAATAATGGTAATCATCCGTGGAAGGGTCTTGGAGTGAAGTCAGGTATGCATTAGAGTTAGAACCATATTTATTTCTAATTACGTCTAGGTAAGTTGATTTATAGAAAGATTGTTCATCACCATTGTCTGTTGTATTAGGGTTACCTAATAGTCCGTCATAGCCTACATCTTGGAATTCACGACTACCGCCCAGGCTACTAAATGATTCAACTAATGCTTGTAAAGAAGGGATTCGCCCCCAAATAGTTGTATCAACATTTTCCACAACCGATGAGGTTGGTAATCCATTCTCATAACTCTTTCTTCCATCTTTGAGAATATCCTCTGAAATCTCACCAAGGTTAATATATAGTTCACCTTTATTATCTGGGTCTTCAGTGAATGGATCCATTATCCAAAACTCTATGTATTCAATGTTTGCTGCCTCAAAGTCAGATGTTTCAATTTCTCTCATCATACCGCCCCATCTTGATCCAGGATTTTCTAGTAGCCCTTCTTCATCTATACCATCTGAGTAATTATTTGCTTCTACATCAAAGTTATAGGATCCTTTTTCTGTTGGGAAGTAAGAAAGGTTTAATACTGCAATATTTGTTGGTATGTTGTTAAGATTATAATCTTTATTTGGGAAAACCTCTTTTTGAAAAACTTGACGAACAGAGTTCTTGCTAATTTCATTTTTATCAACATTTGCTGGACGAAAACCTCCTCTTACATCATAAAATAATGGATCAATTATATACCATGCAAATTTTGCGCGGTTCTTTCCGTAGGCGTACTTATTTATTAGCGATGTATCAGAGATTTGTGCTTCTGGAAAAATATTGGGCTGACCTTGGGGTGTACTAGCAAGGAACCACATATTTGTATTTTTTAAGTCTATCGATGAAGATGCTCCTTCAAAATCATCTATGTAGGAGGTTCCGGATGAACCAATGGCCTTACTATGGCCTGGTATGAACTGTGCAAATTCTCCATCAATATTTATTTGACTTACTTCTTTTGTGGATATTCCGGGCAGCTTATCAACCATTTTTGTAAGCCACCTTGATTCAGTTCTATAACTCATATCTATGCCCCACATAGTATTTGAAATGGGGTCATCACCATAGTTCACTTTTTGAGTTAGGGGTCGTTCATGTAGGTTTAAAAGTGTACCACCTATATGAAAATCCTTATTGATTTCATGATCTATGTGTATACCCATCATCCTTTTCTGTTGGATATTGAACATCGAATTACTTTCGAGCGAAACGTTTATAGGCACTCCGGAGTTCATTATACCATCATTAATAATCTTAACTCGCCCCAAGGTGTAGTCAACAGTATAATCTACATTTTCCACAAGAGGAACTCCCCCTGCCGTGACCTTGACTGATCCCTGAGGCACATTCAATGCATTTAAACTAATATCAGCTCCTCCAGATGAGCTATACATACCTTCCAAAAGAAATCTATTTTTATCCGGAAATTGTTCGGCACCTGCCTTTGTCATTGAATACAGCGAGTCATAGGCATACATGTTTGCATATTCAGGATCATTTGGAAACAAGGAATCTCTTATATAACTCCCAAATGGTTCAATGTTCGTGAAAAATATTCTACCATTAGAGGCTTGTATTGTGCCACCATTTATTGCTGCGCCATCTATGAAGTCAAATATTCCATCTCCACCAGGGATTGGGTTTAATTGATTATCTAAATTATCCATCCCAAATAAATGCAACAAAGGCACTCCTGTGACTTCTGAACTTCCTTCGGTAAAATATCCCGTAGGAACTCCTTCTTGGTTTCCAGAGTATAATATGTTAAACATAAAGTTCTGTTTCTGCACTTGATATGCTCCAATTGAATATACATTTTTCATCATCAGATCCCACATTGGCATATTTGTGTTCAGGGTATTACTTTTCAGAAGTTTAACAACTAGATTATTTGGTGCAACAATTCCTTGATCTGAGAATTCACCAACTTGATAAACACTATCACTACCTATTACGGTATATTGATAGGCTACTGCTAGAACTTGATCCGAAGATAGCGTTGTATTTAATGATAGAAACCCTAGCTTTCTATTCATATTATATTCAGATTCTCTCAGTTTACGAGCATTCTCAAGCTTCACATAATCCTCTCCAGCAACAAAATACCCAGTTTTTCCAACCCTAAGTGGGTCTCCGCTAAGGTAATTTGTAACAGTGCTAATACGTCGGATTTGATTGGTGTCTAAACTACCCATCAAACTATTTGAGTAATTTGATGGTTTTATGCCACCTGGCAATGCATAGATATATGGACTGTATATGTCTTCCTGTATACCCGTACCAAGATCTGTGAATGCAACTATATTTCTGTTTTCTTCTGTGGCAGCTCCAATATTTGTAACCCAAACTTCTACTTTTGTAATGTTAACATCAGATGCTATGATTGGTAATTGGGAAAGAGCTTTTGAGTAATCATCTCTAAAGGAATGTGCAAAGAAAAAGTGTTTGTTTTGTTCATAATCAAGCGCTGTGAGTTTAAACCTTTGTGTTTGGGCTCCTCCTTCAACTGTAATATTCTTGGTTTCACTTTGTTGTTGAGAGAATATTGCTGTAATATGTGTTTTTCCAAACTGCAATTCTGTTTTAACACCAAATAAACTTTGACTTCCGCTAATGAGGGTAGAACTTAATGGTAGGCTTACATTCCCTGCCTCAATGAGCTTTATTATTTCATCCTCCTTACCTTCGTACTTTAGTTTTAGAGTGTTTTCAAAGTCAAATGAAGATTCTGTATTGTAATTTGCTTTAAACTCTATTTTATCTCCAATCTTTGCTACCACATTCATTTGAATCTTCATATCGAAATCAAAATTTGTGGTTTTACGCTGTCGTACATCCAGAGCTGGATCATCTCTTTTTGTTGATAAAATACCAAAACTTACCTCTGCTGAACCTTGGGGTCTAATATCGATGGTATTGCTTCCAAATATTCTATCAAAGGCTTCTCCACCCACATAAATTTTTGGTATTAACCTCTCACCTTCTGCAGTACCTGCTGTTTGGTTTCTCTCATTCCAATAATCAGAAACATCTTTCTCTAATTCATAATTTTGATATTCATCAAAGTCCATCGTTGTTGGTGGTCTGTAGTAAAAATCACCAACTTTATTTACAAACTCATAGGAATTTGTTTCAGGATTATAAAAAATCTCTTTTTGGATGTTTGCAGGTGGTTGTAAAAATAATGGGCTTGTGTTCTGTTGGTCTATGTACGGGTTCCCTGTAAAATCATTGAATGGGAATAAAAGATTGTATTCAGAAGTATCAGAATTTTGATTATTTGGATAATTAACATTTTGGGATTGTATTGAGATTGAGATCAGCAATAGAGTGACCACCAAAAATGAAAATACAACTTTACCTGTTAGGATATATATATTATCTCTAATCAAAATCTTTACATTTATAGACACGAACCCAAACGCAGAGCTTTTACATCATTTTTAAAGCTTCCTTTATCAGTCCCTCCACATCAGAAACGTTGCCTGATTTAAGAACCTTGTCTAAAGCTTTTTCCACTGATTGTTTAGCAAACCCTAAAACCAGTAACCCAGATAACGCTTCTTCCCTAATTGTATTGTGGGTTTCGTCTATTATTTCAAGTTCAATACCTGATTTTATAAGTTTATCTTTTAAATCTATAATAATTCTCTGAGCAGTTTTGCCTCCAATTCCCTTAACTCCCTGTAAAACATCGGCTTTAGATTGTACAATTGCATCATATGCCTCATCGGTTGTTAATGATGAAAGAATTAGTCGTGCAGTATTAGCTCCAACTCCCGAAACAGTTATTAGTTTTTCGAATATCAACCTCTCATTAATATCAGAAAACCCGTAAAGCACATGAGCATCTTCACGCACAGCAAAATGAGTAAAAAGTTTGATATTCTCCTGATCCTTTATTTTAGAATAAGTTGTTAATGAGATATTTACCATGAAACCTATTCCTCCAACGTCGATTACTACATAGGTAGGAGTTTTCTCCACTAGTTTCCCTTTAAGATAATTATACATTGTATCTTATGTAAATGTTGTTTATTGTATTGTTGTAACTGACAAAAATACGATTTATATGCTTTTGTGCAATTATTTAGTAGCAACTTAGAAGTATGAATCTAATGTCTTTAATTGTGAGTTTGAAACCAATAAATTAATTAATCTTGGAGTAATATTTTTTAATATTAGATACTATGCTCTTGGTGTCATAACCACTCTCTTTATAGAGGGATTCCACATTTCCATGACCTATAAACTTATCAGGAACTCCCATTGTAACTATTTTTGTAGTAAAGTCATTGTTATTTTTAAAAGTGATTACTTTACTTCCCAAACCACCAGATATAATGCCATCTTCAACTGTAATTATTAGGTCATAATTCTCAAAAACTTCATGCAACAGTTTCGTATCCAATGGAGCAATAAATCTCATGTCGATTAAAGATGGAAAAATACCTGTCTCATTAAGTTTTTTAATAGCTTCCATTGCAATGTTTCCAGCATGACCAATTGTTAGGATGGCAATTTTGTTTCCTTTTATAACGATACGTCCTTTTCCAATTTCGACCTTTTCCAAGACAGTCTCCCAGTTTTGTATTGTTCCTTTTCTTCTTGGATATCGAATAGCAATAGGACCATTTTTATAACTTGAAGCTGTAAACATAAAATTCCTAAGTTCAACCTCGTTCATTGGCGCGCAAACTATCATATTTGGAATAGTGCTCATAAATGATATGTCAAATACTCCATGATGAGTTGCACCATCTTCCCCAACTAACCCTGCTCTATCTATGGCAAATACAACAGGTAATTTTTGAAGCGCAACATCGTGAATAACCTGATCGTAAGCTCGTTGGAGGAATGTTGAATAAATAGTGCAAAATGGTTTAAATCCTTCTGCAGCAATGCCAGCTGCAAAAGTTACAGCATGCTGTTCTGCAATTCCAACATCAAATACTCTGTTTGGGTATTTATCTCTCATGTAGTTCATGGCTGATCCAGTAGGCATAGCCGGAGTAATTCCAATTATCTTTTCGTTTGATGTTGCAAGTTCAAGCAATGTTTTACCATAAACCTCTTGGTATGTAGAATTTTTAGATATGGTTTCCGAGTTTATTTCACCAGTTTGTCTGTCAAATTTACCAGGAGCATGATATAATGTTTGCTCTTCTTCTGCTTTTTTGAATCCCTTACCTTTCTTTGTGATAATATGCAGAAGTTTTGGTCCTGGAATACTTTTTATTTCATTTAAAACCTCAATCAAACCTTGAACATCATGCCCATCTACAGGTCCGAAATAAGCGAAATTCATTGCTTCAAAAAGATTACTTTTTCTTTGAAAGTTTCCTTTTATTGATGATTTGTTTTTACTCAAATCATCTACATTTTTAATGGCTACGCCCAATGCCTTCCAATTCTTTAGGTCATATTTGGCAGAACTAGCTATCTGGGAAAAGTAATTTTTTAGAGAGCCAACATTTTCATCTATCGATATGCCATTATCGTTTAGTATGATTAGAATGTCAGAGTCTGTTGTACCTGCATTATTGATTCCTTCAAATGCCATTCCACCGGTTAGAGCGCCATCCCCTATAATGGCAATATGTTTGCGGTCTGACTCTCCTTTTAGCTTGGAGGCCTCAGACATTCCCAATGCTGCAGATATTGAGGTTGAAGCATGTCCTGTGCCAAATGCGTCATATTCACTCTCACTTCTTATGGGAAAACCACCAATACCTCCATATTGTCGGTTTGTGTAGAACTGATTTCGTCTTCCTGTTAAAATTTTATGTCCATATGCTTGATGACCAACATCCCAAATGAGCCTATCATATGGTGTGTCAAAAACCTTATGCACTGCAACAGTAAGTTCAACAACTCCAAGACTGGAACCCAAATGACCTGGATGAACAGAAACTACATCCAGTATAAACTCCCTAAGCTCATTACATAATTTGACTAATTCAAAATCATTAAGGGTTTTTAAATCTTTAGGAGAATCTATTTTTGATAATATGGTTCCTTCTTTTGGTGTCATCAGTGGATAAATGAGAATAAATCAGTATTTAGTACATCAACTTTATCAATTTCAGTCTTCTGAATTGAAGTAGCAAATTTATTGGTTTTATAAACATCAATATTTATATTATAAAATTTTTGGAAAAATGGCTTTTCTATTCTTGGGATAATCAACAAACCTATTATGGTACCACCTATGGTGATCAATTGCTCGTGGAATTAGGTTTGCCATTGTCCAAATTGCAAATGAAAGACTGGGCAGGCACCAACTCATTAATGCCCAACCTGTCCATTCAATAATTTCTCCAAATAGATTTGGTGATGAAATATAATTAAATAACCACCCTTTTGGAATATAGTAACCTTTTTTGCCTCCTTTTCGGAGATTAATAAGTTTATTGTCAGACCAGATGTTTATAATCATTCCAATTATAAACATAAATAACCCAATAATAAACCTTGGATCATAGAACCATTCATCAGGGTATTCTGGCGTTAGATAGCCAAACCAGTATCCGTTGACATATCCATTCATCATATTGAAAAATATTGCTGAAATAACTATGACTAAAGGCATTTGATTGGGCTTGGATTTTATTCTTAGAGGAAATATAAATATTCGATTTATGTAATGAATCATGAATAGACCATAAATTATATATAATGGTCCCGATTTTACGGAGTTACCACTAAAGAATAACCAGGAAAAAATAACAATAACAGGTATTTCCATTAAAAACCATCCTATTCTATTGTTTATTTTTGGTCCCCAATTACTCGAACTATGTCTGCCATATGGAACTATTATCTTCAATAATAATGGTATCATAAGGATTGCAAGACCTATCCATGCAATTACAATAATATCAAATGAATTTTGCGAAATCATAGTTAAATAAATTTGTGTTGTTTCATCCAAGTATATGTATCGTGTAATGTAATATTTAGAGGCCTTGACTTAAATCCTATATCTGCTTTGGCTTTATCACTTGAAATTTTTCTGTTACCCGATTGAATAATTAAAAGTGACTCTCTTGTGTAAATGGGTTTTGAGCCAATTAGTATGGAATATAATCCCATAAAAGGAATGCCAATTCTAGCCAACCAAATGGGAATCACGGGTAGTTTCTTGTTTTTATCACTTACTAAAAAGAATAGGTCGGAAAATTCTTTTATACTAACCCAACTACCTCCTAATATATATCGGTTCCCAGGTTTTCCCATTTCAATACAATTGATGGTTGCAACTACCACATCTCTTACATCAACCCAGTTATATCCTCCCGGAACAATGGCGGGAATTTTCCCTCTGTATGCCATTATTAAAAACTCACCCATTAATGATGGCTGATGATCTTCTGGTCCTATTATCGATGTAGGATTTAAACTTATTACATTGAACGATGGTGAATTTTGTTTCATTACCCATTGTTCAGATAAGGCTTTTGTTCTTTCATAGTTTAATTTAGAATTAGTTGCCAATTCTTTGCTTTCATTCATTTGAATGTCGATTGGTTCTTGAACCAATGCATGAATTGTGCTAAAGTGAATAAATCGTTTTACCTTTCCCTTCTTAGCAGCTCTAACAAGGTTCATTGTGCCCAAGACATTAGTTTGATGCACCTTTTTCTTTGATTCCTGGCCTATTGATATAATGGCAGCTAAGTGTATAACTACATCCAAACCTTTGCAGAATTCGATCAAAGATTCTTCGTCTAACAAACTACCTTTTACCTCCGTTATTCTAGAGTTTTTATAGCTTAAGGTTGATTTGTGAATTAGGACTTTAACACTTCTATTTAATTTACATAGTTCTCTAACAAGGTTTAAACCAACGTGACCTGTTGCGCCTGTAATGCCTATCCGTAAGCTATTCATCAATATTCAAGTATAGTATTGGAACGATATAATTAATATTTATAACTAAGCTGATTAAGGCTAAAATTGCTAAAAAACCTGCAATCAACTTTATAGTTTCTTAAGTATTATCCTAAACGTGGTGCCTTTTCCCACAATAGAAGACTTTACAAAAACCTTTCCTTTGTGGTAATCATTAATAATTCTTTTTGCAAGGGATAGACCAAGTCCCCAACCTCTTTTCTTGCTTGTATATCCCGGATTGAAGATTGCTTTAATCTCGCTGGATGATATGCCTTTTCCAGTATCACTTATGTCTATTAAAACATTCTTGTTATCATCAATTATATTAATTGTAATTTGGCCCTTACCTGACATTGCATCAATGGCATTTTTGCATAGGTTCTCAATAACCCAGCTGAAAAGAGAGCCGTTAATAGGAATACTTAATTTACCTTCTTTATCATAGTCTAAGTTGTATGAAATCTTTTTTGATGTTCTAGGCCTGAGGTATGAAATACTATCGTTAAGTATTTTTACAATATTTTCATTGCTAAGAGTTGGAGTAGATCCTATTTTGGAGAACCTTTCAGATATCATATCTAATCTTTTAACATCTTTCTCAATTTCATCTGCAGCCTGTTGAGGGTTTGCACCTTCTATTTTTAATAACTCTAACCAAGCCATGATTGATGATAGGGGAGTTCCAATCTGATGAGCTGTTTCTCTGGCCATCCCAGCCCAAACACGATTTTGCTCTGATCTTCTTGCGAAGCTGAACAAAAGGTATGCAATGAAAGCAAATAAAGCAATTATTAATATTTGAGTGATCGGAAAGTATTTGATTATGGTAAGTAGTTCTGAGTCCTGATAAAATATGTAGGATGTCCCCTGTTCTCCAAGGTTAACTATTATAGGATTGTTTTCATCCTCCATTTCCTCTAGCTTATCATCTACGTATGCAGAATCAGACATTTTAATATCAGCCAAATTACCGTACATTACAACGTTCTCCTTAGTACTATCAGTTATTATAACAGGGACACTTGAAGAGTTTAAAGCAACTTCCTCCATGAATGAGGTTACGTAGTTATTTAAAACACTCTTCAATTCGGAGAAAAACCTAGAGTCTTTATAGTATAGGTAGTGTTTCATTGTTGGTAAGAACTGGACAGATATGGGGTCATAAACTGAAAACTCATCAAGTGCTTCTCCATCAAGACTCAATAAGGTATCATATCTAGTCTCAAGGTTTTTGGTCTCGATAATTTCTCCTTTGGTATTTGTCAAAATTATAGGAACTGTATTATTATTTTTTATTACCTCCAAGTAAAACGTTAACTCTGATTGATCGTCATCCAATAGCTGCTTATATACATTTGCAAGTAATTCGACTCTCTCTCTTTCCTGCTCTTGGAGCTGTCCAAACAAAAATTCAGTATATTTAACCAGATTTGCTTTTCTCTGTACAGCTTCTGCCCATAGCTTTACATTTTTGCGCTCTTCGGTGGCAAACTTCTTAACTATTAAATTTGTATAAAACAAGGATAAACCTATTATTACAAGGCCCAAAATAGTTAGCACAATCTTCCAAATTCTTTTTCTAGTGTAAATATCCATGGAATGAGTCCAGTTTTTCATTAACAAAGTTAAAACTAATTATGATTTACAATATTGTGCTAGATGTGGCTAAAGAAAATTATACATCAAAATATTATTTAGCTTTGCTCATTCTCAAAATTATTAACGCTTTTAAATTTAAACAAATGAAAAAGATAAATGTTATCTTATCTATGCTTGCCATAGTAGTTGTTCTTACATCATGTGATTCAGCAACTAATAAGGCAAAAGAGGAAAAGCCATATGAAATGAAAAAATATGCTAAAGTAAAATTAACAGCTGATATTACCCATTTAAGTGATAATCAGAAAGAAATGTTAAAATTTTTATTTGAAGCGGCAACAATTATGGATGATATTTTTTGGGTTGAGAATGTTGATGAAAAGGAAGCTTTCCTTATGGGAATTGATGACCCAAAACTCATAGATTATGCTGAAATTAACTATGGCCCTTGGGATGAGCTTAATAACCTTGAAACTTTTATTCCAGGTTACGGAGCAAAACCTGCAGGAGCTCAATTCTATCCTGAAGATATGACCATCGAGGAATTTGAAAAATATAACGATCCTAATAAATCCAGTTTGTATACTCTTATTAGAAGAAATGCAGAAACTGCTAAGTTAGAAACAGTATGGTATCATGACGGATTCAAAGAAAGAACTAATAAAGCGGCCGCATTGCTCGCAAAAGCATCAGAGTTAGCAGAAGATCCAGGCTTCAAGAAATATCTAAACCTGAGATCTCAGGCTCTTTTAACGGATGAATATTTTAATAGTGATATTGCATGGCTTGATATGAAAGATAATCAAATTGATATGGTAGTAGGTCCTATTGAAAATTATACAGATGGTTTATTTGGTTATAAAGCAGCTCATGAGGCATACATACTAATTAAGGATGTTGAATGGAGTAATAAGCTATCACAATATGCCAAGTATTTACCAGAATTGCAAACGGAATTACCTGTTGATATCAAATATAAAAGTGAAGTGCCTGGTTCAGATGCACAACTTAATGCATATGATGTAATTTATTATGCTGGTGATTGTAATATGGCTGGAAAAACAATTGCAATAAATCTTCCAAATGATGAAAAGGTTCAGTTGGAGAAAGGAACCCGTAAGCTTCAATTAAAAAATACCATGAAAGCTAAGTTTGATAAAATACTTGTGCCCATATCTAAGGAGCTTATAGCAACTGATCAAAGAAAGCACATAACTTTTGATGCATTTTTTTCAAATACCATGTTTCATGAAGTTGCACATGGTATGGGTATAAAGAACACAATAAATGGAGGTGAAACTGTAAGAAAAGCTTTGAAGGAAAAATATTCAGCAATTGAAGAGGGGAAAGCTGATATTTTAGGTTTATTCCTTGTTACAAGGTTAAATGAAATGGGTGTATTCACTGAAACAGATTTAATGGACAACTATGTTACATTTATGGCTGGAATATTTCGCTCAGTTCGCTTTGGAGCATCTAGTGCTCATGGTATGGCCAATATGCTGAGATTTAAATTCTTTCTTGAAAAGGGTGCTTTTACCCGTGATGATAATGGCACTTATTCCATTGATTTTGAGAAAATGAAGCTGGCATCGAATGAACTTACTGAAAAGATACTAGTAATTCAGGGAGATGGGAATTATGAAGCTGCCAAGGAATGGATTGAAACTGATGGTAAGATAAGCACTCAACTGCAACAAGACTTGGACAGAGTGAATTCTCTTGGAATACCCTCTGATATTTATTTTGAGCAAGGTCCAAATGTACTAGGCCTTTAGAATTAGAATCTTACTCGAGAGCTGAAGAAAAAACAGATATGATTCTAAAATTAGATAATATTTTTGCTGTAGAACTATCAAGCCATATTAACATCTACAATTCAAGTCTTATCAATAATAATATGCGTAAAATGAAAAAAATATCATTACTTTTTATTGGTTCTCTTTTTTTAATTAGTTGCTCTAATGTCAAGGATACCAATAGTGAAACAGAGATTAGAAAAAGCTATTTAGACTATTCGGATAGGGATGATAAATTTACTGGTGGAATTAAGATGATACCCATTGAAACGCCCGTTGGAGAATTTAAAGTTTGGACGAAGCGAGTTGGTAATAATCCAGACATAAAAGTTTTGTTACTTCATGGTGGACCGGGCAGCACGCATGTAGATTTTGTATGTTTTGAGTCTTACTTTCCACATGCAAATATTGAATTCTATTATTATGATCAGCTGGAATCAGGGTATAGTGATAATCCTAATGATAGCAGTCTTTGGAATATTGATAGATTCGTAGATGAAGTTGAGCAAGTAAGATTAGCACTGGGTTTAAACAATACAAATTTTTATCTATATGGGCAATCATGGGGAGGTATATTAGCTATGGAGTATGCTCTAAAATATCAAAAGAATCTAAAAGGGTTGATAATATCAAATATGGTTTCTTCAATACCCTCATACAACAAATATGCAAATGACGTTTTAGGCCCCCAACTACCACCTGAAGTCTTAGCAGAAATACGTGAAATTGAAGCTGCTGAAGATTATAATAATCCAAGATACATGGAACTCCTTCTCGAACATTACTACACTAAGCATGCTTTGAGAATACCATATGAAGACTGGCCTGAACCAGTAATTAGAGGTTTCTCATCACTAAATAATGAGATATATCTTAAAATGCAGGGGCCAAGTGAGTTTGGTTCAGTAGGTGATGCAACTTTGAAAAACTGGGACAGATCAAAAGATCTACACAAAATTAGTGTGCCTACGCTAACAATTGGAGGAAAATACGATACAATGGATCCTGAGCATATGGAGTGGATGGCAAGTGAAGTTAAGAATGGAAGATATTTATATTGTCCAAATGGAAGTCACTTGGCTTTTTATGATGACCAGGAAACTTATTTTACCGGGTTAATTCAATTTATTAATGATGTTAATCATTAGAGGTCTTTTTAAAAAATATAGATAAGGTTAACTAATCAAATTGTTTAAGAAAAAAACAAGGCATTTCATTTAAGATAGCAAATATATGATTGATGAAATACAAAGTAGATTTGGAAAAATAAATGTACCTATACCATAATTAAAAAATTATATTAATATGAAAAAATTATCTTTTATTTTAACATTTGTGATTCTATTTTCCTGCGTCAAGTTAAAGGCAGATGAGGGTATGTGGTTACCTATATTTCTCGAAAGGCTTAACTATACTGATATGCAAGAAATGGGACTGCAACTAACACCAGAAGAAATATATAGTGTTAACAATGCTAGTTTGAAAGATGCCATTGTGGGTCTTGCAAGCAGTCCAACTCCTCAAGGATTTTTCTGTACAGCGGAGATAGTATCACCCGAAGGTTTGATGTTTACAAACCATCATTGTGGGTATGGTCAAATTCAGGAACACAGTACCACTGATCATGACTATCTAGCCGATGGGTTTTGGGCCATGAATAAATCAGAAGAGTTGCCAAATGAAGGATTAACAGCTTCAGTACTTTATAGGATGGAAGATGTAACAGATAGTATAATTCCGATGTTGTCGGATACTTTGTCAGGCAATGACAGGTCTTCAAAAATTAAGGAAATTACATCAAGACTAAAAAAAGATGCTTCAGAGGAAGGTAAATACAATGTTGTAATAAAAAGTTTTTTCAGTGGAAATGAATACTATATGTTTGTTTATGAGGTGTATAAAGATGTAAGGTTAGTCGGTGCTCCTCCATCTTCAATTGGAAAATTTGGAGGCGACACTGATAACTGGATGTGGCCGCGACATACAGGTGATTTTGCAATATTTAGAATATATACTGCTCCAGATGGGAGTCCGGCTGAATACTCAGATGAAAATATACCTCTTAAACCAAAGCACTTTCTTCCCATTAATTTAGCTCCTGTTAAGCAAAATGAATTTTCAATGATATGGGGTTTCCCTGGAGGAACAGAAAGAAACCTAACTTCATCAGGTATAGAGTTTAAGGTTAATGATTTCTACCCTCCCATAGTTGAAGTTTTTGGTAAGAAACTGGAAGTATGGAAAGACCATATGAGTGCAGATCAGGAGGTGAAAATTAAATATGCTACAGACTATGCGGGAATTGCAAATGCTTGGAAGTTGTTTATTGGTCAAGATAAAGGTATTAAAGACTTGGATCTTTACAATGAAAAAAATGCCTTTGAAGTAGAATTCCAATTATGGGTAGAAGCTGATTCTAGCAGAAATGAAAAATATGGAGAGGTTCTTGAAATAATTAATAAATCCAATAGCGATATGTCCAATGGGTATTCAACTTTAATTTATGCAAGTATTTCAGGATCTGGAGGTGCTGATTTAATAGGATATGCAGGTAAATTTGGTGCTCTAAAATCATTTATGGAAAAATATAAAGAAGAGAAGGATAAAAAGAAAAAAGAAACAAAGAAGAAGAAGTTAGATAAGGAAGTTGACAAATTAATGGGAATGTCAGTTGAACATTTCGAAAATTATGATATGCTAACTGATGAGGATGTATTTGCAGCCATGACAGAAATGTACTACGAAGAAATCCCATCAGATATGCATCCAGCGCTTTTGACTAAGTTGGTGGATAAATTCAAAGGAGACTTTCCAAAAATAGCAGCTTATGTTTTTGACAAGTCTAATTTCTCATCAGAATCAAAGGTTGAAGCTTTTTTGGCAAAACCATCACTTAAGGCTTTGGATAAGGATCCAGCTTTTATCTTGGCAAATGAGTTCAGATCTTCTTTAATGGCAGCATCTCAAAAAATTAATAGGGGAGGTAATGATACCGAAATAGCCGAAAGGTTATATGTTGAGGGTATAATGGAAATGCAACCTGATAAAAATTTCTATCCTGATGCAAACTCAACACTTAGATTTACCTATGGAGAAGTTTTGGATTACTATCCAAGAGATGCTGTTCATTTTGATTATGTAACTCATCTCAGCGGTGTTATGGATAAGGAAGACCCGGATAGTGATGAATTTATTGTTCCCAATAAGTTAAAGGAATTATATGAATCAAAGGATTATGGTATATATGGTGAAGATGGTAAAATGATTGTTTGCTATCTATCAAATAATGATATTACGGGTGGAAATTCTGGATCACCTGTTATGAATGGTAAGGGAGAGCTAAAAGGAATTGCATTTGATGGGAATTGGGAGGCGATGAGCAGTGATATTGCTTTTGCACCAGATCTTCAGCGAACCATTGTTGTAGACATACATTATGTTTTATTTATTATGGATAAATATGCTGGAGCTAGTCATTTGGTAGATGAGCTAACCATTAATCGGTAATCATTATCATAGGATAGTTTAAATAATTAAACTTTAAATATCTAAATGGAATTTTGAAGGGAGCTTGCTCCCTCTTTTTATTGTGATTTGAAATATAAGGTTTTCAGACCATTCCTATCATCTATTTTTGCAATACTGCCGTTGTTGAGTTTGTTAAAAAAGAATTCAGCAAACCCATTTAAGTTATCATGCTCTTCAAACTCCAGTATGGTATCGTCATTGCCTATTAACTTTAGGAATGCTCCTCGTATAAATTTTGACTTTGAGATATATGTCTCCTTTGTCATTTTGTATAGCTGATTTTCTTTTTCTTCCTGTCCTTCACATATTTTAAAACCCAGAAGTTTATTATATCTCTTAGCTCTGTGGTTTGATTTAAGTATGCGGGCATAAGCAGTTAGCCCAAATGTCATAACACCTAACTCTCCAAAAATTAGAACAGCTATCATGGGTATGTGGGTGTTGAGATAATTTTTATCCCAAATAAAGATACCAGTCTCCATGGCATTATTATCCCAATCAATATCTCTTCCATTTATCAAACCAATTTTCTCTCCTTTGTATTCGATAATGAAGTATAAGTTGTAGGTGTTATCAATAGTCTTAAACCATTTTTCTTGCATTTCAGGAGTTATAATCTCCTTGAATTCCATGAACTGGCTGACATCATTGGAGTTGCGATGTTTTCTAACAAGCTCAATGTCACTATGAGTTAAGCGTCTAAAAACTATATTTCCTTTGCTAATAAGCATATTATGGCAAAGGTAAGTTTAAATAATATTGAGTCGTTTCCAATTTTAAAAATTTATGTTAATTTCTCGGTGTGATACCATAATTAATTTATATTATTATTTTTGAAATAATTTATTTCTAAAACTAACAACAAAAACAAGATGAAATACTTAACCTTTTTATTAATTATAATCCCAGCATTATGCTTTTCTCAGGGTAATTCAATTCAAACATCAACTGGAAACTCACTTAGCAATATTGATTTCGTAACAGCTGCAATACAAGCTGAACTAAGTCCTGATGATGTACTAAAGGAATTGAAGGCTGGTAATGATAGATACAAAGCAGGTGTTCCGGCTGATTTCAATCAAAGAAAAGCCTCGAAAATTGCAAGCATTGATGGGCAATTTCCTTACGCTATGATTATAAATTGTATTGATTCAAGGAGTGTACCAGAAATCGTATTCAATCAACCAGTAGGTGCTATGTTTGTGTCGCGAACTGCAGCGCCTGTTGTGGGGCCTGTTACGATTGGTGGCATGGAATTCGCATCAGTTCATAGTGGTACAAAATTGATTCTGGTTATGGGACATAGTCAGTGTGGTGCCATCATTGGTGCATGTGCTGGTGTTGATACACCTTCAAATTTGGATCATCTACTTCAGAAGATACAGCCCGCGGTAAAGCAAACAGCTATGGATAGGAATGATCCTTTAGATTGTAATGATCATCAAGTTATTGACCAAATCGCTAGAGCGAATGTTCTTAACCAAATGGAAGCTATTTATGATCAAAGCCCAGCATTAAGCGATTTAGCTGCCCAAGGTAGTATCAGAATTGTTGGAGCTATGCACAACATAAATACTGGCGACGTAAACTTTTTTGATAAAAATGGAATGCCCCTTAACCTAAATGATTAGGTATATTTATAATCAACTCTATTAAGGCAATCTGGTGGACAACATTAAATATGATTATCAAAAAACGTTATTTAAATAGATTCTAGATTAAAAGTTATTACTATTTTTGCTGATTGAATAAACAAGAAGCATCATTTAAAATACATAATAATGAAGATATCAACAAATACAGCTGCGCAGGTGTCTTATAAGATACTTACAAATGATAATACTGGCGAACTAATTGAATTTGCTGACAACAAAAACCCACGTTTGCTGATATTCGGAAATAACACTCTAATTCCAGGTTTTGAAACCCATATGGCAGGCTTGCAGTCTGGTCAGGAATTCGAATTTTCATTAACTCCAGAAGAGAGTTTTGGCAATTATCGCAATGAACTATTGGTTGATGTTCCAAAATCAGCCTTTACCGTCGATGGTGTTTTAAAAGAAGATTTATTGTACCTCGGAAATGAAATTTCCATGTTGGACAATAACGGTAATGTTGTTGCAGGTAAGGTAGTTGAATTAAATACTGACAACGTTAAGATGGATTTCAATCATAAACTTGCTGGAAGCGGATTGTATGTTTCAGGTACCGTTCATAATGTAAGAATGGTAACGGAACAGGATATTGCTCCTTCTGGTGGATGTGGTTCTGGTTGTGGTTGTGCAAGTAATCAAAAGGCTGAAGAACCGGTTTCTCAAGAAGCTGCAGGTTGTGGGCCTGGATGTGGTTGTGCAAGTAATCAAAAGGCTGAAGAACCTGTTCGTCAAGAAGCTGCAGGATGTGGGCCTGGTTGTGGTTGTGCTGCTCCTTCTTCTGAAGAAAAGGTTTATGAGGATGATTGTCCAAGCTGTGGTAATCCTCCGGATTTAAGAGGTAAAGGTCATGGCGATTGTGGTTGTGGCTAATAGCATCCAATACAATTATAGTTTTACAAAATAGATAGCAGTATAATCAATGTGGTTATGCTGCTATTTTTTTATAAAAAGACATTTTTATAATGTAGAATAAAAATCATAATCAAGTTTTAATTTTAAATCTTCTTTGTTTTTCAAATAATGCATCAGTGACAGAATAGGCCTTGGTATAACTTCAGTCGGTCTATTTCATTACATTTGCAGCAAAATATAATTAATGTTTTCATCCAAAGCAGAGATATTAAATCAGGATTTTTATTTCAACGAAACCTCCTTCATCCACTTGATGAGAAGAAGGATATATCAGGTGTTATTAATCTCCAGTGTTTATGATGCTTTTATGCTTGAAGAGGATGGAAGAATAGATGAACAAATATTTCATGAATATACATCATTGAACCTCAGGTATCCGCCTCAATTCCTAAAAGCTACCAATGAGGAAGAAGCTCTTAAAATATTAGAGAGTGAAAGTATAGACCTTGTAATATCAATGCTAAGTGCAGAGAAGGTATCTACATTCGAGTTAACAGATTATATTAAGAATGAATATCCGGATGTGCCAATCGTAATGTTAACACCATTTTCTCGAGAAGTTACACTTAAACTTGAAAAACTTGAGCTTAGGTCTGTTGATTATGTATTTAGTTGGCTGGGGAATGCAGATATTCTTCTTGCAATCATAAAGCTAATTGAAGATAATATGAATGTTGACAATGATGTTGACGAAGTAGGAGTTCAAGCAATATTACTTGTGGAAGATAATATCAGGTTTTATTCATCTTATTTACCAATAATGTATAAGATTATCTTCCAACAATCTAAATCATTTGTAAATGAAGGTCTTAATGAGCATCAACGAATGATGAGAATGCGTGGAAGACCCAAGATTCTTTTGGCAACTAATTATGAGGATGCGTTTAGTATCTATATAAAGTATAAGAAGAACCTATTGGGTGTTATTTCTGATATAAGCTACATGAGAAATGGAGTTATTGATAAAAATGCAGGTTTTGCTCTTTGTACTCATATTAAATTAGATAATCCATATACACCACTGCTTTTACAATCTTCGGATAAGAAAAATAATGCCAGAGCCAAGGAACTTAGAGTTGGTTTCTTAGATAAAAATTCCAAGACTCTAACTTTAGACCTAAGAGAATTTATCAAAGAATATTTTGCATTTGGTGATTTTGTTTTTAAAGATCCCACTCTAGGGATTGAGGTTGCAAGGGCAAAAGATTTGAAGGATCTTCAGGATAAGATTTATGATATTCCTTCCAACTCGCTGCGGTATCACATTCAAAGGAACCATTTCTCAAAATGGTTAAGGGCAAGAGCACTTTTCCCCTTGGCTGAGTTGTTTAGATCATTCAAATCGGATGACTTTAAAGATTTATACGAGATACGCTACTTCATCCATAATGCCATCTCTCAATTTCGTATTTCCAAGGCAAGAGGTGTTATTTCCCAGTTTAATAGAGAAACTTTTGATAAGTATTTTAGTATTACGAGGCTAGGACAAGGATCCATAGGAGGAAAAGCCAGAGGCCTAGCATTCCTTGACACCCTCATAAAAAGAAATAATTTCTATACTTACTCTGATAAAATTGAGATAGCAATTCCCAAAACTGTCGTAATTGGAACTGATATTTTTGATGAGTTTATGGATATAAATAATATGTATTCAATAGCATTATCAGATAACTATAGTGATCAGGAGATTTTAGATAGATTCATGGAATCCAAGCTACCTGAGACTGCCCTTGGAGATATATATAAAATTGCAAGTTCCATAGAAAGCCCATTAGCCATAAGGTCAAGCTCTCTTCTGGAAGATAGCCAATATCAGCCTTTTGCTGGCATTTACAACACATATATGATACCTTTTAGGAAGGATGATCCTGAACGTATGTTTTCCATGATGCGGTCGGCAATCAAAGCTGTTTATGCATCGGCTTATTATGCCGATAGCAAAGCCTATATGCAGGCAACTAAAAATGTTATCGATGAGGAAAAAATGGCCATTGTTATTCAAGAAGTTGTAGGAAGTACTTATGGAGATAAATTTTACCCAACTATATCAGGAGTGGGACGGTCAATAGATTATTATCCATTGGAGCCTGGAGTGCCCGAGGATGGAACAGTTAGCCTTGCCTTTGGACTTGGAAAATATATTGTTGATGGTGGACTATCACTTAGGTTTTGCCCCAGATACCCAAAAAATATTCTTCAAACTTCTACTCCCGAATTAGCACTCAGAGAAACTCAGAAATATTTTTTTGCTTTGGATGTCTCAGATCATGAGTTGGTTTTAAAGCCTAATGATGGTGAGAGTCTTAAGAAACTAAAGATAAAAGAAGCAGAGAAGGATAAATCTTTAAAGTCTGTAGCTTCAACATATATTATGCAAGATAATGTTGTTAGGGATGGCTACAACTATCAGGGTAAAAAGCTGGTAACTTTTTCTAATATTCTTAAGCATAATACGATTCCTCTTGCTGAGGTTTTGGATAGGGTACTCAGGTTAGGTGAGGAGGAAATGGGTAATCCTGTCGAAATTGAGTTTGCCATAGATTTGAAACTCAAGGAAGGTGAAAAGGCTAGTTTGAAACTTCTTCAAATACGCCCAGTTGCCTCTAAGGATGAAAGTGTAAATATTACGGATAAAGAACTGGAGAAGTCAGATTCGTTAATAGTTTCAAGATCTGCATTGGGGAATGGTATAATTGATAACATTAATGATATTGTTTATGTACGAACTCAAAATTTTGATGCATCAAAAACAAATGAAATTGTAGATTATATAGAGTCCTTAAATAATAGTTTTATAGAAAGAGAAGAAAATTATATTTTGGTAGGCCCAGGGAGATGGGGTAGTAGTGACCCGTGGCTTGGGATATCAGTAAACTGGTCTCAAATCTCTGCCGCAAGACTTATTGTTGAGTCGGGCTTAGAAGATTATCGAATTGACCCCAGCCAGGGGACACATTTTTTTCAGAATCTCACTTCATTCAGAATAGGATATTTTACCGTAAATCCATTTATCAATGACGGAATTTATGACATTGACTTTTTGGATAAACAACCAGCGGTATTTGAAAATGAATTTGTTCGCCATGTCAAATTTGATAAAAGCCTTAAGATTATTATAGATGGCAAGAAAAATCTTGGGATGGTATTAAAGCCGTAAATTAAACTAATATGCTGGAGTCCCTGAGCAAATTAGCTGTCATGCATGAATGTATAGGCAGAATACCTATCAACGAACCAACTTTAATTCTATTAATAAGCTCCTCGGAAACTTTTACAATGCCATGTTCCTGGGATAATGATTTCAGGTATGATACACCGTCTAGATGATTCCACTTAAAATTATCCAATTCAACAACATATCCATATGATATTTTATTGTTGTCATCCCTCATAAACTCCTTTGATAAATGTACTCCACCACCATAGATTATGATTTCGTTTCTTCTCTTATGTATTGCAACAACAGGACAGGCAACAGCAACGGCTATATCTTCCATTTTGCATGACCCTAGTAGATATTGCATTATATCATAATAAACAAAATTACCAGGTCTGTACTCGTCAAAACTAGTTAGATTATCACTTATGCTGCATGATGGAGTGTCTCCATAAGATGTAATAATACCTGGAAAACTATGAATATATTTATTTTTAATTCTAGATAATATTTTCTTGCTATTATCCATAATCGATAATATTTCTTTGGTGTTTTTTGCACTGTAAGTATGACCCGCATGAGCTAAGAACCCTTTAAAATAAATCATTTTTGAATTTTCAATCTCATCAATAATTCTAGAAATATCTATGTCTTCTATGATCAGGCCAGTTCTGTTGTATCCCGTATCAATTTTTATGAATACTCCAACTTTATTTTTTAAGTTTTTTTTAATGTAAACAATAGTATCAATGGATTCAACTAGTAGATTAAGTGATATTTTTTTACTCAAATTATTTATATCATCAATCTCCAAAATATTAACTGGAAAGGCTATTGTAATATCATTCCAGTCTTTTGCAAAATACTTTGCCATTGATACTGATGATACAGTTATTTTTTTAACTCCAAGAGTTTTAAAAATATTACTAATATCCTTGGATTGATGTGTTTTAAAATGAGGCCTTAAATATTTTACGTCTTCCAATTTGGAAATCATATTTTGGATGTTACGCTTTACTTTTAAGCTATCAATTATTAGACTTGGCTTTTTTATGCTTATCATTATCGTGAAATGATTAATTTTTCGATTTCTACAAAACCTTTACTTTGAACGGCCAAAATGTAATAGCCATTTATTAAGTTTTCTGTGGGAATTGTTATAATATTTTTATGATTCTGTTGATTACTTGCTTCCAATACAATATCACCTACTAGATTTATTATTTGGATTAGAGTAGGTCCTTTTACCTCAGAAAATGAAATGTTTATTTCTGATGATGCTGGATTAGGCCATATATTTATTTCATTTTGTTCATGTACCATATTACTAATGCTTAAAATAGAACTATCAGGACAAACTGTAAAAACATCTCCATTATCAAATCTAATTTCTGCTGGTATTGTTCCGGTACCCAATTCTATTGGTATCCCAACAGAAGGCCATTCCAGAGAATCCCTCCAGAAGTATGGCATATCTGAGAGATAATAACTCTCATCAGGCAGATCAATAGTACCTGCCGGAATAATTTCTCCTAATATGTTGTTTCCAAATTCAAAATTATTCGTACCTGACAGACTATACAGTCCGTGTAAAAATTCTGTATTTGTAACCTCATTTCCAACAAAATTTTGACTATTTGTTTCAATGAGGTCGCTTGTTGTCATTATAATGCCGTATAGTTCAGCACGATTTCTAAATAAAGTATTAAATGGTCCAGAAGGACCCCAATAATGATCAATAATTATATTCTGTACTATATTGCCTTCCCATAAATTTGAAAATGCATAGTGACCATGGAATGAAATATCACCTGAAGCATCTGGAATAGGTTCTGAGCGATGCGGTTCAATGGAATAATTATAAGAGAAAATATTTCCATTGGAACCTGTTTTTATCATCATTGCATGTCTTAGGTACCTGAATATATTATTAGTAATCAGACATTCACTGGTGTGTTTACTCAATGCAACTCCATAACCACGCATACCTTTACCATCATATTTAAACGCATGATGAAAATAATTTCCATCAATTAATATATTTAAGCTTGAATATACAGATATGTGAGCACCAACACTAGTATCACTTTCAACACCTCGTACAAAACAATTTTCGGCCATACTCATATATATGTTTGCACCAGACCCTTCTGTAGGTTCATCCATTCTATGTATTTTAAGGCATTGAATTCCTGAGCTATGCCTTGTGACTATAGGCCTAATCTCGGGGTTTAAATCTGCAGAATAATCAATCCTAAGTGGACTTTCAAGAAGTAGGTTATCATCATAAATGTCTTTGATTCTGGTTATTTGTCCTACCGAATAATCAGCCCATGCTATAGGCACCACGTCCCAGTCTCCATTCTTCTGTCTAATTTCAACAGCATCTCCAATATTAAATCTAGATACATCTTGCACTGTAATTAGGTTATTACCCATATCAAGTCCGCCGGTTATGTCATTAAAATCAGAAGACTGAGACTTGCTCAATATTATGCAGTTTGCCGCTTCTCCATTGAGGTTAAAAAGTAGTGTTGTCTCATTAGAATTTTTGCCTTTTAAAACACAACTATCTGGTAAATACAATGGTTTTGTGATAAGGTATATTCCTGGTGGGAAATAAATACATCCGTTTGATCCATTTAAGCTATTTATTGCATTCTCAATTGCACTGTAGTCATCTGTAAAGCCATCACCTAATGCTCCAAAGTCCTTAACATCTCTATTATTGCTGGGCTTAGTAATTGCCATATTATCAATTACGCCTTCCCAGTTCACCCTCCTGTTATCAGGTATTACCTGACTCAGTGAACTTAAAAAAGAAAATACCAGAGCAAATACAAATAATAAATACTTCATTTAGTGGTTTATAATACACATTAAAAGTAGTATTTTTTTACTTTTGGAATAAACTAAGTAAATCATGAAAATATACACCTTCATACTATTTGTAATCCTGATAATTGGATTTATCAGCTGTCAAAATGAAGAATTAAATGTAGTCACTAAAAAAATCCAATATGATGTTAACATTAAGAGTCCAAGCCCGGATTATGATTGGTGGATACAAAATCTGGTTGGACCTGAAAGAGAAAGGTTGATAGATTTGATAGTGGATGGAGCAATATCTGGTAAATGGCAAGCGTACGATTATTTTAACGATTCAATATCGGTTCTAGAGGTGCGAACAATATTTTCGGATACACTTGTGGCAACAATTATGAATGATTTTCCACCCTACGATTTATATGATACAGTAATTATTAGTACCATATCAAAAAGCGATATTGAAAGAATTAGATTTCTTGAGGAATGGTACATAAATAGTGATAACCTTTATTTTTACAAGAAAATATTAGGTATTGCACCAATAGCAAAAAGATTAGATTTTAATGGTATAGAACGATGGCAGCCATTATTTTGGATATATGTGGACGAAAGTTTTATTAAGGATTTATCAAATAATAACCAGTAATAGTAATAAACATGAAAATTATTTCATTAAATAATGTTCATAAAAATAAAGTTAGTGTGGAGGGAGCAAATGGAGCATCCAAAGATGTTCCACTTTCTGTAAATGATGGAGCACCAATATATTCATATCGTATTTTTACAATTTAAGATGGTGGCAATACTTCATGCCACCATCATAATTATGAACATATGAATTATATAATAGAAGGTGAAGGGTATTTAATCTATGAATCTGGTGAAAAACTACCATTAAAAAAGGGCGATTTTGCCTTGGTTAATCCCAATGAAAAATATCAATATCGAAATGCATCCAGTGAAAATGAGTTTATTATGATATGCGGTGTGCCAAAGGAATTTGAATAGAAAGATATTCATTAATAGTTATAATCTACACCTCAAGTATAATTTAGTCATTGAGCTTTAGAACAACCAAAAATGCCTGTTGTGGAACTTCTACATTGCCAACTTGTCGCATTCTTTTCTTACCTTTCTTCTGCTTTTCTAAAAGTTTACGTTTACGTGTTATATCTCCTCCGTAACATTTTGCCGTAACATCTTTTCTGACAGCTTTTATGGTTTCACGTGCAATTATTTTAGCTCCTATTGCAGCCTGTATTGCAATATCATATTGTTGTCTTGGAATTAATTCTTTTAGTTTAGAGCATATGCGTTTCCCAAAGTCATAGGCATTATCAAAATGAATAAGTGTTGAAAGAGCATCCACAGATTCACCATTCAATAGAATGTCCAGTTTTATGAGTTTTGCTGGTTTATAGCCGCTTATATGATAGTCAAAGGATGCATAACCCTTGGATATACTTTTCAATTTATCATAAAAGTCGAATACAATTTCTCCCAATGGCATGTCGACTGTTAATTCAACCCTTGATGTGCTTAGGTAAACCTGGTTTTTTAATTCTCCCCTTTTATCTAGGCATAATTTTATAATTGGCCCAATGTAGTCACTCTGAGTTATTATTTGAGACTTTATATATGGTTCTTCAATGTGATCAATATATTTATGTTCAGGCAATCCTGAGGGATTGTGAACTTCAATTATCTCATTTTTATTGGTGACGACATTATATGAAACGTTTGGCATGGTCGTAATTACATTCATATTAAATTCACGATCCAAACGTTCTTGGATAATTTCCATATGCAAGAGTCCTAAAAAACCACATCTAAATCCAAAACCAAGAGCCATAGAAGATTCTGGTTCATAGGTTAAAGATGCGTCATTAAGCTGAAGCTTTTCTATGGATGCCCTCAATTCTTCATAATCATCAGGATCCGTGGGATAAATTCCAGCAAATACCATTGGCTTAACATCTTCAAACCCTGAAATTGCTGAAGTGCATGCATTATCAAGGTGAGTTATGGTATCTCCAACTTTAACTTCTTTTGATGTTTTGATACCTGATATAATGTATCCTACATCACCTGTGCGTAATATATCTCTTGATTCTTGATCCAATCTTAAAACTCCAATCTCGTTTGCTTCATATTCCCGCTCTGTGTTAACAAATTTGACTTTATCGCCTTTCCTTATCTCTCCGTTAAATATTCTAAAATATGCAATTATACCTCGGAAAGAGTTAAATACAGAATCAAAAATCAAGGCTTGAAGTGGCTCATCCTTTTCTCCCTTTGGACATGGCACCTTATGAATTATAGAATCTAGAATTACATCAACACCATATCCAGTTTTGCCACTAGCCTCAATTATATCTTCATAATCACAACCAATTAGATCAACTATCTGATCTTTTACTTCGTCAGGCATTGCATTATCCAAATCCATCTTGTTAAGAACAGGAATTATTTCTAGGTCATTTTCGATTGCCAAGTAAAGGTTTGAAATTGTTTGAGCTTGAATTCCCTGTGTAGCATCAACAATTAGCAATGCGCCTTCGCATGCTGCTATGGATCGAGAAACTTCATACGAGAAGTCAACATGCCCAGGTGTATCGATTAGGTTAAGTACAAATTTCTCATCGTTATGGACATAGTCCATTTGGATGGCATGACTTTTAATAGTAATACCTCGCTCACGTTCAATGTCCATATCATCTAAAACTTGGGCTTGTAAGTCACGTTCTGAAACAGTTCCAGTATATTCAAGAAGTCTATCGGCCAAGGTGCTTTTACCATGATCAATATGGGCAATGATGCAGAAATTTCTCATTTCTTTCATAGTTCGCAAAAATACAAAATGTTTTGTCCAAATAACATGCGAAAGTTAACCTCAAACCGTCTTATTAATTTTGTTGATTTTTGGTAAATTAAACTTAATTTCGCGATATTATTATTGAAGTAGACACGATGGAATAATTATTGATATATAATTATCCTATTAATGAGTTTATAATATGCTAAGTATACTTAAGAAAGTTTTTGGTGACAAAGCCGCAAAAGATTTAAAAGAGATAAATCCTTTCGTTGATAAAATAAAGGAAGTTTATGATAATATTTCCAAATTAACGAATGATGAATTACGGAACAAGACTTATGATTTTAGAAATCGCATTGTTGAGAATACAAAAGAAGAAGAGACGGAAATAAATCGTCTGAAGGAATTGATAACCAATGACCCTGAAATGGTTGTTGAATTGAAAGAAGAACATTATTCTACAATAGATAACCTTACAAAACAGAGTTACGATAAAACTCAGGCCTTTCTCAATGATATTTTACCAGAAGCGTTTTCAGTTGTGCAAGAGACAGCCAAGAGGTTTGCTGAAAATGATACGGTTGAGGTAACGGCAAATCAATTTGATAGGGATTTAAGTGCTGCCCTTGATAATGTTACTGTGAAGGGTGATAAGGCCTATTACAAGAATACATGGCAGGCTGGTGGAAATACTATTACATGGGATATGGTTCATTATGATGTGCAGCTAATAGGTGGAACAGTTCTGCATCAGGGGAAAATAGCAGAAATGGCTACTGGTGAGGGTAAAACTCTTGTTGCAACCCTACCAGTCTATTTAAATGCTCTTCCGGGAAAGGGAGTCCATGTGGTAACAGTTAACGACTATTTAGCAAAGCGTGATAGCGAATGGATGGGAATGCTCTACATGTTTCATGGCATGAAGGTAGATTGTATTGATAACCATCAGCCAAATTCTCATGAAAGAAGACAGGCATATTTGGCTGATATTACTTTTGGTACAAATAATGAATTCGGATTTGATTATTTGCGTGACAACATGACAGGTAATCCAGAAGAACTTGTGCAACGAGAGCATAATTATGTAATTGTTGATGAGGTTGACTCGGTGCTTATTGATGATGCTCGTACTCCATTGATTATTTCCGGCCCAACTCCAAAGGGCGATATACATGAATTCGATGAACTTAAGGCTGATGTCCAGAACCTATTCAATGCTCAAAAGGCATTAGTAACTAAAATTTTAGTCGAAGCTAAAAGTCTACTTCAGGATAAAAATAACAATGAAACTGTAAAAAAGGCTGGTGACGCATTGCTTAGAGCCTATCATGGCCTGCCAAAAAATAAAGCTTTTATAAAACTTTTAAGCGAGGAAGGAAACAAGCAGTTAATGCAGAAAACGGAAAGCTTCTATTTACAAGAGCAGGCAAAAAATATGCATGTGATTGATGATGAATTGTTTTTTGTAAATGATGAAAAGAATAATTCGGTTGATTTAACGGAAAAGGGGATAGACCTTCTAACAAAATCATATGATAATCCTGATTTCTTTGTGATGCCAGATATTGGTGCAAGGGTTGCAGAGCTTGAAACGCAAAATCTTTCAGAGAAGGAGTTAGTAGAGCAAAAGAATAAAATGATACAGGATTATTCAATAAAATCTGAAAGAATACATACTGTAACACAACTATTAAAAGCATACACGCTTTTTGAAAAAGATGTTGAGTATGTAATGATGGATAATAAGATTAAGATTGTTGATGAGCAAACTGGTCGTGTTATGGAGGGTCGCCGATATTCCGATGGTCTTCATCAGGCAATTGAAGCAAAGGAAAACTTAAAAGTTGAAGCAGCTACCCAAACCTATGCCACCATTACTCTTCAGAATTATTTTAGAATGTATAATAAACTTGCTGGTATGACTGGTACTGCAGAGACTGAGGCTGGAGAGTTATGGGATATTTACAAACTTGATGTTATTGTAATTCCTACCAATAAGCCAATACTTCGTGATGACCGGGAGGATCTTGTTTACAAAACAAAGAGAGAAAAATATAATGCAGTTATTGATGATATAGAGAGGCTTGTGGATGAAAAACGACCAGTTCTTGTTGGTACAACATCCGTTGAGACATCTGAGCTCTTAAGTAGAATGTTGAATCGGAAAAGGATTCCGCATAATGTTCTTAATGCAAAATTACACCAACGAGAAGCACAGGTTGTTAAAGAAGCTGGTCAACCAGGGATGGTTACCATTGCAACTAATATGGCAGGTCGTGGAACAGATATTAAACTAGGAACAGGTGTAATTGAATCAGGAGGGTTAGCAATAATTGGTACTGAAAGACATGATTCTCGGCGTGTTGATCGTCAGTTAAGGGGTCGTGCTGGTCGTCAAGGAGATCCTGGTAGCTCACAGTTTTTTGTTTCTCTTGAGGATGACTTGATGAGAATGTTTGGTTCGGGAAGAATTGCTGGAATAATGGATAAGCTGGGACTTGAAGAGGGTGAGGTTATTCAACACTCTATGATTACTAAATCCATTGAAAGAGCTCAGAAAAAAGTAGAGGAGAATAACTTTGGGATTCGTAAAAGACTTTTGGAATATGATGATGTTATGAACTCCCAAAGGGAAGTAATTTATCGTCGTCGTAAACATGCGCTTTTTGGTGAAAGACTTTCTGTAGACATATCCAATATGATATACGATTTATGTGAACATATAGTGATTGATAATCAGGAAACAAATGATTTTGAAGGCTTTCAGATGGAAGTATTGAGAAGCTTAGCAATTGAGTCACCTGTGGACGAAAAAGAATTTATGGCCATAGATGGTGAAGAGTTAACTCAAAAACTAATGGATAAGGTATTTTCCAATTATCAGGGTAAAAGAAAAAGTTTAGCGGAGAGAACCTTCCCTGTAATTAAAGATGTTTATGAGAATCAGTCACAATATGAAAACATAGCTATACCATTTACTGATGGTAAAAAACAAACTCAGGTAGTTGCTAATTTGAAAAAATCCGTAGAATCTGATGGTGCAGAAGTTCCTGTTGCATTTGAAAAAAGTATCACCTTATCTACGATTGATGATTTGTGGAAAGAGCAATTACGAGAAATGGATGAGTTAAAACAATCTGTACAAAATGCTTCTTACGAGCAAAAAGATCCATTATTGATATATAAATTTGAGTCGTTTGAATTATTCAAAAAAATGATTCAAAAAATTAATAAGGATGTTGGAACCTACTTACTAAAGGCAGATGTTTTAATGCACAGTGGTGATAGTGTTCGTGAAGCAAAAGTGCCTAGAGGATTAGATAGAACCCAAATGAAAGAGGAAAGAGGCGACTTATTAACACAAGCACATAGTGATACACAAGAACGCCAAAAACCTCAACCTATTAAGGTAGAAAAGCGAGTTGGAAGAAATGATCCTTGTCCATGCGGTAGTGGTAAGAAATTTAAGCAGTGTCATGGCAAAAATTAGGGGTTATCAATAAAAGCTAGCTTATTTTACTTTGAATACCGATTGCGATACTAACTCATGTTTTTGATTCCAATATTCTTGGTTCCATAATATTCTTTTTGATAGGTATTGCTAGATTACTTTATTCCCCAACTCTTAAGAGTCTAATTTGTTTAGCTATGCCCTCGTTGTTTTCTAGGTTCTGAAACTACTTAAATATATGATATATTTGTGCTGAGAATCAAGCAATGTAATAATGTTCAAGACAAAGTGTATTTTTTTAATTTTATTCATTATTATACAGGTTACAAGTGGGTATTTATATTCGAGTGAGATTGATGATATCCCCAAAAAAAAGAGGCCAAAGATTGGTTTAGTGTTAAGTGGGGGTGGTGCAAAAGGGTTTGCATATCTGGGAATGCTTAAGGTTTTTGAAGAAGTTGGATTACACATAGATTATATTGGAGGAACAAGCATTGGCAGTGCAATGGGCGGTCTTTATGCTGCTGGTTATAGCTATGAGGAAATAAAAAAAATGATTGAATCCCAAGATTGGGACGCATTAATTAGAGACGAAATACCAAGAAAGTATATAGCGTATGAAGAGAAACAATTTTTGGAGTATTCCATAATTTCTATACCCTTGGAAAAGCGAAAGGTGAGATTGCAGCGATCTATGTATAAAGGTCAGCAAATCAATCTAATGCTAAACAAATACTTTTCCCCAGTATGGGATATTAATGATTTCTCTAAATTGCAAACACCGTTTTTATGTGTAGCAACAAACCTTTACAATGGGGATGCCGAGGTTTTAACCAATGGATATCTTCCAATGGCAATCCGTTCTTCGATGTCAATACCAGGATATTTTGCACCATCACATTTCAATGGCATGTATCTTATCGATGGAGGTGTTGTAAATAACTACCCTGCCCAACCAGTGCAAGATAAAGGAGCTGAGTATCTAATTGGCGGTGATGTTCAGGCTGAACTTAAAGATACTATTACCGAATTAACGTCTCTTATATCTATTATAAATCAAGTTGTATCTTTTCATTCTGAGGAAGCCAACCTTGTGGCAGATAGTATTTTGAATATTAATATACGGTTTGAAGTACCTGCAGGCCTGATGGATTTCAATAAATATGATACAATAATAAAGTATGGTGAATATATTGCTAACCAATATAAACCTGAGTTAAAGGCTTTAGCTGACTCATTAAATGCCATCGAATATATACCACCCAAGGTAAGAAATGCTAAACCTCTTAAAACATTAGATATTAATGAGGTTTTATATGAGGGGAATAAAAAAATGTCATCAGAATATCTTGATAACTTCTTCGGTGAATTTAGGAATACGATAGTTTCAATTGATGATATTGAGGATAAAATCACAATGGTTTATGGCACAAAATTTTTTAAATATGTTTTCTATGAGTTAGAGAAGTCTGGTGATGGTAGGGCAAATATTATCATAAAGGTTGAGGAAGCATCTCCAGGTTATTTGTCTGCATCTATTCATTATGACTTAACTTACAATGGTAGTATCAGAGTTAATGGAATATTTAGGAATATTCTTGGAAATCAAAGCAAGCTCTTTGGCGAACTTGTTCTTGGATCCAATCCTGGGTTTAGATTATTATACCTTCTCTCAAATGGCATAAAGCCAGGCTTTGGGGTTGATATTGAAATGTATGAGTTTAAATTTAATTATTATAAACAATCAGAGAAGTTAACAGCCATAAGTATGAGAAGCATGAAAGCTGGAGCTTTTGCCACTTCTATGCTTAATAACCTTTATAGTGTTAAGTTGGGTGCAGAATATGAATTATTTAAATTTAAACAGACTGTTGTAGTTGACACATCATTGATACCTTTTCAAAATTTTAATAGTTATGGAAGCGTTTTCGTTAAGTTTAGGGCCGATACTAAGAATAAACCTAACTTCTCAACTACAGGATTCGATGCTGAATTTAATGCACATTATTGTATGAATCTCTCAAAAGGTTGGGTGGATAGTCTTTTCACAAACTCGCTGATAATGAGTTTCAAGCTGCATAAAAATTTACCTCTTAACAAAAGGTTTACTCTTAAGCCAGGCCTTTATTTTGGTTGGACATTAAATAATGATGAACCCCCAATTCAGCATCGGTTTGGTGCAGGTGGACTAAATGAGATAAACTATATAAATAATTTCGTACCTTTCACCGGAGTTCAGTTTATACAGAGCTTTGGTTTGTATGCAGCAATAGCAAGGTTGAAGCTGCAATATAATGTGTACGAAAAGATATATTTAACCCTGAGAACTGATATGGGAAACTTAGAGTCTACTCCTAAGGATTTAACTGACATTAGTAATGCAATGTTTGGATATGGGCTTACTGCATCTTATGATAGCTTTATTGGGCCTGTTGAGTTAACGGTTATGGGTTCAAATGTCAACCCTACGGTTTCATTTTTTATTAATATTGGATTTAGTTTCTAAAAAATAGATATGTATAATAGAGTGTTATTAAAATTAAGTGGAGAGTCATTAATGGGTAACCAAAGCCATGGTATAAACCCCGGTATTCTATCAAGTTACAGTGAGGATATTAAGGCAATTGTTGACAAAGGTGTTCAAGTTGCTATTGTTATAGGAGGTGGTAATATCTTTAGAGGAATTCAAGGAGTTGCAACTGGTATGGATCGCGTACAGGGTGATTATATGGGAATGCTTGCAACTGTAATAAATTCTATGGGGTTGCAATCTGAGCTGGAAAAACAAGGGCTAAAGGCAAAACTTTTATCTGGTCTTTTCATTGATCCCATTGCTGAATCAATGAGTGGGGGAAAAGCAAAAAAATATCTTAATGATGGTTATGTTGTTATTATTGCTGGAGGTACTGGGAACCCATTTTTCACAACGGATACCGCTTCAGCACTTCGTGCGGTTGAAGTCGGTGCTGATGTTCTATTGAAAGGCACACGTGTTGATGGAGTATATTCTGCTGATCCTGAAAAAGATCCTAATGCCAAGAAATACGATTCAATTTCATTTGCTGAGGCATATGAGAAGAATTTGATGATCATGGATATGACAGCTTTCACTCTTTGCCAGGAAAATGAGTTGCCGATAGTTGTTTTTAACATGAATACAAAGGGAAACCTGCAGAAGATTGTTGATGAAGAGAAAATAGGTACAATTGTAAAGTAAGATTTATGTCTGTGAATAAAACCGTAAAAATTCTACAAATGTATTTGTAGGCATGGTCTTATATATATTACATTTATAATAAACAAAAAGGATGCAAAATGGAAGATGAAGCTATTTTATGTATTGAAGAGGTTAAAGAAAGTATGCAGGATGCTATGAAGCATTTAGATAAGGAATTTATAAAAGTTAGAGCTGGTAAAGCATCGCCCTCAATGTTATCTGGAGTTAAGGTTGAGTATTACGGAACATTAACGCCCATTGAACAAACATCAAATATCAATACACCTGATGCCCGACAGATTGTTATTCAACCATTTGATAGAACCCAAATTAATGAGATCGAGAAAGCGATTCTAAATTCAAATCTAGGTTTTAACCCCCAGAATGAAGGAGACATGATAAGAATTAATGTTCCACCATTAACAGAGGAGAGAAGGTTGGATCTTGTAAGAAAAGCAAAAGCAGTTGCTGAGGATACTAAAGTTGGAATTAGGAATGCACGTAGAAATGGTAATGACGAAGTGAAAAAGCTTGAGAAAGATGGTTTGCCAGAGGATATAGGTAAGAAACTTATGGATGAGATTCAACAACTAACCGACAATTATTCAAATAAAGTAGATACTCTTTTCGAGGAGAAAGAAAAGGACATTTTAACAGTTTAATTTAACTGTCTCTGAATTATCCTACTATAAATCTAATTTATCTTCTTTTTTTACTTTTTGAGATTTTATCACCTTCTTTTTACTCTTCTTGCCTCCCTTAAATTTACTTACAAGAGTATAAACAAAACGTGCAACGTTTGTGGTAGTCATTATAGAAGAATATGCTTTACCCAATATTTCTTGAAGGATATTTTTTATGGTTAGGTTATGTTCTATAACCTTCACTTTTTCATTGATATTTTCCTTGGTATCCGACATCTTATTCCTTAATAATAAGATATTTTCATCATGAGATTCCTTGGTATCAAATGTGAATTCTTCATTCTTAGCATTGTAATCATCAAAAAAGATACTTCCAAAGAACCTTCGCACTGGATTAAAAATTAATCGCTTTCTGTAAAAAAATATAATACCTGCAAAAAACAAATAAAATAATGCTACAATTAGAAACCCAACTCCCGTTGACCATCCAGTTATTGCACTAAACCATCTAGCAAATGCAAAAGAAAAGAATAATAATACGAAACCACTTATGCCAAAAAGCAGAAGTAGCATCATCATATAAGATGCTAACTCACTTGATCCTTTTACAAAAACTAGTTTGTTGTAGTTAATTAGATTATCCAGATAATCTTTAAAATCATCAATAATTTCCTTGATAGGATCTGTAAGATTATTTTGCTCCATGAGGAAATTAGTTAAATGAGAATTAGGCCTTACTTTTTACTTCTTCAATTATGGCAGTAGTACTCTTTTTTACAGTATCGATTGTTTCTTCAGCCCCTTCTTTAATATCATCAAGTACCTCTGTCATTGATTCTTTTAAATCGTCGAATTTATCAAATAAATCGTCGGTTATTTCTTTGGATTTATCAGACAATTTTCTTCTTGTTTCTTCTCCCGGTTCAGGAGCAAAAAGCAAACCTGCTAATACTCCTGCTGCTGCGCCCATTAGAGCACCTGCAACAAAGGCAAATCCTGAATTTGAATTATTATCGCTCATTTATCAAAAATTTTAAAGGTTAATTATATGGTATTATATGTTTATTGCTTAAAAAGGTTACATTCTGCTAGTTAAATATTTAACTAATTTCATTTGTTGCATAAACTGACGCAGTATAACTTTTAATATTGTATATGTTGGTATAGCAAGTATCATACCAATAATTCCTGCAATTTTGCCTCCAATTATTATTGCAAGAAAAACCTCAACGGGATGCGCTTTAACACTTTTGGAATATATCTGAGGTTGTAATATTAAATTATCAATGATATTTGCGATTAAAAATACTCCAACAACGCTAAGGAATGTAAATGTTATCAAATCATATTCTCCATTACTTAATACTGATAAAATAGCTAATACTGCTCCAATTGTCATTCCAATCAAAGGACCTAAGTATGGAATTACATTCATCAGTCCACCCATAAAGCCAATTAGAAGTGCGTTTGGCACACCTAAAATCACTAGCCCAATGGTTTCAAGTGTCATCATTATTATTACTTCCACTAGAATGCCATGAAAATACCTAACTAAAAGATATTTAGAATCATGCAGTGCCTTGTCAAGGTCTTCCATATATTTTTCTGGCGAAAGCATTAGTATGAAATTCTTGAGTAGTTTGTCTTCGAATAAAAAATAATATGTTAGAAATATTACAATAAATGTGCCCACAAACACAGAACCGGTTGTACTAACCAGGTTTGTGAAAAAGTTTGTGAATTTGGCTATGCTTACTAATTCAAGAATTTGTGCTTTCAAATAAATTGCAAGTGTCTCATCTGCATTAATAACATTGTATTGAACCAGAAAAGCGTCAAGTTGGTCCATGGGTTCTTTATAGTTGGCAATTATATCGTTCACATTAATGCTGGATATTATATTTGCCTGTCGTATTATCAGTGGAACGATTAGAACCATAAAAGCACTAAATACAAGCATAATAACAATAAGAGATATAATGGCACTCAAAGTGCGTGGCATATTTCGATTCCATATTTTAACACTATCCAATTTCTTCACCATAGGTGTTCCAATCATGGATAGGAATAATGCAATTAATATGTAGCCAACAACATCCAAAAAATACCATCCCATAAATATAATTATTACAAATCCTATCAAAGGTCGTATGTATTGAAAAAGGCTATCTCTCATGCGGATAATTAAGGTTTACTTTATAAAATTACACAAATATTTATATTGTTTGCTTTAAATAACGTTTCCGTTGGTCAAACATTATGTTGACCTTTTTTTAATATTAAAAATAATTGAATTAGAGATAAACTGACTCTATCTTACTTAAGTTTTGGATTATTTTGATGCCTCTGCTTGTCTCGATTATTTTTTTTGTCAATATTTTCTCTTAATGCGCTATCTAGGTCTATACCAGTTTGATTTGCAATACAAATAATAACAAATAAGACATCTGCAAGTTCATCGCTAAGATTATCATCTTCTTCATTGATCTTGAAGGACTGTTCACCATATTTTCTTGCTATTATTCTAGCAACCTCGCCAACTTCTTCTGTCAATATAGCCATATTGGTTAATTCGTTAAAATATCTTATACCTGTTGATTTAATCCAGGTATCAACTTTTTGTTGCGCCTCATTTATGGTCATCTTATAAGTTTTGGAAATTTATTTAAACTCATGCGAAATTAGTTAATTTTGCCTAGTGTATGGATTCGCTAAAAGATTTTAAAATGGGAATGGATTTAACTGCAAAAACATTTGCCGGTCTAGAGGATGAGCTTGCTAGCGAGCTCAAAAGCCTGGGGGCTATTAACGTTGATATTATTAAACGTGGGTGTACATTTCGTGGTGATACATCCTTAATGTATAAGATAAATTATTTGTCACGGCTTGCCATAAGAGTATTAAAACCCATAAGTGTTTTTGAGGTAAAGAGCGATGAGCAGCTTTATAAAAAGGTTAAGAAGATAGATTGGGGGAGCATATTTAATCTTAATCAAACATTTTCTGTTGAAGCAAATTTATTTTATAGTGATTTGGACCATTCACATTATGCGGCATTAAAAACGAAAGATGCTATTGTTGATCAGTTTCGAGAGGCAACCGGCAAACGTCCTTGGGTTAATATTGAAAACCCCAATATTTATATAGATGTGCATATAAGCCATAATCTATGTACCATATCTTTGGATAGTTCTGGGGAATCTTTGCATAAAAGAGGGTATAAAATTGATGCAGATAAAGCACCCATAAATGAGATCCTAGCTGCAGGTATGATTAAATTATCGGGCTGGAAAGCTGATTGTGATTTATATGATCCTATGTGTGGATCTGGAACAATACCAATTGAGGCTGCTATGATGGCAATGAATATACCTGCAGGATACTATCGTGAAAACTTTGCTTTCATGAATTGGGAAGGATATGATGAAGATCTATGGATGAGTGTAAAGTCGTCTGCTAATGATAAACTAAAGGATTTGGAATGCAATATCTATGCTTCAGATAGATCTGATAAGGCCATAGGCATAACTAAAAGAAACCTTAAGCATACTGGCTTACATAAAGATATAATTGTTAAATCAGCTTATTTTGATTCCGTTAAACCAGAGGTGGACAAAGGTGTCATAATAATGAATCCTCCATATGGAATTAGATTGGAAGAGCGTGGTGAATTAAGGGATTTATATAAGGGAATAGGAGATGCTCTTAAATCAAACTTTAAGGGCTTTGATGCCTGGATTATAAGTCCAAATTTTGATTCAGTAAAATTTGTTGGATTGAGACCATCCAAAAGGATAACTCTTTTCAATGGTCCTGTTGAAACCAAGTATATGAAATTTGAAATATATGAGGGAACACGCAGATATGGAGATACGGAAAAACAGAATTGGAAAGATACTCGCAAAGAATCTGCAAAATTTGGAAAAGATAGATTGAAAAAGAATTTTTCTGTCGGTAATCCAAAAACTGAGAAAAAAATATTTACTAAGCCAAAAGAAAGAAGTTCAGAAGAGTCTGACAATAATGAAAATCGTAGAAATGCTCTAGATAAAAGGAGTAAAGATTTTGAAAGAAGAATGGAATCCTTGCGAAGATTTACGGGAAGTGGTAGTGGAGAAAAATCAGGTAAACGACCCAGAAAAAGAATAGATCCAGATAAAAATTAGGTGAATAAACATCAATAATTGCTAATCAACTATAGTTCTAACCATTGCATTGATTACAATACGTGTAGTCAATGTAAAACCAGTATTTCCTTGGCCAAAGCCTGCATTTGCAACTAAATAGGTACCGGTTAATCGACTACTTCTAACCTATATATTATTGATAACAATGGAGAAATGTTTGGATTAGATATGCTATGATTTGTAGGAGTGGATATCCATTTCTAACTATAGTTTCCTGACGAAAACCCCTCAAGTTAGCTTGATTATTTCTTACTTCATTTCTTCTGCAAAGAAGTGATAAAACCATGTTATGGTTTCTATGCCATTATAGAAATTTATAACAGGAAAATTCTCATTTGGCGAGTGTATCGCATCTGATTCGAGACCAAACCCCATAAGAATAGTCTTTATGCCAAGTTTTTCTTCAAAGGTTGATATTATTGGAATACTTCCACCTGAGCGCATTGGAACAGGAGTTTTACCATATACTTTTTCAAAGGCCTTTTCTGCTGCATAATATGCCGGCAAGTCTATTGGACACACGTAAGCCTGTCCACCATGGTGAGTTTCCACTTTTACTTTTACAGATTTTGGGGCAATTCCTTCAAAATATTTCTTAAACATAGCTGCAATTTTTTCATGATCCTGATTTGGAACTAGTCTTGCAGAAATCTTTGCAAAAGCCTTGGAGGGTAGAACTGTTTTTGCACCTTCACCAGTATATCCTCCCCAAATGCCACATACGTCAAATGTAGGACGTATTCCTGTTCTTTCAATTGTAGTATAATCTTTCTCACCGGAAAGTTCTTCAACATTGATTGCCCTTTTATAATCATCTACGGAGAATGGTGCTTTATTTAGCATTTCTCTTTCTTTTTCGGACGAAACAAGGACATCATCATAAAAACCAGGTATAGTAATTTTCCCATCTTCATCTGTAATTTTGGCTATCATTTTAGCTAAAATATTAATCGGGTTTCCAACTGCTCCACCAAACAAACCTGAATGCAGATCTCTATTGGGACCTGTTACTTCAACCTGCCAGTATGCAAGACCTCTTAAGCCAGTAGTAATTGATGGAATATCTTGAGCTATCATTCCAGTGTCAGATACTAAGATTATGTCAGCTTTAAGCATTTCTTCATGCTCATTACAAAATGCATCAAGACTTACGGAACCAATTTCTTCTTCACCTTCAATCATAAATTTGACATTGGTTTTGAGCATGTTTGTTTTACATAATGCTTCAAATGCTTTTATATGCATAAACCCTTGGCCCTTATCATCATCCGCTCCTCGGGCATAAATTTTTCCATCACGTATTTCTGGTTCGAATGGTGGTGAATCCCATAAATTTAGCGGATCAACGGGCATAACATCATAATGCGAGTATATTAATACCGTAGGTAGTGATGAATCTATTATTTTTTCGCCATATACAACAGGATTACCTGCTGTTGACATAATCTCTGCAGTATCAGCTCCTGCTTGAATAAGACATTTTTTTATGTACTCTGCCATTCGAATCATATCATCTTTGTGATCGGATAATGAGGATATCGAAGGAATACGAATTGCATCAAACAATTCTTCCATAAATCTGTCTTTATTTTCGTCAATATATTTTTTTACTTTGTCCAAATTGTATGTTGTTATTGTGAATCCCCAAAGGTAAAAAATCTATGTAAAATATTAAAGTTAGGATAAATAAATCCACTGTTATTTTATTATAAATATTAAGTAGTTTAATGGTGGCACATGTTGAATTTCAACTCTTGTAACTTTTGCCCATTGAGGACCAATACTACACCAATCTATAAAACTATCAAGGTCAGATTTAGCTCCCTCAGCTTCTATATATACGGTGCCATTAGGTTTATTTGCCACGTGTCCGCAAATATTTAACTCCTTAGCTTTTTTATTGGCATAAAACCTAAACCCAACACCTTGAACTTTTCCATAAACCGATATTGCTGCAGCTATTTTATTCGACTTTAACATAAAAAAGAGGTTAAACTAAACTTTAAATGATTATGTATGAAAGATAGCTATCCAATTACAGCATATTTAAATGCCCAATCTATTGTTGAAAGTTAACTTTAGTTTTTCAAATAACTGATCTGGCATTAGTTTTCGCCATGGAATGCCATTAAATTCTTTGCTAAAAGCGATGAAATAATCTATGTTCACTTCGCTAAATTCACTAATTACAAAGCTCCTAAAATTTATACCTATTATCCATCCGTCTTCTATACTATTTGACCATTCTTCATAATAATCATTTGTATCAGCATGAAAATTAAGAATATTCTCACCAATGAGGATGAAGTATTTAATGCCTTCATCGATGAGTAATTCTATGACATTCCGGTACAAATACATTATATCGTTGTATAGTAGATCATTCCATTCTCCAATTAATTCAATGATACAATACCTAAGGTCATAATTAACCATCAAGATCTTAATGAAAAGAGTTTGGGAACCAAAATCATCCCATTGTGGATGAATTAAATGATTGTAAATGGAGTTTGTAAAAGTGAATTCACTATACTCACGATTATGAAAAGGTGAATATGAGTCTTTTGAAGCATTATAGAGGTCACTCCAGTGATAGTAGGGCTCAATATCGTGCATTTCATGAATATTTAATAAAAGGCCAAACTTATAGCTGCTAGTTTATTCGAAGAAACATACATGCATTTTTTTAATTCAGCTTTTGCTATTCTTTGTATCATAATGCAAACTTAAAGTCTGGAAGCTTCTTTATGTTATCATACATAGTTTCCATTTGAGGTTTGCTTATTATTGTAACTTCAAACTGATAGCTAGTATAGGAACCTTTTGAACTTGCTTTATTACTAAGATATTTGTTTGCAATATTTAAGTCATTTAGGATATTTCCAATGTTTGTTATTTGTTCCTCGCTTGATAGGGAGGTATCTAAAACAGTTTTGAGTTGAAACGTAACAGGGAACTCAAGTTTGGCTCCACTAAATGCATCATTAGTATCTGGAGTATCACCATTATATGGTGTTTGTATATCTGACATATAATTATATTTTAAAAATAAGTTTAATTCTTCCCCACCTGAAATCATATGCAGTTCTGAATTCAGGAGTCATATAAAAATTATGTAATTCTAAGCCAATATTATTATAGAATACTGCTAAACCAATACTTGCATTGAATACATGAGTGTTTATTTCCGAACTGCTTAGTGTATATTTATTATTATTTGAAAATATTCCTCCTTGAAGAGTTGCATCATAAAGAACCAAATTGGATTTACCTTTAATAAATATCCAGTATTGAAATGATTTATTTGAGATTCCTCTGTATACTGGAGAAAATGACCCGAACCTTAAATATAATCCACCAGATAATTTATTAAATACTGTTCCCATATTTGCCCCTGCTATTGCATTTATCTCAAAGTGAGGATTGGAAAATATACCTTTCTCAATTTCAATCTCATAGTTGATTGCTAAAGAGTTATTTATTTGATTTTCCCAACCAATGGGTTCAATATTATGTATTGATGATTGCACAGTTCCTCCAAGTGATGCGGGACCTATTATTCCCAAGCTAAGTTCACTTTTAAGGCTTAATAACTTTTTATAACCATAGCTATGTCGAAAATTTCCAAATGTTAAGAATGCTGAGAATGGCCTATCTCCGATACTTACTTCAGGTTTGTCAGGATTAACAGGAGTATAAATGTTTTGTTTAAGAGAAAACCCAAAGTAATTAATATCTGCAGATTTAATACCCAACAATATTTTGGATATTAATGTTGAATGAGCAAATGGGGTTACTAAACTTATGTTTACGCCATTAGTGTAGTAATAGTCAGTATTATTAAAAATGTCATTATCAAAGTTAATTGATAAATAGCGAGAATTAGTAGAATTATCGAAATTATGGTATGATTTTGAATTTCTTAATGGGTTTGCTGAGATCTTATTTATAATGGTTGATGTTTTTGATTCCAGTTTGGAAATATCCTGGTTAACCTCATCAGGTATTATCTGAGAGAATGATGAACTATATTGAAATTTATTGGGAATATTAACTTCAGTTAATATGTGTTGTGTTTTTCTGTCTATCAGAGACTGTTGAGTGGTTTTAACAAAATTATCCTCTAGACTTGGCTTTTTTTTAAAATTATCAGGATTTGAACAACTCTTTAATATAATTATTAGGCCCATTGCTAGAGGAAGATAGATATATTTGAAAAGAGGGTGCATTATATTATGATAGTATTCTAGAATAATTTAGGATAATTTTCTGGATTATATTCGTGCATAATATTGTACAATGCGTCAAAAACATCCTCCGCATTGGGATTTGAAAAATAATCTCCATCAGTACTATAGGCAGATCTATGTGGCTTTGCTGTGAGTGTTTGTGGCTTGGAGTCTACATAAAAATATCCATTGTGTTCTTCCATAACGATCTGCATCATATAGGCAGTTGCACCGCCTGGAACATCTTCATCAAAGAAAAGTACCTTGTTGGTTTTTTTGATGGATTCAACTATTATTCTATTTAAGTCGAATGGGATCAAAGATCTAACATCTATCAATTCCACACTAATATTAAATTCTTTTAATTGTTTAACTGCATCTTCTGCTATCCTGACGCATGAACCATAAGTTACAAGTGTAATATCACTACCTTCGTTTATGATTTCAGGAATACCAACAGGTGTATTAAATTCTCCAATATTTTTTGGTTTCTTTTCTCTTAGTCTGTAGCCATTTAGGGGTTCAATAATTAGAACAGGTTGATCTGATTTGAGATATGTATTATAAAAACCAGCTGCTTGTGTCATATTTCTGGGCACTGCTATATGGACTCCACGCATTGAGTTTATGACCATACTAAGAGGTGAGCCAGCATGCCATATACCTTCCAATCTATGCCCTCTCGTACTAACAATCATTGGCGCTTTTTGTCTACCTCGCGTTCTGTAATGTGTTGTTGCAAGGTCATCACTTAAAACTTGTAACCCATACAATAAGTAATCAAAGTATTGAATTTCAGCAATTGGTCTAAGGCCACGAAGTGCCATCCCAAGCCCTTGTCCTATTATGGTTGTTTCTCTTATTCCAGTGTCAAAAATTCTATTCTCACCATATTTATCTTGGAGGCCCTCATAAGTTTGGTTTACACCTCCAATTTTGCCTACATCTTCACCAAATGCATAAACTAATGGGTTACTTGCAAAAATTTTATCAAAATTATCTCTTATGATTTCTCTACCAGGTAATATCTCAGGCTTATCATCATATTGGGGATCTATAATCTCAACATTAGTGGCAGACAATTCAGATTGGCTATTAAGGTGTGAGCTATAACAATTATTAAAGTACTCCATTTCTTTATTTAACCAATTTCGCACATTTATTTTAAGGGAGTTTTGAGGGTTTGAACAGCTATTACAAATTAATCTAAGTATTTTCTTTGCAGAGGAGATTATATCCTTGTATATGGGCTCACCTACCTTGTTTAGGTCTTCTTTAATCTTTTCAATTTCATCTGTGTGGGCACAGTTGCAGTTAGTAAGGTCAACAAGGTTAAGAAGCTCTTCTTTTTTTAATAGTATGGGTTTTAAGTAGTTATCCCAAGCATTTTTGCGGGCTTGCTTAACTCTTTTTATTGACTCTTTTTCAATGTTATCAAGTTCTTTAGCCGTTGCAATATTATTTTCTATGATCCATTGTTTCATATTAAAGAGACAATCAATTTCGCTTTCATGTTTTAATTGATCTTCAGATTTGTACCTTTCATGAGACCCTGAGGTTGAATGTCCTTGTGGTTGGGTACAGTCTGTAATATGAAATATAACAGGAGTATGTTTATTCCGGCATATTTCTATTCCTTTTTCATAGATCTCTACTAATCCTTTGTAATTATTGCAGGATTCTTTTAAAATTATGTATCCATTGGAGTCTCCGTCTTTGGCAAAACCACTTAAAACATCACTTATGTTACCTTTTGTTGTTTGGTATTTATTTGGAACAGATATTCCCCAACCATCATCCCAAATAGATATTGCAAGAGGGACCTCTAATACTCCAGCTGCATTTACTGTTTCAAAAAAATGTCCTTCGGAAGTTGACGCATCTCCAATAGTTGCAAAAGTTACTTCACTTCCTTTATTACTTAATTTATCAAAAGAGGCTAAATCTTTATCATGTTTAAATATTTTTGATGCTAATGCTAGACCAAGAGCACGTGGCATCTGACTTGCAGTTGGCGAGGTATCAGCTGAAGAATTAGGCTGCTTTGTGAGGTTAACCCATTTACCATTTTCATCAAGGCTTCTTGTTGCAAAGTGGTTATTCATTAGTCTTCCCCCATTTCCTCGGTTTAAATCAAAGTCGGTATCACCATAGAGTTCGGCAAATACCTCTTCCAAGGTTATCATTCCTGTTGCAAGCATGAATGTTTGATCCCGGTAGTAACCAGATCGCCAATCGCCATCTTTAAACACTTTAGCCATTGCTATCTGAGGAACCTCTTTACCATCTCCAAATATGCCAAACTTCGCTTTGCCTGTTAGCACTTCTCTTCTTCCAAGTAAGCTAGCTTGACGACTTTCATGGGCAATTCTATAATCATCCAAAATTTCTTTTTTGGAAAGCATTATTTTGGAGGATGACTTATTATTTTTACTCATGTTAACCTTTTGGTTCGATTTATTAATGGCCAATGGTACAGCAGTTAGATTATTGTTTATAAGCTTTTTATTGATTCTTTTTTGTATAATCTTGCTATGATATTTCATGCTAGCAAATGATTGAAATGGTTTTTTTGGCTTTACATGCAAAGGTAATTAAAAATGATTTCAAATAAAATACTAAAAGTTAATATTTATACCAACTGGACAATGGTCTGAACCCATAACTTTGGGAAGTATAAATGCATCAATTACCTTACCTGCAATGCTATTGCTTACCATAAAGTAGTCGATTCTCCATCCAATATTCTTTGCCCTAGCACTAAACCTGTAGCTCCACCAGCTATAGGCAACTTTTGTTGGATATCTTGCCCTAAAAGTGTCAACAAAACCAGCATCTAAAAGGTTGTTAAATCCGTCAATTTCAACTTGAGTATATCCTGCTGTTTTGTTATAGTTGTTTTTTGGGTTTGAAAGATCGATTGGCTGATGTGCAACATTTAGATCTCCGCACAATACAACAGGTTTGTTTTTCTCAAGATCTTTAAGATACCTTAGAAAGTCTATATCCCATTGCTTTCTATATTCGATACGAACAAGTTCCGATCCCGAATTTGGCACATATACATTTACTAGATAGAACGATTCATACTCGGCTGTCAATACACGTCCTTCATTATCATGATTTTCTATACCAATATCAGGTGTAATATTTATTGGGGTTTCCTTACTCATAATTGCAGTTCCCGAATAACCCTTTCGTATTGCCGAGTTACTAGTAAAATCATATTCAGAATCGAACAACACTTCTCTTACTTGGTCATCTTGGGCCTTTGTCTCTTGAAGGCATAAAACGTCTGGTTCCATGTCTTTAACTATTTGGCCAAAACCTTTTTTATGGATAGCCCTTATTCCATTGACATTCCATGAAATTATTTTTAGACTCATTTTTTTATGTTTAGGTACAAAAATAGTTTTTATTGATGAATCAGTTAATAGAAATTAATATGCTTTTAGGTATGAATACAGGTTTGTTAATGATAAAAATAGTTATCAGAATTGTATTATCCTTAATGGTATAATTATGAATAAATTGAAGGTGAGCTACTTATTACTAGGTGCCCAATATGATCATAAGCTTACTTGTTTGGAATATTTCTTTTTATTGACAACCTCTTAAAAATATGTGTGGAGTTCAAGGAATATCTTAATACAATAAGATTAGATGAATAGTTATAGATATCGTTAGAATAAGTATTTGAAAGCAATTATGAAGTTTCTTCCTGGAGATGTGATCCCGGATGAATATGTTCTGTATCTGTAATTAAGAATATTATCTATGCCAAATGTAGTAAGGAAGTTATTGTTGAATGCATAACTTCCTTTTAGATTAATTGTCCACCAAGCAGGTGAATAGGGGTTTCCATTTTTATCCTTAGCATATAAAAATGCTTTATCTCTCTCACTGGGTGCTAGTTGGTCAAAATCAATTTGCCCATTATATCTTGCACCTATCATAACTTTAAACTTTGACCTTTCATATGTTAAGCTTGTGCTACCGAATAATGGTGGTGCATGTCGGAGTGTTTCTCCATCACTATCCTTACCATATGTTGCCGTTAACACGCTTTTAAAAAGTAAATGTTGGAAAATCTTTAATTCGGCTATTATACTTGCTCCATATATTACCGCACTTCCAGTATTAACTATTGCTTGAACTTTACTTAGCTCTCCATCATAATTAATAGAGTCTTTTCCGTTTAATAAATAATCTCTACGAACCATTGCATCAACAAGGTAAGAGTAAAAGCCTGTAATTTCAATTTTCGCCCAATCATCATACTTTCTTATGATACCAATATCTAGGTTATATAAATATTCGGGTTTGAGGTTTTCGTTTGGTACAACTACATTGCCTGGGTCAGAATCAAATATTTTTCCAACATCATCCAAATTAGGTGCTCTAAAGCCGGAACTTATGTTAATGTTAAACTGCCAATCACCAGGATGATATACAAATCCGACATTACCAGTAATAGCACTGTTATTAATGTCTATTTCATCATATGGTAGGCTATAAAAAGTGGTATCATTAAACTTTGAATTTAAACTTACAAAAGAGTACCTGGCTCCTGTTAAGAATGTTGCAGGGATATTTTTGAAATTCTTTTTATAACTCAGATAAGCACCTGTTTGAAAGAAATTAGTACCACCATCTGGATATCTCGATGAAATTAGGTTTGTTGCATTTGTTTTTATATTTTCTTCAATTCCATCACTATCAACTTTATTATAAGTTAGTTCAATTCCATAATACAGGAAATTGCCGTTTGAAAGGGTTTTATCAAAATCAGTATTTAGTGAAAAGATATTTACTTGTTCTTTTCTTTTGCGGATCCAGTCATTCCTATATTTTCTATCATTCCTTCCCTCTTTAACATTCTGGTATGCAAGGGTAAATACAGCATTATCATACCAGCTTGCATTATTATGGACATTGATTATTAAATTATTCATCAGCCACTGCTGCGGTTCATAATTCCATATTGCATATTTTAATTGATTATTTGACTCCTGTAGCAGACGATCGTATCTTGGAACTGCCGATGCACGAGTTAGATATAGTCCATATACCCAATCAATATTTTCATTAAACTTATGTCCAAGCTTTGTTATAAAACTAGTTTGGTCGTATCCAGAAAATTTCTGGATTTCTGGATTATCATTATTTATAATACTATCATTACCATCAATAACATCTACATACTTATTACGAAGATTATAATCATTGTGTATTCCTCCCATACGCAGATCATCAAATTTGCCATATGATATGGAGGTTAATAGTGCCCATCGATTATTTGAAATATTAATATTAGCACTTAGAGTTCTTTCAAAATCAGCTGATGATATTCGAGCGAATGCACTTCCAGTGGTAGTAACTTTTTCTTCAAGGCTAAATTTTGGTTTAAACGTATGGAAATCTATAACACCTCCCAATGCATCACTTCCATATATATTAGTGCCAGGTCCAAAAATTATTTCTGCGCTTTCAAGGCTATTTACATCCGCTTGCAATACGTTATGCAAGTTACCACTCCGGTAAATGGCGTTATTCATCCTCACACCATCTACAATAAATAGAATTTTGTTTGCTGCAAACCCTCTGATCATAGGGCTGCCTCCACCCAATTGGCTTTTTTGAACAAATACCTCATTTCCAGATGAAATCATATCTGCAGAGGTAGCCGGATTATTAAATACAATATCTTGCTGCTTTATTTTCTCTATTTTATTGGGAATCTCATTCGCCTTGGTTTCCCATCTGCTAGCGCTTACTATTACTTCTTCAAGATTAATCAACTTTTCATTTAAGGGAACTTTATAATTTAGTTTTGCAATTGAACCTTTGTCAATTATTAATAGAGCAAAAGACGGGTGTTGGAAAAATATTTCCTGAGTGTTACCAAATGCATCAATATTTGCGATGCCAATATCATTTGAAATTGATGTTAGGCTTTTATCAGTATTGTAAAGCGCTACATTATTTACTGGATTTCCCGTTTGCTGGTTGTAAATAAAGATATTCTGTCCCGAGCAAACACCTGAAACAATAAAAAAAATAAAACCAAGAAATATTAACTTCCTGAGCTTCATCAGATAGTGGGTTAAAGATTTAAATTTTAGCGTTTCTGGTTCTGTCCCCTTTGTTTTGCAGCTTCCTCTAATCTTTTTTGGAATGCAGATTTTTTCTTTGGGGGCTTTTTCTTATTCTCCTCTATTTTCAGTCGTAGTTTATTTTCATTTATTGCATATCTGAAAACAAACATCTGACCAAATGTAATAATATTTGCAAGGAAGTAATAATAGCTTAATCCTGATGCATAGCTATTAAATATACCTAAAAACATAATTGGCATTAAGTACATCATTGTTTTCATTCCAGGCATCTGATTTGTTTGGCTTGCCATCATCTGATTATTCATGTACGTGTACATTATGGTCGATACCGTCATCAGTAAGGTGAATAAACTCACATGATCACCATAAAATGGAATTGTGAATGGTAAGCTTGCAATGGAATCATAACTGGATAAATCATGTGCCCAAAGAAATGGCTGCTGTCGCAGTTCAATTGATGCTGGAAAGAATCTGAACATGGCAAATAATATGGGCATTTGTAAAAGCATCGGCACGCAACCTGCAGCGGGGTTTGCTCCTGCTCGTTTATAAAGTGCCATAACTGCTTGTTGCTTTTTCATGGCATCTTCCTTCTTGGGAAATTTTTTAGATAATTCATCAACCTCAGGTTTTAAAACCCTCATTTTAGCAGATGAATAATATGTTTTGTATGCTATTGGAAATAAGAGCAACTTTAGCATTATGGTTAACACAAGAATAACAATTCCATAATTCCATCCATAGCCACCAAGCCAATCGAAAGTTGGTATTACAATAAATTCATTAATCCAGGCTAAAATAAAAAGGCCCCAACCAATTGGTATCTGTCGCTCCAAATCAAGACCGTATGATTTTAATGTATAAAATTTATTAGGTCCAAAATAAAACGACAAAGGAATAGTTGCATCACCTCTTAAATTGACGGGTAATTCAATATCCGTTTCCATGGTTTTAAGATACCTATCTGAACCAGGGTTTTCTTTTTCATAAACTTTTAGGTTGCCGTTATCGAATGCATTCTTTGCAACCAATGAAGATGTGAAGAATCTTTGTTTGTATGATATCCATTTCAATTTGGTGGTTATCTGTTCCTCTTCATCATCACTCTCTGACATGTAATCAACTTCATCCTTGTAGAATTTATAATAAATGGTTGAACCATTAAACTGATCAACTGTTTTCTCTTGTCTTCTCAGATCTGCATACCAGTTTAAATCCATAAAACTAGAATTAGCAGATATAATTCTATCCATTCCAACCATGTTTATTGTGAAGTCAAACATATAGTTATTGCCTTGAATGGTATAAAGATATTCTATGTAACTGTCGGTGAGTAATGCTCCTTCTTCTCCGCCTGCATATAATCTCATACTAATCTGGAGGCTATTGTCTCCATTCACAACCATGTGATTGGTTACATTTTCGCTGGGCTGAAAGTAGAATTGTTCCGTGTTAATTATTCTATTATTGGAAAAAAATGATAAACCAAATCTTGTGGTATTTGGATCCAATAATATAACTGGAAGCGAGTCGTATGTTTTGTAATCCTTAAGCTCAACAGTTTTTATATAGCCTCCCTTATTACTAATTTCTATTTTTATAAGGTCATTTTCAATAATAAAAATTTGCTCTTCTCCCGAGGCAGCATTTGCAAATTTGTCATATTTACTTTGTAAATCAGAATATTCAGGTGATTCTATAACCGCACTTTCTTTCTCCAACTCTTCGGCCTTTGCTTCTTTCTCCGCAGCTTTTGTTATCATTTCCATTTCAAGCACCCTTTGATTTTGCACTTGAGCAATTGAATCTGCAACAAATTGACGCTTGGCGAGCTCTTCTTCTGAAGGAGACATCCAGTAAGTATAGCCCACCATTATAGCAGCTATTAAAATGAAACCAATTATTGAGTTTTTATTCATGGAATGCTTTTTATCTAATTATTAAATCCCTGCCTGGGAAATTAAGGTTGCAAATATATTTAGAATTCTTCAATTAATGCCAAATAGTGTGCTAGCAATTCTAAAGTGTAATTTGCAGACTTATTATTAACCCTCTGTCTTTAATTAGTAGCTATAGTTATTAGTAAAGATATGTTGTGGTCTGTCTCAAATGGAAAATAAATAATAATGGATGTAATATTATCCTTTCTTATCTATTGCAGCTTTTATGAAACCTATAAATAATGGATGCGGGGCTTTTACTGTACTTTTGTATTCTGGATGGAACTGGACGCCAATAAACCAAGGATGATTTTCTAACTCAATTATTTCGACAAGATTTTTTTCTTTGTTTATCCCTGCAAGCATCATTCCATTTTTCATGAACTTATCTCTAAATTCATTGTTGAATTCATATCTGTGACGGTGCCTTTCTTTAATATCTTTTTTGCAATATTCTTTGTATGTATTAGAATCTGTATTAATTGAACAATCGTAAAGACCAAGTCTCATGCTACCGCCAAGATTTGTTACAGATTTTTGATCTTCCATTAGATCAATAACGGGGAATTTGGTATTCGCATCAATTTCAGTTGTGTTTGCTCCTTTAAGCCCCAAAACATTTCTAGAAAATTCAATGGCTGCGCACTGCATACCAAGGCATATACCTAGAAATGGTATTTTATTCTCTCTGGCATATTTAACAGCCTCTATTTTTCCCTCTATTCCTCTACCTCCAAAACCCGGGGCAACAAGTATGCCATCAAGTGCCTTTAGTTGTTCATCTACATTGTCTATATTTAAGTGTTCGCTTTGAATACTTATTACATTTACTTTATATTGATTCTCAGTTCCGCCATGTACAAGTGCTTCATTTATTGACTTATAAGCGTCCTTTAATTCGACATATTTACCAACAAGCCCAATGTTTACTTCGCCTTTTGGATTTTTTAAACTATGTACAAATTTCTCCCATTTGCTAAGGTCTATTTCGTTGGGAATTTTTGTTCCAGTAACTTTTAGTACTTCAATGTCAAGTTTTTCTTCTCGCATTAAAAGTGGTACATCATAAATTGTTTCGGCATCTATTGATTCAATAACTGATGTGGGGGCTACATTACAAAACTGGGCTATTTTTCGTTTAATACCTTCATTTAAATGGTGTTCGGTTCTACAAACAATTATATCAGGTTGAACTCCTTGCTCCAGCATAGTTTTTACAGAATGCTGTGTTGGTTTCGTTTTTAATTCTCCAGCTGCACTAAGGAACGGAACGAGTGTCAGATGAACAACGGCGCAATCTTTTCCCAATTCCCATTTCATTTGACGCACAGTTTCAATGAATGGAAATGACTCAATATCACCAACTGTTCCCCCAATTTCTGTGATTACAAAATCAAAATCATTTGTTTGACCAAGTATTTTAACGCTTCTCTTTATCTCATCAGTGATATGAGGAACCACTTGAACAGTTGTGCCAAGATACTCGCCTTTTCTCTCCTTATTAATAACATATTGGTATATTCTCCCAGTGGTTACATTATTTGCCTGTGATGTTGGGGTGTTAGAAAATCTTTCGTAATGTCCAAGGTCTAGGTCTGTTTCAGCTCCATCATCGGTAACATAGCACTCACCATGTTCGTATGGATTTAGTGTTCCAGGATCGATATTTATATAGGGATCTAGTTTTTGAATGGTCACAGAAAAACCTCTTCCTTGCAATAGCTTTGCTAAGGATGCAGAAATTATTCCTTTTCCAAGTGATGAGGAAACACCTCCAGTAACAAAAATATATTTTACTTTTTTTCTCATTAAAGAATATTAAACCTTTCAGAATAAACACCTAAAACCCTCTTAATTAAGGCCAGGAATAATTAAAAACGCAAATATAGCAATCAGGTAAATTTTGCAAAAACTATTACAATAAAGTTTTACACATTTATTGAATTAACAAGTTGAAAACTAACTTATAAAAGAATAACCAAAGCTAATAAATATTTAACAACCTTAGCTACTCAATTACTATACTTTTGGAAAGTTTCTAGTAATATGTTGGTCTTTTAACGTTTGCCATATTTTTTGCTACCCTGATTACCTGAAGAGCATAGCCAAATTCATTGTCATACCATACATAGGCAACAAGGCCTTTTTTATTAGGTGATACAATCGTTGCATGGCTATCATACACTGATGTAGATGGTTCACTCATAAAGTCAGATGAAACAGCCTCAGCTGAGGTTGAGTACTTTACCTGAGCAACCAAATTACCTGACAATGATGTTTGACGCATTAGCTCATTAACTTCATCCTTACTAGTTTTTTTGGCAAGGGTTAATTTCAGAACCACCAATGATACGTTAGGTGTGGGCACTCGTATTGCATTTCCAGTTAACTTGCCATCTAGGCTAGGTAATATCTTGGTAACTGCTTTTGCAGCACCTGTCTCCGTAATTACTAAATTTAGAGGAGCAGATCTTCCACGTCTGGACTTTTTGTGCATATTATCCAATAAATTTTGATCATTGGTATATGAATGAACTGTTTCCAAATGACCTTGAGCTATACCATATTCATTCTCTAAAACAGATAATATTGGGGCCGCAGCATTTGTGGTGCAAGATGCAGCAGATAGAATGGTTTCCTTTGTATAATCAACAGATTTATCATTAACTCCAAAAACAATATTAGGAATATCTCCTTTTCCAGGTGCAGTAAGAAGCACTTTACCAATACCCTTAGCTTTTAAGTGCTGGCTTAACCCATTCCTATCCCTGTAGATACCGGTATTGTCTATGAGTATTGCATTATTAATTCCATATTCTGAGTAGTCAATATCATCTGGGCTATCTGTTGCTAGCATGAGAACCTTATGGCCATTTATATAAATTGTTTTCTCATCAAAATTTTCAACAGCAACACCTCTGAACGGTCCATGCACAGAATCATGACGAAATAATGATGCACGTTTAGTAATTGTAGATTCATCATTTGCTCTGGTTACAATTGCTCTAACTCTTAATTGATGTCCATTACCTTGAATTATTAACTCACGTGCAAGGAGACGCCCAATGCGTCCAAATCCATATAAAACAACATCAACAGGTTTCTTAGATATTTTTCCTGGTCCGAAGAAATCTTTTAGTTTGATTTTTATAAAATCTTCAGCATCTACATAATTTTTGCGAGATTTTATCCATTCACCATTTAATTTGCCTATGTCAATTTTTGATGGTCGAATATTACAATGCAGAATAGCTTTTGCAAGTTTTAAGGAGTCTTTTATATTTAACTTCTCATTAATAATATTTTCTGCATATGAGTGTCTGTAGAGAATTAAGCTTGCTGATCTATCAATGAGCTGACTTCGGAATAATACTAGCTCTATGGATTTATTATAAAATAGTTTTGATAAAACCGTAATAAATTCATTTGCAATCATTTCCTTCTTTGCCCAGTCATTCAATGAGGCCTCATAATTACCATTTCCATTCTTTGCTTTAGTCATTGTGATTTATTTGTTAGTTGATTGTGAAATCCAACTTGAGTTATTTGGCAAAATTAAAAAAAGAAGGCGACCAAAGTACAAAAGGATGCTTCTTTTTGTCATAATATGGGTTTAAGTTTTATGAGGGTCATTGCCCTAAATATGCCTTTAATAATCTAACACGTGCAGAATGGCGTAACTTTCTTAATGCTTTTTCTTTAATTTGTCTCACACGTTCTCTGGTAATATGAAACTTTACTGCTATTTCTTCTAGTGTTAAGCTATAAGTTCGTCCCATACCGTAATACATGTTTATTATTTCACGTTCTTTATCGGTTAAAGTCTCAAGTGACCTTTGTATTTCATCTCCAAGTGATGATTTCATGAGATTCTCATCGGTACTTTCGGAATCTTGCGGAACAAAAAAATCTAAGAACTTTGTATCTTCATCGCTTGCAATGGGAGCATCCATTGAAACGTATCTAGTCTCAATTTTCATTGTTGAGTTAATCTTCTGTCTAGATAATTCCATTTCCTCTGCTATCTCAGATTCTGAGGGAACTCTTTCAAATTGTTGCTCAAGCTGGGATGTTACTTTCTTTATCTTATTTATTGCTCCTACCTGATTTAATGGTAATCTAACCAATCTAGATTGCTCTGCAATTGCCTGTAATATTGATTGACGTATCCACCATACTGCATATGAAATGAATTTAAAACCTCTGGTTTCATCAAATTTCTGAGCAGCTTTAATCAACCCTAAGTTACCTTCATTGATCATGTCTGATAGACTTAGTCCTTGATTCTGATACTGTTTTGATACTGAAACAACAAATCTTAAGTTTGCTTTTGTTAATCTCTCAAGTGCTATTTTATCACCAGCCTTAATTCGTCTTGCTAATTCAACTTCTTGCTCAGCTGTAATCAATTCTTCACGACTAATATCTTGAAGGTATTTATCAAGAGATGCCGAATTGCGGTTGGTTATTGATTTGGTGATTTTAAGTTGCCTCATTTTGAGCTGTATGAAATGATTTTGTCTGGAAAAAAGCTATGCAATATATTAAAAATAACCTAGTAAACAAATAGTTAGAGCATAAATTCATATGAAACTCTAACTCCATTAGAATAAATTCCTTTCATGCGAATAATATTTTTTTTAGTGTTATTTATGGATGAAAGAAGTTCAGATTCCGTATCTACATCTGAATTATTTATTTCGGTAATAATAAAGCCCTCATTAATCCCGGACCTACTTAGTATACCATTAGTTATTTTCATGACTTTGAGACCACTCGAAATATTAAGCTCATCTTTATCCTCATTTGAAAGTTGTTGTAAATCTGCACCTAATAACTCGTTAAAAAAGACATCTGAGGATCTTATTGCTGCTAATGTTCCATTTTTGTTCTTTAAGGTTACTTCCTTGCTTAAACTAACACCATTACGCTCTATTTTTACCGTAACAATAGCACCTGGATTATATTGACCTATTAAACCCAAAAGAGTTGATAGTGTATTGGTTTTTGTTTCGTTTACAGCGATGATTATATCGCCTTCTTCAATTCCTGCTTCATAAGCACCGCTATTTTTCATTACGGATGCAACATATATCCCTTTAGTGTTCTCAAGATCATTTGCTTTGGCAAATTCTGCATTAATATCTTGAATTTGAACTCCAAGGTATCCTCGTTGGACTTCACCAAATTCGATTAAATCATTCACGACTTTTCTTACGATATTTACAGGGATTGCAAAGGAGTATCCTTCATATACTCCTGTATGAGATGCTATAGCTGCATTTATGCCAACTAGATCGCCAATAGTATTAACTAGCGCACCTCCACTATTCCCCCTGTTAACTACTGCATCTGTTTGAATAAATGATTCTATAGCCGATTGTCCCCCTAAAATATTTATATTCCTAGCTTTTGCACTAACAATTCCTGCTGTAACTGTTGAATTCAAATCAAAAGGGTTACCAACTGCCAAAACCCATTCGCCTACCTTTACATTATCAGAATTTCCAAATGAAATAAAGGGAAGGTCTTTTTCTTTAACTTTTAATAATGCAAGGTCTGTGCTTGGGTCAACACCAATTATTTCTGCATCTGTTTCTCTTTCATCGTTAAAGGTAATAGTAATTTTGTCAGCTCCATCAATTACATGATTGTTGGTTACTATATAACCGTCCGATGAAATTATTACTCCTGACCCAAATGCCACATAACTATTACTTCTTTGTGGATATTGGTGAAAATACTCCTTAAACTGTCCAAAGAAATCATCGTAGGAATTTGTTCTTGAAATAATTTTTGTTTTTATATGAACTACTGCGTCAAGTGATTTATCTGCCGCATAAGTTAAGTCTACACTATGTTGAGGAGAGAATTTAGATTTGTGAATTGGTGGAATTTTATCAACGTTTTCACTTTGTTGATCTTCCAAAGTAATGTTATTGGAAGTGTTATATTTGTGCTGTGTGTAAAGAAATAATACGAGGATTACAAACAATGCACCTGCTACACCACTTAATGTATTTTTTATTATTGTTGTAGTTTTCATTGGTATTAGATTATATATAAAGTTGATAACGCTATTTTAAATTGTAAATTTTTCCCCTAAGGTTAATATTTGTTAAATATATCTGACTATGCAATTTTCGAAATTTCAAGGCAATGGTAACGATTTCATAATCATAGATAATATTGATGGCAGACTTAATTTGACAAGTAAGGAGGTGCAATTCCTATGCGATAGAAGGTATGGGATTGGTGCGGATGGACTAATATTATTAAATTATTTTGAGTCAAGTGATTTTGAGATGGTTTATTATAATTCGGATGGTAACATTGGTAGTATGTGTGGTAATGGAGGAAGATGTATAGCCGCTTTTACTCACATGAATAATATTGCTGGCGAAAACCAATCATTTATTGCATTTGATGGATGTCATGAAGCTATTATTTTAGGGAAGAATAATACTAATATGGAATGGGATATAAAGCTTAAATTATCAAAAGTAACAGGAGTAGAAGAAAATTATGGTAATTATTTAATTAATACAGGATCTCCACACTATGTAAAGTTTGTGAAAGATATATCTGATATCGATGTAGAAGAAGAAGGTAGAAAAATACGTTATAATAATATGTTTTCACCCGACGGTACAAATGTCAACTTTGTAGAATTGGGTAGTGATAATATATTTGTTCGTACATATGAGAGAGGTGTTGAAAAAGAAACTCTATCCTGTGGAACAGGTGTTACTGCATCTGCCATTGCCAGCTTTTTAGTTCATGGAATTTCAGACACAAGTGTTAATACAAAAGGTGGGGATTTTAATGTAAGTTTCATCCATAGTAAAGAGGGTGGGAAAGATGTTTTTGATGAGATATGGCTTAGAGGACCTGTCAAATTTGTATTTAGCGGAGATATTAAAATTTAAGAAATATGGATAAGCTATCAAAAGATAGTTGGCTACCAACTACAGCTAAGGAAGTTAAAGAGAGGGGATGGGAATATTTAGATGTAATTCTATTTTCAGGTGATGCCTACATTGATCATCCATCATTTGGAGTGCCTGTAATTGCAAGGGTACTTGAGAATCTTGGTCTTAGGGTGGCAATTGTTCCTCAACCAAATTGGAGAGATGATTTGCGCGATTTTAAGAAATTGGGTGAGCCTAGATTATTTTTTGGTGTTTCAGCTGGTGTTATGGACTCAATGGTAAACCACTATACAGCAAATCGCAGACTAAGATCAAACGATGCATACACACCTGGCAATAAGTCGGGATTCAGACCAGATTATCCCACAATAGTTTACACAGGAATATTAAAGAAACTTTATCCCGAAGTACCAGTAATCATTGGAGGTGTTGAAGGCTCTCTAAGAAGATTTACTCATTATGATTACTGGAATGATGAACTCAAGAAGAGTATGCTGTGTATGTCGGGAGCCGATATGTTAGTATATGGAATGGGCGAAAAACCTATTGGACAAGTGGTTAAATTATTGAAAAGGGGAGTACCATTTGAGAAATTAAACACAATACCACAAACAGGCTATATTGTTAACTCAAAGGAGGAGATTCCTGAAAATAAAAATTGGCATACGGAGTACCTCGCTTCACATGAGGAATGCCTAAAAGATAAAATAGCGTTTGCTAGAAATTTTAAAATGATTGAAATTGAGTCAAATCGAATTAATCAAAATAGATTAATACAGAGGGTTGATGACAAGTACCTAATAATGAATCCTGCGTATCCATATTTGGAAGAAAAGGAAATGGATGCTATTTATGATTTGCCCTATACAAGAATGCCTCATTATAAGTATAACAATAAAGGTAGTATTCCTGCTTATGAAATGATTAAACATTCTGTTAATGTGCATAGAGGTTGTTTTGGAGGGTGTAGTTTCTGCACAATATCAGCTCATCAAGGAAAGTTTGTAAGTTCAAGGTCAAAGAAGTCTATTTTAGAGGAGGTTAAAAAAGTTAGTAAGCTCCCTGATTTTAAGGGGTATTTGACAGACCTGGGAGGGCCATCTGCAAATATGTATAAGATGAAAGGTATAGACCTATCCATGTGTGAGAGGTGCAAAAGACCATCTTGTATATTTCCAAATATTTGTAGTAACTTAAACACATCCCATCAACCGTTACATGATATATATGAAAGTGTTGAGCAACTCCCAGAAATAAAAAAGTTAACAATAGGAAGTGGAGTTAGGTATGATATGCTTAGCAAGGAAAGAAATAAAAATGGAGGTGAGGACATAGATAGATATTTAAAAAGGCTTGTAACTAAACATGTTAGTGGCAGGTTGAAGATTGCCCCAGAGCATACCTCTGATGATGTTTTAAAAATAATGCGCAAACCCTCCTTTGAATTATACGACTCCTTTAAGAAGAAGTTTAATAAAATATCAGAGCAGGCTGGATTAAATCAGCAAATAGTGCCATATTTTATTTCCAGTCATCCAGGAAGTAAAGAAGAAGACATGGCAAAGCTTGCTTCAGATACTAAGGCTGCCGGTCTTAAGTTAGAGCAAGTACAGGGGTTTACCCCAACGCCCATGACCAATGCAACAGTTATGTATTACTCTGGAGTAAATCCATATAACTTAAAGCCAATATACTCAGCAAAAAGTAAGCAAGAAAAAGAGCGTCAACACATGTTTTTCTTTTGGTACAAACCTGAATTTAGAAATAAAATAAAGACTGTACTAAATAAACTGGGCCGTCAGGACATATTAAATAACCTAATGAGCGCAAGTAAGCTTTAGGATATAATAAAACAAACGTGTATTATAGCAAACTAGTTGTGATTATTTTCCAGTTGCTGCCTTAACAGGATACTTTGCCATAATTGCAGCTACGGCTTTGGGAATAGACTTTTCTCTATTTGTTGGGTTAGAGTCTACAGTTCCTTTTCCAACACCTTCCCAAATAAGTTTTTTCTGAGAAGAATCGAAAACATCACAAACTAAAGTCCCAACTGTGTAGTTATAATTGCTTATGGTTGTTACTGATGTTCCCATCATTGGTGCGCCCCAGCCCCAGCCAGGACCATAGCCATAATATCCACCATAACCCCAACCTGCATAGCCTCCCATGTTGGTTGTGTTTGCAACTTGCTCAGTTTTTTCTTGAGTAACAATAAACAGTGCCACCACTAGTTCACCATCTTCTTTAACAAGAGTAAGTCCGCGCTTGGCAAACTCGTCTTTGAATGCGCTCTCAATTCTAGCTTTATCAAATGGGTTTAATATTTTATCACTATCCTTTGCCCATCCATGGTAAGAATAAGTTGTAAATTTTGAAAAATCTATGGACTTATCATAGTCAGAAGTTACTTCAATACTTGAGCATGAACCCAATAAAAATATTATCGAAAGAAAAAAACCTTGTGTTAATTTAGACATATTGTTAATTTTAAAAGTTAAATATAATTACCACAAATATAACAATTACAAGATATCTATTTGTAACTTTGATTTAATGAAAACTAATCGCATTAAACTAACAAAAGATGGATCGCACACTCTATATAACTGCGATATAGATGAGCATTACCATTCGTCATATGGTGCGGTGCAAGAATCTGAGCATATTTTTATATCTGCTGGTTTAGGTGAGATAGTAGAAAAAGGATTATCGACGGTTAATATATTGGAAATAGGAACTGGAACAGGATTAAATGTGTTGCTTACTCTTTTAAGATATTCCAATAGTGGCTTACATATAAACTATGACGGTGTTGAATTAAGCCCTCCGGAAATAGATGAGATTTCCCAATTGAATTATCCTGATTTATTGGGTGTTGATGAAGATTTGTTTTTACGTATTCATAAGACCAAAGATGAAAGGTTCGAATTAGCACATGACTTTATCTTTTCAAATAGCATAGAAAGTATTCATGAAATATCACTAAATGACAAATATTACCATGTGATCTATTTTGATGCTTTTTCTCCAGAAACACAGCCTGATATCTGGGAAATAAATGTTTTCAAAAAACTATATAATAGTCTTAATACGGGTGGGATATTAACAACATATTCTTGTAAAGGGCAGGTAAAGAGAGTTTTAATGCAGTCAGGTTTTCGCATTGAGAAATTGCCAGGGCCACCCGGAAAGAGAGAGTTTTTAAGAGCCTTTAGAGACTGATGTCTTTTGATTAAACCAACTGAACAGGCCAATTGATAATGCGTGTGTTACATTAAGAGAGCTTATATTTCCAGGCACGGGAATGTATATAGCTTCATCAGTAATTTCTAATGTGGAATTACTTATACCTGTCACCTCATTACCTATTACAAAAGCTGTTTTCTTGGGGAAGGTAAAATCAAAGATGTTCTTGGAATATTGGGTAGTTTCCAGTGCTACTACTTTATAATCCTTTGGCAGATAATTTTGAATATCATCGGTTTTTATTACCTTCCAATCTATTTTATCGAAGGCACCTGAAGATGTTCGTTTTATTTTAGATTCTTTAAAAGATATTTCATTATCGTAAGCGAATAAAGTTAGCACGGCTCCAACATTAGCAGCCAACCTCATTATCATACCAATATTCTCAGGAGTTCTGATATTTTCTGCTATTATTATAACTGGATGGATATTCTCCAGTGATTTAGCTATTTCCTTATTCCTGAATAGTTCTACGGATGAATGTGTCATAAGATTAAAATAAAAAAAGCCTCGCATGAGAACATGCAAGGCTTTTATATATCTAAAACAATTTATTGAATTAGTACTTTCTGAGTTGTTGTTCCATTTTCTGTATCAATAGTAATGAAATAAACACCTCGTTCAAAATTGCTTATATCAATGCTATTTGCGCTAGTGTTATTATAAACAACTTGGCCAATTGTATTAACAAGAGTAACGTTTTTTACATCGCCATTTGAATTAATACTAAGCATTGTACTTGCAGGGTTTGGATAAACTGCAACGAATTCATTTTCGCCATTTTCGCCAACTCCAACAATTACACCTAGTGTAACTGAGACTGCAACCTCTTCATTTGTAGGATCATTATTTCTAACAAGTAATTTACCTGAATAAGTGTTTGAAACAAGTCCACCAGCATCGATAGTTACATCAACATTAACAGACTCATCCTGCATTAATAAACCACTTGTAGGATCTGCTGATAACCACTGAGTAATTGGATCACCAGTAAGGTTTGCACGAATATTCCAGTTAAAGTCCAATTCAGGATTGTCTGATAAATGACTCCAACCTGGTCCTGATGCAAGCCAGTCACCATTCGGATCAGCAGGACCTGCATCACATCCAGGGGTAAAGCTACCCGCTGTTGATGATACCCAGTATCCTACCCATAGGTCTTGTCCATCAACATAAACAGGGTCATCAAGGTAGATGTAATTCCAAGCCGCTGGTTCAGCAAAAAATTCTTGTTCCATGAGTAAGTCTCCTGGTCCTGGAGTATTAAATGAACCCATGCCATAAACTTGAGCAAAGTATTGTATACCAGGATCATTTATATAAACATGAATCTCATTTATTTCCATACCTATATAAGGTGCCAACATATCTGATGGAAACATTGCTGCAAGTCTCCATTCATAGTCTCCACCTGTTGAACCTATTGCACTCGAATTATCCCCATCATAATTTAACACTTGATCACGTGTTGAATTTGTATTATTGTTTGGGGTATATTTAGGGGCCTTAGTGATATCCTGATTAAGTACTTTTGGAGTATTGGCACCTGCTGGCGCATGCTGAAGTGCTTTACCGCTGAAAGGATAAACAGTTACAATATCATACTCTAAATCCTCTTGCCCAGTATTTGATATGGTAACCATCTCTGTAATAGACTGGCCTTCTTCCAAAGTAAGGAACATTGAAGTTGGGTCTACATCTATTATTGGGTTACTTATACCCGCGTCGATAACTATGTATTCAATGTTATCAAAATAATAATCTGGGGTCTCACCAGTAGGTGCTCCAGCATAAATGTTAACACCACCAAGTTGCAGTGTTCCTGCATCTCCTTGAGCTTGCAAACTAAATTGCCATTCAGCAATCATTGCACCATTGATATAACAAGCTGCTAAGTCTTCGTCCAAATCAAATTCAAAAGAAATTGGAAACCATTCATCATGGGGAAATGTAAATGGAATTTCTGCGGGGTCGCCGGCATACATGTAACCATTTTCATCACCAGTTGCTGAGCCAAAATAAACTTCACATGCCCACTCTATTCCTGGTGCTTCAAAATGTTGAATGTTGATATAACCACCAAATGTTGAAGGAATGTAGTAAGCTACATTTACCATATAAGCTCCGGATGTTTTGTCACCGAGTTTAAGCACAAGGTCAGTTGTTCCATCAATATGCACTGAATTATCTGGGCTCAATGATTGTGCATCAGAAACCAATGCATCTTCAGCAGTACCAGGGCTACTTGACCAAGTATCCCAAAATCCAGTTACATCATTTTCAACAAGATATTCTCCTACTGCCCATGACTCAAAGTCATCTTGATAAATATATTCGTATCCTGCCTGGATTGAAACACCGTCAAGGCCAGCTAGGTCTCCGTCGTTACCTACATATTGCCATGCAACTTCAAAATCAGAGCTTGAGTATTCTGAAATATCCACAGAAACAAAATTCCATGCCCAGTCTGCAGCAGGGTCAATTACGTCAATAGCATTCCAAAGTTCTTCAGAAGTATTCCATCCATCGGTAGAAATATGACAGATTAGAGTTGCACCTGTAAGCCATGCTCCACTTACACCTGCATAAAAATTAAGTGTTAGTGGCTCCTCATTTGGAGCTGTTATAACAGGAGTTTTTAACCATTCATCCTGATCTGCTGCTACCCATTCTACTAATGCTGAAAATAAACTGTTAGGATCAATTGTATTGAAGTTATTATTAACCTCATTCCCTTGTTCCCAAGTATAATCTGCGTTCAGAATATCTTGTGACCAACCTGTTGGAGGGAAATCTCCCTCAATGTCAAAACCCTCTTCTAAAAAGACTGTTCTTGATGCCGTTTCGGTTGGCAAATTATAAATAGGTGTTGAGGATTTTAACCCTAATGTTTGTGCTTTTGTCATAAAAGTATTTTGAGCAAATGACGATGTCACAGCAAATACCATTATAGCAAGTAATGTAATAATTGAAGTAAATTTTTTCATAATAAATAAAAATTAGTGAATATGATCATTGTTGTGTCCACAAAGTTAATTAATTATATTTTTAATCCAAGCAATACAAAACGATTTTTAATTTTCAATATTTTATGATCGCTATAATAGTTATGTTAATCATAGCATGTGTTTAAATCTATCCAATTTTCATTTATGAACGAAATCCTAATTATTGTAAAACCAAATAGTGTATTTGTTTGCTAAATGCTGAGTCGTTAACAATGCTACTTATTTGGCTATGGTTGTTGAATTTACCAATTCTATCACGCTCGTTTATTATTGACTTAGTAGTAGTGTAATCAAAATATGGGTGCCTCAACAAATCCTTAAATGATACTGTATTAACATTCAATTTATTTATCAATGAGCTGTCAATCGTAATAAAATCTTGAATTTTAAAATAAATTGAATCGCTTAACCCATAAACTTCTGAAAGTTGATATTTTATATAGAAACCTCCTAATAGATTTCTGAATTTCACTAATCTTTGTGCTAAATATTTTTTTAGCCCCAAATTTTTTATCAGCTCAGATTCGTTTGCTGAATTTATTTCAGTTATAATAAGTTTATTTTTTACCTTGGTATTTCTTGCTTTTATACGTTTTTTAATAAATATGAAGGGTTCTAGTTGCATATATTCCTCAGCTTTTAGGGTATATATTTTTTTTAAATCATTTTTTGTTAAAAATTTACCACCCTTTGCTTCATAATTTTTAATGTTTTTGATTTGATAGTCCTTCAGCCCTAATTCTTTCCACTTATCAAAAGGTAAATCATTTGGGTCAAATGGGAAAGGTGTTAATACGTATTTTTCTTTGATTGTATTATCCGCAAGAAGATTCGTATCTAGCTTAATTATGGAATCTGCATTTCTAGATTGCTCTTCAATGAATGAGAGCAATTCATTTTTGTTTTGGGCAAATTTTGGGTCAATCTTTGGCTTAAATATGTAAGGGACAATTACATTAAAACTATTAATTATCAATATTATGACAATCAAAATGATAATCCCTCTTTGTTCACTTTTTTTTAAGCTAAGAAATGACCTGAGCCACTTTTTTAGCTGAACTTTCATTATTTATATCTCTTAATCTCTCCTGCTTTTAGCTGTCGCCAATAATCATTAAGGTCGGTTAATATTTCAGGAGAAAGAATTAGCAGCCCAATAATATTTGGGAACGCCATTGCCAGAATCATCATATCTGAAAAGGCAATTACAGATCCCAAATTAGAACTTGAACCAACAACTATAAAGAACAAAAATATAACAAAATATGTATACTTCCCAATATCTCTATTTCCAAAAACCTTTTCAAAAAAGTTACCCAATAAATAATCAAAACCTTTTAAACCGTAATAAGACCAGGATATCATAGTAGAAAATGCGAATAGAAAGATCGCAACCATTAAAACATATGGAAACCATGAAAATACCTTTGCAAATGCCATGGAAGTTAATTGAGTTCCCTCATGACCCATTGGGTTTTCATATGTTCCAGTATAAATTAGAACTAATGCAGTCATCGTGCAGATTACAACTGTGTCAATAAATGGTTCTAGAAGCGACACAAAACCTTCTGTTATTGGTTTATTTGTTTTAACAGCAGAATGTGCAATTGCAGCAGAGCCAACCCCTGCTTCATTTGAGAAAGCTGCTCTCTGAAAACCAACAATAAGCACACCTATTAAACCACCTTTCATTGCATTGTCACCAAAAGCACCATCAATTATAAGGCGTAATGCATTTCCAGTATTTTCAATGTTCATTATTATAATTACCAATGCTGTGGCTACATATATAATTGCCATGAATGGCACAATTTTATCAGTTACACGGGCTATACTTTTTATACCTCCAATAATTACTAACCCAACTAGAATAGCTAGGATAATTCCGAACCACATACCATAATTTCCTATGCTAGGAACCAAATAAGCGAGTTGGGAGAAGGCTTGGTTAGACTGAAACATATTACCACCACCAAGCGATCCGCCAATAACCAATATTGAGAATATAAATGAAAGAATCAGTCCAAGCCATTTCATGTTCTTTTTTTTCAGACCATCTCTTAGGTAATACATTGGTCCTCCTGAAACAATACCATTTTTATCAATTATTCTATACTTTACTCCAAGAGTGCACTCAATGAATTTAGATGACATTCCCAATAAACCTGCTGCTATCATCCAGAATGTTGCTCCAGGTCCCCCTATTGATATGGCAATTGCAACACCAGCGATATTGCCAAGCCCTACAGTTGCCGATAGGGCAGTTGTTAATGCCTGAAAATGAGATACCTCTCCTTTATCATCAGGGTTATCATACACCCCTCGAACCAACATAATTGCATGTTTGAAACCTCTGAAGCTTATAAACCTAAATAAAATTGTAAATGTAACAGCTCCAAATATTAGCCAAATAACAACTAGTGGTATATGACTCTCTTTTTGGTTTCCATTTGGTTCTAGAATAGGGTTTCCATCTTCATCCTTGAGGGCAGAATCATGAAGGCCAAATGTTTCAAAAGGATCCCAAAAAAGTACAATCTCCAAACCATTTACAATTGGGGTAAAAGCCCTATCTATTTTCTGACTATATGTAATGTCCTCACTACCATACTGATCTTCTAGAGCCTCGCCTTCCTGAAATACAAATAAAGTATCTGAAGAATTTGTCTGTGCGTTTGAAGATATAATGAGTATTACAAAGGTAATTGTGGTTAGCAGTCTTTTAATCATATTGCAATTTTATAACGTAATCCCCGAGTAGGTTTTTTATAATAATTGCAAGTATAGTAAAAAAGATATTTTTTTTATGACATCTAATACTATTTTTATTAATAGTTTTACAACTAATAATTAAATTTAAACCCAGACATGAATGTTGCTATATTATTATTAAATGAGGGAAGAGGCAGTGGTGAAGTTGCCAGAGAGCATGTACGTCATTTAATTAAACTTGGACACAAGGTTTATTTTATGTTTCCAGGAAACACAGATGAAATAGTAGGTGCCATAAATATCAACATCAACATTCATACCGACATAATGCCTGTTCATGAATATCTTCCCTCTGCTGGCGAGCATCAAAAGCAAGTTGCCAGAATGGATCATATGGAGATGGATAAATATCTTTCCGATTATAAACTAGCACTCGAAACTATAGCCCATGATGTTGATATTTTCATTGCTCATCATGCAAACGTAAGTTGCGTTGCTGTTCATGCCATTGCAAAAAAACATAAAAAGCCATACGTTGTTTTTGTCCATGGCACAGGAATAGAACCTCGCCATAATAATTTTTGGAATGATAAAAATTGGGAACTCATTGAAAGGGCACTTCTTGAAGCAAATGGGTTAATTGTTACCACCAAGTATGTTAGAGATAAACTTGTTAAGCCATTGGTTGAAGTAGATGATGATAAATTTCTAATTCTACCATGTGGTGTTGATTTGGAAAATTTTAGTCCAAATAACGTTGAAGGTATCAAAGAGAAATATAATCTTCCAGACACTTATGTGATATGTCCAGGTGCTTTAACGAAATCAAAGGGCCCTCAAAATATTGTAAAGGCATCATTGGAATATTCAGAATATGCTGAAACTATTTTTATTGGTGCAGGTGATTTAAAAAACACTCTTGAAAATGACCTTGATAATAGAGGAAGTTTTCTTGGCTTTGTTTCATCGGAGGATAAAGCCAAACTTATAAACGCAGCAACCCTCCTTGTGGCTGCACCAGAAAAGAAAGAGCATTTTGGAATTATATATGCTGAAGCACTTGCTGGAGCAACTCCCTGCGTTGCCTATGAAGGTGGTGGGGTAGGTTCAATAATCACTTCCACAGAGGGTGTTCTCACTGAAAGATCTCCAAAAGTGCTCGGAGAGAAAATAAAATATCTTCTTCAAAATTCAGGCCTTAGAAGACAGATGGGAGCATCATGTAGAGCAAGAGCAGAAAAATTATTTAATTATGATGAATTAGTTAAGGAATTAGTGGAATGGTTGTTACCAATGATTAAACTGTAATTCATACTCATCAGACTTATTACCCGTGATTATTTGAAAATAAAAATGCAGGGGATAAGATTATTATTCCAATGCTTATTGCAGTAACACCAATACCAGGCCCATAAAGGTCTGCTAACCAGCCAATGGAAGGTGCTATAAAAGCTACAAATAATGATTTTGCTTGTGATGTTATTGATAATGATGTTGCCATGGCCTTATCTTTTGATATATTGGCTATAATACCTATACCTATGGGCTTACGTAGATTTTCAATTATCATTATTGTGAAAAAACATAATATCGATAGTATTAATGCATCACCTTGCACAAATATTCCAACCATAATTCCCATTAATAGTCCGAATATTAGAGTAAAATTCATGGGACGATAATGATTTTTAAACAATGATTTGAATTTACCAGCATATCTGGAGGCAATAGATGTAATTAAAAACATTACAAAGTAGATAACTCCAACTATCACGGCTATTTTTTGATTATCGGTGTAATTTGATAAAATAGGTATACTTATGGCTAGAATTGCAATGATAGGCTGGATGTAATCTTTTATCACTCGGCTATATCCAGTAAAAATAGAAAGGTTCTTAAGAGTAGTAAAGTATAAACGGGTTTTGAGGGTTTGCTGTATTGCCAAATATACTTCTATAAACTTTGAACGAACTTTATTAATGGATAAATAACTTACTTCACCTTCTAGATATCTTGGATAGGATAGAACCAAGAGCATATCGATAATATAAGGTACAACCGATGCTAGAAATATGATTCTATAATCCAAATACCAAAAAACCAGAGCCGCCGAGATTAAGGCAGAAAATGCAGATCCAGTTTGAGACCAAGAGCGAGTGTTACCATAATAATCTATTTTTTGATTACTCCAGTTATTTGATTTCAAATATTGAAATATCATAGCCTTATGGACACCTGTTCTGAATGCATCTGCTATGGCTATAAGACACATTGCAAAGACAAAAACCACATAAGTGCTAGATAAGTAAAATATTAAGAAAGAAGCTATGTATATTAAAAATGATATGGCAAGAGTTTTTCGTCTACCAAAGGAATCTGATATTATTCCACTGGGAATTTCAAATACCATCAACACAATTTCACGAATTGAATACAAGATACCAATCTCAAGAAAATCAATCTCACTTTCTAAAAAAAATAATATCAAAAAAGCATCGAAAAACCTTAGGTTTTTCAAAAAACCATAGAAACAGAATTTGTAATACTGTAAGTCCTTTTTGTACTTGCTTTCCACGTAGTTTTATTTCAAAAATAAAGTAATTTATGTATTCTTGGTAGCATATCTTCCAGTTAATATTGTTTATTATATTTACAAACAAAAAATTAAATAACATATGCTAGAGAATTTTAAATATAAAAAGCAATCCATTAATGCTCTCATAGTATTAGTATCGGTAATAGTTTTGGTATTAATACTTCAAATTATCGCTGGAAATATCATATCTAATAAGTTAGAAAAGACCATTTTAATTGAAAATGAAAAGTATTATGAAGTAAAGCTAAATAGAGCAAGGGTAAATTTATTTAGCATGAGTGTTATTTTAAAAGGCCTAAAGGTTATTCCTGACAGTTTACTTTTAGCGGACCTTGGAAAACCAGATATGCCTAGCATTGCTTTTGATATTGATATGAGGAAGCTTAGCCTAAAGGGAATTGGAATTTTTAAATTATTACGTGATAAATATGTTGGTTTAGATAGCTTCATTATTGATGATACGAAGGTCAGTATATACATGGATGGAACTTCAGATAAAAATAAATCGTCTAGTAAGAGTGGGGGTATCAATTTGGATAGTTTATCTCTAAAAGGTGTTTCCGGAGGTAATATTAATAATTTTCGTCTTGAAGATATTGTAATCAATGTAGTAGATACAAAAAATTGGGACACTATTTTTTCAGCAGGATATTTTGAAATGCTATTGCATGACATCACTCTAACAGAAAATAAGAACGACTCTTCACTTAAAGCTGATTGGGGCAATTTTAAAATAAAAATGACAAGTGAAAGAGCCATATTACCAGGAAATACTTATAATCTATCATTTGATGATTTAGAGTTTAGCACTGAAACACGAAAAATTACATTAACCGGATTAGGTATTAAGCCCAAATATAGTCTTTCTAAAATGGTTTCTTTTAGTAAATACAATCATGAAATATACAATGTTAGCGTTGGCGATTTGGAAATAAATTCGGTTGATATTTATGATATAATAAGAGATTCAGGCATTTACCTTTCATCAATAAATATTGATAAACTTAAGTTAGATATCTACAAAGATAAGCGGTTACCCTATGATACATCAAAAAGACCAAAGCTGCCTCAGCAACTTCTGAAGTCTTTGAAAATAGACCTTAATATTGATAGCATAGATATTTCAAATAGTGAGTTGATATATTCCGAAAGACATGAACTTTCTGATAAACCCATGAGTGTAACTCTAGGAAGTTTAAACGTTAAGGTTAAAAATGTAACATCTGTTTTGGATAGTATAATAGATGGGGCTATGATGACCATAAACCTAAATGCTGAATTACAGAATCATCTATACATGGGAGTTGATATCTATTTCCCTATGAACAGTGTTTCGGATACTTTTTCGTTCTCCGGATACCTTAAAGGAGGAGACTTGGAGTTGTTTAGCCCAGTAATAAAACCAGTAATGGCGGTAAGTATTGAGAGTGGTACTTTAGATAAATTAACTTTTTCAGCTTCTGCAAACCCATATTGGTCAATTGGAAAGATGGATATGCAGTATCATAATTTAAAGGGAAATGTTTTGAATCATGAAATGACTAGGTCAAAAAAATTATTGACCTGGGTTGCTAACACTGTAATAATTCAGAATAATCCAATCAAAAATAATCATGTGAGAATTGAACCCATGTATTTTGATAGAGTTATGTATAAAGGTTTAGGAAATTATCTATGGAAAACATTACAAAGTGGTATCACTGCAACCATAATTCCTACCATGAGATTAAAGGTAGAGCATGAAATAAAGGAGAGGGTTGGTTCATCAAAGAAACGAAAGAAAAATTAAAGGAATAAGGATACTTAAAATTTGTAATATCTTATTGTTCAAGATAGATTTTTAAATATGGGGTTGAACTAAGGCGCATTGTTCTTTTTACTGCAAATAATTACATTAACTTTCCTATTTTTGCCATCTTACACTTAATATGTAGCAAATTATGGATATGCCCAGTAAATATAATCCGGTAAAAACTGAGGATAAGTGGTATGAGCATTGGATGAATAAGAAATATTTTCATTCATTACCAGATGATAGGGAGCCCTACACAATAGTAATTCCACCACCAAACGTTACAGGTGTTTTGCACATGGGGCATATGCTGAATAATACCATACAGGATGTGTTAATAAGACGTGCTCGTATGCAAGGTAAAAATGCATGTTGGGTGCCAGGAACAGATCATGCCTCAATTGCAACTGAGGCAAAGGTTGTTAATAAACTTAAGCTTGATGGTATAAATAAGAAGGATCTATCTAGAGAGGAATTTTTGAACCATGCCTGGGAATGGACTGATAAACATGGAGGTATAATATTAGAACAACTCAAGAAACTGGGGGCATCATGTGATTGGGATCGTACGGCATTTACAATGAGTGAATCATTACATGATTCTGTAATTGATGTCTTTATAGATATGTATAAAAAAGGGTTGGTGTACAGAGGTGTAAGGATGATAAACTGGGATCCACAAGCAAAAACCGCCGTCAGTGATGAGGAGGTAATGCACAAGGAACTACAATCCAAACTATACTACCTAAAATATAAGATCGAAGGCCATGATGAATACCTAACAATTGCCACAACTCGTCCTGAAACGATATTGGGTGATACTGCTGTATGTGTTCATCCTGATGATGATAGATTTACTAAGTTTCATGGTAAAAAAGTTGTTGTACCATTAGTAAATCGCACTATACCAATAATCACAGATGAGTATGTTGATCGTGAATTTGGTACAGGCGCTCTTAAAATTACTCCTGCACACGATGTGAACGATTATGAAATTGGAATAAAACATAAACTTTCATCTATTGATATTTTTAATGATGATGGAACAATGAGTGAATCTGCCGAGCTGTATATAGGAATGGACAGGTTTGAAGTGCGTGACCAAATAATTATAGATCTTAAGAAAGCAGGGAACCTTGTAAAAGCTGAGGACTATACAAATAAAGTTGGCTTTTCAGAAAGAACGGATGTTATTATTGAACCAAAACTTAGCCAGCAGTGGTTCTTGAAAATGAGTGAGCTTGGAAAAGCCGCTCTTGATGTTGTTGAAAGTGGAGAAATAAATTTTCATCCCCCCATGTTTAAAAACATATATAGGCATTGGATGGAAAATTTGCGTGATTGGAATATATCACGTCAATTATGGTGGGGGCAGAGAATACCTGTTTTTTATCTTCCGGATGGAAATTATGTTGTTGCAAAAACTCAAGAAGAAGCTCTGGATATTGCAAGAGAAGAGTTCGGTAATACCAATATTTCAATTGATCAGTTAAGGCAAGATGAAGACGTTTTTGATACTTGGTTTTCATCATGGTTATGGCCCATTTCAGTTTTTGATGGAATAAGAAATCCAGACAATGAAGAGGTTAATTATTATTATCCTACCAATGATTTGGTAACAGCACCAGATATTATTTTTTTCTGGGTTGCAAGAATGATAATGGCAGGGCTAGAGTACCGAAAAGATATTCCATTTAAAAATGTTTATTTCA
>PANC01000030.1 GCA_002708315.1 Lentimicrobiaceae bacterium
GCTATCATCTTTCCTTCTTCGGTATCACTTTGAGTCTTGAAGTATCCAATTTTATTTCCTGTATTATTATCTGTCCAAACAGTTTTTTTTATCTGATCCTTATTGAAAGAAATAATTTGGTTTGCTGCTTGAACAATTGTTTTAGTTGATCTGTAATTTTGTTCTAATTTGAACATCTTGAAATCAGGATAGTCACTTTTAAAATTCAAGATATTACTGATGTTTGCACCTCGAAAACCGTAAATGCTTTGTGCATCATCACCAACAACACATATTTGTTCAGTATTGGCGGCAAGTTTTTTTACAATTAGATACTGAGCGTGATTTGTATCTTGGTACTCATCAACCAATGTGTATTTAAACTTTTGCTGGTATTTATATAGCACTTTTGGAAACCTAGAAAACAGTATGTATGTATTAAAGAGCAGATCGTCAAAATCCATAGCATCAGCTCTCTTGAGCCGTGATTGATATCTTGAGTAAATTTCTTTTATATATGGCTTTCGAGCACTTTCGTCAGCAGCTTGTATGTCGATATCGCTGGCGTATTCTTCAGTGCTAATTAATGATGATTTTGCCATTGAAATTCTACTCGATACGTATGATGGAGGATACTGTTTAGTATCAAGCTTCATATCTGAAATAATATTTTTTATGAGCCTTTTGCTATCATTACTATCATAAATTGTGTAATTTGATGGGTATCCTAGATAATGTCCCTCAATACGAAGAATTTTAGCAAATACTGAGTGAAATGTACCCATCCAAACATTTCTTGCCTCACCATCACCTATAAGGTTTATTACTCTTTCTTTCATTTCTCTTGCAGCCTTATTTGTAAATGTTAGCGCGAGAATATTAAAGGGGTCAATACCTTTGGATAATAAGTAAGCAATACGATATGTTAAAACTCGTGTTTTTCCTGATCCTGCTCCAGCAATAACCATGGTTGGACCGTTTATATGAGTAACGGCCTCAAGCTGGTTTTTGTTCAATTGTTTTAAAAAGTCGCTCACGGTAAATTTTATTGTGTCGGCAAAATTAAGTTTTTAGATAAAGAAAGAAGGTACTTTATAGATGGTTTTTTTGAACAATTAATTAATTTTGTCCTTGAACTATGAAAGAAATAATTAGAAAGTTTGGGTTTAGTGATAAATACGAACATTATTTATTGCTGATTATCATTCTGGCAGGTGCTTTAATTCGATTTTGGAATTATGGAGATATGCCATTTATGCATGATGAACTTAGCGCATTAAGTAGATTGCAGTACGATAATATATATGATGTAGTAAAGTATGGAGTAATGCTTGGAGATACCCATCCAGCAGGCGTCCAGGTATTCCTTTATTACTGGATAAAATTTGGAGGAACATCAGAGGTATGGGTAAAATTACCGTTCATACTTTCAGGGATATTCTCAATATGGCTTGTTTACAAAATTGGAAAATTATGGTTCAGCAGCGCGGTGGGCCTTTTTGCCTCTGCAATGATCTCTACCACTCAGTTTTTTGTAATGTATAGTCAGATTGCTAGACCATACTCAAGCGGACTGCTAATAACTCTGATTATGGTGTTATTTTGGAGTTTGTATTTTTTTGAAAAGAGAAGTTACAGATACCTTATACCTTATGTATTATTTTCAGTTTTAGCGGCTTATAATCACCACTTCAGTTTATTATTTGCTGCAATTGTAGGGTTTAGCGGAGTTATTTTTGTGAGATCAAAAAAGGATTTATTACAATATGGTCTTGCTGGTTTTGTGATATTCATTTTGTACCTACCTCACCTTAAAATATTTTTCCATCAATTATCCGAAGGCGGAGTGGGGGGATGGCTTTCAAAGCCCGAATGGACATTTGTTTTTGATTACCTTAATTATATGGTACACTTTTCCATGTTGAATTGGATAACTGTAATTGCTGTAATAACAGTTGTGCTCTTTAGCAAAGGAACTCCAATGAGATTTAGGAATTTATTGGTAAAAAGAACATTGCTAATTGCTTGGTTTATATTACCATTATTGATAGGTTACTTTTATTCAGTCCTTCGAAATCCAATTATACAATACTCATTGCTAATTTTTTCAACTCCTTATATTTACGTTTGTATTTTCTCATTCCAAAAAATTATAAAGCCGAATACTCTATTGATATTGATTATAGTCCTAATGGGGGTTAATATTTTTGTTTTGATTAATGAGAGAAAACATTTTGAAGTTTTTTATAAGCAGCCTTATCAAGAGCTTTTTAATACATCATTAGTTACTAATTCAGATAAAGATGTATTCATAATAGATGACTGTATACCATATTTTCACGATTATTATTTTGATAAATATAATGGATCAGTTGATTATTTTACCAAACGTAATAATAATCTTAACTTAACTGAATTTAGTAGAAATGTAGACAATATTACAAATGATTTTGTTGTAACTCATGCTCTATCAGGTTCCGAATTGCAAATTGTTCAAAATAAATTCCCCTACCATATAGATGCTCAGAATGGCTTTACCTATGAGATTAACATATTTTCAAGTATAATGCCGTTGAATGGCAATGTAATTGTCAAAGATACCATAGCATCAACCGATTTTGAGACTAACAATGGTAATTGGCATTATAATTCTTCTTCATTAAAATATGATACTCTATATGGTTATTACATTGAACTGGATTCAACAATATTTTGGGGTCCATCCATAACCTTTGATCTTGAGGAAATTCTAAGTCATGAGTATGATGTTATAGATGTTGCCGCTGAATTATTTGCTCCGGAATTGGAATCAAGCACCCTTTTGGTTGGATCTGTTTATGGCGATAGTAGCACTATATCTTGGAATGGTTCGAATTACAAAGATTTTAATTTGACATCTGATTCTGTAAAAAATGTATTTCTTACCATTGATATGCGATCAGCACTAAAAAACATTAAATCCGTAAAGGACATAAAGCTCAAAATTTTTGTCTGGAATAAGAGCAAATCGTTAGTAAATATTAATAATATTACAATAACCTCTCGACCAGGTAATATGCTAAAATATGGTTTGTACAATAGATTGCAGTGATACATATCTTTTTGAATGGATTCAAAAACTCTGCAATTGTCTAAAAAAAAGTAAAAAATTATTCCCAAAATATTGTTAATAAAAAATATATTTTTACCTTTGCAGCCCGTTTTAAGTGAGTAATAGACGAAACTTACTGAAACAGTAATAGTTATAGGGACCTGACAAGGTAAAACGATATAGGTTTCCGGCTCAGAAAAAAACAGTTTTTTCTGAGTGGTTTAAAAAACCCCTCCGGATTATATCTACCTTAAAAGTTTTCTAAAATTATTAGCAGTTAACTAAAGACTGCGTAGAAAGGCTAATTTTTTTTACGCGCTCTTAATAAAACAATAGGATTAAAATTAGTATTTAATATGCCTACAATACAGCAATTAGTAAGAAAGGGACGGAAGAAACTCGTAGATAAGAGTAAATCTCCTGCGCTTGATGCATGCCCACAACGCCGTGGTGTATGTGTTAGAGTATACACAACAACCCCTAAGAAACCTAACTCTGCTATGAGAAAAGTTGCAAGGGTTAGACTAACAAATCATAAAGAGGTCAATGCATATATTCCTGGTGAAGGGCATAACTTACAGGAACATTCCATTGTTATGATAAGAGGAGGTCGTGTAAAAGATCTTCCAGGGGTAAGATATCATATCATTCGCGGTGCGCTTGATACTTCAGGTGTTGAGGGTAGAACTCAGCGCAGATCAAAATACGGAACAAAACGCCCAAAAAAATAATTAAAAGACTAAGCTTTATATCATGAGAAAAGCGAAACCAAAAATACGCATCATCCTTCCAGACCCAAAGTACAATGATGTACTTGTGACTCAGTTTGTAAATAACATGATGTTTGGAGGTAAAAAAAATACGGCATACAAGCTATTCTACGAAGCAATGGATATTGTTGCAGACAAGACGAGTGAAGATCCTGTTGATGTTTGGAAAAAAGCTCTGGCAAACGTTACACCTAATGTAGAAGTAAGAAGTAGACGAATTGGTGGTGCCACGTTCCAGATTCCTTCTGAGATTAGATCTAGTAGAAAAATGTCAATAGGAATGAAGAACCTTATAGGATTCTCACGCAAACGTCATGAGAAGAGTATGGGTAAAAAATTAGCCGGTGAAATTTTAGCTGCTTACAAGGAAGAAGGTTCTGCTTTCAAAAAGAAAGAAGACACTCATCGTATGGCAGAGGCTAACAAAGCATTTTCACATTTCAGATTTTAAGAAAAGACTCTATTTAGACTAATGGCAACCCATAACGAAAATACAAGCAAACTTGGCCTGAACCGTAACATCGGTATCATGGCTCATATAGATGCTGGTAAAACTACCACAACAGAACGTATCCTATTTTATACAGGACGTAATTACAAAATGGGAGAAGTACATGATGGTGGAGCTACCATGGACTGGATGGTTCAGGAGCAGGAAAGAGGTATTACCATAACCTCTGCTGCCACAACAGTATATTGGCAGTTGTTTGGTAAAAAATTTAAAATAAATATTATTGATACACCTGGTCACGTTGACTTTACAGTTGAAGTTGAGCGTTCGTTGCGTGTATTAGATGGTGCAGTTGCCCTTTTCTGTGCAGTTGGTGGTGTAGAGCCTCAATCTGAAACAGTATGGAGACAGGCTGATAAATATAAGGTTCCAAGAATTAGTTTTGTTAACAAGATGGATCGTGCTGGCGCTGATTTCTTTGGCGTTATTGACCAGATGAGAGATAGACTAGGTGCTAATCCTGTTCCGATTCAAATTCCAATTGGTGCTGAAGATGATTTTCAAGGAGTCGTTGATTTAGTAAAGGATAAAGCTTTTATTTGGGAAGAAGGATCAGATGGAACAAAAGTTGTAGAGGTGCCAATTCCAGAAGACCTTGAAAAAATTTCTCATGACTATCGCATGAAACTTATCGAAGGTGTTGCCGAAGAAAGTGATGAGCTTCTTGAAAAATTCATGGAAGACCCGCACTCAATTACTGAAGAAGAAATGATTAACGTTATTAGAACTTCTACCCTAGACATGAGTATCACTCCTGTAATGTGTGGTTCAGCGTTCAAGAATAAAGGGGTTCAAATGCTTTTAAATGCTATCATAGAATTTCTTCCAAGTCCTCTTGATATAGAAGATGTAGCAGGTATTAATCCTAAAACTAACAAGGAAGAGTTTCGTAGCGCAGACCCAAGCGATAACTTTAGTGCACTTGCATTTAAAATTGCTACCGACCCATTTGTTGGAAGAATTTGTTTTTTCCGAGTTTATTCAGGTAAACTAAAAGCTGGATCGTATGTTTATAATGTATCCACTGGTAAGAAGGAACGAATAAGTCGAATAATGCAAATGCATGCTAATAAGCAAGAGCCTTTGGATGTTATTGAGGCTGGTGATATAGGTGCTGGTGTTGGATTCAAAAAAATTCATACTGGTGATACATTAACAGAAGATAAGCATCCTATTATTTTGGAGGCTATGAGTTTTCCAGACCCAGTTATCAGCATCGCAATTGAGCCTAAAACTCAAAAAGATATTGATAAAATGTCTCTTGCATTAGCTAAGCTTGCAGAGGAAGATCCAACTTTTAAAGTTGCCACAGACGAGGATTCAGGCCAGACTATAATTTCTGGAATGGGTGAATTACACCTTGATATTCTTGTGGATAGGTTGAAAAGAGAATTCAGTGTTGAATGCAACATAGGCCTTCCACAGGTTAACTACAAGGAAGCCGTAACAGCAACAGTTGAGCACAAAGAAACATATAAAAAGCAAACAGGAGGTAGAGGGAAATTTGCTCAAATTCAATTTGAGTTAGGCCCTGTAGATAAAGGAGAAGAAGGGTTGCAGTTTGTTGATGAAGTTAAAGGAGGTAATGTACCCAAAGAATTTATTCCATCAGTAAAAAAAGGGTTTTTGAATGCTATGCAGAATGGTGTTCTTGCTGGTTATTCGGTTGATAATTTAAAAGTAACACTAAAAGACGGATCATTTCATCCGGTTGATTCAGATCAATTAGCATTTGAAATGGTTGCAAAAGTTGGATATAAGGCTGCTGCTAAGATGGCAAAGTCAGTATTGATGGAGCCAATAATGAAAGTTGAAGTCGTTACTCCCGAGGATTTTTTAGGAGATGTTACAGGCGATTTAAATAAGAGAAGGGCAATCTTAGAAGATGTTACTGCAAAAGTAGGTTACCAAATAGTAAAAGCTAAGGTACCTTTGTCTGAAATGTTTGGATATGTGACGTCATTGCGGTCACTTACCTCAGGAAGAGCTACATCAAGTATGGAGTTCGATTCATTTAAAGAAGCTCCAGCATTTGTTTCGGAAGAAGTGATAAAGAAAATTAAAGGAAATTATTAGATAAATTCATACCAACGTGAGTCAAAGAATTAGAATAAAGCTGAAATCCTACGATCATAATCTGGTTGATAAATCAGCAGAAAAGATTGCAAAGGCGGTAAAGTCAACAGGAGCTGTTATTAATGGTCCTATTCCTTTACCGACTCATAAAAAAGTATTTACTGTGAACCGTTCTACTTTTGTGAATAAAAAGGCGCGGGAACAGTTCGAGTTAAGCACTTATAAGAGATTAATGGATGTATTTAACTCGTCTTCAAAAACCATAGATTCATTGATGAAGCTTGAGCTTCCAAGTGGTGTTGAAGTAGAGATTAAAGTATAACTATAAACGGTTTAAAGATTTTTAACGATGTCAGGATTATTAGGTAAGAAAATCGGTATGACTTCAATATACGACGAACAAGGACGAAATGTTCCTTGTACTGTGATTGAGGCTGGACCGTGTGTTGTAAGCCAAGTTCGTACAAAGGAAGTTGATGGCTACGAGGCGATACAGCTTGCTTTTGAAGACAAAAAGGAAAAGCATACGTCAAAGGCTATGAAAGGGCATTTTGATAAGGTAAAAACAACACCAAAAAGATATTTAGCTGAATTCAGCAGATTCGAGGAAAAGAAAGATTTTGGCGATATATTAACCGTAGAGGTTTTTAACGAGGGGGAGTTCATTGATGTTGTTGGAACATCAAAGGGTAAAGGCTTCCAAGGAGTTGTTAAAAGATATAATTTCCGAGGTGTAAATGATGCAACTCATGGTCAGCATAACAGATTAAGAGCTCCTGGTTCTATTGGAGCATCATCATATCCTTCACGCGTATTTAAGGGTATGCGTATGGCTGGTCGCACAGGAGGAAACAGGGTTAAGATTACTAACCTTCAGGTAATGAAAATTATTCCTGAGAAAAATGTAGTTGTAGTAAAAGGAGCTGTTCCAGGTCCCAATAATTCACTAGTAATACTAGAAAGATGGAATTAGTAGTTCATAAGTTAAGCGGAGAAGCAACTTCAAGGAAGGTGAAGCTTGATAATTCTATTTTGGAATAGAGCCCAATGATCATGCAATATATTTAGATGCAAAACAATATATGGCTGGTCAACGTCAGGGTACTCATGATTCCAAGGAAAGAAGCGACATAATTGGAAGTACACGTAAGATTAAGCGTCAAAAGGGCACGGGTACTGCTAGAGCAGGGAGTATAAAGAACCCGATGTTTCGTGGTGGTGGCAGAATCTTTGGCCCACATCCACGTGATTACTCCTTTAAACTAAACAAAAAGGTAAAACGCTTAGCACGAAAGTCTGCGTTATCATATAAAGCTCAAGAAAAAAACATTCTTGTAGTTGAAGATTTTAAATTAGAAAATCCTAAAACAAAGGATTTTAAGGAAATATTGAAAAACTTTAACATCGACAGTAATAAAACTTTAGTTGTTTTGAATAACTCTGACGAGAATATCTATTTGTCAGCTCGTAATCTTCAAAAAGTTAAGGTATTGAGAGCAGAAGGTATAAATACTTATGAAATACTTAATGCCAAGAAAATTGTTTTTGTTGAAAGTTCATTGAAAACCATCGTTGAAGTATTCGCGAAAAATTAAAACTGATAAAAGATGGGTATAATATACAAACCGGTAATTACGGAAAAGATGACCGCAAAAGGTGAGGACTTAAACCAATATGGGTTTATTGTTGATAAACGAGCAAATAAACTACAAATTAAAGGTGAGGTTGAGAATCTTTATGGTGTTGAAGTATTATCCGTAAATACTATGAATTATTCAGGTAAAAGGAAATCACGTAATACAAAGTCTGGCGTAATTTCTGGTAAGACAAATGCCTTCAAAAAAGCTATTGTAACTTTACAAGAAGGTGAAACTATTGATTTCTTTAGCAATATTTAGAAATGGCTCTCAAAAAATATAAACCGACAACACCTGGTCAGCGCTTTAAAATTATAAGTGCATTTGACGATATTACTACCAGTAAGCCAGAGAAAAGTCTTCTTTCAGGGAAGAAAAGTACTGGGGGTAGAAATAATAAAGGTAAAATGACAATCCGCAACGTTGGTGGAGGTCATAAACAGAAATACAGAATCATTGACTTTAAAAGGGATAAAGAAGGAATTCCTGGTATTGTTAAAACAATCGAGTATGATCCTAATCGTACTGCTCGTATTGCTTTAATAAATTATGTTGATGGTGAGAAAAGGTACATCGTAGCTCCTCATGGCTTAGAAGTTGGACAGAAGATTTTGTCTGGAAAAGAAGCTACACCTGAGGTTGGAAATACAATGTACCTAAGCGAAATACCATTTGGTACAGTTATTCATAATATTGAGCTCCGTCCAGGACAAGGTGCTAAGATGTCACGTAGTGCTGGTTCATATGCACAATTGATGACTCGTGAAGGAAAGTTTGCTATTATTAAATTACCTTCAGGAGAAACAAGAATGATTTTGCAAACTTGTAAAGCTACTATAGGAATGGTTTCTAACATTGATCATAACCTTGAGAAATCAGGAAAAGCTGGTCGTAGTCGTTGGAAAGGCCGTCGTCCTAGAGTACGTGGTGTAGCTATGAACCCTGTAGATCACCCAATGGGTGGTGGTGAAGGACGAGCTTCAGGTGGACATCCACGTTCACGTAAAGGCATACCAGCAAAAGGTTTCCGTACGCGATCTAAGAAAAAAGCGTCGAATAAGTATATTGTAGAGAGAAGAAAGAAATAATTAAGGAGTATTAATTGAACTTAATATGAGCCGATCATTAAAAAAAGGACCATTCATTGACATTAAGCTTGAGAAAAAAGTTTTGATGAATGTAGAAGCCAGTAAGAAAACTGTAATAAAAACCTGGTCGAGAGCATCTATGATCTCGCCTGATTTTGTAGGTCAGACAATCGCAGTGCACAATGGCAATAAATTTATACCAGTATATATAACCGAGAATATGGTTGGACATAAACTGGGAGAATTTGCACCAACAAGATTATTTAGAGGTCATGCTGGTAAAAAGAATAAAGGTAATAAATAAAGTACAGAATAATGGGATCAAGAAAACACATAAGTGCAGAGAAAAGGAAAGAAGAGCGTAAATCACTTTACGTTGCGCGTCTTCGCAATGTACCTACTTCTCCACGTAAGATGCGTATTGTTGCCGATCTGGTTCGGGGTATGAATGTTGAAAGTGCTATGAGTGTGCTTGAACACTCACCAAAGGAGGCCTCAGGTAGACTGTACAAATTATTACGTTCAGCTATTGCAAACTGGGAGGTTAAGAATGAAGGAGAAAGAGTTGAAGATAACCAACTTTTTATTAAAGAGATTAGCGTAGATAGTGCAAGGATGTTGAAAAGAATACAACCTGCTCCTCAAGGCAGAGCGCATCGTATACGTAAAAGATCAAATCATGTAACCCTAATATTAGGCAATAGAGTTCAGAAAGTAGAAGAAGTAGAAGAAGTCATTACCGAAAACACAGATAAATAATGGGACAAAAAACAAATCCAATAGGTCTAAGGCTAGGAATTATCAAAGGATGGAGTTCCTACTGGTACGGAGGAAAAAACTTTTCAGGAAAGCTTGTTGAAGATGGAAAGATTAGAGAATACCTAACAGCACGTCTTGTTAAAGCTGGGGTTTCTAAAATAATGATCGAGCGTACACTTAAACTTGTAACAATTACAATTTTCACTGCACGTCCCGGTATTATAATAGGTAAAGGAGGGTCAGAAGTTGATAAGCTTAAAGAAGAGTTAAAGAAACTTACTCAGAAAGAAGTTCAAATCAATATCAGTGAAATTAAGCGTCCTGAATTAGATGCACATATAGTTGCTACTAATATTGCTCGTCAGATAGAAGGAAGAGTTAGTTTCCGTAGAGCTATTAAGACATCAATTGCTTCAACAATGCGATTGGGTGCTGAAGGTATAAAAGTTCTTATCTCTGGTAGAGTTGGTGGTGCAGAGATGGCCCGTAGTGAAATGTATAAAGAAGGACGTATTCCGCTTCAAACACTTCGTGCTGACATTGATTATTCGCTTGTTGAAGCACATACAACTTATGGCCGTATTGGTATTAAGGTTTGGATTTTCAAAGGAGAAATATATGGTAAGCCCGAATTAGTTTCTTCTAATGTTCCAAGCTCCAAGCCAAGGCAATCTGGTCCAAAAGGTGGCGGTAGACAAAGAAGAAGGTAGCAGAAAATTTAGTAGAAATTTATAAAGTTAGATAGGAATGTTACAACCTAAGAAAACGAAATACAGAAAGCAGCAAAAAGGTCGCATGAAAGGCAATGCCCAAAGAGGACATCAATTGGCTTTCGGATCATTTGGCATTAAAACTCTTGAGGAGGGATGGTTAACATCACGTCAAATAGAGGCTGCGCGTCAGGCTGTTACGCGTTATATGAAACGTGAAGGCCAGATCTGGATAAAAATATTTCCTGATAAACCGGTTACAAAAAAACCAGCAGAGGTTAGGATGGGTAAAGGTAAGGGTGCACCTGAGTACTTTGTTGCACGCGTTACACCAGGAAGAATTTTGTTTGAAGCGGAAGGAGTCACTTTAGCTGTTGCAAAAGAAGCTATGAGACTTGCTGCACAAAAATTACCTGTAACTACCAAGTTTGTTGTTAGAAGAGATTACACTGAGTAAAAAATAGGATAATGAAGCAAGAAGTTATAAAAGAGCTTAGCAAGGCCGATATCATAGAGCGTCTTGAAGAAGAACGCAAACATTTAACAAAACTAAAGTTAAATCATGCAGTTTCTCCTTTGGAAAATCCAAACGATATCAGTGCAAATAGGAAAACTATAGCAAGACTTGAAACAGAGTTAAGGAGTAGAATCATTGCAGAAACTAATAATAAGTAATCAGAAGATGGAAAAGAGAAACTTAAGGAAAGAAAGAACGGGACTTGTGGTAAGCAATAAAATGGATAAGTCTATTGTGGTTCAGGTTGAGCGTCGCGTTAAGCATCCTGTTTACGGTAAATTTATAAAAAAGTCTACCAAGTTTACTGCTCATGACGAAAAGAATGACTGTGGAATGGGTGATACTGTTCGTATAATGGAGACACGTCCACTTAGTAAAAATAAAAACTGGAGATTAGTAGAAATAATAGAAAGAGCTAAATAACCATGATACAACAAGAATCAAGACTTGCTGTTGCAGATAACAGCGGAGCTAAGGAAGTACTTTGCATCAGGGTACTTGGCGGAACTAAACGCCGTTATGCATCAATTGGCGATCAGGTGGTTGTAACTGTAAAAAGTGCAATACCATCAGGAAATATAAAAAAAGGTGCAGTTGCAAGGGCAGTAGTTGTTAGAACTAGAAAAGAGGTGCGTCGTAACGATGGTTCTTACATTCGATTTGACGACAATGCTGTAGTATTATTAAATGCGGCAGGTGAAATGATGGGTACTCGAATATTTGGCCCCGTTGCACGTGAATTACGTGAGAAACAATTTATGAAGATAGTATCACTAGCACCAGAAGTGCTTTAAAAGAAATAAATTTAGTTATGGCTAAGTTACATATAAAAAAAGGAGAAAACGTAATGGTTATTGCGGGTAACAGCAAGGGACAATCAGGCCGTGTGCTTGTTGTTGATGCTCAAACTAACAGGGCTATCGTTGAAGGTGTTAATATGATATCAAAAAACACTAAACCTAGCGCTGATAATCCCAAGGGTGGGATCGTAAAGCAAGAAGCTTCTGTGCACATGTCTAATCTAATGGCTATGGATAAAGATGGTAAACCAGTTCGTACAAGTGTTCAGGTGGATGAAAGTACAGGAAAAAAAATTAGAATTTCAAAAAAATCAGGGGAGGCTATTAAGTAATGGAAGCAACACCAAGATTAAGAAAGAAGTATACTGAAGAAATCGTTCCTGCATTGATGAAAGATTTCGATTATAAATCGATAATGCAGGTTCCTAAAATTACAAAGATTTCTTTGAATCAAGGAATAAGTGCTGCTCTAACCGATAAAAAACTTATCGAAATGGGTGTAACAGAAATGTCCGCGATAACAGGTCAGAAGGCTGTTCCAACAATCTCTAAACGTGATGTAAGTAATTTTAAATTGCGTAAGGGAAATGCCATAGGTGTTAGAGTTACACTACGTGGAGTTAAAATGTATGAGTTTTTGGATAGACTTATAAGTGTGGCTTTGCCCCGTGTGCGTGATTTTAGAGGAATAAACGACAAAGGTTTCGATGGAAGAGGGAATTATTCATTCGGTGTTACCGAGCAACTTATTTTCCCTGAAATAGACATTGATAAAGTGAATAACATAAACGGTATGAACATAACAATTGTTACTGATGCAAATTCTGATCAGGAAGCATTTGGATTGCTTAAAGCATTTGGACTACCGTTTAAAAATCAGAAAAAAGCATAGCTCATGGCAAAAGAATCAATGAAAGCGCGTGAGCGCAAAAGAGAAAGAATGGTAGCTAAATTTGCAGAAAAACGTGCTGCACTTAAAGCAGCTGGAGATTATGAGGGTCTGCAAAAACTGCCTCGTAATGCTTCTCCTGTTCGTCTGCATAACCGCTGTCAATTAACAGGAAGACCGAAAGGTTATATGAGACAATTTGGAATCTCACGTATTAATTTTCGTGAAATGGCTCTTCAAGGGTTGATTCCTGGAGTTAAAAAAACTAGTTGGTAATAAATATTTATTAAAGTTTAGTCAGATGATAACCGATCCAATTTCAGATTATTTAACTAGGATTAGAAATGCTGTGACATCAAAGCACAGAATGGTTGAAGTGCCTGCTTCTAATCTTAGAAAGAATATCACTAAAATCCTTTTTGAAAAAGGATATATCCTCAATTATAAATTTGAAGATGAGGGCTTTCAGGGAACAATTAAAATTGCATTAAAATATCACCCGGTAACTAAATTATCAGCTATTACCGAATTGAAAAGAGTGTCGCGACCTGGTTTGCGTCAATATGTGAACTCAAATCAATTGCCACGTGTTTTAAATGGTTTAGGAATTGCTGTACTATCAACCTCAAAAGGTGTAATAACCGATAAAGAAGCTAGGAAACTTGGTGTTGGTGGTGAAGTAATTTGTTACGTAAGTTAATAAGAAGGAGTAAGAAAATGTCACGTATAGGAAAAATGCCAATAACTTTACCCGATGGTGTGGAGGTTAATATAACCGATACAAACCGTGTACAAGTTAAAGGAAAATTAGGAGAATTAGAACAACTAGTTGACCCAGCTATTAGTGTAAAAAATGATGATGGGAAATTAGTTCTGGAGAGAGCAACTGAGAAAAAAGAGCATAAGTCATTGCACGGACTTTATAGAGCATTGATTGCTAATATGGTCAAAGGAGTATCAGAAGGGTTTAATGTTGTTCAAGAACTTGTGGGTGTTGGTTATAAAGCTGAAGCCAAAGGTCAACTTTTAGATTTATCTTTAGGATATTCTCACCATATTTTTATAGAGCTTCCATCAGAAATTAAAATAGAAACTGTATCCGAAAGAGGAAAGAATCCTCTAATTAAAATGTCTTCAATAGATAAACAACTTCTTGGCCAGGTTGCAGCAAAAATACGATCGTTGCGTAAACCTGAACCATATAAAGGTAAGGGAGTTAAATTTCAAGGTGAGCATCTTAGGAAAAAAGCTGGTAAAGCTGCTGGTGAAAAATAATAAACTGTTAACAGTTAAAAGCTAATAGTAATGGGAATAAAGAATAAAAAGGCATATAGCAGGCTCAAAATAAAGAGAAGAATCAGAAAAACTGTTGTTGGCACTGCCGATAGACCACGAATGTCGGTTTTCAGAAGCAATAAGCAGATTTATGTTCAACTGATAGATGATAGCACTGGTTCAGTTGTTGTTTCAGCATCTTCGCAAACTGGAGATGGTAAGGATGCTAAAATTAATAAAATTAATCAGGCTAAATTAGTTGGTACGGCCATTGCAGAGAAAGCAAAAGGCGCTGGTGTTGAAACAGTTGTTTTTGACAGAAACGGATATTTATATCATGGTAGAATCAAATCATTAGCTGATGCTGCCAGAGAAGGAGGACTTAAATTTTAATCGATCATGACAAACGCAAATATAAAACGTGTTAAATCCAGCGAAATCGAATTTAAAGATCGCTTGGTAAGCATACAAAGAGTAACAAAGGTTACCAAAGGGGGACGTACTTTCAGCTTTTCAGCAATTGTTGTTGTAGGAAACGAAAATGGAGTTGTTGGTTATGGTTTGGGTAAAGCAAAAGAGGTAACTTCAGCAATTGCTAAGGGAATTGATGATGCCAAGAAGCATTTAGTTAAAATCCCTGTTTTGAAAGGTACATTGCCGCATCAACAAATTGGAAAATATAGTGGGGCAAAAGTTTATGTTCAACCTGCAGCACCAGGTACAGGAGTTATTGCAGGTGGTGCTATGCGTGCTGTTTTGGAGAGTGTGGGTGTTAAAGATGTTCTTGCGAAATCAAAAGGCTCTTCAAACCCTCATTCTGTTGTTAAAGCAACAATAGATGCTCTTACAAAAATGAGAGATCCATATACAGTAGCCCAATTGAGAGGCGTTGAACTTGATACTGTTTTTAACGGTTAACAGTTAAAACTTAGGAAGGAAATGAAGAAAGTTAGAGTAACACAAGTAAGAAGTGCAATTAATAGACCGCAGAGGCAAAAATTGACACTAAAGGCATTGGGCATTAAAAAACTCAATAGGCCAAAAGATCATGATCTTACACCGCAAGTGGAGGGAATGATTAATAAAGTGAAACATTTATTGAAGGTAGAAGAAATTTAAAAAGGATATTATAATGGATTTAAGTAATCTTAAACCTGCAGAAGGTTCTGTAAAGAACAAAAAACGAATTGGACGTGGACAAGGTTCTGGACGTGGCGGTACATCCACTAAAGGACATAAAGGAGCCCAGTCTAGATCAGGTTATAAACGTAAGATAGGTTTTGAGGGTGGCCAGATGCCATTATTTCGACGTGTCCCTAAATTCGGATTTAAAAACATAAATCGTAAAGAATACAGAGGCGTTAACTTGAGCGTTCTTCAGGAATTAGTAGACAATAAGAAAGTTACTAAAATCAACAAGGATATACTTGTTGAAAATGGCTTAGCATCAAAAAATGATCTAATTAAAATTTTAGGTAATGGTGAGCTTAAAGCTAAACTCGAAGTAACAGCAAATGGATTTACAAAAACAGCGCAGGCTGCTATTGAAGCTCAAGGTGGTACTGCAACAAAAATCTAAGAATAGATGAGGAAGTTAATCGAAACCATAAGGAATATTAATAAGATCGATGAATTAAGGAATCGTATTCTTTATACGCTTGGTATTATTATGATCTATCGTTTAGGATCCTATGTTGTATTACCAGGTGTTGATCCAAATATGCTTGCTAATCTTCAACAGCAAGGTTCCGGTGGTCTTATGGGTCTATTGAATATGTTTTCCGGTGGTGCTTTTTCCAATGCCTCAATATTTGCATTGGGTATTATGCCCTACATTTCAGCCTCTATTGTTATTCAGTTGCTTGGGATGGCTATTCCATATTTTCAGAGGCTGCAACGTGAAGGTGAAAGTGGAAGGCGTAAGATTAATCAAGTAACAAGATACCTAACAGTCATAATCGTAGGGCTTCAGGCTCCCGGTTATATTGCTAACTTGGTATCTCAACTACCATCTGAAGCTATAACTCCGTTCAGCGCAGCAGTGACTTCGCCGGATTTCTTCTTTTGGATCTCATCTACTATTATTCTAATCGCAGGAACATTATTTGTCATGTGGTTAGGTGAAAAGATAACGGATAAGGGTATAGGAAATGGAATCTCACTGATTATTATGATAGGAATCATCGCTTATTTACCACAATCATTGGTACAAGAGTTTGCATCTAAAATGGGAGCTCTAGGTGGTGGGCTTGTATATTTCCTATTAGAAATAGTAGTGCTTATATTTGTTATTCTATTTACCATACTCTTAGTCCAGGGAACCAGAAGAGTTCCCGTACAATATGCAAAAAGAATTGTTGGAAATAAACAATATGGAGGTGTAAGACAGTATCTTCCACTCAAGGTAAACTCAGCAGGTGTTATGCCTATTATCTTTGCTCAGGCAATAATGTTCCTGCCAATAACACTAGTTGGTTTTGCAGAATCAGATTCATTGACTGGGTTTGCTTCAGCTTTCTCTGATTTTACAGGGTTTTGGTACAACTTTACTTTCTTCATAATGATTATTTTATTTACCTATTTTTATACTGCTATTACAATAAATCCTAAGCAGATGGCCGATGATTTGAAAAAGAATGGAGGATTTATTCCAGGTGTTAAACCAGGTAAAAAAACAGCAGAGTATCTTGATAATATTTTATCTCGCATAACATTGCCAGGGTCTATATTCTTGGGAATCATTGCAATCATGCCTGCATTTGCTATGATTGCTGGAGTAAACAGTGGATTCGCTCAATTTTATGGCGGAACATCATTGTTAATTCTTGTGGGTGTTGTTCTTGATACACTGCAACAAATTGAAAGTTATTTATTGATGCGTCATTATGACGGACTGACTAAGTCAGGAAGAATTAAAGGCAAATCACCATTTAATATGTAATTTAACTATCTCCGGTTTATGATTTATATTAAAACTGAAGAAGAAGTTGAAATACAGAGAAAGAGTTCTTTACTTGTTGGAAAAACTTTAGCCGAAGTAGCCAAAATAATTAGGCCTGGCATAAAAACATCGGAGCTAGATAAGGTTGCTGAAACCTATATCTGCGACAATGGTGCTGAGCCTGGTTTTAAAGGATATGGAGGATTCCCTGCAACACTGTGCATCTCAGTTAATGATGAAGTTGTTCATGGAATACCTAGTAACCGAGAGCTAAAAAACGGAGACATAGTATCGGTTGATTGTGGTACCTATATGAATGGGTTTTATGGCGACTCAGCTTATACATTTGCTGTTGGTGAAGTAAAGGAAGAAATACTTCTACTGCTTCAAAGGACAAAGGAGTCACTGTATTTGGCAATTGAACAAGCAACTGTTGGAAAGAGAGTTGGAGATATAGGTAATGCAGTTCAAACATATGTTGAAGGTTTCGGATACTCGGTTGTTAGAGATTTAGTTGGACATGGTGTTGGTAGAAATCTGCATGAAAAACCAGAAATTCCAAATTATGGACGACGAGGATCAGGGATAAAGTTAAAGTCTGGAATGTGTTTGGCAATAGAACCAATGATTAATCTCGGAGTTAAAGAGGTTGTTCAGGATAGTGATGGTTGGACAATCCGTACCATGGATAATCAACCATCGGCACACTTTGAGCATGATGTTGTGGTAAGAAAAGGTAAGGCAGACATATTGTCAACATTTGAATATATTGAACAAGAATTAAATAACAAATAGTCAGTAACTATGGCAAAGCAAAAGTCAATTGAGCTGGATGGTACGGTAATTGAATCTCTTGGAAACGCGATGTTTCGAGTGGAGCTGGAAAATGGACATATAATAACTGCTCATATTTCAGGAAAGATGAGAATGCATTATATAAAAATATTACCTGGGGATAAAGTAAAATTGGAAATGTCTCCATATGATCTGACAAAAGGTAGAATAACATTCAGATACAAATAGAATAGTAAGATGAAAACAAGAGCATCAATAAAAAAAAGAACACCTGACGATAAATTAGTTCGTCGCAAAGGTAAATTGTATATCATTAATAAAAAGAATCCAAAGTATAAACAAAAACAGGGTTAATCTGTTTTCGTTTAACTGATAAAAAATATTAATTATGGCTAGAATTGCTGGAGTAGATATCCCAAATAAGAAGAGAGGTGAAATTGCTTTAACTTATATCTACGGAATAGGTAGAAGCACCGCACAAAAAATACTCACTAAAGCGGGTGTTGATTGGAGTCTAAAAGCAGAAGAGTGGACGGATGATCAGCAAAATGATATCCGTAACGTGCTTAGCGAAAGCTACAAAGTTGAAGGTGAGCTGCGCTCTGAAACCCAAATGAACATTAAACGTTTAATGGACATTGGAACATACAGAGGAATTCGCCATCGTCTAGGCCTGCCTCTCAGAGGACAGAATACTAAAAATAATGCTCGTACCCGCAAGGGACGTAAGAAAACTGTTGCCAACAAAAAGATGGCTGTTAAATAATATTAATTAATCAATTCATAGTCTAGTAATAATTAGAAAGATGGCACAAAGGACCAGAAGTACAAAAAAAAGAGTTGTTAAAGTAGACCCCATAGGAAAGGCCTATATCAAAGCATCATTCAATAATATCATTATATCATTGACCAATGATACAGGGCAGGTTATCTCATGGGCTTCTGCAGGCAAGATGGGTTTTAGAGGTTCAAAAAAGAACACCCCTTATGCAGCCCAAATGGCAGCAACAGATTGTTCAAAAACTGCATATGACTTAGGCCTCCGTAAGGTTAAAGTTTATGTAAAAGGACCAGGGGCAGGAAGAGAATCAGCAATTAGAACTATTCATTCCTCAGGAATTGAAGTTACTGAAATTGTTGATGTAACTCCAATGCCACATAATGGTTGTCGTCCACCTAAAAGAAGAAGAGTTTAATTTCTCTTATTAATAACTAGCAAAAAATCTAAGCTATGGCAAGATATACAGGACCAAAATCCAAAATTGCACGAAAATTTAATGATCCCATTTACGGACCTGATAAGTTTCTAGAGAAGAAAGCATTTCCTCCTGGACAGCATGGTACTAATAAAAGAAGAAAAAAGCAATCTGAATATGGTATTCAGCTTCAGGAAAAGCAAAAAGCTAAATATACATATGGAATTCTTGAAAGACAATTCCGTAATGTGTTCAAACTTGCAACTCGTAAAAAAGGAATCACTGGTGAGAATCTATTGAAATTAATTGAAGCTCGTCTTGATAATACTGTTTTTAGATTGGGGATTTCTCCAACAAGATCAGGAGCTCGTCAGTTGGTTTCCCATAGACACATAACGGTAAATGGTAGTATTGTTAATATACCCTCTTATTCTTTAAAAGAAGGTGATATTATTGGTGTTAGAGAAAAATCAAAAAGCCTAATTGCAATTACAGATTCGCTTGAACAACCACATAAAAGCTTTTCTTGGTTGGAATGGGATTCTGATAAATTCCAAGGTAAATTTCTAAACTACCCTCCTCGTGAGGAGATTCCAGAGAATATTAAAGAACAACTTATTGTTGAGTTATACTCAAAATAATAAATAATTAACTATTTAATTCTAAAATAGATAAACTATGGCAATATTAGCATTTCAGAAGCCTGACAAGGTTGTAATGAATGAAGCCGATGAGTTCCGCGGAATCTTTGAATTCCGTCCATTGGAACCAGGATTTGGTATAACTATAGGTAATGCCCTTAGACGTATTTTATTATCATCACTTGAAGGGTTTGCCATTACATCAGTAAAAATAGATGGCGTTGTACATGAGTTTTCTACTGTTAAAGGTGTTGTGGAAGATGTTACTGAGATAGTATTGAACCTTAAAAAGATTCGCTTTAAACAACAAATTCAAAGTGAAAATAGTGAAAAGGTTAACATTATAATTGGTGACCAAGAAGTATTCAACGCTGGGGATATAAATAAATTCCTATCCGTATTTCAGGTATTAAACCCTGAAGAGGTTATTTGTAGCCTAGATCCTTCTGTGAAGTTAAGCCTTGAGCTTACAATAAGCAAAGGAAGAGGATATGTTCCTGCTGAAGAAAATGTTAACGAGGATGCGTTGGTTGGAACTGTTGCTATCGATTCGATACACACTCCAATTAAGAATGTAAAATATCACGTTGAAGATTTTCGTGTTGAACAAAAGACCGATTATGAAAAATTGGTGTTTGATATTCAAACTGATGGATCTATTCATCCAAAGGAAGCTCTTAAAGAAGCAGCAAAAATATTAATTCAACATTTCATGCTATTCTCAGATGAAAGAATAACTCTGGAAACCGAGGAAAAGTCAGTTAATGAAGAGTTTGATGAGAATACGCTACACATACGTCAATTGTTAAAATCTAAACTTGTTGATTTGGACCTTTCTGTAAGAGCTCTCAATTGTTTGAAAGCTGCAGATGTTGAAACACTTGGTGAATTAGTTGCTTATAATAGAAATGATCTGCTTAAGTTTAGAAACTTTGGTAAGAAATCTCTCACCGAACTTGACCAGTTGGTTGAACAAAAAGGTCTTGAGTTTGGTATGAATACAGCAAAATATAAATTAGATAAGGATTAATCAAGATGAGACACAGAAAGAGTTTTAATCATTTAGGAAGAACATCCTCACATAGGAAAGCAATGCTTGCTAATATGGCAGCATCATTAATATTGCATAAGCGCATAACAACTACAGTTGCTAAAGCAAAAGCCCTTAGAGGTTATGTTGAACCTTTGATAACAAAGTCAAAAGAAGATACCACCCACTCTCGTAGAGTTGTGTTTAGCTATCTTAATGATAAATATGCGGTTACTGAGCTTTTCAGAAATATTTCTGGTAAGATTGCTGATCGCCCAGGAGGTTACACACGAATAATAAAACTTGGTAAGCGTCAAGGGGATAATGCTGAAATGGCAATGATTGAGTTGGTTGATTACAACGAACTATTATTGACGGATAAAAGTAAGAAAGCAAAATCAACTCGTCGTCGTAGAGGTGGTGGTGCCAAAAAGCAAGTTGAAGCTGCTACTCCTATAGCGGATGAAGCACCGTCAGTTGTTGAAGGTATTCTAGAAGAAGAGCTTGTGGATAAAAAAGTGGAAGAGAAAGAGCCTAAGAAAGAAGAAGTAAAGGCAGAACCTAAAGCTGAAGCCAAGGAAGATAAGCCAAAAGCTAAGAAAGAAGAAGTAA
>PANC01000031.1 GCA_002708315.1 Lentimicrobiaceae bacterium
TCTAACATGTCAAACTCAACTTATTATTACTCTTTATTTGTTGACGGCAGAAGGATAGAAACAAAAAAGATGATAGCTAAATGGTAGAAAGAATAGTTGTTTTAAATATTTAAAAAATTATTGTAACTAAAATTATCATAGGTTGATTTTGCAAAAAAAGGACCACTCTGTTTTGAGTGGTTTTTTTTTAACTATATATCCATTTTATTAAAATCAAATAATTTGAAATATTGAAATACTTATTAAGAATATCAATGATTACATAACAATTATGAGATTATATCCCTATGATTAAAAATAATAATTTTACATAATGATAAAAGATATAATAAATGGAGAAAAAGGCTCTGAAGAAAAAACAGTTTCAGAGGCTATTAAATACAGGCGTTCGGTTAGGATTTACGACCCAGAAAAAATAATGGATCCCAAAATTGTTAAAAAATGCCTAGAGCAAGCCGCATTGGCACCAAATAGCAGTAATATGCAATTATGGGAATTCTGCCACATAACTTCCAGAGATATTTTAAAGAAAATGGAGCCGTTATGCCTAAACCAAAATGCTGCAAAAACAGCTCAAGAGTTGGTTGTTTTTGTTACAAGAAAGGACTTATGGCGTAATAGAGCAAAAGCTAACTTGGAGATGGTAAATAAAATATATCCTGCAAACCCCAACTCCAAGCAAAATAAAAGAGAAAAAATAATTAGGAGCTATTATGGAAAATTAATTCCATTGATTTACAAGGATTTTTTAGGCCTCTTTGGAATGTTTAAATACTTAATTATAAGTGTGGGTGGATTATTTAGACCAATGTATAGAGAAGTAAGAGCTCAAGATATAAGAGTTGTAACCCATAAAACCTGTGCCCTTGCAGCAGAAAATTTTATGTTGAGCATGGCAGCAGAAGGTTATGATACCTGTCCGATGGAAGGAACTGACACCTGGAGAATAAAAAAGCTTTTGAAGTTGCCTCGTGGAGCAGAAATAACTATGATTGTAAGCTGTGGCATTAGGAAACCTGAGGGGGTTTATGGCGAACGTTTTAGAATTCCTTTTGAAGATATATATAGAAAATTTTAAAAAAGTAGAAAATTAATACCTTTGATGACTGAATTGAATTCAATGGATAACAACTACCTCTTGTAACTATGTTTAAATACCTTAAGCATTTTCTTCCTGCATTTACTAGTGTTCTTTTTTTAATAATAGCATTAAAGGGTGAATACTACCCAACATTTTTTCTAATTGGGTTTTCATTATTTATTATAATCGGAGACTATATTATTCCCAAGGATAGACACATTCAACAATTTTCTTATCCGGGTTTATTAAATCTCTCAATCTATATAAATCTTCCTATTTTATTTATTGTTGTCTTTTTAGCTACGTCCATTCTCAGTCCTAATATATCACTATGGTACATTAATTTTATGGAATCATCGCTAAACATTGATTTTATCCAGACTAAAAATTCCTATGCTATAACTGATAAAATCTCTTTAATAATTCAAACAGCCTTATTTATTGGCATGCTTGGAACTGTACCCGGCCATGAATTAACTCATAGGGTAAATAATAAATTTGATATGTTCGTAGGCAATTGGTTACTTGCATTTTCCTTTGATTGTACTTTTGCAATTGAACATGTATTTGGTCATCACAAAAATGCATGTCTTCCTGAGGATCCAGCCTCAGCTAAAAGAGGAGAAAATATTTATTTATTTATCATAAAAGCAGTATTTAACGAACATATTGACGCCTGGAAAATCGAATTAAATCGTTTAAAAAAAGAAAGTCGTAAGCCCTTAAGTATTCATAACAATATGCTTATTGGTTATTTAAGAAGTATAATTATTGCCTTTATAGTTTTTACTATTAGTGGAGTTATGGGCATATTGTATTTTTTAATATTTGCACTATTGGCAAAATCATTCTTAGAGGCTATCAATTTTGTTGAACATTATGGTTTGATTCGAGAAAGAGAAAAAAGAGTTAAAATGAGACATTCCTGGAATTCAAACCATTTTATGAGTAGTATATACTTATGCAATGTAACAAGACATTCAGATCATCATAGGCTTGCTAGATTAAAGTTTTGGGAACTTCATCCATGTCCTGAAAATGCACCAATGGCACCCTATGGATATTTGTCGATGCTATACCTTGTATTACTTACACCATTTTTATACAAGAGATTAATGGCGGAAAAGTTATCCGACTGGGATAAAAATTATGCTAGTATAGAAGAAAAACAATTAGTTTAAATTCTAAAGAAGGTATGCCTAGGGTTTAATTTGTTATTATTTAGTATACTGCAAGTAATAACTACTTGGCATAAAAAAAGCCCTTACATCTCTGTAAAGGCTTTATCAATTGCTCCCCCTCTTGGACTCGAACCAAGGACCCTCTGATTAACAGTCAGATGCTCTAACCAGCTGAGCTAAGGAGGAATGTTTAGTTAAAAACAGGGCGCAAAGATATATAATATTCTTTTTACGCAAACAAAATACTATGTTTTTTTGACCAATTTAATATCGCCACCTCAAAAGGCATCTTTTTCATGTGTTATAGTTTGAATTGAACATAAAGTGTAATCAATATGATAACTTATTAAGCCAACTTATATAAATTATTACTTTTGCGAAAATTTAACCCTTATGACAAAAATATTAGGAATTGGCAATGCCCTTGTTGACGCACTTATTCAACTTGAAGATGATTCTTTATTAAATGAACTCAACTTACCCAAAGGAAGTATGCAGTTGGTGGACTCAGATAAATCATCTGAAATACAAGACAAAAGTAAAGGCCTAAAAACCGAAATGGCCTCTGGTGGTTCTGCAGCTAATACAATTCATGGTTTGGCAAAATTAGGAATGGAAACTTCCTTCATAGGAACAGTAGGTAAAGATGAAAATGGAAATTTTTTTAAAACCGACTTGGTTAAAAATAATATAAGCCCACTACTTATCATGAGTGATTCACCCTCAGGTGTAGCGAATACAATGATAAGCAAAGACGGGGAAAGAACCTTTGGAACATTTCTTGGAGCTGCAATTGAATTATCTGAAGATGGAATAGTTGAAGATTTATTTAAAGGCCATGGTCTATTGCACATTGAGGGCTATTTAGTTCAAAATCATGATCTTGTTAAAGCCATTTTGCAGAAGGCAAAATCAAATGGATTAAAAATATCAGTTGATCTGGCAAGCTATAATGTTGTTGAAGATAATCTTGAGTTTTTGCAAGAAATGGTATCGAAGTATGTGGATATTGTATTTGCAAATGAGGAAGAAGCAAAAGCCTTCACTGGCATGGAACCAGAAGATGCACTCAACAGCCTTGCACAATTATGTGAAACAGCAGTTGTAAAAATTGGTGGCGAAGGATCCATGATAAAAACAGGAGATAATATAGATATCGTTAAGATAGATAAATTAACCCCAATAGACACAACTGGCGCTGGAGATATATACGCGGCTGGATTTTTGTATGGTTACATCAATAATTTTAGCAATAAAAAATCTGGAGAATTAGGATCATTACTCGCATCAAATGTAATTCAAGTAATAGGTGCTAAAATTTCTGATGAAAACTGGGAAAATATAAAACCTCAAGTAAATAATTAAGGCTAATTATTAAGACAAAAGTCTCTTTTCCAAAAACCTTCGCAGTACATTACAACCCTTATAAATAGCATATAATGCTATGTATTTTAGATTTATTTCGTTACATTTGCGTCCCTTATTTTTAAAATGCGCTAGTTTTTAAGGTATTTGAATACTACAATGTGGCAGGCGCATATTGATGCATTTGGCATAAATTAGATGGGAAAATTAAGTATTCAACATTAAAAAACTAACGTATGAAGATTTACCAAACGGAAGATATTAGAAATGTCGCTCTCATAGGAGGTGCTAAATCAGGTAAAACAACAATGGCTGAAGCCATGGTGTTTGAAGGTAAGATAATTAGCAGAAGAGGAAGTGTGGATGATAAAAATACAGTTTCAGATTATAGGCCAATTGAGTTGGATAGACAGCACTCTGTTCACTCAACTTTGATGCATAGCGTTTATAATGACAAAAAAATAAATATCATTGATGTACCTGGTTTTTCTGATTTTATTGGTGATACATCTGCTGCTCTTAATGTATGCGATACAGCACTATTTATGGTAAATGGACAAAGTGGTGTGGAGGCAACAACGGAAACTGCATGGAGACAAACTGAGATATCAGCATGTCCAACAGTATTTGCTGTTAACCAGCTTGACCACCAAGGTGCAAATTTCAATGACTCTGTAAACTCTCTCAAAGAATATTTCGGCGATAAGGTAACAGTTATCCAATATCCAGTATCGATTGGTGAAGATTTTAATACCATCATTGACCTCATGTTAATGAAACAGTTGAAATTCAATAATAATGGTGGAGAACCTGAAATATCAGAAATTCCAGACTCTGAAAAAGATAAAGCTGATGATTTACACCTCACTCTAGTAGAAAATGCTGCTGAAGGAGATGAAAAGCTAATGGAAAAATATTTTGAAAATGATACGCTTACCCTAGAGGAAATGAGAGAAGGTGTTCGATTGGGGATGATAAGCAGATCTATTTTTCCTGTAATGTGCACCTCTGCAAAATCAGGTATTGGTGCCACGCGAGTAATGGATTTCATAACAAATTCATGCCCAGCTCCAAATGAAATGCCAGAAAGAGAAACAACTAGCGGTAAAGCTTATAAATGCAACACATCAGACTCAACTGCATTATTCGTTTTCAAAACTTCAATCGAACAACATCTGGGAGAAGTTTCATGCTTTAAGTTATATGGAGGAACTCTAACAGAGGGTACAGATTTAATAAATCCAAGAACTGGAAATAAGGAAAGGCTATCACAATTTTTTGTTCTAAATGGAAAAAATAGAGAAAAAATAGAAAAAGTTGTAGCTGGTGATATTGCTATTACTATCAAGCTTAAAGACGTAAAAACAGGTGATTCACTAATGGATTCAAAAGCAGCAGATGCTGGATTCGAAGGGTTAACATTACCAGTGCCAATCTATACAGTTGCAATGAGTGCTGAAGATAGTGGAGATGATGAAAAATTAGGAACTATCCTTAACGAAATGCATCGCACAGATCCTACAATCGAAATCGAGTACTCAAGAGAGCTTAAACAATTACTTGTAAAAACACAAGGAGAGTTTCATCTAAATACCATAAAATGGTACATGCAAAATGCGCACAAAATTAAGGTTGAAACAGATTCTCCAAAGATTCCATATCGCGAAACCATAACCAAAACTGCAAATGCCGACTATCGTCATAAAAAGCAATCTGGTGGTTCGGGTCAATTTGGTGAAGTTTACATAAGAATTATGCCATATTATGAAGGCTATAAAGATCCCACTGACATACCAGTAAGAGGAACTGACGTGCATGATATGCCATGGGGTGGTAAACTTATTGTGAACAATTGCATTGTAGGTGGGGCAATTGATGCACGTTTTCTTCCTGCCATTTTTAAGGGGTTGATGGAGAGAATGACCGAGGGCCCATTAACGGGTTCATATGCTCGTGATATTATAGTTTACATATATGATGGTAAAATGCATCCTGTTGATTCAAATGAAATATCATTTAAGCTAGCAGGTCGTAACGCATTTAGTACAGCTTTTAAAAACGCAGGCCCCAAAATTATGGAACCTGTAAACGATGTTGAGATCACTGTTCCGGAGGATATGATGGGCGCAGTAATGACTGATTTACAAGGCAGAAGAGGTATTATAATGGGTATGGGTGCAAAAGGTCGCAACCAAGTTATAAAGGCAAAAATTCCTGCTGCTGAAATGACTCGATATGCAACATCATTGAGTGCAATCACTTCCGGTAGAGGTGTTTTCAGTTCTGAGTTCGATCAGTATCAGCAAGTTCCCTCAGATGTGCAAGATCAACTATTAAAAGCATATGAAGCATCCCAAGAAGATGAAGATTAACATCATACTGCTATAATTTAGAAGTGCTTATGAATATCATAAGCCCTTTTTTTTGGCATTACACCAAATAATTAAGTTACATTTGAGTCTATAATAGATAATCTTATAACTAGCAAAAACAATACAAACATGAAGAAAGTATTATCAGTAATAGTTGTAATTACATTTTTTACATTACAACTAAGTGCTCAAAGTTGGAATTATGTGTCTAGCACAGGAACTTCATTTATACTCTTTGGAATGTCATTTCCACCAAGCCAAAGCACCATTGGCTATGCATGTGGAATGCAATATACTTATGATGCCGATGGAGTAATTGTAAAAACTACGGATGGAGGCAACAACTGGACTGCAATCCTACCAACATCTGGAGCAATTGATGGATTACAAGGAATTTGGTTTATAAGTGAAACACTTGGCTTTGCTGGAGGATGGAATAATTATTTTATAAAAACTACAGATGGAGGCAACACATGGGTGCCTACTACATGTGGTTCTAATGTATGGTACTATGTGGATGTAGAGTTTTGGGATAGTAGCAATGGTGTTGCTGCAGGAAGTATGAATAGCTCCAGTGATCAATCAGTGTTCATTACAAGTGATGGAGGTAATACATGGGTATCTGCAACATCCGGAACTAATGTAAATATTATGGGTATTTGTTATGCAGATCAAAATACTCTTTTTGCTGTAGGCACATCCGGCAATGTCATTAAATCGACTGATGGAGGCCATAACTGGAATGTTTCTGCAACATTACCCGCCATGCTTTTTGGACTTGATTTTGCAGATGCTTCATTTGGTGTTGTTGGCGGTGAAGAAAAAATGTTTGCAACAAATGATGGGGGTACAACTTGGTCTACTTACACAACTGGTTACGAAAATTTTTATGCAGCTCTGGCATATGATAATGGCACTGCTTATGTTGGAGGAACAGATGAAAACATTTATGTAACTACTGATTTTGGTGCCAACTGGTCATTTGAACATAATGGTCCTGGCCAATCACATCTTTATAGAATAAGAGAAGTCGAAAGTTCTGCATTATTTGCATGTGGGTCACAAGGAACTATTATTACACGAGAAGCCCAATTTAACGCAAACTTTTCTTCGGATGTTGATAGCGTGTGTGCAGGAAATGCAGTCAATTTTACTGACTTATCCGTGGGAGCAATTACATCATGGAATTGGATATTTGAAGGCGGAACACCTTCAACCTCAACAGATGAAAATCCAACCATAATTTATAATTCAATTGGAATCTACGATGTGAGTCTAGAGGTATCAGACGGAACAAATATAAGTACCGAAATTATCCAAGATATGATAACAGTATTGGAAGATCCATCCGCTCCAGATCAACCTGCTGGTGACAGCATACTATGTGCTGGTGTAACAGTAGATTATACAACACAACCAGTATCAGGCGCTGATACATACTTTTGGGAAGTAGATCCCTCAAGCGCAGGAAATATCAGCGGCACAGGTACTACGGGTACATTTGAATCAGACAATTCATTTACTGGGACATATACAATTAAGGTTAAAGCGAATAATATGTGCGGATATGGCCCATGGTCTCAAGAACTTAACTGCACTCTTAATATGACACCTCAGGCATTTGAACTCAGTGAAGGTGGTGGCTACTGCTCCGGAGACCCTGGAATTGAAATTACTCTTGATGGATCTGAAATAGCTGTCACATACGAGCTATTTCTAGATGGCTCAACTACTGGAATTATAGTTGATGGAACTGGTAATCCCATTAGCTTCGGAATACAATCCTCACAAGGAATATATACAGTAACAGGAACAACAGGCATATGCGCAGAAAATATGGTAGGTACACCATATATTTTTGTTGAGTTTATTCCAGAAGCTGGCTATACTCCAGAGGGCCCAGATACTGTTTGTTCTGGTTCAATGACTGATTACACAACTCAGCCTATATTCGCCGCTGATACAATTTATTGGAACCTTTATCCTGCCGATGCAGGAACAATATTAGGAAGTGGAGAGAATATTTCCATAGACTGGAACCCTACATTTGCTGGTTTAGCAAGTCTTACAACTAATGGTAGTAACAACTGCGGTATTGGTAATGAATCAATACCACTTGAAATAACAATCTTATCCCAACCTGAGCCTGAGGTTAATGGACCTTCTATGGTTTGTGACGAAGATGAAGCTGAATATACCACCTATGAAAATTTAGGTAGCTCTTATGATTGGACAGTAACAGGAGGGGAAATTACATCTGGTAATGGAACACACATGATAACTGTTTTATGGGGTAGCCATGGATTAGGGATGGTTCAGGTTTCAGAAAATATTGGTCAAGAATGTTTGGTAACATCCGGCGAGTTTCAAGTAACTATTGATGATTGTACAAACATTGATGAATTAATTGCTACCAATCTTACCATTTACCCTAATCCAGTTAAGGATGCTCTTAAATTATCATTCACTATTGCTAAAATGGAGAGTTATTCTATAAAAATACAAACCCTTCTAGGACGTAACATTAAAACAATTAATGGCATTGGAAAAGGCTCAATTGAGACCTATATCATAAAAACAAATAATATGATTAATGGCAGATATATTGTAAATATAACAACGGAAAGTGGTGCAAATATCCATGAACACTTTGTGCTGGTAAAATAGACTTTAAATATCTCTAAATTAGATAAAAGATGATGATATTCGTTCTCTAGAGTGGTATATTACCATGCTTTTTAGGAGGTGTATTATCAGTTTTATTTTTTGTCATTTCCAAAGCCTGAGCAATCTTCATACGAGTTTCATGAGGATATATTATCTCATCTATATAGCCAAGTTCTGCAGCTTTGTATGGACTGGCAAAATTTGCGCGATACTCATCTACTTTTTCCTTGCGCTCCTCTTCTGGTAGATTTCTATAAATGATATTTACCGCACCATCAGGTCCCATAACGGCAATTTCTGCAGTGGGGTATGCATAATTTACATCTGCACCAATATGTTTACTTGCCATTACATCATAAGCACCACCATATGCTTTTCTTGTTATGATGGTAATTTTAGGTACTGTTGCTTCAGCAAATGCATATAACAATTTGGCTCCATGCTTTATGATTCCACCAAATTCCTGAGCAGTTCCCGGAAGGAATCCAGGAACATCCTCAAAAGTAATCAAAGGAATATTGAAAGCATCACAGAACCTTACAAACCTTGCTGCCTTTGTGGAGCTTGCTATATCTAAAACTCCTGCAAGCACAGAAGGTTGATTAGCAACTATTCCTATTGGTTTTCCAGCAATCCTGGCAAAACCAACAATTATATTTTGTGCAAAATGTGGCTGTACTTCTAGAAAATGATGATCATCTATAACCGGCATTATAATATCAAACATATTATACGGTTTATTTGGATCAACTGGTATAATATCATCAAGTTTTGGTTCAAGTCGCTTTAAATCATCTGTACATACTTTAACCGGAGGGTCTTCCATGTTATTGGATGGAAGAAAACTCATAAGTTCACGAACCATTAGCACAGCCTGTTCATCATTATCAGCAGTAAAATGAGCAACTCCTGATTGTTTATTATGCGTCATGGCACCACCTAAGTCTTCCATGGTCACATCTTCATTGGTTACTGTTTTTATTACATCAGGACCTGTTACAAACATGAAAGATGTTTCCTTAACCATTAATATAAAATCAGTAATGGCAGGAGAATAAACAGCACCGCCAGCGCATGGCCCTAGAATAGCTGATATTTGAGGTATCACACCAGAGCTTCTGACATTTCGATAAAAAATATCTGCATATCCGGCTAAACTTTCAACACCTTCTTGTATTCTAGCTCCGCCAGAATCATTTAATCCGATTACTGGTGCTCCCATCTTCATTGCAAGCTCCATTACCTTGATAATTTTATTTGCATTTGTACGACTAAGAGATCCACCAGCAACTGTAAAGTCCTGGGCAAAAACATACATAAGCCGACCATCAATTTTACCATAACCCGATACTACACCATCCCCTAGAGTCTTGTTATTTTCCATACCAAAATCAGTGCATCGATGAGTTACAAATTTGTCAATCTCCACAAAAGTTCCTGGATCAAGTAATTGATTAATCCTCTCACGAGCGGTTAATCGTCCTGCCTTATGCTGTTTGTCGATGCGGATTTGACCACCACCCAACTCAGCCTGTTTACTTTTTTCCTCTAATATTTCTATTTTTGATTTCAGCGACATAGCTTTCTGATTATGTTTTCTTATTTAAATTTAGGTTAGTCAAGCATTATTAATGGTTGATCACCTTCAATATTATCACCTTCCTTAACTAGTACTTTAGTAATTGTTCTATCCTTTACAACCTTGTATTCACTTTCCATTTTCATGGCAGAAACAACAACAACAGTATCTCCACCCTTAACTTTGTCACCTTCTTTTACAAGAATTTTTACAATTTTGCCAGGCATTGGAGTAGAAATAAATGCATGATCATCGTCCTCAGCACTTTTTCTGCTATTCTTATATCTTGTTTCAGAATCTATAATTTCAACATCAAAACTATCATACTTTGTTGTTGCCTTATAGTCTTTATTATTGTTAGATATGAGCTCAATATTATATGATACTCCATCATGCAAAAGTGAATAGATCCCTTTTTCAACTTCAACAATGTCCAATTCATAAATATGATCCCCAATGGCAACTTGGGCAGTATTTCCCTCCTTGCTAATTAGTCTTATGTCAGACACTTTATTATCTACTTTAATTTCGTACTTCATAATATTAGAAACCGATTATAACCGTGTAACATTTCTTTTCCTACCGAAAGCCTTCCATTTACCATCAACAGGACTACAATGCTTATTATTCTTAATACTTTCAATGTTCTCCAAATGATTCATGAAAGATGCAATGGCAACCATTTCCTTAAGTCTCTTTGATGACTTTTTATTTGGGCGAAGTAACTTCTCATTATCCTGCACAAAATGAGTATTATACCTTCCATTTATAAAATCAGGAACATCAAGTATTCTACTTAGAAATGGTATTGTTGTTTTTATTCCAGTTATTTTGTATTCATGCAATGCTCTTCTCAATCGATCTATTGCCTCTTCTCTTGTTTGTGCCCATACAATTAGTTTGGAAATCATTGGATCATAATAAATTGGAATTTCATATCCTGAATATACATATCCATCATGTCTAACACCTAGACCTAAGGGCTCTGTCATATGCTCTATTCTGCCTGGGTTTGGCATGAAATTATTATCTGGATCTTCTGCATATATTCTAACCTCAATTGCATGACCCGTTTGTTTAAGATCCTCTTGTTTAAAATCTAAAGTCTTATTATTTGCAATGTTGATTTGTGTTTTTACCAAATCCACACCTACTACTCTTTCAGTAATTGGATGTTCAACCTGAAGTCTTGTGTTCATTTCCAGGAAGTAATAATTAAGATTATCATCAACTATGAACTCAATGGTTCCCGCTCCTGAATAGTTTACAGCCATTGCTGCAGCAACGGCATGCTTACCCATTTCTGCTCTTACCTTATCCGTCATAATTGGAGATGGTGTTTCCTCTACAACTTTTTGATGACGGCGTTGTACGGAACATTCACGTTCAAAAAGATGCACACAATTACCATGGTTGTCTGCAACTATCTGGAATTCTATATGATGAGGAGAGTCTATATATTTTTCAATGTAAACAGCATCATTTGAAAAAGCTGCCTTGGCCTCGGATTTAGCACTTTTCACAGAAGAAATTATATCTTTCTCTTTGGTAACCAACCTCATACCCTTTCCACCGCCTCCAGCACTTGCTTTAATCATTACTGGTAACCCAATTCCCTTGATTACCTCAACAGCTTCATTAAGGTCTGTTATTGGTTCAGTAGTTCCCGGAACCACGGGAACACTAGCGCTTTGCATTTTTTTACGGGCAGTGATTTTATCTCCCATAGTGTTTATGGCAAATGATGAAGGGCCTATGAAAATAAGGCCTTCCTTTTTGCAACGATCTGAAAATTCTGCATTTTCAGATAGAAAGCCGTAACCGGGATGTATTGCATCCGCCCCACTCTCTTTTGCTGCTGCAATAATATTATCAATCACTAGATAACTCTCATTCGAAGGTGCAGGGCCTATTAAGTAGGCTTCATCAGCATACCTTACATGCATTGATGCTCTGTCGGCAGCAGAATAAACCGCAACAGAATCAATACCCATTTCCCGACAGCTTCTCATCACTCTAATTGCAATTTCCCCTCTGTTGGCAACAAGTATCTTTTTTATCATAAAAATCTATTTAAAACACTGATTTACTAGTACTTTCGCGTATAATGGACGTTTCTTTGAACGCTCAAAGATATAAAATTCTAAAAATATGACCGTTTCTGGTAATATATTTGTTAGGCAAGAATAATATCTTTGATAACTTACCATACTTGAGTATTGTAGACTATAATGATACACTTATTATTTGATAAATTAGTATTTTTGATTTACCGTTTCGGATTAATTATTCATCCTTGTTTAGAAACATACAATTAGCATAAATAATCATTATAATTTTAAAACTTTTGATGACTATTTAAGTAAAAGTTAAATCTTCCCATATAAAACGTTTGCGAAAGATAAACACACTTCAAATAATTAATGTTAATAGTAATATAGTTACCAACTAATTGCATAGATAATCAATAAATAAATATAATTTTGCTAACTTAAAATTTAAAATCTATAATTATGTCTCTAAGAATTTCAGATAAGGTTAAACCAGGTGTTGTATTTGGTGATGATTTAAGAACAATATTCGACATCGCTAAACAAAATCGTTTTGCCATGCCTGCTGTTAATATAGTGGGAACTGATTCTGCAAATGCAGTTATGGAAGCAGCAAAAGAGGTGAACTCACCTGTAATAATTCAGTTTTCAAATGGTGGCGGATCTTTTTATGCAGGCAAAGGCCTATCTAATGAAAATGAAAAGGCGGCAATAGCTGGGTCTGTTTCTGGTGCTCTTCATGTTCACAAACTAGCAGAACTTTATGGAATTCCTGTTATTTTGCACACAGACCATGCTGCAAAAAAATTATTGCCATGGATAGACGGCCTGCTTGATGCAAGTGAAAAACATTTTGCTGAAACAGGGAAACCTTTGTTTAGCTCACATATGCTTGACCTCAGTGAAGAACCACTTGAAGAAAACATTGAAATTTGTGCCTCATACTTCAGAAGAATGAGTAAAATGGGAATGACTCTTGAAATAGAACTCGGGATCACAGGGGGTGAGGAAGATGGTGTTGATAACACAAATGTGGACAGCTCAAAATTATATACTCAACCCGAAGAAGTTTCCAATGCCTATGAGGTACTTTCGGCAATAAGTCCAAATTTTACTATTGCAGCAGCCTTCGGAAACGTACATGGTGTATACAAACCCGGAAATGTTAAGCTTGAGCCCATTATTCTTAAAAACTCTCAGGCATACATAAAAGATAAATTCAATACATCTGATAACCCCGTTAATTTTGTTTTTCATGGCGGTTCTGGATCAGAACCATCAAAAATTGAAGAGGCCATCTCTTATGGAGTAATAAAAATGAACATTGATACCGATACTCAATGGGCAACTTGGGATGGAATTAAAGGTTACGAAGCAAAATATCATGACTATCTTCAGAATCAAATTGGTAATCCTGAAGGAGGTGATATCCCCAACAAAAAATATTACGATCCAAGAAAGTGGTTAAGAGCAGGAGAGTTGTCAATGATTGAAAGGCTTAAAACAGCATTCAAAAATTTGAACTGCATAGATAGATACTAAAAAGAGAGTGGCATCAATAATAATTGATGTCGCTTTTTTTATCTTAGCAAAATGCTCGATTATCCTCCAAAAATATTAATTGCATTTGGCGAAACTTTTACAGATAATGGCGAAGAGTTTTACAATTGGCTTCTTGAGAACGGTTATCCAGAACTTGCAGCTCTAAGTAGTGGTATAAGAGGAAGCCATGAAGCCATAAACTGGCTCTTAAAAAATAAATACCCCCAATACGCAGCACTAGATGGTGCCATCGACAATAAAGAGAAAGCATATCAATGGCTGCGCAAATACGAATTTGACTTTCTAGTTGTTTTTGCGGATGCCGTAAACGTTAAACCCTATGCCATAAAATATTTAAGGGAAAATAATCTTGATTTTTTCTTCATCATAGCAAAAAAAATAAGCGACTTCCGAAACAAACAAACATTTGATTATCACAAGTTACACTGGTAGAATTTAAATTAGACCTATCTTAATAAGTTTCCTTCATCCAATCATATGGGTTTCTTTTAATCCATCTAGCTCTTGTAAAATCAGGGAAATCTTGAACTTCTCCATTATTTGCTATTGATGCCTCTGAAAGGGGGGTTATCGCACTCCACGCAGCTGCATCATATACATCAAGTGGAGGTGCAACATTAGTTTTTACACTCTCAATAAAAGCATTTAAGACAAAGAAGTCCATACCACCGTGCCCTGATCCCTCGGCGTCATTTCCATATTTTTTCCATAAAGGATGATCATATTTAACCATCCAAGCACTGTCATCATCCCATCGGTGTGGATCTGAGATACCTTGAATATAAATCCTATTGCCATCTGCTTCCCAAAGACCATTTGTTCCCTGGACTCTAAAACCCAATGAATACGGACGGGGAAGATTTGTATCATGAGTTACGATTATTGTTTCTCCATTTGCTGTGTCAATTGTTGTTGTTACTACATCACCAAGTTTCCAATGCAACTTGGCATTGGGTGTTTCAGGCCCCGCTTCTTGTACAATATAGTCATGTAACCCCCTTGCTTTTGTTGCATGAGATGTTAATGACACAAATCTATTACCTCTATTAATATCAGCATATGTTGCTATGGGACCTATTCCATGAGTTGGATAAAGGTCAGCATTTCTTTTCAGACTATGCAAAGTCCTCCATTGTGCTTCGCTCATGGCTTTGGGACCAAACAATACGCCACCTCCATAAGGTTGTAGCCCATTATTAAACTTAACTTCTCTCAAATCATGCTGATATCCACATCTAAAATGAATCAATTCTCCAAAAACATTTTGACGTACCATGTTTAGAACAGCCATAACATCTCGTCGATAGTTGACATTTTCTAATATCATCATATGCGTTCCCGTTAACTCATGAGTGTTAACAAGGTCCCAACATTCTTCCATTGATGTTGCTGCGCTAACCTCAACACCGGCATATTTTCCTGCTTTCATTGAATCAACAGCCATTGGCGTGTGCCACAACCATGGTGTGGATATTATCACTGCATCTACATCTTTTTCCTGTAGGAGATTCTGGTAGTCGTAATCTCCATCGCCAAATAATTTGGCTTTTGATAAACCAGCATCTGTAATTATCTGCTGAGCTAAATCAAGCCTTAGTGGATTTATATCACACAGAGCAGTTATTTCAACATCCTGGCGACTAATGCAGTTTTTGAGATGTAAAACTCCTCTTAATCCCAAACCAATGAAACCAATTCTCACCTTGGATTCCTTTTGTTTTTTTCCAAATGCGATATTAGGAGCCATGGCAAGACCTATACCTCCCACAGCTGCTGTTTTTATAAAATTTCTTCGGTTGTTTTTCATGCGTTGGAAATTAAGATTTGCATTCAAAAATAACTAATTTTGCTCCGTTGTTCCAATTTAAGACATAATGAATTCATTGTACCCTTTAAAATTCAAACCCATCTTCAAAGATAAAATATGGGGTGGACAAAAAATTAAAACTGAGCTTGGCCTTGATTACGGCAATCTACCTAACTGCGGTGAAGCATGGATGATTTCAGGGGTTAAAGGAAATTTTTCTGTTGTGAGTAATGGCTTTTTAAAGAACAATGAACTAAATGAACTTGTTGAAATTTACATGGCAGATCTTGTTGGCGAGAAGGTTTTTGATAGGTTTGGAGAAGAATTCCCTCTTCTAATAAAATTTATTGATGCAAATGACTGGTTATCCATACAAGTTCATCCTGATGACAAGCTTGCAAAGGCTAGGAAAGTTGGTTTTGGTAAAACTGAAATGTGGTATACTCTGGGGGCAGATAAAACAACAAAATTAATTAGCGGATTTAATAGAGAGATGGATAAAGCATCATATTTAGACCATTTAAAAAAAGGATCGATTAAGGAAATCATGAATTTTGAAGATGTAAATAAGGGAGATGTTTTCTTTATGCCTGCTGGAAGAGTTCATGCAATTGGTCCGGGTATGCTTCTTGCAGAAATACAACAAACTTCAGATACTACATACAGGATATATGATTGGGAACGAATAGGTGTAGATGGACATCCTCGCGAGTTGCACAATGAAGAGGCTATTGATGCAATTGATTTTAAGAAATATGATAAGTATAAGACCGATTATGATATAGAAATGAACATCCCTTCAAAGGTTGTCGATTGCGATAAGTTTACAACCAACGTGCTTGAATTTGACAAACCAATTACAAAGGATATTGAAGCTTTAGACTCTTTTATCATTTATATTGCCATCGAAGGAAAAAGCATTTTAGTTTGGGAAAATGGTGAGGTTAACCTAAACCTTGGCGAAGCAATACTTGTTCCTGCTTATTTAAGCGAAATTAGCCTTGTCCCAAAAACAACATCAAGGCTACTTGAGGTGTTCCTTTAGAAAAATAAAATGCGGCTATTATACTATAAATAGCCTAATATTTTATGGTTTTACTCTATTGTTATAGACTGGCTTTAAATAATTATATTTGCTCCCTATATAATTATGCAACAAATCTAGGGAATAAGTTGTCTTTCATTTTCAACCATTAATTGAACTTATTTAGCATGAAAAGAATCGTTTTAGTATTTTGTACACTATTATTCTTCGGATATGTAACATCCCAGAATTTAAATAAACGAAATAATCTCCCGTCGGTTAATATCAAGAATTTGGAAGGTGAAACTTTCAATACAAAAGAAATTTCCAATGACGGGAAACCCATAATTATAAGCTTTTGGGCTTTATGGTGCAAACCATGCAAAAAAGAACTTGATGCTTACAATGATAATTATGACGATTGGCAGGAAGAAACTGGTGTTGAGATTATCGCAGTATCAATTGATGATGCTAGATCAACTGCAAAAGTTCTCCCCTACGTTAGTGGTAAAGATTGGGACTTTGAAGTTTTACTAGATCCCAACGGAGACTTTAAAAGAGCAATGAGTGTAAATATGATTCCACATACTTTTATCCTTAATGGAGCAGGTGAAATTGTATACCAACACACTTCATATTATGAAGGCCTCGAAGATGAGATTTATGAGATTGTTGAAAAAGTTGCTTCTGGTGAGAATGTATCAGGCAACAATTAATCAATTTGTTTAAAAAAACCTTTATGAAAAAAGCATTAGCTTTAATCGTATTATCGTTTTTATTTACACCCATGGTTAAAGCACAAGGCTTTCTATCAAAGTCTGAAGTTCATGGCAACTTTGAGTTAGATGGCATGTATTATCAGGCGGATGATGCTTTGGGAATTACTGATTCTATTATTAATGGTAATGAATTTGGCTTCAATGGTTTTGCAGATATTATCTATACTCTAGGAAATTTTTCTGCTGGTTTTAGGTATGAAGCATATTTACCGCCAATAGCTGGTTTTGATAGAAATTTAGACGGACAAGGTATAGCAAATTTATGGGCATCCTATACAACAGATAGGTTTAGTATTACAATTGGCGATTTTTATGAACAATTCGGCAATGGATTAACCCTTCGCACATATACTGAATGGAGTTTAGGATACGACAATGCCTTGAAAGGAGCCAGATTTGTTTTTTCACCCATAGACGGAATTATTCTAAAAGGAGTTTATGGAGTTCAGAGGTATTTTTGGACAAAGTATGAAAATAATAATCGAGGAATAGTTAAGGGGTTTGATGCTGAAATAAACCTCAACGATGTTTTTAACGGAATGTCTGATTCAAAAATTAAACTCACCCTTGGAGGAAGTGCCGTAAGTAAATATCAAAGTGATCAAAATCCATTCTATAAAATGCCTAAGAATGTTGCTGCTTTCGCAGGAAGGTTTAACCTTGGTATCAATAAATTTAATTTTTCTTCCGAATACGCATACAAAATTAATGACCCTTCTGCCATCAACAATTATATTTACAAGCCAGGTGCTGCTTTCATATTCTCAGGTTCATATTCCACAAAAGGACTAGGTATTTATGCTCAGTTTAAACGTGTTGACAATATGAGTTATAAGTCGGATCAAGCTGTTACATCAAATGCTTTGGACATAAACTTTCTTCCGCCACTAATTGAAGCACACACTTACATGCTAGCTGCAATGTATCCATACGCTACACAGCCAAATGGCGAGATTGGGTTTCAAATAGCTATAAATTATAAAGTGCCCAAGAAAAGTAAGATTGGCGGTAAATATGGTATGGGAGTGAGTATTAATTATTCTCAAATGAATAATATTGATCGCTCAGCTCCAAATGACACGGCCTATATAGGTCAGAGTGGCACCATGGGTTGGAATTCAGATTTTTTCAAATTTGGAAAACAAATTTTTAATAAAGATCTTACAATTGAAATTGATAAAAAATTCAATAAGAAATTTAAAAGTACATTTAAATATATCTATCAGGTGTATGATATTGCAACAATACAAGGCCATACGGGTGAGCCAATGGTAAATGCAAATATTGCCATAATAGATATGACATATAAGTTGGCTTCCAAGAAGGCTCTTAGGTGGGAGTTACAGGGTTTATGGACAAAAGAGGATAATGGTAATTGGGCAGCCGCATTGATTGAGTACACTGTTTCTCCTCATTGGTTTGTCACAATTACTGACCAATACAATTATGGTAATAAGCACATTAACGAAAAAATTCATTATTACACAGGTTCATTTGGTTATACGCTAAATACGATGAGAATTGCTTTAACTTATGGTAGACAAAGAGAAGGAGTTGTTTGCGTTGGTGGGGTATGTAGACAAGTCCCTGCTTCAAATGGATTTTCCCTAACTATCAGTGGTAGCTTCTAAAAACTAATTACTATGAAAACAAGATATATAATTCTGGTAGTTTTGATTTTTGCAGTTTCTTTTAACTCATGTGATAAGGTGGATGCACCGTTTATTGAATCTAGAGATTACTGTAGCGGGAATAAAAAGATTTTAATTGAAGATTACACAGGACATGGATGTGTAAATTGTCCAGGCGCAGCAGTTTTAGCACAGGAGCTCAAGGAGAAGTTTTGTGATAGAGCTGTTATAATTGCTGTTCATGCTGGTTATTTTGCTCAACCAGATTTCGAAAATAATCCCGTTTTTGCTGCAAACTTCACCACAGAGGCAGGTAATGAATGGGATACTTATTTTGGTAACTCGGCAAAAGGTAATCCCAATGGATTAATTGATAGAGCCCAAATAAATGACAGCTATGTTATTTTTCCTCAAAGCTGGGCAGAAGTTGCGGATCCATTATTGATGGAGCCAGCAGAAGCACTTATTACAATTAATAATGACTTTAGTATTAGCAATAATACCCTAACAACAAATATAAAAACAGAGTTTCAGCAAGATATCGAAGGGTCTTTTAAAGTAATAGTTTGTATTACTCAAGACAATATTATTGCTCCTCAAAAAAATAACGACCCTGAAATAGGTCCAACACCAATTGATTCAACTTATGTTCATAACCATGTCTTAAGAGGCACTTTAAATGGTTCCTGGGGTGAATATGTTAGCACAACAGGTACCGTTGCAATGAATGAGGTTTATGAAAAAACCTATTATATAGAATTTCCCGCAAGCTGGATTCCTAAGGATTGCCATGTGGTAGCTTTTGTATACAATGAATCTAACAAACAAGTATTACAGGCAGAAGAAATACCTGTTTTGAATTAGGGTTTAAACCTTTTATTTCCATATTTTCCACAAATACAATCAATTAATTCATGCTCTTGGTTAACTTTGATTCACATACCCAAAAAAAAATGTGGATCACAGATTTATTTAACCTTTTCTTTCCTAGATTATGTAATGCCTGCGGAACTATCCTCATAAAAGGTGAGAAAATAATATGCTTACATTGCTTATATAAACTACCAAAAACAAATTTCCATAAGCATATGGATAATCCAATATCAAGAGTGTTTTGGGGTCGTGTTGACATCCATTCTGCAACAGCATTTTTATTTTTCAGTAAAGGAGGTAAAGTACAAAAGCTGATGCATAAGCTGAAATATAATGGCAATCAAGAAACTGGAAAAAGGCTAGGTTATTTATTTGGAAATGAATTGGTGAATAGCGAAATATATTCAGATGTAAACATTATTATACCAGTACCATTGCACAAGAGTAAACTCAAAAAGCGCGGTTACAATCAAAGTGATAGTATTTCAGAAGGTATAAGTAAGGCCATGAATATAGAATTCACAAATACCTCACTTGTTAAAATAGAAAGAACAGAAACTCAAACTAGAAAATCAAGGTATAACCGCTGGAAGAACGTAAGGGGAAAATTTAGAATTATGAATGCCAATGAACTTGAAGGAAAGCATATTCTATTGGTTGACGATGTCCTTACCACAGGAGCTACATTGGAATCATGTGCACAAACTCTGATGGAAATTCCCAATGTTAGAATTAGTATTGCAACTCTTGCATATGCTCTGGTATAGCAGGTATTGTATCATTAGCCCTACCCATCTGAGTCATAACCCTATTATATTCTCTTCTATTCTTTATTAATTTGCGCTGCAACCTTGCACTATTATTAAACACATCATACAATGCCTGGATTGGCCCCTTAAATGACATGGGTTGTGGGCTTTTATATAGCAATCCCGTTCCCGACCAATCTGGATAGAACTGTGTTAGGTCAATGGGCTTCATCTCGATAACAATCTGTTTCATGGTAGCATAATCGAAATAACCTCTTATTACAACTTCATTTATGGAAATGGTATCCTTGGGAATGTATATTGGTATAATGCTATCTTCCACAAAGTAACTCTCATCCATTTGAACTATTAGAGGTCTAAACCCTATTGATGTTATTAATATGGAATCATTGTTCTGAACATATAGTTTGAATCTTCCTTCTTGATTACTAATGGTTCCCCACTTGTTAAACTTACTTATTATATGGGCATTATGTATTGGTAATAGACTATCTGCAGTAAGGATAACCGCATCCAATACTCTAATACTATCATATGCTGCTTGTGACTTGGCATCATTACTTTTTACCATAAATAATATGATAAAGAATGTAATTCCCAATGATAATTTGTTGTATCTGAGCAAATCCATTTGATGACAATAATTTTCAAGAAACGAATATAAAACATAAATTATAATCAAAATTACAAAAGGGTCAAAGTCGTATCAATAAAAAGTTAAAAAAATAAAAACCCCCTAAGGAACTTATCTTATTAAATAATGAATTATTTAAAATACTTTTCTTTTAATAATACATAAGTTTAATGGAAGTCTTTTGACTATTTACAACTACAGTTACAATATAGATTCCCGGATTATTAATCCTAAATGGGATGGTTTCTTTTTTGGAATTAACTTCAGTCTTATACAAAATTTTTCCTGAGATATCTGTTATTAGTATTGCCATATCACTTTTATCTTGAAGTTTGACCACTATACTACTTAAATCTCTATTGTAGATTATCGAAGTATTATCCTCTGTTACTTCATCTCTTCCAACTGTATATAAATAACATGTATTATATTCAGGGTTTTCATAAATTTTTTCACCTTGCTCATCTTGACATAGAAGTGCATAAAAGCCACATAAACCACCATATACACTCATACTGCTATTTATAACTCCAGCTATACTTCCTATTCCCCTTATCCAGTAATCACTATCCTGATATTCGCTACTGACCATTCGCCACCTCTCACGCAAACCATCAGCTACAGTTATTGTATCAATCTCTAAAAGATGCAGCCATACTTCTCCCACAGCCCGGGGGTTATCTACCAGAACAGAGTCTCCTATTTCCAAGTTAAAATCATAAATCAACCCTTCATCACCAAACATTTGACGATAGTAAACTCGATTATTTTCTTCGCGTATAAAAGCACCATAAAAATTCCATATTTCATGATTTTCATCCTCTGATATCCATACTTTCTTGTAGGTTAAGGAATTAATTATTGTGTCTTCTTCAAATCTATAAAAGTCAGTCGAAAATTCACTCCCCCATTCGTGGCAGTGTTCTTCCATACATGACCATAATTTAGCAGTATTTACTATTTCTTGTGAACTTGCCACAAAAGAAAAAACAAATATTATGGTTAATGTTAATAATTGTTTCATTTGCTTATTTTGAGTTTTAAGGCAAATATAATGAAAGTAAAGCATCTAATAATTGTTACTATTAATAATTAAATTGCAAATGGGGAATAAATGGGATTCAACGATTGTCAAATTTAAGTGAGAGTGAAAAAATTAAAACCTGATACTGATTTAGAACTTATTAAAAAGTCAATGTATGGAGATATGGATGCTTTTAAGCAAATAGTTGAAAAATATCAAAATAAAGTGACAAGGATATCGACATCTAAGCTCTTTGAACAGCATAAAATTGGACTCCAAGGCATTATTACGGAAAATCAGGTTCAACGTCTAGAAAAATATTATAAAAAACAAAGACGCTTTAAAAACCCGCGTGCCAAAAAAAATAATAGAGAAACCCCCTTAAGGATAACTTAATAGCAACAAATATTTCCCATTAACTGACCTCTGATTTATTATTGTCAATGATTAGTTATATTTTTGACATACATAAAACTTTCACAATGGCAGAATTAAAAAGAATCTTTGATATACTAACAGCTGCAGAGGAAAACTTTAACAAAGAAGTTTCATTATCGGTAAAACGTAATAATAGATGGGAAAATTTCTCAACCAATGATTACAGGAAAAATGTTGATAAGTTTAGCCTTGGTTTGCTTGCCATGGGTTGTAACAAAGGAGACAAGATTGCCACTGTCTCGAACAATAGACCTGAGTGGAATTTCATAGATTTCGGAATGAGTCAGATAGGTTGTGTTCATGTTGGAATTTATCCTACTATCAGCGAAAAAGAATATCTTCATATTCTATCACATTCGGATTCAAGAATTCTAATTGTTTCTGACAAAGAATTATTTGACAAACTTTATCCAATATTCAAACAAACACCAAATCTCGAAGAAATTTATACCATTGATGATGTAGATGGTGCTAAAAACTGGAATGAAATTTTAAAACTCGGGGAAGCAAAAAGAGAGGAGTATAAAGATCTGCTTATATCTAGAAGAGATGATGTTAAACCCGACGATCTTTTGACCATCATATACACATCTGGAACAACAGGCCTGTCAAAAGGAGTTATGCTATCACATAATAATGTGGTAAGTAACCTATTGTTGGCCCACAGAGTTACCGGGTACTTAAATTCAAACGACCGAGCATTGAGTTTTCTTCCATTATCTCATATTCTGGAGAGGGTTGGAAACTATCTGTGGCAAACACTTGGTATTTCAATTTACTACGCAGAAAACCTGGAAACCATTGGTGAAGATATGCGTGATATAAATGTGAATGTATTTATCACAGTTCCAAGAGTATTTGAAAAAATATATGATAAGATTATTAATAAGGGAAGAGAACTGTCATTAATAAAAAAGACATTATTCTTTTGGGCAGTGCAAGTAGGAGATAAATTTGATCCTGATCCTTCAAAAAGAAGTGCCCTGTATAACCTAAAACTTAAAATCGCTAATAAACTGGTTTTTAGCAAATGGAGAGATGCTTTTGGTGGAGAACTAAAGGGAGTAATAAGCGGAGGCGCTGCACTTCAACCCCGACTAGCAAGAATATTTTGGTCGGCTAATATAATTGTACAAGAAGGATATGGACTTACAGAAACTTCGCCCCTAATATCAGCCAACATGCCATCATTTCCTGGAGTAAGATTTGGCAGTGTTGGAGTAGTTCCCCCCGAATTAGAGGTTATGATCGCAGAAGACGGTGAAATTCTTGAAAGAGGACCAAATCTTATGATTGGATATTTTAAAGATCCGGATAAAACCAATGAAGCTATTGATAAAGATGGGTGGTTCCATACAGGAGATATCGGAACACTTGACGAAGATAGAATGCTAACAATAACAGATAGGAAAAAAGAGATCTTTAAGCTTTCAGGTGGCAAATATGTTGCTCCTCAGCAGGTTGAAAACCAATTTAAAGAATCCCAATTTATTGAACAAATAATAGTTATTGGTGATAATAAAAGATTTACAGCAGCAATAATAGTTCCTGATTTTGAATTTTTACATAACTGGTGTACAATTCATCATGTTAACTATCATGATAATGATGATTTGATTTCACAAGAAATAATTGTAGAAAGATTTCAGAAAGAATTGGACAAATATAACCCTGAACTTGATCATGTTGCACAAATTAAAGTTTTCAAACTTGTGGTGGATAACTGGACTCCTGAAAACGGCTTACTATCTCCTACTCAAAAACTTAAGCGTAAAGCTGTTCAAAGTAAATACGATCAAATTATTACAGAAATTTATACATAATATCTCACAATTTATTAAAGGTTAATGTAGGGTTAGTTCCTCAAGAAAAACTTATATTTGTACAATATTCATGACTTGTGAAAGATTTATTTTTAAATATTGTTGGCTTCCTGACTGCTGTTATCTTTCTATTATCAACATCAGGATTTACAATTTATAGTCATCATTGTAGTCATAATGGAATAAGTTACTCGGTTTTGATTGAGAACCACAGACTTGATGGTGATGTTTGTAATTACAATCAAAAAAAAGAAATTATATCTTGCTGCTCTGAAAAAAAACCTTGTTCAATAAAAACTGATCCAAACACTGAATGTTGCGATAATTTTAAAGAATTCGTTATAGCAGATATAAATTTAGCAGGAACAAATTCAATAAACAATCCGGAGATACAGTGCTTAAAATTACTCAACATATCAAATTACAAGAAACACAATTGCTCGAACGAGTTAATTGATAATATCATTGATAATCAAGTCCAACCATACCCTATTCTAATACCTAAACTGAGTATGGTTATTTTCTTGAATACCCTAAAAATATTACCTGATCCCTTTTCTTAATTCGTATTCTCCTTCCTAGATTAATATTAACGAGTGATTTTATCATTCTAATTACTAAAATATTAAAAGTTAAATTCAATGAACAGGATATTACTAGTATTATTCATAGTACTATCAATAGGTTTTTCCATAAATGCCCAAACGGTATCAGGTAGAGTATTTGAAATACAAAATAATAATAAGGGTCCGCTAATTGGTGCAACTATTAAGCAGGAAAATACTACAAACGGTGTTGTTGCAGATGAAAATGGTCAGTTTGTATTGGAACTAATACCTAATAAATCATATAAGATTATAGTATCTTTTGTGGGATATGAAAATGACACCATAGATTTGACCAGCTCTAACAAAACCGACCTTGTCATTATTATGAATGATCAGAAGATATTGGGTGAAGTTGTTGTTAAAGGTCGCAGAAAAGGATCATCAATTTCCAGAACAAAAACAAGGTCCATAGTCAACATAAATGAAAATGAACTTCAAAAAGCTGCATGTTGTAACCTAAGTGAGAGTTTTGAGAATAGCGCTACAGTTGATGTAAGTTATAGTGATGCCATAACTGGTGCAAAACAAATTCAAATGTTGGGTTTATCAGGTATATATACTCAACTTCTAACCGAAAACATACCGAATATGAGGGGTCTTTCAACACCGTGGGGCCTAGGATATATTCCCGGCAGCTGGATGAGTTCGATACAGGTTTCAAAAGGAACGTCATCAGTAATAAATGGCAATGAAAGTATGGCTGGCCAAATAAATGTTGAGTTAAAAAAATCCAATGATGGGGAAATTTTTTTCCTAAACCTTTATGGAAATCAGATGGGTAAAATGGAAGGTAATAGCAATGTTCGATTTAACCTATCAGATAAATGGAGCACAGCAATTTTAGCGCATGTTGAAGATAGGCCATTTAAACAAGATCAAAATGGAGATTCATTTATTGACGCCCCTCTAATTAGTCAAATAAATCTATTCAACAGATATAGATATATCAATAATGCCTTTAGAATGCAGCTTGGGGTTAAATATCTTTCGGAGAATCGTAAAGGAGGGCAGATGACATTCGATGCAGACAAACCACATAGCATAGAAAATGGTTATGGAATTGGTGTTAAAACGAATAGAGTTGAGGGATTTTTGAAGATAGGTATAATAAGTAAAAATAAGGATCTTACAAATATCGGATTACAGAATCAATTTGTCATACATAATCAGACTTCTTTTTTTGGTTTAAACATTTATGATGCTAAGCAATTTTCTTATTATGGAAACTATATGTTTCAGTCATATTTTGCAAGCTCTAAAAACCAGTATACCACAGGAATAAGCATAATTTATGATGACTATAACGAGGTATTGAATGATAGCACTTTTGGTCGATCAGAAATCTCTATTGGTGGTTTCTTTCAGTACACCTATTCAAACTATAATAATCTTAATATAATTGCTGGAATAAGGCTTGATAATAATAATATTTATGGACTGTTGTTTACCCCTCGTCTACATTTAAAATATAATATTAATGAGCAAAACGCGATTAGAATAGGCGCAGGTAAAGGATATAGGTCTCCTAACTTAATAGCAGAAAACACTTCATTGCTTGCAACTTCAAAAAAAATCATAATTACGGAAACTCCCGAAATAGAATCATCATGGAACTATGGAATTAGCTATACTTCCTACATAAAAATTAACGCACGAGAACTAACGATTACTGCTGATTATTTTAGAACACAATTCATAAATCAGATTGTAGTAGATCGGGATAATGATCCCTTCATAGTATATATGTATAACCTAGATGGTGTATCTTTTTCCAACAGTTTTCAAATTGAAACATCATATGAGTTGTTCAAAAACTTAGAAGCTAAATTGGCATTCAGATATAATGATGTTAAAACCACAATCAGTGATAAATTGATTGAGAAGCCATTGATGAATAAATTTAAGGGGTTATTAGCAGTATCATATCAAACCCCTTATAAAAAATGGCAGTTTGACTTAAATATTCAAGCCATTGGAAATCAAAGATTACCCAATACTGAATTTAATCCTCCACAATATCAACTTGGGGATTATGCTCCTAATTATGCGCTTATTAATTTACAAATAACTCGATATATTAAAAACTTTGATGTTTATATTGGAGCTGAAAATATAGGAAATTATAGACAAACTAATCCCATTATTTCCTCAGAAGATCCATTTGGAGAATATTTCGACAGCTCAATTATTTGGGGTCCAATTTCAGGAATAATAGTATATGGTGGAATAAGATTTAGAATCAATCCAGAAGAAGAAGAATGAAAATTAGATTTAAATTTAAAAGATGAAATCAAGAATTATAATTTTAACAATAACAGCAATGTTTTTGCTGATGGGTTTGCAATCTCAGGAAACAGAAAAAAAGGAAAAACAACTTATTACTGTTGAAATCCAAACCTCAGCCGTTTGTGGAATGTGTAAAGAAAAACTTGAACATGACCTAGCCTTTGAAAAAGGTGTTAAGTATGTAAACCTTGATAATGAAACCAAAATCATTACCATTAAGTTTAAAGAGGGTAAAAACACAAAAGAGAAAATAAAAATAGCAATTACTAAAGTTGGTTATGATGCTGACGATATAGTAGCCAATCAAAAAGCTCATGACAATTTACCCAAATGTTGCCAGAAGGGAACACCCAATCATTAATTATTTAATTCTAACCATGTGGAGGTGCTGAAAATCAAAACTAAAATCTATATTTGGGGATATCCCCTCCATTGTAAAACTTATGGCTTTTCCATCTTTATTTAGATTAAATGATGCGAAAACATCACATTCCATATCTCTGTAGTTCCATTTTATTGCAAAAGTATTAGCTTGATAGTAGAATAATCTACCTTCAAGTTTTGGAGATTTAATGGATTTTATCCATAATTCTTCATCCTTTTCCCAAATTACCATTTCACCAAACCAATCATCGCTGTATGAGCCTACATAACTATCATAATCTAAATTGTTAAGCTGTGCTTTATTAACTACTTCCCAAACGCCTGCAACAACACTATCTCCATTTTGCTCACTACTTTTTATTCTTTTTGTCATTCTTCCAATCCAATCAACACTATCAACACCTATGTATGAATCAACAATTATATTTGGAACTGACATAAAACTATATCCTCCTGGATCAGCATTTGTAAGAACTACAACTCCCATCTTCAATTCAGGAATGAGAATAGTTTGAGATAACATGCCTGGCATTCCTCCTGTGTGACTAACGGTTATATATCCTGCAATATCCTTTATTCCCCAACCCAATCCATAGGAATAAAAGTGGGTATTATATGGTGTTTTTCCAATGATATTAAATCCACGATTAGTATATGGCTTCCACATTTCACTATGATTTTTTTTAGATATAAGTTGAACAGAATCATTAAGCGCACCATTATCAAGCTGCACAATCATCCATTTACTAAGGTCATATACACTTGCATATATTCCAGCTGCTGAAGCAGCAATAGTAGCATCAAATTCATCAATTTGCATGAATTCTCCATCCACTAACGAGTGCGGTTTTGCTATATTATTTGAGTCTACTAATCTACCAATTGTACCTGCTGATTCATTCATTCCTATTGGAGACATTATTCTTTCCTCAACAAATTCACTCCATGACATACCTGTTTTTCGAACTACTATTTCTCCTGCAACTATATATAATAGATTATCATAATCGTACTTGGTTCTAAAGTCAGAAACAGGTGTTTGATATTGAAAACTGGTAATTATATCATCAATTGAAAAGCTATTGCCATCAGGAATCCACATTAAATCTCCAGCTCCCAGATCAAGTCCACTTCTGTGTGTTAGCAAGTCTATAATAGTAAAATCAGCAGTAACATAAGGGTTATACATTTTAAACTCAGGTATGTGGTCTACAACCTTATCATCCCAATTTATGTATCCCTCATCCACAAGCATGGCAAGAGATGTTGAAGTAAATGCCTTGCTATTGGAAGCAATGGAAAATCTGGTGTGGTTATCAACCTTATCACCAGATATCTTGGAGGATATTCCGTATCCTTTTGAATGTATAACCTCTCCATCCTTTACAACAGCTATGGCAATTCCAGCATGCTGATTTCTGGCCATGGCAACTTCAACTATTGAATCAATTTGTAATGTTGAAAATCCTTGAGCGAAGCTAGAACTAATAAAAATCATGAACACAATTGTTAGAAGTATTGGTTTATTGGAAGTCATGGAAAATATTTTAGTTATCATAAATAACAAATGTATAGATAAATGGAAGGTGCTATTGTTTTAATCAAAATAATTTTGAGAAATAGTAAACTAATTTAGATCTAATTATTACAAAAATAACATGTATATTTTGTACTTTAGCAGTTAGTATAAATATCAGAATTTCAATGATGGAGAAAAAAAAATTTGCAGTAATTCTATCGGGCAGTGGAGTATTTGATGGTGCTGAAATCCATGAGGCCACTCTTACTATGTTGGCCATTATGCGTCAAGGTGGCGAATATCAATGTTTTGCTCCAAACATTGCACAATATCATGTAATCAACCATATCACTGGTGATGAAATGAATGAATCTAGAAATGTTTTAGTAGAGTCTGCTCGAATTGCACGTGGAAAAATAAAACCATTGGATGAGTTTGATGGCAAATATTTCGACGCTATAATCTTTGTGGGAGGTTTTGGTGCAGCTAAAAATTTATCCACTGTTGCATTTGATGGATCTGATGCCATTATTAATGCAGATGTTGAATCATCGGTTACTCAAATGCTAGAATTAAAAAAGCCCATTGGCGCATTGTGTATTTCACCAGCATTCATAACAAAAATTATTGGTGATGTAAACGTAACTATTGGTAAGGATACCGGAACTGCTGAAGCAATTGAGGCCATGGGTGGAACACATATAATTACTAGTCACGGTGATGTAGTTGTAGATGAGGAAAAGTTGGTATTCACAACGCCATGCTATATGCTAGAGGCAAATATTATGGACATAGATGATGGTGCCACTAACATCGTAAAATCAATGATGGAAAAAATTAATTGATGAGATGATTTCTGAGCTTTTTAAAATTAAATATCCAATAATACAAGGTGGTATGATTTGGTGCAGTGGATGGAAACTTGCATCAGCTGTTAGTAATAGTGGCGGATTAGGTCTAATTGGAGCAGGAAGTATGTATCCTAATGTTCTCCATGAACACATTATTAAATGTAAAAAGGCAACATCTAAGCCGTTCGGAGTTAATGTACCTTTACTTTATCCCCAAACTGATGAAATAATTGATTTAATCATAAAAGAAAATATAAGGATTGTATTCACCTCAGCAGGAGATCCTAGTAAATATACTGATAAACTTAAGTCCAAAGGAATTAAAGTAGCTCATGTGGTTTCTAATTTAAGATTTGCTCTAAAAGCAGAAAAAGTAGGTGTAGATGCAATCGTTGCAGAAGGCTTTGAGGCTGGTGGTCACAATGGTATTGAAGAAACCACCACCATGGTATTAATACCAACTATCAAAGCTAAAGTGGGAGTTCCTATTATAGCCGCTGGTGGTATTGCATCTGGTGAATCAATGTATTCCGCAATGGCATTGGGAGCAGATGGTGTTCAGATAGGTAGCTTATTTGCTTCTTCCCATGAGTCATCTGCTCATGATAATTTTAAAAATGCAATAATAGATGCATCAGATGGAAGCACATACCTTACCCTCAAGAATGTTGTTCCGGTAAGATTACTTAGAAATGAGTTTTTCCAACGAATTCAATCAGCGATTTTGGAAGGAAAAGACAAAGTGACACTTATCAAGATTCTTGGTAAAGGTAGGGCAAAGATGGGTATGTTTGAAGGTAATTTAATAGAAGGAGAATTAGAAGTGGGTCAAATTTCATCTACAATAGACGAGAAAAAAACTGTGAGTCATATATTCTCTGATCTAATCCTACAATTCAATAAAACTAAAGATAAAATGGATAAAATAGGTAGAATCTAATAATTAATATTAAGTTAGGATTTTACTACAAAAAAATAATTATGTTTGCCAAAATGACCAAAAATTTAATCACATGAATTTTGAATTTACTGAAGAACAATTAATGATAAAAGAAGCTGCGCGTGATTACGCACAGAGGGAACTTATTCACGATGTAATCGAAAGAGATGAAAAGTCTATATTTCCAGAAAAACACATAAAGAATCTTGCTGCTCTCGGTTTTATGGGAATGATGGTAGATCCAAAATATGGTGGAAGTGGTATGGATACTATTTCTTATGTGCTGGCAATGGAAGAACTATCAAAAGTGGATGCATCCGTAAGTGTAATTGTATCAGTTAATAATTCATTGGTATGTTTTGGGCTAAGTAAATTTGGTTCGGAAGAGCAGAAACATAAATACCTCACTCCACTTGCCAAGGGTGAAATAATTGGTGCTTTTTTATTATCTGAACCAGAGGCAGGGTCAGATGCAACTCATCAACACACCACTGCTGAAGATAAAGGTGATTACTATCTTCTGAATGGAACAAAAAACTGGATTACCAGTGCAAACTCAGCATCTACATACATTGTAATCGCTCAAACTTATCCTGAAAAACGTCACAAGGGAATAAATGCATTTATCGTAGAAAAAAATTCTCCTGGTATAAGTCTTGGACCACATGAGGATAAAATGGGAATGAGAAGTTCCGATACGCATTCTGTAATGTTTACTGATGTTAAGGTACCCAAAGAAAATCGCATAGGTGAAGATGGGTTTGGATTTAAGTTTGCAATGAAGGTTTTAGAAGCGGGTCGAATAGGAATAGCTGCTCAGGCTGTTGGTTTAGCAAGTGGTGCTATGGAGAGAGCGACTGCATATTCAAAAGAACGCAAAGCATTTGGAACTGAATTAGCAAATCATCAATCTATAGCTTTTAAACTTGCAGATATGGCTGTAAAAATTGAAAATGCACGTAACTTATGCTTGAAAGCAGCCTGGCTAAAAGACAATAATAAACAAATAACCATTGCCAGTGCAATGGCAAAACAATATTCCGCAGACATGGCAATGGAAGTTACCACCGAGGCAGTGCAAATACATGGGGGTTATGGTTATGTAAAGGAATATCACGTGGAAAGATTAATGCGTGAAGCCAAACTCACACAGATTTATGAGGGGACTTCTGAAGTTCAGAAAATAGTTATTTCCAGAGATGTCCTAAAGGATTAATTATCCACTCCATTAACCTTTTGATTTTAAATATTTTTTCCTGTTTTTAGATACCGTTCAATCAATTTTTTTGCGATATTTGATAACCTATATTACATTCAAAAAATACAGTTAAACAATCATATAATTTAGTGATCATGAAAATATTAGTCTTAATCAGTAATGTACCAGACACTACAACAAAAATTCGTTTTACAGGGAACAATACCGCATTTGATGATTCAGGAGTTCAATGGATCATAAACCCTTGGGATGAGTTAGCATTAACCCGAGCACTGGAGTTGAAAGAAGCTGGTGGGGTTGACAAAATAACTGTTGCAAATGTTGGTGAAAAATCCACCGAGGCAACCTTGAGAAAAGCTCTAGCAGTTGGAGCTGATGATGCGATCAGAATTAATACCACTGCCAATGATGCCTTTTATGTTGCCACTCAATTGGCCGAGGTTGCCAAAGATTACGAATTAATATTGGCGGGTATAGAGGCTTCTGACTATAATGGTAATGCAGTAGGCGGAATGCTAGCAGAAATGCTAGATTACAATTCTGTTTCAGCTGTTTCAGGGATAGATCTGGATGGTTCCGACTTCAAGGTTACTAGAGAAGTTGATGGAGGATATCAGGTAGTTAGTATAGGTGGTCCTCTTCTGGCAATTGTTCAGAAAGGGATTGCAAAAGAACCTCGTATACCAGCCATGCGAGGGATTATGATGGCTCGTAAAAAACCTCTTAATATTAATGAACCTGTGGAAGGGATTGATAAAACGCAGATTATTAAGTTTGAATTACCACCTCCAAAAGCCGCATGTAAACTAATAGATGAAGAAAATGCCAAAGAGGTAATTACACTTCTGCATGAAGAAGCAAAGGTTCTTTAGTAAAATAATTAAAAAATCAAGAAAAATGTCAATATTAGTATATACAGAAAATTGGGATGGTAAGTTTAAGAACCTTAGTTTTGAGCTAGTATCATATGCTCATGCCATTGCCAAAGAAATGAATTCAACAGTAACAGCAGTATCACTTGGCAAAGTATCAGACGATGACCTTATGAAATTGGGTAAATATGGTGCCACAAAAGTTCTAAATGTTGATGATGAAAGATATAATTCAATAGATAATAGAGCTACCGCAAAAGCTATTGCCTCAGCGGCAAAAAGTGAAGACTCAAGCATTGTAATTTTCGCAAATAATAATGTCGGAAAAGCAATTGCTCCAAGAACAGCCATCAAGCTGGATGCTGGCTTAGTATCTGGAGTAACTGCACTCCCGCTTTCAATTAACCCATTTGTGGTAAAGAAAAAAGTATTCACAAGTAAGGCTATTGCGAATGTGCAAATAAACTCTGATATCAAAGTAATCACTCTGGCGCAAAATAGCTACGATATTATTGATTTAGGACAAAGTGCTACCATTGAAACCTATGATCCAGGTATTGTTGATACTGATTTCTCAACTTCAGTCATTGAAACAAATAAAGTTAGCGGTAAAGTTCTTCTTTCAGATGCGGAAATTGTTGTTTCAGGAGGTCGTGGAATGAAAAGTGCTGATAATTGGGGAGGACTTGAGGAACTTGCAGACCTTTTAGGTGCAGGGTTAGCATGCTCACGGCCTGTTTCTGATGAAGGTTGGAGATCCCATTCAGAACATGTTGGCCAAACCGGAGTAATGATTGCTCCCAATTTATATTTTGCCTTTGGCATATCAGGAGCAATCCAACACCTTGGAGGAGTTAGTTCTTCAAAGGTTATTGTAGCTGTAAACAAGGATCCAGAAGCTCCAATTTTTGAAGCCGCAGATTATGGTATTGTTGGTGATGTTAATGTGGTTATTCCGGAATTTATTGAAGCTGTAAAGGCACTTTAAAAACGTTGATTGTATTTTAAAACCTGATAACATTTTTGGGGTCGGCTTTTTTTATTATTAAATTTGGGGTTTAAATTTAAAGTAATGATAGAAATATATCACAACCCTAGATGTCGCAAATCAAGAGCTGCTCTGCAATATCTTCGTGATAATTACTCTCAGTTTAAAATTATTGAATACTTGAAAGAACCACTAGATTCTATTAGCTTTGGTAAATTATTGAAAAAACTCGGAAAAAGACCATCAGAAATGATGAGGACAAACGAATCTATATACAAATCTGAATATAAGGGTAAGGAGTTTTCGGATGCTCAGTGGATAAAAATAATGGTTGGAAATCCAAAACTTATTAAAAGACCCATTGTTGTCAAAGACGATGAAGCAATTTGGGCTGACCCTTCGGATTTACTTATATCATTTCTGGATTAGAGATACTAAAATGAAATTAATCGGGAAGCCGTTTAAACATATATAACTTCAAAATTAGTGAAATGAAATATAGAATTGAGCATGATACAATGGGAGATGTGCAAGTTCCTGCTGAGAAGTATTGGGGAGCGCAAACTCAGAGGTCTAAAATGAATTTTAAAATTGGTCCAGAAGGTTCGATGCCTGAAGAGATAATAACTGCTTTTGCTTATCTAAAAAAGGCTGCTGCTATCACAAATTGCAAGCTGGGAGTTCTATCCGATAAAAAATCAGAATTGATTGGCAAGGCTTGTGATGATATTTTGGAAGGTAATCTTGAAGGAAACTTCCCATTGGTTATTTGGCAAACAGGTTCAGGCACTCAATCTAATATGAACATGAACGAAGTTATTGCCAATAGAGGCCATGTCATAAATGGAGGCGACCTCAAAGATAATGATAAAGTATTGCATCCAAACGATGATGTAAATAAATCGCAATCCTCCAATGATACATTCCCGACGGCCATGCACATTGCTGCATATAAATTAATTGTTGAAAATACCATTCCTGGTCTTGAAATGTTAAGAGATGCTCTTGATGATAAAGCAACCTCATTTAAAGATATTGTCAAGACAGGTCGTACCCATCTAATGGACGCTACTCCATTAACTCTTGGACAGGAGTTTTCTGGCTATGTTGCTCAGCTAGATTTTGGCCTTAAAGCACTTTCAAATACTCTACCTCATCTAACGGAGCTTGCATTGGGAGGAACTGCTGTAGGAACTGGTTTGAATACTCCTGATAACTATGATACTAAAGTTGCTGAAAGCATCGCATCATTAACAGGATATCCCTTTGTTACTGCAAAAAATAAGTTTGAAGCATTATCAGCTCATGATGCAATTGTTGAAACATCAGGTGCTCTCAAGCAGATTGCAGTTAGCCTAATGCACATAGGTAATAATATCCGTGCATTAGCCTCAGGTCCTCGTTGCAGTATAGGTGAGATTCAGCTACCGGCTAATGAACCTGGGTCAAGTATTATGCCTGGCAAAGTAAACCCAACTCAAAACGAGGCCATAACAATGGTTTGTGCTCAAGTTATTGGTAATGATACCGCAATTTCAATTGGAGGAATGCAAGGGCATTTTCAATTAAATGTATTTAAACCTGTCATGATAGCTAACCTTCTTCAATCAGCAAGACTTATAGGAGATGCTTGTGTTTCTTTTACCAATAATGCAGTAATAGATATTGAAGCTAATCAATCTATAGTAAAAGATAAACTTGATAACTCGTTGATGCTAGTCACAGCTCTAAATACTCACATTGGGTATGAAAATGCTGCTAAAATTGCAAAAAAAGCACACTCAGAAGGCACAACTTTGCGACAAGCAGCACTTGAGCTTGGATTTATGGACGATAAAAAATTCACAGAATTGGTAGATCCAAAAAAGATGATTTAATTATTAGCAAAAAAGCTATGATGATATGGATAAGCCTGTAATTGTTCAGAAAAAATCTCTTAAACTTGAGATGAATCCAGGCACCTATTTTTGGTGTGCCTGCGGTAAAAGCAAGGATCAACCATTTTGTGATGGTTCTCATAAAGGCACGAAGTTCAGGCCAGAGAAAGTTGTAATTGAAGAAAAGCAGATATTTCCCTGGTGCATGTGCAGATATAGTGATAAAGGTGCAAGGTGCGACAGCAAACACAGAGAACTTGCCTAGTATTATCAAAAATTTATTATTTCCGTATGTGCGAGGATGAATCTTTTGTTATTAGGTTTTTGCATCTAAAAATAAAAATTCTTTTGGCAATTTCATTTCCCCTAATAACATCTATGGTATCGGATGGAGTAACGCTCTCAAAGTTTCTGTAAATTATAGAGTCGGGTAAATTAAACTCCCTACTATCAGTGATATAATATGCGTCCGCGCCTTCAATAAATCCTCCACGCTCCTCATTTATCCAAGCATATTTATGAATATCTGTTAGTTTGCCAAGAGCAAGAGCATTCATCCCTACTTTACGAGCAAAATAATATTCATAATTTGCCAAAGGAAACCATTTTGAACCAACCATAAAACTATTGTCATCCATCACTCCATTTCTCCTATCTTGCTCCACAATGTATACAAACTTATTTCCAGCCTGCCTGTAACCATATATGTCCAGAGAAGGATCATTTTTGCCAATACGATTGTAGTCGGTTGATTTATCAAAGGGTATAAATCCACTATTAATTTGAACTAGTCCTAAAGTTATTATTAGTGATATAAGTGCCAATGATAAAATAATTACAACAGGAATTCCACGGGTTTTAATCCTTCTATCTGATATGTAAACAGCAGCTAATGGTATTAATGAGGTTATTCCTGGAGCAGTCCAGTGGGGTAATGTTCTTCTAAAAAGCGAGAAAATAATAAACGTGATTACAATTGGTAGCCCAGCTAGAAGTAATATACGCAGGTGACTTTTTTCCAATGATAACTTCCCTCTTAAACCCGCAATTATAGATACTATCACTAGTATGTAAACAATGGGGTTATTATATAGAAATTCTCCTAATATTTCACTGATTAAGTAGTCAAAATCCATGGAATAACCGCTCATGTCAACTCTATTCGTATGAAAATTTATACTAATAAAATCATTTTGAATATTCCATATAAGTATTGGTATAGATATAATAGCCGATATTAATAAGCCAATATAAAGCCACTTACTTTTCAACCAATCCCTATTATAAAAGAATATATACAGGATAATCCCAATCCATAGGAATATGGTGGTATATTTAGATAAAATTCCAAGGCCAATTACCACACTTAATTTTAGCATATTGATACCTGACATTGATATGTTTGGACACTTTGGAACTGTTTTAATTGTCAACAATAATGCCCATAGCCAGAAGAGACTTTGAGGAGTATCAGGAAGTATAAAAACTCCTGTAATTATTGTAGCATATACTGATGATACATATATTAAAGATGCATAAAATCCCGTTCGTTCATCCTTTAGAGCAAGTCCTATTTTAAATACTATCCATATGTTAAAAGCACCAATTATTATGGAGCCAAGTCGTAAAAAAAATTCGCTTTGAAATGCCATGTCTAGAGTAGTAATCTGCATTACCAATCCAATCATAATAGGATGATCAAAATGCGACCAATCAGGGAAAAGACCGTATAACCTATAATAAACTTCATCATTTCCTAGCTCAAGAAAATAGGCAAGAAATGATCTTACAATTGTTGATATAACAATAAGATAAATTACATTTAAGGAATATTTCTTAAAGTTGTTCATCTATTTCTTTTTAACTTTCTTGACTTTCTAATGCGAAATATTCCATACACAATTGTAAGACCTATTATAATATATATGATCCTAAGCATAAGAGTGGCTTTAGAATCTATTACAGCCGTTTTTTTTGTTTCTGGATGGTCTCCTGAGTATCTAACTATTGGATTTAACATTATTTTAGAGTCATCATAAAATTCAACTTCAGTTCTCAAATAAGTATTTCGATCATCCATTTTACATGAACTAAATGATGTACTATCTGCAGTCTTTACAACCTCTCCGTTGTCGCTTATAAATCTTATTTGCTTTGCAATTTTATTAACCGAAATAAACAAAGTGTCTCCGTATAGTTTTGCCGAATTTAGTTTGGGTATATCCTTTGATCGTTTTACTTTATCGTTCATTGGTTCATCATCAATCCTGATAAAATCCATCCCATAATAAGCTCCCTTCCCAAGCTGAGTGAGTATTAACTCACTTTCAGTACTAAATGCATTAATCATTGTAAACCTTCTTCCAACATCATTGGAGTTTAGAACATCGTGGGCATCATCATTTCCTATTATATAAGCAAGTTGACCAGAGGAAAGAGCTTCATCCCAATGATTTATTGATACACGCATGTTATTTAACACTTCAATGGCGTCATAGTTGGTAAGATATTTCATGTCTTCAATGCTATAACCATCGCGTAATGTAGGGTGTGCAATTACAACAAACCGATTTGATGTTGACAACTCATCTAAAATCCATTGTTTCATGCTCAAGGTTTGTCCAAACATTAAATCTATCCACAACACCTTCTCAGAACCAATACACACCTGATGTGTTTTAAAAATATTAAATCCATGCTCATAGGTGGGAATATATGATTGTTTATCTTTTCCGTGCTCGTTTATTTTTTGATAATCCGATGTAGCAACATGGTCAAAACCTAGAATTTTATATATACTATCGATACGTTGATTAGAATTTTTGCGACCATTGGTAAGGCCAAGCCAGGCTTTGGACTGAACTTGAAAGTTATATTTTTTCCAGTTTGTAGAGTCAATATTTTTATATGGGTTGTAAAGTTTATCTCCCGAAAATGGAATTGGCCCAGAAAACTTGTATACCGGAGCAAGCAGATAAAACATTACAAGCACCCCCATTATAATTATGAGTAAAAACATTAAAAATCTAAGAGTGATACAAAATAGTTTTTTCATAGTAAACATTAGTAAATGCAAAATTATAAAAATACAGTTCCAAATGATGCTAAAACTAAGTAAGAAATTTTTCCCTATTCTGATAATTATGTACTATATTTGAAGTATCAAATTTCAGTTCCTAAATAGCGAAAAGTCACTATTAATTTCTACTGATATTAATTGTTATAAGTGTTTACTTGCCTCTTAATAAACTGATAAGAATAACTCATAATTAACCTAAAATAAAGGTGTTTTTTATTGATATAAATATTCTGTATAATCAATATTAAAAAATTTAATATTTAACCTGCAACAATATCTACCATCATTTATATGATATGAAACATGTTTTATCTATAACATATTCGCAGTCTGGTCAGTTGAATGATATAGTTACTAATATTACTGACAACTTATCCAAAAATATTAAGGTTCATCACCATAAGATTACCCCAGTTCCTAATTTTCCATTTCCATGGACAGGCAAATCTTTTTGGAATGCAATGCCTGAATCTGTGCAAATGATCCCTTCGGAGATTGTCCCATTAAACATTGATGAACAAATAGATTATGATTTGATTATAATTGGTTACCCAATATGGTTTTTATCTCCAGCGATTCCAATAACTACATTTTTCCTTGGTAATCAGGCAAAGTCTATTTTATCAAACAAGCCAGTTTTAACAGTTATTGGAGCAAGAAACATGTGGGTAATGGCACAAGAGGAAATCAAGAAAATGATTTCTGAATGTAACGGCAAACTTGTTGGAAACATAGCTTTATGTGACAAACACTATAATTTGATAAGTGTTGTAACCATAATTTATTGGATGATGAGTGGAAATAAAAACAATTTTCTGGGTATTTTTCCTAAACCTGGTATTTCTGATGAGGATATTTCGAATGTTAGTGTTTTCTCCCCTGTTATAAGCAATTCAGTAACTAACTCTGATTATGATACTTTAAATGAAAAATTAGTGAATCTGAAATCCGCTCGGCTTATTCCAGATATTGTATCAATCGAGGAAAAAGGAAAGCGAATGTTCAAAATATGGTCAAAATTTATTTTGAAGAAAGGTGGGCCAGAATCTAATAAACGTTCCTTTAGATTAAAAATTTTTAGTAGGTATCTTTTGTTTGTTATTTTTGTCGTTTCGCCAATAGCTTCTTTGATTTATTATCTGACTTGGCCATTGTTATTCATACGAATACGCAGGAAACTGAAGTACTACAAGGGAGTAAGATTAAAAGCATATTAGAAATGAGCAATGTCTATATAAATAGAATAGAAAAATATATGCCTAACAATCCTGTGACCAATGATCAAATGGAAAGCAGATTAGGGTTAATAAATGGAAATGAATCAAAGAGCAAAAGCCTTATACTTAGAAATAATGGGATTAAAACTAGGTATTATGCACTTGATGACAAAGGAAAAATTACACATACAAATGCCAAACTAGCATCATTGGCAGTGTTAAAGCTTCTAAAAAACAATCTCCAGATTGAAGATATAGAATTACTTACAAGTGGTACATCATCACCAGATGCTATACAACCTTCGCATTCGCTTATGGTACATGGTGAATTAGGTGGTAAGCATAACCTTGAAACAATGTCAGCTCAGGGCACATGCAACGCAGGTATGTTATCTCTAAAATACGCCTATCTGGCCATAAAAGCTGGCGAATCAGAGAATGCCATAAATGTAGCTTCTGAAACATTCTCATCTTGGATGTTATCTCAGAATTTTCAATCTGAAGTTGATAAAAGGAAGGAAATCGAAGACAATCCTTACATAGCTTTTGAAAAAGATTTCCTAAGATGGATGCTTTCAGATGGTGCAGTTGCATCCCTATTAGAAAACAAACCCAATGATGATGGCCTCTCGCTAAAAATAGAATGGATAGATGTAAAGTCATTTGCCAATGAACTGGATGCATGTATGTATGCTGGATGTGTTAAAAATGAAGATGGAAGCACCACTGGATGGAGGGAACTCAATAATGGCGATCAAATACTGAGTTCTGTTTTTTCCTTAAAACAGGATGCTAAATTACTTCAGAACAATATAATTGAAAAAGGAAATAAACATTTTAAGGAGATTTTGGAAAAAAGAAACCTTGATGTTGATTCCATAAACTATTTTCTACCTCATCTATCATCCATGTTTTTTAAGAAAAAAATTATTGATAACCTCAAAGAATACAACATCGATATACCCGAGGAAAAGTGGTTCCTAAATCTTACTAAAATTGGAAATGTTGGCGCGGCATCTGGAATGCTAATGGTGGAAGAATTATTTAATTCTGGTAAGCTAAAAATTGGTGAGAAGATACTTATGATGATTCCTGAAAGTGCAAGATTCTCATACACATATGTGCTGCTTACGGCTGTTTAAGTCTTACCGTTTATGTTTTTTTTATTTTTGAAAGTTAAACATTACTTATGCTACCTAAGAAAATTGACATATCCGGATTAATTCCTCAGGATAAACCCATGATAATGTTGGACAAACTGATTAATCACAATAGCATGAGTACCACATCTTCGTTAACCATAAGTTCTGATAATATATTTTGTTTCGATGGCCAATTTTCAGAGGTAGGGATTATTGAGAATATAGCGCAGACCGCAGCCCTAAGGTCTGGATATGAAGCTTATACCCAAGGTAAATGTCCATCTGTTGGATTCATAGGATCAGTAAAAAAACTGAAAATATTTAAGCAGCCAACAATAAATAGCACAATTGTCACAAAGGTAGAAGTCGTTACAGAATTAATGTCTGCGATAGTAGTAAAAGGTGAAGTTTATGAGGAAGAGAAACTTATTGCCGAGGGAGGTCTAAATATTTTTCTACAATAATACGCCTATGAAATCAAAGGATGTACCACAAGACGATGCAAACATGATGCAGGGAAAGTTTAAAGAACCTATTTATTCAGTTGATGAAAAAGGAAATTATACTACTGTAAAATCTGTAGGATGGGATGCAAAGAATGAGGTGATGAAAGATGCATGGGATAATGTAAATAACAGAATAGACAAAGCTAAACAAGATGTTTTAAAAGGAAAATCAAGCCCAATTGCCTACTACATAGAAAAAAATATAATGGATGTTGGAATAGTTGCTTCCTACATGAGGATATGGAAATGGCGGGTTAGAAGACATCTAAAACCGAGTGTTTTCAATAAATTGAGTGATGAAATGATTGATAAATACTGCGAAGTATTTGGGGTAAAACGGGAGATATTTTTAAATAATGATTTGCTCAATAAGGAAGAAAAACAAATAAATGACAAAGAGTAACAAAAAAAATAACATCACTTTTGAGCACAAGCAATCTGCACATTGTGAGAATGGAGTTGTTTCAAATCTACTTAATTTTTATGGCATTAAATTAAGTGAGCCAATGGTATTTGGGATTGGTTCAGGGTTATTTTTTTCTCATATGCCATTTTTAAAAGTTGGAGGCATTCCTGTTACTTCATTTCGACCTTTACCTGGTATGATATTTAAACGTTTGTCAAAACGATTGGGAATTAAATTTGAAAAGCATCGCTATTCCAATCCGCATAAATCTATGGAAGCCCTAGATAAAAATTTGCAGAACGGCATCCCAACAGGAATGCTTGTTGGAGTATATCATTTAACCTACTTCCCAGATCCTTATCGTTTTCACTTCAATGCACACAACATAATTGTTTTTGAAAAAAAAGATAATACATATGTCATAAGTGATCCTATCATGGAAGGCTATGAATCTCTATCCTATAATGAGCTTCTTAAAGTAAGATATGCAAGAGGTTTATTTGCGCCCAAAGGCCATATGTATTGGCCAAAATCTGTACCCAAGGAGATTGATTTAAAATCTGCAATAAAAAAGGGTATTGCCCATACTTGTAAAGATATGCTCACAATACCAATTCCTATGTTTGGAGTTAAAGGAATTAGGTATTTAGCAAAAAAAGTAAGATCCTATCCAAAAAAACTAAGTTCACGCAGAGCAGCATCCTATACAGGTCAAATTGTAAGAGCACAAGAGGAAATAGGAACAGGTGGTGCAGGATTCAGATATATGTACTCAGCATTTATTCAGGAAGCAGCAGAAATAATGAAAAATGAAAAATTGCTAGAGCTATCATTCGAATTAACCAGTATTGGAGATCTATGGAGAGAGTTTGCAATAATTACAGGCAGAATTATTAAGAATAGAAATACAATAGACGAAAGCTATGATAAGGCTGCTGACCTTTTATTAGTTATAGCAGATAAGGAAGAAATCTTCTTTAAAGAACTCAATAAATTAAATAAAAGTTTATGAGTCCCTCATTAAATATTTTATCACTAACAAAAGTATATCCCAATACAAGTATTGCTGCTGTAGATAATATTGATCTACAAATTAACAAAGGCGAGTTCTTTGGTTTACTTGGTCCCAATGGTGCTGGTAAAACCACAACAATATCCATGCTTTGCAGTCTTCTAGAACCAACAAGTGGTAACATATCAATAGGTGGTTTAGAAATAAGTGGAAACATAGATAAGGTTAGAAAATTGATTGGAGTTGTACCACAGGATATTGCATTATTTCCGCAACTTACAGCAACCGAAAACCTTAAGTTCTTTGGTAGAATGTATGGTATGAGGGCCTCCATTCTCAATAATAGAATTGATGAATTACTTGATATATTTGGTCTCAAGCAAAAGAAAAATCAACTTGTCGAAACATACTCAGGAGGAATGAAACGTCGTTTAAATCTGATTGCCGGAATATTACATACACCTGATATTTTGTTTCTTGATGAACCCACTGTTGGCATTGATGTGCAGTCGAGAAATGTAATAATGGAGTACCTAACAAGTTTAAAGAATGATGGGATGACATTAGTGTATACATCTCATCATATGGAGGAAGCAGAAAAATTTTGTTCGAGCATTGCCATAATAGATATGGGGAAAATAATATGCATAGGGAATCCAAAAAAGTTAATAAACGAACATATTAATTGCTCATCTCTAGAAGATATATTTTTAGAAAAAACAGGGAAACGTTTAAGGGATTAGATAATAAAATGATGAGAAAATATTTTGCAACAACAGTAAAGGATATCAAGTTACTTCTGCGCGACATAGCAGGGCTTGCAATGCTTTTTGGTATGCCTATTATATTAATTATCATAATGACTCTGTTGCAAGACTCTACATTCAAAGCCATAAAAGAAAAAAAATTACCAATACTTATTCTGGATCTAGATAATGATACATTTGGCTTAAACATTGTTGATGGGTTAAATAAATCAAAGTTTTTTGAGGTCCATGAACAATTTGAAAATGCTGACATCAATTACCTCAAGGATCGCGTTATGAGGGGTGAGTTTCAAATTGGAGTTGTTATTAATAAACATTCTTCAGATAAAATGCGAAATAATATTAGATATAATATAGTAAGCATTCTACCACCTGAAGACTCGCTTATTTTCAATAAAATTCCTCATAAAAGTACCCCTGCTAAAGTTGATATATATTTCGATCCCATAACTAAGAATTCATTTAAACAATCAATATCCAGTGCAATTAACCAATTCTCTTCAGGAGTTGAAGCAAAAATGATATTTGATATTTATTCTGCTCTTTTTGAAGATCTTCTAGGAATGGAACTTCGCAATACCAATCAATTTTCTAAAGTTATAGATATAGATACTAAAAATGCCGGTGATAATGAAGAATATATACCAAATTCTGTTCAACATAATGTGCCTGCATGGACAATATTTGCGATGTTTTTCATAGTAATACCTCTTGCGGGTAATATTATTAAGGAGAGAGAAAGTGGAGTCTCAAAAAGGCTTAGAATCATATCAGGATCTAATCTACCTATATTGATAGGAAAGGTAACAACCTATTTTATGATAGGCATAATTCAAGCAATTACCATGATAGCTGTGGGGGTATTAATACTTCCCATATTTGGACTTCCGGAGCTTTTAATATCAGGAAGCATTATTTCATTATTAATAATGACCGCAGCGGTTGCTCTTGCAGCATCAGGATATGGTGTTCTAATAGGAACAATTTCAACTTCTCAAGAGCAAAGTTCAATTTTTGGTTCAATCTCTGTTGTAATACTAGCTGCAATTGGAGGAATATGGGTGCCTGTATTTATGATGTCCGGTTTTATGCAAACAATAAGTCAGCTTTCTCCACTTAATTGGGCGCTAAATGGGTATTACGATATATTTTTAAGAGATGCTGGTTTTATTGAGATATTAAAATACGTTTTATACCTGTTGATATTCTTCTTACTTTGCCTAACAGTTTCTTGGTATTATCGCAATAAACGTACAACCTTATAAACAATTTATAATGACCAACCTTACTAAACTTTATGAAAACATTCAAGAAGTAGCAGGTCTGCTAAATTCTAGAGGTTGGGCAGAGTCTAATGCTGGAAATTTATCCATAAGAATAGATGACTTTAGATCAGAAGGAGTTCCCCATGAATCAAATGCGCTGCCAGAAGCATTTCCCCACATTGCTAATTCAACAATTTTAGTAACGGGAAAGGGAAAAAGAATGAGAGAGGTAAGTAAATCTCTAAAAAATAGCTCCGTTATTTTAAAAATTAACTCAAATGGTGATTCATTTTCATTCCTTTCCGATACAGATATTTTACCCACCTCAGAATTGTATACTCATCTTGCCATTCATAATATGATAGCAAAAAGAGGAACGGGGGAGAGAGCTGTTCTTCATTCCCATGTTACGGAATTAATAGCAATAACACACTTCAATGCATACTGCAATGAAGAAATACTTAATGATTTACTTTGGAAAATGCATCCAGAAACGGTTGTATTTTTACCAAAGGGTATTGGTTTGGTACCATTTGAAATACCTGGAACCGTTAACATAGCGAGAGCAACATTAATTGCTCTAAAAGATCATCCAATCGCTTTGTGGGAAAAGCATGGTGTTTTCGCCATTGAAGAAGATATTCAAAAGTGTTATGACCTGATTGAGATAGCTGCAAAAGCTGTAAAAATATTTCTTATGTGCAAAAATTCAGGTATTGAACCAGCAGGGCTCAATAAAAAGCAACTTGATGAACTTAGAAAGATTAAATTCTAAGGGACCATAAGTATTTATAACTAACTTTTGCAATACAATCCTAACCATTAAATTTGATTATAAATAACATATTTAATTCGTCGCAGATCAATGTCAATTACATATTTTTGTGTTAATATTATAATTTATGGGTAAAGTATTAAAAGATATAGCTGAAGTAAAGGTAAGATTTGGAGAAGTTGATTCAATGGGAATTGTGTGGCATGGAAACTATGTTAAATATATAGAAGAAGGTCGAGAATCTTTTGGCAGAAATTATGGTATCTCATACCTAGATATATATTCAAATAATGTAATGGCTCCTGTTGTGAATATGAATATCGACTTCAAGAAACAAGTTAGATATGGAGATACATTAATTGTTGAAACAGAGTTTGTAAATACACCATCTGCAAAAATAATATTTGACTTCAGAGTATATAGAAAATCTGACAATGAACTTGTTGCAACTGCTCAAAGCACGCAAGTATTCATAGATATGGATCATGAAATGTTATTATATCCGCCTGATTTTGCCATTGCATGGAAAAGGAAATTTGGACTCATTGAATAAACACTTATGGTATTCTTTGTAGCAGATAATATAGTTTCTTCATTAGGCATGTCCACAAAACAAAATTTTATCTCTTTGTTAAATGGCAATACTGGGATATCATTGGTTGAAAACAAGGCTATATACAATGAACCATTTCAGGCTTCAATGATAAATGACAAAAAATTAGAAAAGTATTATAATATTATCTCAACAAAGTATCCACATTCTGTCAGCAAACACACTAGATTAGAAAAAATGCTCATTGTTTCTGTTGATGAGGCATTGAGTAAATCTAATATTGATATAACCTCCAATAAAACGGGCATAGTTTTATCTACTACCAAGGGTAATATAAATTTACTTGAACCAAATCAGAAAAACAGATTCCCTGCCAACAGAATTAGTCTATGGAAACTTGGAGATGTTATAAGAAAGTTCTTTGGAAATCCAAATATGACAATTGTAATATCTAATGCTTGTATTAGTGGCGTTTTAGCAATAAACAAAGCTGCAATGATGATACAATCTAAAAAATTTGATAATGTAGTTGTTACTGGTGCTGATATGGTAAGTAGATTTGTTGTGAGCGGTTTCATGTCATTTTTATCGCTGAGTTCTGAACCTTGCAGGCCATTTGACAAAGACAGAAACGGCCTTTCACTAGGTGAAGCAGCTTCAACTATTATACTAAGTAGTAATCCAAATGGCAATAGCCTAATACATAGAGGTGGTGGAAGTGCAAATGACGCAAATCACATATCAGGGCCATCAAGAACCGGAGAAGGTTCATTCATTGCAATTAACAAAGCATTAATTGAAGCTGATATATCATCATCCGAAATAGATCATATCTCCAGCCACGGCACTGCAACGCCATATAATGATGAAATGGAAAGTATTGCCATTGATAGGCATAAACTAAATAAAGTTCCTATAAATAGTATAAAAGGTTATCTTGGACATACTCTTGGTGCAGCAGGATTGGTTGAAACCTCAATTTTGTTAGAAGAAATGAGGATGAACACTCTAATTAAGTCTGCTGGATTTGAAAAACTAGGCGTTAGTAAAGACATTTCTATTATTACTCAAAACCAGGAAACAGAAATAACAACTTGTTTAAAAATGGCTTCAGGGTTTGGTGGCAGCAATGCCTCATTGATAATTTCAAAAGTAGTTAATGATGAATAACTCATTAAAAATATCAAAATACTGCCATATCACTTCTGATAGGGTATTGGTTAATGGAAAACCTTTTATTGAAAACATCAATGGGTTAGGCCCTAAATCATTTATAAAACATATTTACAAATCCATCGAAATAGATTATTCCAAGTTCTTCAAGATGGATGAAATAAGTAAGCTTGGATTTTTAGCATCCGAGATTTTACTTAAAAATATCAACCTATCTACATATAATTCTGAAGATATTTCCATTGTATTATCTAATTCAGACTCAACAATAACTACTGATTATAATCATCAAAGTACAATAAATGATTATAAAAATTTCTTTCCAAGCCCATCTATTTTTGTATATACACTGCCAAATATAATGATAGGTGAGATATCAATCCGTAATGGTATAAAAGGAGAAAATAGTTTTTTTATTGTTGAAAAATTTACTGCAGAAATAGTTGTTGATCATATCAATAGTTTATTTTTGACAGGAAAAGCAGAAATAGGTATTGGAGGATGGGTAAATTTCAATCAGGAAAGATATGAAGCATTTCTTTATTTAGCTTCTAAAAATGGAGACGTTAACCATACCGCCGGTGAAGTAAATAAGTTATTTAACCTAATCACTTAATTATCAAATGGAAGAATTGATAGAAAAATTGAAACTTCAAATTATTGAACAGTTAAACCTTGAAGACATTGAGCCAGAAGATATTAATGCTGATGAGCCATTATTTGGAACCGGTATGGGCTTAGATTCTATAGATGCTCTTGAGTTAATAGTATTACTTGAGAAAGACTACGGTATAAAAATACAAAACCCAAAAGATGGTCAGAAGGTTTTTCACTCTCTAAAGACTATGGCAGAATTTATTCAGGAGAATCAATAACGATGAATAGAGTTGCTGTAACAGGCATTGGTATTATTAGCCCTATAGGCAAAAACCTGGGGGAAACCTACGATTCGCTTATTTCTGAATCCACCGGCATTAGCAACATTGAAATTCTAAACACAAGACATAAGAACAGCTTTGTTGTGGGTGAAATTAAGCTTACTCACAATGAATTAATTGAAATTGCCAAAGTAGATACATATAAAACATGGACTCGAACTGCATTACTTGGTATAATTGCTGCAAAACAAGCAATTAAGGATGCAAATATTGATACAAAAATAGAGACCGCATTAATTTCGGCCACAACTGTAGGCGGAATGGACAGAAGCGAACTACATTACAAAGAAATGGTCGAGGGCAATCACAAAGAATATATCGACCTCCATCATGCTGGTAACAGCACCGAGATGATAGCAGAAAATTGCAACATATCTGGACTTACAACCACAATTAGCACAGCTTGTTCATCTTCATTGAACAGTATTCTTGTTGGCTCTAGACTAATAAAAAACGGACTTGTAAAACAGGCTGTTGTTGGAGGTACTGATTCCCTTTCTAAATTTACTTTAAATGGGTTCAACACTCTAATGATTTTAGATAAAGAACATTGTCGTCCATTTGATGATAGTAGAGCTGGTTTAAATCTAGGTGAGGGCTCTGCATTTTTAGTCCTTGAAGATCTTGAATCGGCAATTACTTCAAAAAAGAAAATATATGCTGTGGTTTCTGGATATGCAAATGCCAATGATGCGCATCATCAAACAGCATCATCAAATGAGGGTACAGGGCCATTTTTATCGATGCAGCAGGCGTTAGATGAGGCAAGCTTAACTCCCGCTGATATTGATTACATAAACGTACATGGTACTGGCACATATAATAATGACCTTACCGAAGGAATTGCAATTAAACGTTTATTTGGCAATAAATTACCACGATTTAGCTCAACCAAAGGTTATACGGGCCATACACTTGGTGCAGCAGGTGTTATTGAATCTGTAATATCAATACTTGCTTTAAACAATAATTTTATTCCACCCAATATAAATTTTAGTGCTGCAATAAAAGAAATTGATATTGAACCCGAGACTAAGCTAACAAATGATATTTGTCTATCCAATGTATTAACGAACTCTTTTGGATTTGGAGGTAATGATTCTTCAATTGTATACTCAAGTGCAAAGAATTACTCTTCTGTTAATACTCAAATATCCAAGCTAAAAAAAGAGGTCTATATAAATGGAATGGGTTGCTTATCACCGCAAAATACCATAGGTGGTAAATTGATCAATTATACTCCTCCTGATAACGATAGTAATTATTTACAAATACTAAAACCAAATTATCGAGATTATATCAACCCTAAGCTTCTAAGAAGAATGAGTAAGGTAGTTAGGATGGGTATAATTTCTTCGGGGATTGCCTTAAAGGATGCCAATGTTATAAAACCAGATGCAATTATTACAGGCACTGGTATGGGGTGCATGGAGGATACGGAGAAATTCCTTAATGCAATGATAGCAAATGATGAAGAGCTTCTTACGCCAACGGCATTTATTCAATCTACTCATAATACCATAGGCGGAGCAATAGCTCTTGGCCTTAATAATCATTCTTATAATCTCACTTATGTGCATCGCACATTTAGTTTTGAGAGTGCTCTTTTGGATAGTATGATAATGATAAATGAAAAGAAAGCAGAAAATGTACTTGTGGGAGGTTTTGATGAAATAACAAAGGAAAGTTGGAGTATAAAAACCAATATCGGACACTATAAAAGCACCCAAATTGATGCAGGCAGCCTCCAAAGCAGAAATGAACCCGGAGCTATTGCTGGGGAGGGTAGTGCATTTTTTTCACTTTCAAGAAAAAAAACCGATACTACTTATGCAAGTATAATAGATACGGATTTTATATTAAATTCAAATAAAGATAAAAAAATTGGTGCATTTATACTGGGGTTCCTGAAAAGGAATAATTATAGTCCTGTTGACATTGACCTTTTACTTTTGGGAAGAAATGGAGACTCAAAATATGATTACATTTATGATGAACTATATGATGAACTATTTGCGGAATCCAATTCAATTGATTACAAATACTTGTGTGGAGAATTTGACACCTCATCTGCAATCGCAACATGGCTGGGCGCACAAATAATAAAAAATAATAAAATACCTGATATTTTTCCTAAACCCACAAATACTAGCAAGAATTTTAATACAATATTAATTTACAATCAATTCAGAAATTCGAATCACAGCCTAATTCTTTTAGGAAGTTGCAAATAATTTGTTAGGTTATGAAATTGCATGGTATCTTCCATATATTTTCATTAGTTTGGTAAACAAATTAAATAAAAGGTGATATGACAGAGTTTTTAGTTGAAGATTTTTATAAAATAGTGGATATCTCTGAGAATAAAAATGAAATCCATGCTGTGGTTGAACTAAACTCCAATCATCCTATTTATGATGGTCATTTTAAAGAACAGCCAGTGGTTCCTGGTGTTATGCAATTACAAATAGTGAAAGAAATAATTGAAACGAGATTGGACCATAAACTATTTCTGAATAACATAAACCAAGTTAAATACCTTAGACCCATTTTACCAGACAATAATTTAGAATTGAAAATTTCTATCTCTAGAAAGAAACCAAATGAACTTTACTTTGTGTTTAATATTTCTGCAGGCGATATTATGTTTACAAAAGCAAGAATTGGATTTGATATAAAATAAAGCAGTTTATATATTTAGGCTTGCACTTACAAGCTCAGCAATATCATAATTTTTAACTTCCTCATCTTTATTCTTATACTTTAATCCATCTGTCATCATAACCATACAAAATGGGCATGCTGTTGCGATAATATCACATCCGGTGGATAAAGCTTCCTCTGTACGTTCCATAAATACTTCCTTATCCCCTTTTTCGGCTTCTTTGAACATTTGTCCACCACCGGCTCCGCAGCATAATGAAAAGCTTTTGTTCCTTTTCATTTCTACATTTTTTCCTGGCATTGCATCCAAAACAGAACGAGGAGCATCATATTCACCATTTCCCCTTCCAAGATAACATGGATCATGAAACGTGATCTTTTTATCAGCAAATTCTTTTCCATCAAGATTAATTTTACCACTATCAATTAATTCTTGCAAGAACTGTGAATGGTGGTAGACATTATAATTACCTCCAAAATCAGGGTACTCATTTTTTATGGTGTTAAAATCATGAGGATCGCATGTTACTATATTTTTAACATCATAACCATTTAATATTTCAACATTCATCATTGCCTGCATCTGAAATAGCATCTCATTTCCAGAACGTCGTGCAACATCGCCACTATCACTTTCTTCTGTACCCAATACGGCATAATCTATTCCTACATGATTTAGTATTTTGATAAAATCACGGGTAACTTTCTTGTATCTATCATCAAAAGCACCAGCAGAACCTATCCAAAATAAGTACTCATGATTCTTACCTTCTGACATTAGGGGCACATCCAAATCTTCTGCCCATAACATTCTATCATCTTGACTAAATTGCCACGGAGCCCCATTATTTTCAATGTTTTGGAATACGGTATTCAGTCCCGCAGGAGCTTTAGACTCTTCCATTACTTGATACCTTCGCATATCAAGAATCAGTGATGCTGGATTTATGTTAACTGGGCATTCCTGAACACATGCATTACATTGTGTACAAGCCCATAACTCTTCATCAGTGATGAATGTTGTGACCAATGATTTCCCATCGTCAAATGCATTACCCTCTGCTACTAGACCAGGACCCTTTTCTTTCATTCTAGCTCTAGTATCCATCATAATTTTTCTAGGTGACAACAATTTACCAGTTATATTGGCTGGGCATGCAGATGTACATCTTCCACATTCTGTGCATGCAAGTGAGTTAAAATAATTTATCCAATTTATATCTTCAACATCTTTAACTCCAAATCTTTCTGGCTCTGATTCTTCAGCTTCAGGGTTATCTGCAAAAGCGGTATCTGGATCCATCATTAACTTAACTTCTTTGGTTATGGATTCCATATTTTCCACATAACCCATTGGTTTCACATCACTAAAAAATACATTGGGAACAGACATAAACACATGAAAATGTTTAGAATAAGGTAGTATGTTAGCAAAAATAAATACCCATAAAATATGTGCCCACCAATTTATCTGGTATACTGTCCAAAGGTCATAAGCTGGAGATGAACTAAATAAAGAAGCAATTAAATTACTTACAGGGTAACTACCATATACATTTGTACCCGTGGATTCACACCATAAAATATAGTAGACATTCATGCCTATAAGTGTAACCATTAACATTAAGATTATTGTTAATGCAAGATTGGCATCCATCTTTGAAACGGGTTTCATTTCAGGTCCATAGAAACGTTTAATATGCATAAATATTCGACGAAATAAAAAAGCAAGTATTAATATGGTAATTCCAAAAGCAGAAATATCTGCAGCAGCCATAACGAAATCATACAATGGCCCCATGAAAGAGAACATCCTTTCTGTACCAAACAACCCGTCAAATACCATTTCTAGGCTACCAAAAAGAATTAAAATAAAGCCCCACCAAACCAAAGCATGCATTGAACCTACAACAGGCCGTCGTAAGATCTTAGTTTGCAAGAATGCAACCTTTAGTGTAACCCATATTCTCTTGCCAAAGTCACGTATAGTTTTCTTCTTTGTGAACTTAAAGTATTTTATATATTTAGATGTGGAATATGCAAATACACCTAAGGTAATCAATAAAACAATCAGAAATATTAACTGGTTTAACATGATTAATTATTTTAATTTTTAATGGGTATAAAATTATTAATTAAGATATTTTGAGTGAAGTCCTAAATTAATTATTTCATCTAAAAGGATCTGAAACTAATAAATTTTATTCTTCAAAAAGCAGTGCAATTTTTTCTTTATACTTATCGCTCAGGAATTGTCTTTTCACCTTGAGAGTTGGCGATAATTCTCCTGTCTCTGGTGTCCATTCTTGATCAACTAATTGAAATTTTTTCAACTGTTGATGTTGTCCTAATTTAGGGTTGATCTTATCAATTTCCTTCTGATATCTGGCAATAACTTTTGAATTTGTTATCAAATCATTATTGTTATGATACTTTACTCCTTTCTTAAAGCACCATCCATGAAGAAAATGATAAGCTGGGCTAATAATTGCCGCTGCATATTTTTTACCTTCTCCCACTACCATAGCCTGTTCAATAAAAGCTGACTCTTTAAATATATTTTCAACTACCTGAGGAGCAACATACTTACCCGTCGAAAGCTTAAATATCTCTTTTTTGCGGTCCGTAATCTTTAGAATATCATGCTCTTGAATTTCACCAATATCACCGGTATGAAACCATCCGTCTTTATCTATTGCTTCATTGGTTTTTTTCTCATCCTTGTAATATCCCATCATCAAGCTAGGACCCTTCATCAATATTTCTCCATCAGCAGCAATTTTAACCTCCACATTTTCAATAAGTGGTCCAACTGTTCCAAATTTAAGATACGGATAATGATTTTTGTTAACCGCAATAACAGGAGATGTTTCTGTTAATCCATATCCCTCTTGAACTATCAATTTTGCTGCAGAAAATATACGGGCAAGCCTTGCTTGTAATGGAGCACCGCCAGAAACTATTACCTGTATATTACCTCCCAATGCCTCCCTCCATTTAGTAAAGATTAGTTTATTTGCAATTTTCAATTGAAATTCATACCACCAACCATTTGTACCATTCAACTCATACCTGAGACCTAAATTAACAGCCCAGAAAAATAATGCCTTTTTTATGCCGGCCAAGTTCTTACCCTTTAACATTATTTTATCAAATAATTTTTCAATAACTCTTGGCACAGCACAAAACCCTTCGGGATTAACCTCACGAATATTATCTCCAAGTGTATCAATACTTTCAGCATAATATATGGCCACACCCTGATATTGGAGAAGATAATTCACCATCCTCTCAAAAACGTGACACAGCGGTAAGAAGCTCACAAATTTTCCTGCAGAAGCAACTGGCAATCTGTTTATGCATCCATGAACATTAGAAATAAAATTGCGATGACTAAGCATTACACCCTTTGAGAGCCCAGTTGTTCCTGATGTATATATAATTGATAAGATATCGTCTTCGGCAATACTAGCTTTTATATTAACTAGTTCCTCCTTAAACTTACTAGCATTATTTTTACCCACATCTATTATGTCGGTCCATGATTTTAAACCCTCAACTGGATCAAAGCAAAAAATATGCTCAATATTGGGAGCTTCCAATGACGGCGTTTTAATTTTACCATAGAACTCATCTGATGATACTATAATTAATCTTGCATCGGAATGCGTTAATATATGCTTGTACTCATCATGGCCAAGATTTGCATAGATTGGAACATGAACACAACCTATTTGTGACATTCCCATATCCATATAATTCCATTCGGGCCTATTATTGGATATACTAACTATTTTATCTCCCTTTGATAATCCCATAGCAAGTAATCCATAACTAAAGTTATCTACCATTTCCTTATAAGCAGAGGTACTAACCTTTTCCCATACTCCATCTCTCTTCACGGCAAGTGCATCATCACGCTGCAACCTTTCCATTAAATTATCAACTAGATCAAAAGTACGAGTTACATTCATTACTTATGGTTTTTGTTTTTTATCAAATGCCTTTCAAACTTAATAATTTTTTGCTTTAAATGTCCACGTGAATGTAAATTCAGCTACTGGTTCTCCACTGGAATCAATACCAACTGATTTAACATCAACAACGTGAGGTTCTCCAGTTTTTATACTACTCTCTATTGCTGATCTAATCTTTTCAGAATCATTACATGTAAAAATTATTCTGGACTTCGCTTTTTTAAGGAATGATCCTTTCATGCTTAGAACCAACATTGACATAGGTTTCCCAACATTTTCAACCTGATTTATTGCAAGTATACCCGAGGGTAATTCTGCTGCCATAGCAAGCGCTGCAAAGTAAACGGAGTTGAAGGGGTTCTTTGTAATAAAATTATATGGAACCCCAATTGAAACATAGTTTGAATTAATACTATTAAGCCTTAGTCCTGCAATAAAAGCCAAAGGTAGTTTTAATAATAGGTATATTCTAAACCTCCATGGTGAAGCAAATAGTTTTTTTATTCCATTAGCCATTTGAATTTTGTTTTTTTATTATTGAATATTTAGAATCACTAACTTATAAATTGTAAGTATTTAATAATATCATATGATTAGCAATATTTCTTCTTTTTTCAACTACGTTGACACCTGCAGTTTTAGTAAATCTTTTTATGCCCATTTGCATACCCATTAGTTCATCACCTGTTGCAAATGCATTTATTGCATCAATACCCCATTTATGGATCTGTGGCGCAGTATCATATAGGTAAATATCCAGGATATCTTTGTAAAGCTCAATGTTTTTGTGATTATGAACTAAAGCCAATTTTTCAACCCTTAGCAATAATGATTCTGCTGCATATGTAACAATTAGCATGTCCGCAAGATTCATAATTATTTCCTGCTCATTGGGAAATTTATCCATGTACTTCTTAAGGGCTGCGCCAGCAACCAAAAGTATTGTCTTTTTATAGTTTAAAAGATACTTATGTTTCAATTCGAAATAATCCTGACTTGGACTTCCAAAGTCTGGTATTGCAAGTAGTTCTTTAGCAACTGACTTAGCAGGTGTGAGAAGGTCAAATTCACCCTTCATGCCTCTCTTTACAAGCTCACCTACCGCCAGCAGTCTATTTATTTCATTTGTACCTTCAAAAATTCTGTTTATTCTTGAATCCCGATAAGCTCTCTCAACAATAGTCTCTGATGAATATCCCATACCTCCGTAAATCTGAACACCCTCATCGACAACATAATCCAATGCTTCCGAACCAAATACCTTTGCAATGGAAGCTTCAATTGCATATTGACGGACACCTTCAATTGTTGCCTTGCCTTTGTCAACGCCATCATCAACAATACTCTGAATTGCATCATCAATACTCTGGCTAACTCTATATGTTAGTGATTCGGATACAAATGTACGAATAGCCATTTCTGCCAACTTAAATTTTATTGCACCAAAGTCTGATAGTGGCTGACCAAATTGTTTGCGTTCATTAGCATAATTCAAGGAATTGGTTATTGTAGCTTTAGCAGCACCAACTGTTGCTCCTGAAAGTTTAATTCTACCCAAGTTTAAAACATTTAGTGCTATCTTAAAACCACCATTTGGTTCACCCAACAAATTATTAATCGGAACTTTCACATCATCTAAATATAGTTGAACAGTTGAAGAACCTTTTATTCCCATCTTTTCTTCATCAACACCAACACTAACTCCTTCCCAATCTCTTTCAATGATAAATGCACTAAGGTTTTTATCTCCCTTTAATTTTGCAAATACAATAAAAATATCAGCGACACCGCCGTTTGTTATCCATATTTTTACCCCGTTTAAGATATAATGTTTACCATCTTTTGATAGAATTGCTTCAGATTTACCAGAGTTTGGATCAGAACCAGCATCTGCTTCAGTAAGACAATAAGCGCCAATTAGATTTCCAGTAGCAAGCCCTGGAATATATTTCTTCTTTTGGTCAGGAGTGCCATAATATAATATTGGTAAAGTGCCAATGCCAGCATGAGCTGCATATGCAACGGCAAAGCTATATCCTCTCCCCATCTCCTCAGTTGTTAACATAGCTGTTACAAAATTTTGGCCGAAGCCATCATACTCTTCGGGAACCGATATGCCCAATATTCCAAGTTCCCCAGCCTCTTTGAATATTTGGGTGAGTAATTCCCTATCATGCTTTTCAAGCTGATCCATGTTTGGTAACACACGCGAATCATTAAAATCCCTGCATGTTTGGGACATCATACGTTGCTCTTCATTAAATTCTTCGGGAATAAATATATCATTTATGTTGGTTTCACGAATCAGAAATTCACCACCTTTTAAAGCTTTTTTTTCCATAGTTTGAGATAATTTTATGGTTATTTTATTAATTTTTAGTTACTAAATTGCATTTTTGGACCTTATGCTGCTACAATATCTCAAATATTCCTGCTGCTCCCTGACCTGTTCCAATACACATAGTTACCATTCCGTATTTTCCTTTTCTTCTCTTTAGTTCGTGAAGCAATTGAACCGAAAGCTTAGCCCCAGTAGCGCCAAGCGGATGACCCAAAGCAATAGCTCCACCGTTTACGTTTACAAGGTCCTTATTCAACCCTAACTCATCTATTACTGCCAATGACTGGGATGCAAATGCTTCATTGAGTTCAATCAAATCAATATCTTTTAAATTTAAGCCAGAATGCTTAAGAACCTTTGGTATTGCCTTAACAGGTCCTATTCCCATCTTATAAGGTTCCACTCCAGCAACCTGATAGTCAACAAGCCTTGCCATAGGTTGCAAATTATATCGTTTTAATATTTTTTCACTTACAACTAATACAAAGGCTGCGCCATCAGACATCTGCGATGAGTTGCCTGCAGTTGAAACACCGTTGGATGAAAATGCTGGTTTTAATTTTGAAAGACCCTCCAATGTTGTTTCACGACGTGGTCCCTCATCAGTATCGAATACTAGCTCACGAGTTTTATTTTTTCCATCTTCAAAGTAATTTTCTTTAACTGTTATGGGAACTATCTCCTCCCTAAATTTTCCACTATCAATTGCATGTATTGCCTTTTCAACAGATGCTAGGGCAAAATTATCTTGATCTTTTCTTGTTATTTTATATTCCTCAGCAACCATTTCAGATGTTAGTCCCATACTTAGAAACCATTTTGGGTTCTTAATGGCCATATCCGGATTTGGAACCATTCTCCAACCACCCATATTAATCATGGACATTGTTTCGGCTCCACCAGCAACTATTATATCAGAAATCCCAGCAGTTATTTTTGCAGATGCAATTGCTATCGTTTCCAAGCCTGATGCACAATATCTATTTACCGTAGAGCCTGGGACTTCTACATTATCGAATGACATTAAAGACAACAACCTTCCCATATTAAAACCAGTTTCTGCCTCGGGAAATGCATTCCCAACAATAACATCATCGATTTCTGTTGTTTCAATTTGAGGAAAATCATTCAATAGGTGCCTAATGATTACAGCACCTATATCATCAGGACGTGTAAACCTCAAGGTCCCCTTGGGAGCTTTTCCTATGGCAGATCTATATCCGCCTACTATGTATGCTTTCATGCTCATAATCCTAGTTTCTTAATATTTTTCCTTTAGTAATAAGACTTTGTATCCTCTCAAGAGTTAGTCGTGTGGAGCATAATTCAAGAAATGCCTTTCTCTCAAGGTCAAGAAGATACTGTTCTGAAACCTCAGTAAGTGATTGTGATATATCTCCACCAGCCATAACAAATCCTAATTTTTCTGCAATAAGCTTATCGTGTTCAGACATATATTTGCCTGTCGTAAAGCCATCAGCCCCAACATAAACCATTCCCAAAGCTTCCTTACCTAATATTTTTATATTATTCCTAGCTGGGGGCATTGTGTAGCCCTTTTCTGCCATCTGAATAGCAATGTTTTTTGCATAAGAAAGTTGATGGGCTCTACTAACAATAACCTCATCAATACCATTTCTTAAATATCCCATGTCATATGCCTCATAGGCTGATGTTGATACCTTTGCCTGACCGACACTGAGATATCTGTTTAAGAAAGAATTTGTTCGAATATCACCAGGTTGTAGCTCGTCTGATAATCGCAGAGCAAATTCTTTGGTTCCACCACCACCTGGAATCAATCCAACACCAAACTCAACCAATCCCATATATGTTTCTGCATGAGCTATTACCTTATCTGTGTGCATGCATAACTCACATCCTCCTCCAAGAGCCATTCCGTGTGGAGCACCTATTACAGGTATTGAAGAATATCGCATGCGCATCATAGTTTTTTGAAACCACTGAACGGCAAGATCTAACTCCTCCCATTCTTGTTCTATTGCTAACATATATATCATTCCAACATTAGCACCAGCAGAAAAATTATCCCCTTCATTCGAAATAATTAATCCCTTGTAATTTTCTTCAGCAATGTCAACAGCTTTATTTAGTCCCTCAAGAGTTCCGGCACCAATGGTATTCATTTTAGAATGAAATTCAGCATTCAAAATACCATCTCCTAAGTCAAATATTGTAAGGTCAGTATTTTCCCATACAATACTTGTACTTCTGAGAACATCCAAAGAAATTTTACCATCCTGCCCAGGAATTAATTTATAATCTTTGGATGATATATCATAACAATACTTTTGCCCTTCTGATATCTTATAAAAAGAATCAATTCCATTGCTTACCATTTCATAAACCCAATCTGAAGGTTTGAAACCAGCTTCTTCCATTTTCGAAATGGTTTCCTTAACACCCAATGCATCCCAGGATTCAAATGGCCCTAGCTTCCAACCAAACCCGGCATTCATCGCATCATCGATCTTATAAATATCATCGCTTATTTCTGGAATTCTCAAAGATGAAAACTGAAATAGTGAGTAAAATGATGCTTTATAGAAATCACCAACCTTACCCTTATCTGACATAAGAACTGGAAGACGGTCAGACACTTTTTCAACTTCTTTAATCTTTTCGAAAATGCCAAACTTAGGTTTTGGAGCCTCTTCATATTCCAAGGTTTCAAAGTTCAACGATAAAAATTTCTTTTTACCATCGACGATAACTTTCTTAAAAAACCCCTGTTTTGCTTTCTGACCTAGCCAACCATTTTTTATCATCCAATCAAGATAATCAGGGATTGAGAATGTAATATTTGATTCATCATTTGTAGTTTCCTTAATATTATTGGAAACATGAGCAAGAGTGTCAAGTCCTACGATATCAGCAGTTCTAAATGTCGCAGATTTTGCTCTTCCAATAATTGGACCCGTAAGTTTATCAATTTCAGGAACAGTCAATCCGAATTCATGAACATTATTAAACAAATCCATAATGGAATATGTTCCGATTCTATTTGCTATAAATGCAGGTGTATTTTTTGATAGAACTGGCTTTTTTCCTAAAAATTTTGAAGAATATTCCTCCAAAAATCTAATTATTTCTGGATTCGTTTTCTTGGTAGGTATTAATTCCAAAAGTTGAAGGTATCTAGGTGGGTTAAAGAAATGTGTGCCACAAAAATGTTCACAAAAATCTTCGCTTCTTCCCTCAATCATAAGATCAACAGATATTCCGGAAGTATTTGTTGTAACTAGAGTGCCTTTTTTTCTATATTTATCTACCTTTTCAAATACATTTTTTTTGATATCCATCCTCTCCACCACCACTTCAATTATCCAGTCAAAACCTGATAATTTGGTTATATCATCATCAAAATTCCCTGTTTTTATGCGTCCAGCAAATTCCTCTTTGTAGATTGGTGACGGTTTTGACTTTAGGGCAGTTTGTAGTGAAGAATTTACAATTCTGTTGCGAACTATATTATCCTCAATGGTTAATCCCTTTGCTTTTTCTAAATCATTTGGTTCTTTGGGAACAATGTCCATCAACAATACTTCCAAACCAATATTGGCAAAATGACAGGCAATTCCTGATCCCATAATACCAGAACCAAGAACGGCCACTTTTTTAATTCTTCTTATCATAAAGCAGTTTTTTCTATAGTATATAAGTATTAATTTCTTAACTTTTCAATCTCACTTTTTGCTTCTTCCTTTATTATGCTATTTACCTTTTCGAAGGCCTTTAATTCATTTTTGCTCAGCCTTTGAAAAAGCTTTGTATTAAAATCAAGCACCACAGTTTCTATTTTTTTCTTTAGTGCTTTTCCATCAAAGGATAAAAATATCTTTACAATTCTTCTATCTTCTGAGTCCTGCTTTCTGAAGATATAACCATTGTCCTCCATATTCTTTAACATACGGCTTAAGCTAGAACTAGTCATGCCCATTAGTGGAGCAATTTTAGTTGCAGGTATTCCTTCATCCCCAATGTTAATTAATGCATAACCTATTCCTTGTGTTATGCCAAACTCCTGCGCCATAAGATTATACATACGACGCATTGTAAAAAGAGTGGATCTCAAGTGGTAATCAACTGTTTCGTCTACTATCATTTATTAAACTTTTATTAATTATACTCTGATATTTAGCATTTCAATTTGATAATAATAAAAATAAATGCATCTATTTTACTATGCATGCATTGCAAATATAATATTATAATGCTATGCATGTCAAGTATTATTTAGAAAATATTTTACATAATTAGGATTATGATCTTATCCATTACTGATAAAAGTAGTCACATGTAACCTCTATTTCTAGACTACTCATATGAATAACTCAAGTAATAAAGTAATAGATGTTAATAAATTAGAATTACATTTCTTGATTCACAATATCAATAATATAATTTTGTTTTATATAAAAGTTAGTTGTGAGAACTTCAATAATATTAATCATAGGGTCTCTGTTTTTATGTTTGCCCATTTGCTTATGTGCTCAAAAGGGAGAGAAAATTAAGACTGTTGTAATTGATGCTGGACATGGCGGAAAAGACCCTGGTGCCTCGGGCAAGTATTCCAGGGAAAAGGATATAGCACTTGCTGTTGCACTTAAAACAGGTGGGTACATAGAAGAAAACTTTCCGGAAATAAAAGTTATATATACACGCAAATCGGACATTTTTGTAAATCTGTATAAACGAGGTGAAATAGCAAATCAAGCAAATGCGGACTTATTTATTTCCATTCATTGTAATGCAAATCCATCATCTAAAGTGCATGGCTCAGAAACTTACGTTCTGGGAATAGAAGATAGCAGGGCACAAAAAAATATGAAAGTAGCAATGATGGAAAATGCAGCTATTTTACTGGAGGAGGGTACCGAATCAAACTATGGTGGTTTTGATCCAAAATCACCAGAGGCAATTATTGGACTTACCCTATTGCAGAACGACAACCTTGATCAGAGTCTAAATATCGCAAGTAAAATCCAAAAGCAATTCTCCGAAAGAGTTGGAAGAAAGGATAGAAGTGTGTACCAAGCAGGTTTTCTTGTGTTATGGAAAACATCAATGCCATCCGTATTAGTAGAATTGGGTTATCTTTCAAATTCATCTGAAGAACAATTTCTAAAATCTAAAAAAGGACAGGTCTATATGGCTTCTGCCATTTACAGAGCCTTCAAGGAATACAAAAATGAGTTTGAAAAGGAAAATAATGTTGTAACACATAATACAAGTTCTACTAATAACCCAGTACCGGTAGTCCATATTGATACGCCTAATAATGGGGTTACCTTTAAAGTTCAGTTTTATTCAAGCCCGAGAAAAATTGACATATCAGATACTAGGTTCAGCAAACTCAGCGATGTGTCTTTATATCAACACAATGGACTTTACAAATACACAACAGGAAATTTCAACACTCTTGATGATGCAGTTTTACATCAAAAAAAAACAAGAGCTAATGGATACTCTGACGCATTTATAGTAGCGTTTGATATGAATACAAGAATAACATTGGACAAAGCAAAGAAACTAACACAGTAGGTTTTGAAATTAGCTTTTATGTTATTTTCCACCTAATTAGCTTTCATAAATAACATTTTAACTAAATTAGCGTTTTTAATCCAATGGCTGAAACAGATAAAAAGAAAACAAGACCCATAATTATAGGCATCAGTTTTATAGCTGCAATTGTAATTCTTATTTGGGGTTATAACTTCCTAAGAAGTAAAAATCTATTCCATAAGGAAACGGTTTACTACGCAAGCTACCAGAAAATTAATGGTTTAATTAAAGCAAATCCTGTAGTAATAAATGGACTAAGAGTGGGACAGGTTAAAAACGTTTATTTTAACCCTGACCTTTCTGGAGATATAATAGTAAGCATGATGCTGTCAACTGATTTCCCCATTCCAAATAATTCAGTGGCGAGGATATTTAGCTCTGATTTAATGGGATCAAAAGCCATTGAATTAGTTCTTGGAAATTCTACCATAATCTTAAATGAAGGTGACACACTCCAAACTAGTGTTGAGGATGGACTAATGGCAGAAGTAAATGCACAAATGCAACCAATAAAGAAAAAAGCCGAAGACCTTTTGGGATCCATTGATACATTGGTAATAGCATTTCAGTCTATTTTTAATGAACAAGCTAGAACCAATATCAAGGAAAGTTTTCAAAATATTGAGTTAACTTTTGCAAACCTTCAACGTACATCCTCAAATATTGACACTTTGGTGGTGGAAGAATCATCTAGGATTTCTGACATTCTAATTAATATGGATTCTCTAACAACTGCTTTAAATGCCAATAAAGGAAATATTCAAAATATTATAACAAATTTTGAAATTATCAGCGACTCTTTGGCAAATTCTGAGATCCCTGGAACATTTGCTAGAATAAATTTAGCATTGGATGAAATGAGTTCAATATTAGCAAAAATAGATTCTGGAGAGGGTACGTTTGGTAAACTTATGAATGATGACAGTTTATATTTAGAGCTTAACAGATCAGCATCAGCGCTTGATTCTCTGCTTCTTGACGTCAGAAAAAATCCCAAACGCTACGTTAGGTTCTCCCTTTTCTAAAATTACTTTCTTGGAAATATATCATACTTATTTATTGGTCTATCCCTTTCTAACCAACTAAAGTTCTTTAGGCGAGTTTCTTTTTCTGAGAGATCTTTTTCTGGAAACATATCTTCATTTACAGATACATGATAGGTAATTGTTTGTATTTCGCTATCTTTTATTTTGATTTTCATTCGACTTGCTTCTGCCAAATCAACCCCAATCAAATTACCATCTTCCTCTCTCACGTAATAAACGGTTTGAGCATTTCCATTTACATCAATTCTAGAGAGAGTATTTCTATCAAAATATGCAACCATATTTTTACCTCTTATTTGATTATAGGATTTTGTGGAATCACGAGAGACAATAAATGCTGTATTATACATCATCAATGAGTCAATCTTATTTCCTGATAAAATTATTGCTATGGAATCGGCCGTAAGTTGGTTTTTTCCAGACCACATAACCGGATTATAATACAATCTTATTGTTGAATCAGACATGCTATATGAAAGCGAATCGCATTTGCCCTGCAAATTATTTCTGTAAAACCTTACATTATAATAGGCCTGCATATACTTTGCTTGTCTGTCTTCATCAAAAAACATCCACATTGTATCAGAATGAATATGTAATGAATCCTTAGAATCATATGTTATTGCAATTGCACTATCTGTAACATACGATTTGCCAATCTTATCCCATAGCTCCCCCTTTTTACCTGACAAAATTACCTTATGCAGGGTATCTTCAATCAATACGGAGCCCATGGCCTGACCAAACATGGTTTTATTATTGTAAAAGATGCTGTCAGCACTTATCTTCTGTTCATCATTTATTATAGACGGTCTTTTTTTAAGCTTCGAAATATCATTTTTTGTATCGTACCATCCATCCTCGCAATATATCATACTTTCCTTGCCTCTAATCAAAGTTGGTCCATGAAAATATGCAGTTTCATTATTGGTATTGTAAATCAGAGTATCCGAATATGTTTCTTGGTCAGGGTTTGTTAAAACTACGTCTTTTCTAAAATGAAAAGTGCGAATTTTAGTATAGTATATTCCTTTAAGACTATTTAAAACATTGTCGCCATTTTCAATAATTCCCCCTTTATCGTAAAATGCCGTTTTAGTTAACCTATCATATATCAAGTGGTTTGTGCGGAGAATGGTATTTTTATCTATGAGCTTTACACTATCAAATAATTCCGCTAATCTAGTATTACCATCATATAAAAGTCTATTACCGTATACATCAATCGTGTCATTAACTTTTATGTGGACATTATCAAATGCCTCAAAGCTATTTTTAATTTCGTTTATGTATGCGCTATCACAATAAAATAATGTGGAATCCTGACGTATTATAACATTACCTATTAATCTTTGTACATCCTTATCAATACGCGCATTATATCTGTAAGCATCTGCATGCTCAATAATCACACGCGACTTTTGTTGAGCATATGAAGAGCTGCTAATGATAGACATAAGAATAAGTAAAACTATCTTTAGACTTTTATAAAATTCTGCGTTCATAAATATCTTCACTGGGTGAAATAACTGAGATACAAAAAACCAATTGCCACAAAAATAAACGTAATATTTTGAATCTTTATTGAAATTTAATTTAAATATCTAATGACAAATAGTTAAAAAGACTAAATCTAAATTGAGATTAGGATATCTCCCAAGGCATTTTTCTTAAATTTGAACTTTTACATGACCCATTTAAAATAACTGATATAATGAGCTTTAATTTAAATTCTAATTATGAAATAAGCAAGAAAAAAGTTGGTTATGTTACCCGAAAAGATCGAACTCATACTGTTTATGGAGAAGCTGCGAATAATACAGGTTTTTAGAAATCTGAATTAATGCATAAAGTTTTATCTTTGTTATTATCCGAAAATTTAATTAGAAATGAGAAAGAAAACAATGTCAGGAAAATTTGGTACAGCACCTGTGTTCTTTACGGCAATTTCAACGATATTAGGGGCAATATTATTTCTGAGATTTGGTTTTGCAGTGGGCACTTTAGGGTTTTGGGGTGTGATAGCAATAATAATTCTAGGACATCTGGTCACAATTCCAACAGCATTAGCTATTTCCGAGATTGCAAGTAATAAGAGAGTTGAAGGTGGTGGAGAATATTTTATAATATCAAGATCCTTTGGGTTAAACATAGGTGCCACCATTGGCATAGCTCTTTTTCTTTCCCAGGCAATTAGTGTTGCCTTCTATGTTATCGCCTTTACCGAATCATTTCAGTTCTTTTTTGAGTATGTTGAAAAGGTTTATGAAATCAATTTGCCAAGACAGGCCATAAGTTTACCTGCCATACTATTACTTGGCATAGTGATTCTAATTAAAGGTGCCAACTTAGGTGTTAAAGCACTTTACTTTGTTGTTGTAATATTATTTATTTCACTTGGTTTATTCTTTGCTGGAAATGGAGATACTGCAACCAGTTCAGATTTTAGTTTCTTCAATATTGATTTTAAAAACAGTAACGATTTTTTTCTTGTCTTTGCGATAATATTTCCAGCTTTTACAGGTATAACAGCAGGAGTAGGCTTATCTGGTGACTTGAAAAACCCATCCAGATCCATCCCCATTGGTACCATAGCTGCAGCATTCGTGGGAATGATTATCTACTTTTTTATTTCGTATAAACTATCAGTTAGCGCAAGCCCTGAAGAGTTAGTAAATAATCAATTTGTAATGGGAAATATAGCCATAGAAGGCAGTTGGATTATACCGCTTGGACTTGCTGCATCAACAATTTCATCAGCACTAGGATCTATTATGGTGGCACCAAGAACTTTGCAGGCACTTGCTTCGGACAATGCTTTTCCCAGTAATAAATTAAATAAATGGCTTTCCCACGGAAGAAACAAGGATAACGAACCAATAAATAGCTCCATAATTACTCTGATAATAGCAATTGCTTTTGTTTCATTGGGTAATGTTAATTCCGTTGCAGAAATTATATCTATGTTTTTTATGTTAACATATGGTGCACTTTGCCTAATTTCTTTTTTGAACCATTTTGGATCATCACCATCATATCGACCATCTTATAATAGTAAGTGGTATTTATCACTACTCGGGTTCATAATATCATTATGGGTAATGTTTAAAATAAATACCTTTTATGCTATGCTGGCATTCATTATTATGACCAGCTTATATTTTTATATAAATAGTTATCACAAAAAGCGTAAAGGATTTGTTTCAATATTTTCAAATGCAATATTTCAATTAAATAGAAATTTACAGGTATTTCTCCAGCGTAAAAGACGTAAAAGGGCTTATCACGAATGGAGACCTAGTGCAATATGTATCTCAAAAAGTACCTTTGAGAGGAAAATGGCACTAACGCTATTGAACTGGATATCCTATAAATACGGATTTGGCACATACCTCCACAGAATCGAGGGGTACTATTCAAAAGCAACCCATGAGCAGGCCGAAGATGAACTATTAAAAATAAATAAAATTATTAGCAAAACTGGGAGTCATGTTTATCTAGATACTATAATATCACCATCATATACCTCTGCAATTGCACAATCAATTCAAATACCAGGAATTGCAGGTATGGAGAATAATATGGTAATATTTGAATTTGACAAAGATAAACCAGGGAATTTGGAACATATTGTCGAGAATTTTGCACTTGTTAATGCCGGTAATTTTGATGTACTTATACTTGCTTCTAGCGAAAGAAAGGTAAACTTCAAGAATGGAATTCACATTTGGATATCCTCATCTGATTCTTCAAATGCTAACCTAATGATACTGCTTGGGTTTATTATATCAGGTCATCCCGACTGGAAAAAAACAGATATAAGAATTTTTAATGTATGCCCGCCTGAATTGGAAGCAGAAAGTCTTATCAAAATGAAAGAGCTTATAAGATCAGGCCGACTGCCAATAACATCGAACAATATAGAGATCATTCCACAAGATCATGATTTAAGCGCAAAGAAACTTGTTAATGAAAAATCCGGAGATGCGGGATTAGTTATATTGGGATTTCATGAAGACTCTGTTAAGAAAGAAGATACATTCAATGGTTTTGATAAAACTGGCACCATCCTCTTTGTGAATTCTCACAATGATAAGGTAATTGAATAGATTGTAATCTCTAAATATCGTTTTCTGCTAGCACTTTTTTGGTTAAATCAATAAACCCATCAATGTCACCATCCGTTGTATCCCATGAACACATCAACCTTACCTCTTTGTAATCCACACCATTTATTAATTGCGGAGTATCATTCCATACATGGAAAAAATACTCATTTTGTAAAATGCAAATAATCCTTACTGGTATCATAACGAATACACCATTTGCTTGGGTATCCTGACTTACTTTTAGTTGTTTTATGTCAGAAATTTTTCTAGCAAGTAATTTTGCCTTATCGTTAGCTATTTGAGCATTTTTGCGCCACAAATCATTGGTTAGATATTGTGTAAATTGAGCTGCAATAAATCTCATCTTAGAATGTAATTGCATTCCTTGTTTTCTTGTATACTCAAAGTCATTAGCTAAATCTTTATTAAAAAATATTACTACCTCTCCAAACATCAACCCATTTTTTGTTCCCCCAAATGAAAGGATATCAACTCCTACATCTGTTGTAAAACTTTTAAAATCAGATCCCAATGAAACAGCTGCATTACTAATCCTAGCTCCATCCATATGCAAATACATATCATTTGCATGAGCATAATCGGCGAGAGCTAATATTTCTTGGTGTGAATATACTGTGCCCATTTCCGTTACCTGAGATATTGAAATAACCTTTGGCTGGCTATGATGTTGAAATCCAATACTATTCATAAAAGGCTCTACTTGTTCAGGAATAATCTTACCATTAGTGGTATTAACCTCAAGTATTTTTGAGCCTATAAATTTTTCTGGTGCACCACACTCATCCTCTGTAAGGTGGGCAGTATTAGCTGTTATTATAGCGTGATACGATTGTATTATATGCTTGACCGCTAACACATTAGCTGCTGTTCCATTGTACACAAAGAATATTTCTATGTCATCACCAAAATATTTCTTAAATATCTTGCGAGAAGTAGCAGAGATTTCTTCATTACCCTCACCATAGGCAAAAATATGTCCTTCATTTACATCATTTAGGGCTGTCATAATCTCTGGACAAACTCCAGACCAGTTGTCACTTGCAAATCCTCTTCCAATCATATCACATTATAAAATTTCAAAATTAGGCATTTTTATTTCCCACATGCCGGGATATTAATATTGTTTATGCTTACATCAGTATTTGTTGTATTGAGGAATCAGTATAAATATATTATGCAATAGTTTTAATTTCAGGTATGGCAGGCTGCTGATTTTTAGTTGATAACAACCCACATGCAGCATCAATATCCTGTCCACGGGAAGCTCTTACTGAAGTAAAAATACCTTTATTGTTTAGCGCATCCTTAAAAATTTGTAATCGTCTTTCATCGGTTGATGCAAGAGGAGTTTTGGGTATTTCATGAAATCTTATTAGATTAATCCTACAATTTATTCCATTTAGAACCCTTGCAAGTTCTTTAACATGCTTCGATGTATCATTTATTCCACCAAAAACAATGTATTCAAAGGATATTCTACGATGTCTCCCCAAGTCATGCCTTTTAATTTCTTTAACTATACTTTCTATTGAATGCACGTGGCTAACTGGCATTAGCATTTTTCGCTCCGATTCAAACGGAGAATGCAAACTAACAGCTAAATGACATTCACTCTCTGTTAAAAATCGCCTCATTGCAGGAACAATTCCAATTGTACTTACAGTTATTTTACGTTTACTCCATCCAAAACCCCAATTTGAAGTTAAAATATCTAAACTTTTTAGAACAGCATCCAAATTATCAAGGGGTTCACCCATTCCCATAAAAACTATGTTTGTCAACTTTTGCCACTCTGGTAAGCTTCTAATTTGATTAAGGATTTCGCATGCGGTAAGGTTTGATTTCAATCCTTGGCGACCTGTCATACAGAACAAGCATCTCATTTTACAACCTACCTGAGAACTGACACAAATAGTATTTCTTTTGGATTCAGGAATAAAGGCTGATTCAATATATCCATTGTCGCCTATACTAAATAAATATTTCTTTGTTCCATCTTTTGATTCCTGAGCTGAAATAGGAGCAGAAAGTCCCAACAAGTATTTATCGCTCAACATACCCCTAGCTTTTTTGCTAAGATTTGTCATTTCATCTATGGAGGCAATATCTTTCTGATAAAGCCATTGTGCTAATTGCTTGGCAGTATATTTAGGTAATCCCATCTGAACAACTATGTCTTGAAGTTCTCTTAAACTCTTGCCAAAAAGATTTTGTTTCATGTGGGCAATGATAGTAATTAATTACGTTAAAAATTACTTATTATCAAGATTATGGAGATGTGATATAAGTTCCTTAGGATCATTTACAACGGAAACAGTTTCTAGATTTTCGAAATTTGGGATGTTTTTCTTGCTTCCAGATAATATAAGGTGAACGTCGGTATTTGATATCAGGTCGTAGATTAGATTGGATACCTTATCAATTTGCGGCGCTGTAATCATAGACATAACAGTTGGTATGTTTCTTTTTTTAATTATTGTAACGATATCGTTTAAGGGAACATTTTGACCAAGATAGTATACTTTCCATCCTAAGTCTTTAATAATGAATGAGGCAATTAACAGTGGCAGTTCATGATCCTCACCTTCGAACAGGAACAAAAGTATTTCAGGTGCATCATGTGCTGGTTGTTGCAAGCTATCGATAGAGCTTATTATTTTTTGTCTAACTAGGTTCGTAATAAAATGTTCCTGGGATGGAATTACCCTGCTAGCTGTCCACATTACTCCTACACGATTTAGAAAAGGATAAATTAGATCTGTTATGGTTGCTAAAAATCCACTTCTAACCAGTTGACGTTGAAAAATATTATTAAAAAGATTTTCATCAAAGTTTATTGCGCTTAACATTAAACTTGATATATCATCTTCAAAGTCTGTATCTGTATCAGTTAGAAGATCTAATACCTTTTCAGATATTTCCTTATTGGATAGGCTGCCTATCTTGGATATTCGATTCCCATGCCTTGTTAAAATTCCCACATTAATAAGGAGCTTTAAATCATCTGCTGTGTAAAACCTTATGTTCGTAGGTGTTCTCTTTGGTTTGAGAAACTTGTAACGCCTTTCCCAAATTCTTAATTTATGACCACTAATCCCTGTAATTGATTCAACTTGTGCCACTGAATATGATTCCATGTCTACCTATTTAAGGCGCAAATATAGACATTTTTTTTAAATATTTAAATTTTTATCGAATTTTAATACATTGATTATCAGTGACAAAGTATTTTTTGTCTAATTTATTACACTTTTTTCTTGGTCATTTAAATTATTTAACTTTACTTTGTCGAATATTTACAAATTATTAGTTAGACAATAAATTAAAATCACTAAACTTAAATCACTAAATTTAAATCACAAACAAATGAAAACACAATTTTTAACACTAGCACTTTTAATCTCCTCTTCTTTAATTTTTGCAGGATGCAATAAAGATGACGATAACGATCCCACTCCAGTTCAGCCGGACAACATTGTTCAAATTGCTCAGGCGAGTGGATTTAACTCCCTTGCGACCGCTCTAACCATTGCCGGATTAGATGACGATCTTCAAGGTGCAGGGCCTTTCACAGTTTTTGCACCGACGGACGAAGCATTTACAGCGCTTCTAGGTGCAATAGGACAAACAGATATCAACGATGTACCTGTGGAAGTTCTTCAACAGATACTTCTCTATCATGTTGTTCCATCAAGCGTAATTTCAACTCAACTTCAAGCTGGAATGGTTCAAACTCTTCAAGGCACAGATGTGACCGTAAGTATTTCATCCGGAATTATGGTGAATGACGCAAATGTTATCATGCCGTATGATGTAGTTGCTTCAAATGGAGTTATACATACTATTGATCAGGTTTTAGTTCCAGCTGCAATTTTACAGTTTGTTAATACTGTTTTGGAACCAGCTTATTTTAACAAGAACTTTTCTACCTTAATCGCGGCAGCAGTTAAAGCTGACCTTGTAACAGCCCTATTGACAACTCCTAATTTAACAATTTTTGCACCAACCAATGATGCATTTAACGCCGCGGGTATCAATCCTGAAGGCATAGATGCAGCAACCCTTGGCGCAGTCCTAACGTATCATGTAGTAGGAGCTAAAGTACTAAGTTCCGATATTCCAAGGGAAGCCTCAACATTAAATGGAAATAATATTTATTTCAGTCTTACTGAATCAGGGAACTTCATCAATGGAAGCACCGAGATTGTAGGAGTTGATATTGAAAGTGGATCAGGTGTTGTGCATGTTATTAATAATGTTCTACTTCCTCCTGTAGGAAATATTGTTGAGACAGCTGTAGCCCTAACTGAAAACGGTGAATTCACTTCACTTGTTGCTGCTTTAACAAGAACAGCTAACGAAGGAACTCCAGAACAAAATTTAATTTCAGTTCTCAGTAGTAATGGTCCATTCACAGTGTTTGCACCTACTAATGCAGCATTTCAAGCATTATTAGACAGCAGTCCACAGTGGAACAGTTTGAATGATATACCACTAGACGTATTAATCTCTGTTCTAACATATCATGTTGTTTCAGGGCGTGCTTATAGTACTGATCTTCCAGGTATATTAGGGCCAAACGGTGATCTGGCAACTGTTCAAGGTCAAGACATATCGATTAATCTAGCAAACTTAACAATAAACGAAACAAGCAAAATTATCGCGGTTAATACAAATGCAACAAATGGAGTAATCCATGTAATTGACGCTGTATTACTCCCAAATTAGATTCCAATGACGTGATTTTAGTTAGTCGGTGCGGCCTCGTCCCACTGGCTAACTATTAACATCACAACTGATTACACAAACTAAGAAACTAAACTATAATCACAAAATATTACTAAAATGAAAACAAAATCACAAATTATTTTCGCAACATTTATTGCATTGATACTAGGCTTTTCACATATCTCAGCAATAGCCCAAAACCCAACCGCACGTGTTCAAGTGATCCATAATTCCGCAGATAATGCTGCAGAGTTTGTAGATGTTTGGCTTGATGATGTGCTATTAATTGACAACTTTGAATTTAGATCTGCTACTCCATTTATTGATGCGCCAGCAGAACAGGAATTCAAAATCTCTATCAAAGATAGCGATAGTAAATCAGCAACCGACCCATTGTGGTCACAAGATTACACCCTCGAAGAAGGAGCATCTTATGTTTTAGTGGCAAACGGCATTGTATTTCCAGATGGTTACAATCCAGTTAAACCATTTAACATTTACGTTTATCCCTTAGGAAGAGAGACAGCAGCAGATCCGTCAAATACCGATGTAATGATATTTCACGGTTCAACTGATGCACCTGCAGTAGATGTAGTAGAAATAGGTCTGGGAGCTGGAACAATAGCTGATGACCTAAGCTATGGATCTTTCACTAATTACCTAGAATTGCCCACTAACGACTATATTCTTGATATTATGGATGACAAGGGTGAAGTATCTGTGCAAAAATTTGCAGTTCCCTTAGAATCTTTAAATCTTCAAGGAGTTTCACTGGTTACTGTAGCCTCAGGTTTTCTCTCACCTCAAATGAATAACAATGGAGCAAGTTTTGGCCTGTGGGTAGCTCTTCCATCTGGAGGAAAAATGATTCCTCTACCGATTTATGAGCCTACATCTAGGGTTCAAATTATACACAACTCCCCAGACTTAAACGCAGAAATTATTGATGTATGGGTGAATGATAGTCTTGTATTGGATAACTTTCAATTTCACACTGCAACACCTTTTGTCGATTTTCCAGCTGAAGAGGATTTTACCATTTCGATAACAGATAGAGAGAGTAATAACCCCCTAAATCCAATATGGTCAGAAACCTATTCATTGGACGAGAATAAAACTTATGTATTAGTGGCATCTGGTGTTATTTCAACTCAATCTTATTCACCAGCAGAGCCTTTTAACATTTTTGTTTACGACATGGGGCAAGAAATGTCCATGCAAAATGGCTTCACTGACTTAATGGTTTTTCATGGTGCAACAGATGCACCTACAGTTGATATAATCGAACAGGGAAATGAATCAGTTTTAACGATAGATGATTTAAGTTATGGTGACTTTTCTGGTTATATTGAATTACCTACCAAAGATTACATCATAGATGTGAAAGATCAAAACAGAGAGAATACCGTGAAATCGTTTTATGTTCCTTTAGAGACTCTTGAATTAAACAATTATTCTATAATTGCTGTAGCAAGTGGTTTCTTAAATCCTGCACTTAACAATAATGGCCAAGAATTTGGTCTATGGGTAGCATTGCCTCAGGGAGGAAGTTTAATTCAACTTCCAGCTTTTCAGCCTGCTACAACAGCTAGAGTCCAGGTAATTCATAATTCAGCTGATCTAGCAGCTGAAGTGGTGGATGTATGGTTGGATAATGTACTGTTACTTGATGATTTCACATTTAGAACTGCATCTCCATTTATCGATGCACCAGCTGATCAAGAATTCACAATTTCAATTGCAGGTCCAGGTAGCTCTAGTCCAGACAACCCAATTTGGTCTCAGAATTATACTCTTCAAGCAGATGAAAAATATATTCTTATCGCAAATGGTATAGTAAGTCCTAACGGTTATGATCCAGTGAAACCATTCGATATTTACGTTTATTCCATGGCGAGAGAAGAAGCTACCAATCCATCCAATACAGATGTTTTAGTGTTCCATGGTTCAACGGATGCGCCAACTGTTGATATAGTAGAAGTTGGTGTAGGCGCCGGGACAATAGTAGACGACTTAATGTACGGAGATTATGCCGGATATTTAGAGCTTCCAACTGATAACTATCGCTTAGCCGTAAGAGATGAAACAGGTAGCACAACTGTGGCAGAATACGAGGCGCCATTAGCTGCACTTGGCTTGGATAATTATGCCATAACTATCGTAGCTTCAGGGTTCTTGAATCCTTCTAACAATGAAGATGGCCCATCTTTTGGTTTATGGGTTGCATTACCAGAGGGAGGAACATTGGTAGAGTTACCATTGGTAACTTCAGTTCTGGAATCGGTTTTAGACAAGAATTCTATTTCGGTCTTTCCAAATCCAGCTACATCAGTAGTAAATATAAATTACACTCTATTAGAAGATTCATTTGTGAATATAGATTTATATGATATCACAGGAACATTGGTTCAAACTACCACTCCAGGATACATATTGAAATCTACACAAACGAACTCAATTGATATCTCTACTCTATCCAGTGGAATATATTTCCTTAGGATTGCAGCAGGAAACATGATTACAACACGTAAAGTGAATTTTTTAAATTAATTAAATCAATCTTATCCACTGACCGGGTATCGTATAACGAGTTCCTCATACGCACTTCGTTATATGACCCGGTCTCCTTTATTTTAAAAAAACATGAAAACTATATTTATACTTATCGCGATTGTGACGCAAACTATCTCTACTAATTATGTAATAGATTTTGGTAAATCAAAGCAAGGAAATAAATGGTTAGTAGTTAATGATGGAGTTATGGGTGGACTATCTAATTCAACTGCCAACATCTCTAACAATTATATGAATTTTGAGGGTACTATTTCCCTTCAAAACAATGGCGGTTTTGCTTCTGTAAGAAGTTTTAAAAGCAATATAAACCTTTCAGATTTTACAATTATGAAGGTGCGCTATAGAAGCAGGGGTCAAAAAGTAAGTGTTAGACTACTCAAAAACGACGCCTATTACCTTCCTTATTTTAAGACAGCCTTAGAGACAACATCATGGGTATGGAAGACAACATTAATACCTCTAAAAAATTTTAAAGAATACCAGTTAAATAGGCAAACAGAAAAAAATCTTAATTCTAGTGATTTTAACGATATTATAAGGATAGGGTTAATAGTTAGCAACAAGAAACAAGGTAATTTTGAAATTGATATTGATTACATAGAATTTTATTAAATTTAAATGACCATTAGAATGCCAGTTTATCAATTTAAAAGAGAGCAGAAATTAAATACAACAATGGAAGAAGCATGGGACTTTATTTCAAATCCTACGAATCTTAAAACCATTACTCCAGAGCATATGGGTTTCAATATTACGTCAGGCACGTTACCAAATAAAATGCATGAAGGTCAAATAATTAAATATAAGGTGAAACCTTTACTGGGAATATCCATGAGTTGGGTAACAGAAATTGCCCATGTAAAAGAAGGTCTCTATTTCGTGGACAATCAATTACATGGTCCATATAAGTTATGGTATCATGAGCATACTTTAGTTCCTATGACAGATGGAGTTTTAATGAAAGATACAATCACTTACAAACCACCCATTGGATTCTTAGGAGCAATTATAAACTACGTAATAATTAAAAAAGAATTACGTAATATCTTCAATTTTAGAGAAAAAAAATTAGTGCACCTATTTGGCCCAACAAATAATTAACTAATATAATAATGAACTCTCTGTTCTGGTTTCGCCGAGATTTAAGATTAGATGATAACACTGCTCTCCTAAAAGCAATTCAAAGAGGTAATCCAGTTTTAACTGTATTTATTTTTGATGATAATATCACAAAAGAACTAGACATTGATGATCCTAGGATATCTTTCATACATGATAATATCCTGGGAATAGATAAGCAACTTCACAATTATAATTCATCACTACTTATTTTAAAGGGAAATCCAAAGTCACTTATAGAAAAGCTCGTAGACGAGTATAATATCTCCGATGTTTATGCTAATAAAGATTATGAGCCTTATGCTCTAGAGAGAGACTATGAAATTGGCCAGTCCCTTAGAAGAAAAAAAATTAATTTCATAACCTATAAAGATCAAGTAATCTTTGAAGAAAATGAAATCTCTAAAAATGATGGACATCCATATACTGTTTATACACCATACAAAAACAAATGGTTATCCTCCTTTAAAGAGATTTTGCCAATAGAAAAAGTATCTGAACAAAATCATAACTACAATATTTCGAATCATAGAATACCCACTTTAGAAGAACTCGGTTTCATTAGGTCATCCATAAAGGTCAAACCATTTAATATTGAAGACTTAGATAATTACTCTACGGAACGAAATTACCCATATTTACATTCCACGAGTCATTTAAGTCCTCATTTAAGATTTGGAACCGTTAGTATTCGTTTGATTCTGCAAAAGGTTTTTAATAAAAATTATGCGTTTACAAGCGAACTTATTTGGCGAGAATTTTTCATGCAGATATTATTCAATTTCCCCAAAGTTATCTCTGGTAATTTTAGATCAAAATATGATAGCATTAATTGGTTAAATAGTAAAAGTGATTTTGAAAACTGGTGCAATGGCACCACAGGCTATCCAATTGTTGATGCTGGTATGAAGGAATTAAATCAAACAGGTTACATGCATAATAGGGTTAGAATGGTTACTGCAGGATTTTTATGCAAGCATCTATTAATTGACTGGAGATGGGGAGAAGCTTATTTTGCTAAAAAATTATTGGATTATGAATTGTCCTCAAATAATGGTAACTGGCAATGGGCAGCAGGTACAGGGTGCGATGCTGCGCCATATTTTCGGATATTTAATCCAATTGAACAACAAAAGAAATTTGATAATCAGAATCAATACATTAATAAATGGATACCAAACTTTGATTCGGACAATTATATTAAACCAATTATCGAACATAAGTATGCACGAAATAGGGCAATAGAAGCTTATAAGACTGCTCTTAGATGAAAAAAAGAGATCAACATTTTGTTGATCTCTTAAGTACCCAAGGCCGGGATCGAACCGGCACTCCAAAAGGAACTGGTTTTTGAGACCAGCGCGTCTACCAATTCCGCCACTTGGGCAACTGATGAAGGTTTGCAAAAGTAGTAATTTCCTCCTATCTTGAAGTGTAATTATAAAAATTGTTTGTGAAATTAACGGCCCAGATATTTAGGATTCAATTTTTAAATAATTTCCCGGAATATATGTTTACATCATTAAATGATATTTCATAATAATATATGCCGCTTTTAACCGCATCACAATGCCAAATATGTGTAATGCTTGAGTTTCGATTAATTTCTTGGTGTTTATATACCTCATTTCCTAAAATGTCATAAATATTGATCAAATACTCGCCTTGACCTCTTATTTTGCAATCAAATCTCACAACATCACCAAACGGATTTGGATATACATTAACTTTATTAGTGTTACCACCCGGTATACCCGAGTCATCAAAGGCATTCATAATAACCGAGGTGTAACTAGTATCGATGTTTTGACCAGAAATATTTATTATGCATGAATATACACCAGTAGAATCTATATTCATGGTTGAAAGTTCAACCATAATTGTATCTGTTTCGTTGTCCATTAATTGACCTTCAACATCAGAAAGGTAAATCCACCCCGGATTGTTATCGATACTAATCTCATAATTGATTGTATCGGATCCTAAATTGGTTATGAAAATAGACTTGGTTAATGTGTAGCCAAGAGGAAGTTCTTCTGAGATTAATTGTGGATTAACATCAATTGCTGCATTGCCAAGCATAAGATTCAATGATTTAAATAAATTTAATCTGCCTCCAGATACTGTTATACTATCCAAATCTGGTAATATGTCAACACCATTTAAAATAAACTCCTTTAGCATAAGGGCTACCTGTGCTGGATTATTTTTATAGTTGTTAATGAATGCCGAATCAGCTGCTGACAAAAGAAGCGCTATAGCACCAGAAACAAAAGGGGTAGCCATTGATGTCCCAGAGCTCATTCTATAGGTATTATTTAGTCCAAGTGACCAAATTATTGTCCCAGGAGCACCCAAGTCAATGGTTGTTTTACCCCAAGCTGCACTATTATTTTTAAAATCCCTATTTGTGGTATTTGTAACTGATATCATAAATGGTGTTTCAAAGGCTGTGGGTATGTCACCTACGCTATCAATATCCCATGATCTGTTAGCAGTAGCGCCAATACTAAGTATTCCAATTGACCCCAATGAATCATACATTGCTTCCCATATTGGGTATTGATTTGGTTGCCCTTTATCAACACCAAATGAATTATTTTGAGCCACAATAAATGCTCCCTCAATACCATTTGTTTGATCATACTTCTCCCTTACCTCATAAACATAGGAAAGTGCTTTCACAACAATTGATTCTGTACTAGATTCACCTGCAATGGGTAGAATTTTTACATCCCAATTTGAACCCGAAATTCCCCTATCATTATTGCCAATGGCTCCAATAATTCCACTAACATGAGTTCCATGATTAGTAGGAGGTATATCACCACTGTTATTATATACATTCCAACCATTATAATCATCAACATAACCATTATCATCATCATCAATGCCATTGTTGGGAATTTCATTATAATTCCTCCAAAGATTAAGGTCATTCTGTTCAATATCACATCCATCATCAACAACGGCAACAACAATTGTGTCTCCATGCGCAGTAACTCCTCCTGTGGTAATATCCCATGCAAGAGTAGCGCTTATATCAGCCCCTGCATAACCACTCCCCTGACCAGTATTAAGCAAGGCCCATTGATCCTCGAATAATGAATCATTGGGAATATTCTGTTGAGTATTTCGTATTACTACAAAATGATTACTTTGAACATTATGAATATAATTAACTGTTCTTAAGCGAGAAATTACTTCAGAATTAGATTTGACTTTATCTTTTATTTGCAATAGGTATATGTTAAATCGTGCAGATAGGATATCCAGAACTTCGAGATTATGATTTTCCAGAAGATCACCTAAATAATCTGAATTGCTTAGTTGAACCATAATCTCATGATCAACAACCTTATTGCCTAATTGTGCAAATGAAAACGATATAGTTAATACTAATATGGCTAATGTAAAATAGTATTTCATGGATATGTTTGTCAGTCTTGCGAGACAAAAATAGTTTATTTAGTTGTTTTTTATACTATGTAATCATAGAGAGTATGTTGGAAAGAATATCATAATGGTAAAAACTACACTTGTTTGCTTAATGACTATTTATATCTATTTTGATAAATGTCGTTATTTATGCTTTATTTATATAATTTTGCCCTTTGAAATAACCATCAATATTCCAGATTGGAAATTAATAATATAGTTTGAAATTGGACAAGACATTAAGAAAGCCTCACTGGTTGAAAAGTAATATACCATCGGGTAAAGAATATAGAGTAGTAAGAGATATAGTAGAAAAAAACAAGCTTCATACAATATGTACAAGTGGCCATTGCCCTAATATGGATGAGTGCTGGGGACGTGGCACAGCAACACTTATGCTATTAGGGGATATATGCACTCGTTCTTGTGGTTTCTGTAACGTAAAAACAGGACGTCCTTTGGCAGTTGATTTAAAAGAGCCTGAAAGGGTTGGAAACACTGTTAACCTAATGAAATTGAAGCATTGTGTTCTAACATCTGTAGACAGAGATGACCTTGAGGATCTAGGTATGGATATTTGGATTAAAACGGTAAAGGAAATTAAAAGAATAAGACCTCAAACTACCATTGAAACTCTAATTCCAGATTTTGATGGTCGTGACGAAATAATAATACCAGTATGCAAGGCTGGACAAGAAGTTGTTTCACATAACCTTGAAACCGTCAGAAGAATTACCCCATGGGCAAGAAGTAGAGCAAAATATGATCTAAGCCTTAAAACCCTTAACATAATTGCAAAAACAGGTGTAGTTGCCAAGTCGGGAATAATGGTAGGATTGGGCGAAACAAGTGATGAGGTAATCGAAACTATGCATGATATGAGGAATTCTGGGGTAGAAGTAGTAACAATTGGTCAATACCTTCAGCCCACAAAAAAGCATCTATTGGTAAAGGAGTACATTACACCAGAGCTATTTGCAGATTATAAAGAAGAAGGGTTAAAAATGGGCTTTCGTTTTGTTGAGAGTAGTCCTTTAGTTAGATCTTCATACAGAGCTGAGAAACATGTTCGCGATTTGTAATCAGCAATTATGGTGAACAAAAATGTAAAAAATATAAACATCGAATTGATTGACTATCAAAAAGCTTGGGACTATCAGGAAAAGCTTTTTGATGAAATTGTTTCCATAAAAGAAAACAATAGAAAAAATGAGATTAAATCTGCTACTCCAAATTTTCTTATCTATTGCGAACATCCCAATGTATACACCATAGGTAAAAGTGGCAAACAGGATAACTTACTAATAAGTGAAGATTTTTTAAAAAGTAAGGGAGCATCATTATATAGAATAAATCGTGGTGGAGATATTACCTATCATGGCCCTGGTCAAATTGTTGGATATCCAATACTTGACTTGGATAATTTTGGTGTTTCAATAAAAAACTACATCCACAACTTAGAAGAAGTAATCATAAAAACATTGAACCACTTTGATGTCTTTGCAACTCGGTCAGAAGGAGCTACAGGTGTCTGGCTTGATTCTGATAACCCCATTAAAGCTAGGAAAATATGCGCTATTGGGGTAAGAACAAGTCATTGGGTAAGCATGCATGGTTTTGCATTAAATATAAATACTAATTTGGATTATTTTAACTATATAGTACCTTGCGGTATCCAAGGAAAATCAGTTACTTCAATTGCCAAAGAATTGGGAAAAGAGATTGATATAAAAGATGTCCATTTGATATTAAATAATGAATTTTCCAGCGTCTTTGGCATGCAATTTATATAAATACTCAATCTAATATTACGCTTAGTATTTCCAAAGATTTAAAACTACCCATGGAAGGAATGTGAAAATTATAGTATTTGATAAGGTTTTCCAAAACCTGCATTCTATTCTCCCTATTAAATTTTATTGATGTAGCATCTTCAAGGCTCATGGAATATATGGATGTTATATTATTGACCTGATCACCAGATAGGTAATTACCATGCATTGGAATAGTATTTGTAAACTGCCCATCCTGAAGGTCAAAAACCGATATATCATTTATTCCTGACATTGACGGATAAAACCCCAAAAACTTTGTAAACTGCATCATGAACAGCAAGTGAAAGTTAGCATACCCATCATTGGCAATATCTAACCAAACCAATGATCCGTTTATCCACTCGAATAATTCCTTGTTTTTAACCTCATCCTTCAAACATTTATAGAGTAGTTCCACAATAAAAAACAGTAAAGACCTCTTTACCATATTGTCAGGTATGCTTTTATATGAGTATGCTAAATCAATATCTTTTATGGTCTGAAGAGATTTTTTATCGGAGAAATTAATTGACAAATCAAGTATTGAGAGAGGTTGAAACATTGCCGCTTTACTTTTTGACTTCCTACTTCTTAGTCCTCTAACAAAAAATGATTGCATACCATATTGTTCTGTGAATATCTTTACAATAACACCAGAATCGGAGAATTTAGTTTGTTTTATAACTATGCCTCTAGTATTTACAATCATTGATTATTGATTTTTTACAAATGTATTAAATCAAATCTCAAAAGCGCAGTTATATCAATATTAATGATTAATAGTCATGCATAAATGAATAGCCAATTAAAAACAGTAAGTAAAAAGATAGTTTGATCTCTATATATTAAAAGAATACTAAATTTTAATGGAGTTTCATATTTTAGTTTAGTAGATCAAAATAAAATAAAAAACCCCTTGACACAAATGGTATCAAGGGGAAATTAGGTTTTTAAAGTGGTACCACCCGGGATCGAACCAGGGACACACGGATTTTCAGTCCGTTGCTCTACCTACTGAGCTATGGTACCAATAAAAACGATCGCAAAAGTACACAATTTTTCGTTTTATCAAAAAAAATCATAAAAATCTCCCTCGTGCAAATACATAGTATTATTTTTGCTTGGTAATTACACAAAGTGCTTTTGAAATTAATAGTTGACATAGGAAATACATCTTCTAAAATTGCTGTTTTCAGTAATGATGAAATTATAGACTTTCGAGTAATTAATGACAAGCTTATTGAGGTTGTAAAAGAAGTTATTGTTTCTTTTCCTGATATATGCTCATCAATCCTATCATCAGTTTCTAATCATGATGGTCAAATATCTAATTTACTACAAGAGAAAGGTTATTTTATTGAGTTAAATCATACTACAAATGTACCATTCAAAAACATGTATCAATCAACCACAACTCTTGGAAAAGACAGAATAGCCATTGCCGCAGCGGGAATTGCTGCTTACCCTGATGAAAATGTTTTAGTTATTGATATGGGAACTTGCGTTACCTACGATTTTATAAATGCCGATGGTGAATATCTTGGGGGTGCAATTAGCCCGGGTTTAACAATGAGATTTGATTCACTTGGTAAATTTACTCATGGATTACCCACATTGGACAAACCAAGTGCAGGTAAGGAAGTGAATCTAATAGGCAAAACAACGGATGAATCAATCACTTCTGGGGTAATTAATGGGTTAAAAATGGAAGTGGAACATATTATAAACCAATACGAAGCTTTATTTTCACCACTTAAAATAATTATTAGCGGGGGGGATTATTTATATTTTGAAAACTTGGCAAAAAGTAACATCTTTGCATCCCCTAATATTGTGGTATATGGATTAAAAAAAATCCTTGATTTTAATGAAAAGAATTAATCTAATAATAATACTGATATTCACTGTTTTTAGTTTGCAGTTAAATGCTCAGACAGGAATAAACTCTCCATATTCAAGATACGGACTTGGTCAACTTTACTTGGAAAACCTAAATACGGTTTCTGTTGCAATGGGGGGATTGGGAATCGCTCTTCATGATCCAACAATTATAAACCCTGCCAATCCTGCATCATATGGTACATTAGACTCATCAGCATTTTTATTTGAGATAGGCATTTCGGGCAATGTTACGACTCTTAAAACCAATACTTTAACAGAAAGCGGATATGATGCAACTCTAAGCTACATTTTCATTGGTTTCCCTGTAACTAAATGGTGGAGATCAGGAGCAGGGATAATGCCTTTTAGCAAAATAGGCTACAATGTTCAGGTCCTCGTTCCCGTAGATAACTTTAGTGATGTGGTACATTCTTTTTCTGGAGATGGTGGCCTTAATCGAGTATTTTGGGGTAATGGCTTTAATATCTCCGAAAATCTTAGAGTGGGTATTGATGCCTCTTACCTATTTGGGAAATCATCTCGATTAAATATGATTTTCTATCCTGACTCATCCAATATTTTTGGCACCAAGGTAGAAAATCACATTCGTGTTGGCGGTTTTATTTTTGATTATGGGATACAATACGATTTAAAACTAGGAGAAAAAACGAAACTAACAATAGGCGCCACATATGCCCAAAAATTCAATGTTTCAGCTAAATATAATTACCTCTCTAAAACAATCATAGGGGGCTATAATGGTATTATTGAGCAAGTAATAGATACCATAGAATATAGGCCAGATGAAGGGGGAACAGTGGTATTACCTGCCAGATTAGGATTTGGGCTTGCACTTGTCAATGAGAAAAACTGGATAGTTGGAGCAGATTTTGAGTGGCAGAAATGGGAAGAATTTGGAGCTTTTGGCATTGAAGATTCTCTTTCAAACTCATGGCGAGTTACTTTGGGGGGTGCCTTCACACCTAAGCATACTAATATTTCATCCATCTTTAAAAGAACTACTTATAGAGCGGGATTACGATATAATCAATCCTATTTAAAATTTTATAATAAGCCAATTACAGAGTTTGGCATAAGTTTTGGCGTTAGTTTCCCACTGAAGAACTCTAAAACCGGTATAGACCTGGGAGTAGATTTTGGAAGAAGAGGAACAACAGATAATGATTTGATTCAAGAAAATTTCGTTGATATTTCTCTTGGCATATCAATACAGGAAAACTGGTTCCAGAAAAGAAAATACAGATAGTAATAATTAAAAAGTTTATCATGAAACTTAAGTCTGAAATTTTAACACTAGTGTTTTTGATAGGTCTTTTTATGACATCAACAGCACAAAGCTTCACAACAAAGGATGATCTTGCAAAATATGGCAACGACAGTATTGAATGTGTTAAAAATTTATCCCTTTATCGTGGTGATTATAAACAATGGAAAGCAAGTGGATATAAAAGTGATATTATTTCATCCGCATTAAAATATTGGAGGCATGTACTTGACAACTGTCCAAAAGCTACAGAAAATATATATGTTGATGGGGTAAAAATGATTAACTATAGTATCAAAAAAGAAAAGGATGCCACCAGAAAACAAGAGTTGACAGATACCTTAATGATGCTTTATGATATGAGAGTACATTATTATCCGTATCACTACAAAACTAAGAAACCGCAAGTGGGCAGTATACTTGGCAGAAAAGGTATAGATTATTATAACCTTAGTCCTTCCAAAAACTACCTTGGAGCATACGAGATATTAGGAGAATCAATTGAACTCGATGGTGAAAACGCAAAAGGATCAGTATACGTATACTATTTTAGGTCAATTACTAAAATGGCCAAAAAAGGATATGTTGATACCTTAGCCGTTGTGGATGCTTACGATATGCTAAGTGATTACATTGATGATAATATTGATAAATATGATAAATCAGGCAATTGGAAAAAAGGAGAAGAGTACATCAACATAAAGGGTACCATAGAAAAGTCGTTTGAACCATTTGCCAAATGCGATGACCTAGTAAGAATATATCAGAAAAAATATGATGCTAATCCTGAGGATGTAAAATTACTTAAAAAGATAACGAAGCTGTTGGATAAAAAAGGTTGTATAGAATCACCATTATATTTCCATTCCACTGTAGCCTTATATAGACTAGAGCCTTCTCCAGAGTCTGCATACTTAATAGGTAAAATGTTGCTCAAAGAAGAGAAATATGTGGAGGCAGTCCCCTATCTTGAGGAAGCCATTAAAATGGAAAATGAAACCAGAGCTTACAAGGCATTAATATTCCTTGCTGAGGATTTTATGTCTCTTCAAAAGAATGAAAAAGCCCGTGCAATTGCTAGAAAAGCCGCAAATCTAAATCCGAAAGTTGGCAAACCTTACATTATAATTGGAGATTTATATGCATCAGCAGCTAATGAATGTGGAAATGATGAGCTAACGAGAAAAGTCGCCTATTGGGCAGCTGTTGATCAATATAAAAAAGCTCGCTCTGTTGAACCTAGTATTGCCACAGCAATGAATAAGAGAATTAGTTCTTATCAAAAATATTTCCCAACCACTGAGCTTTTATTTTTCTACAACCTTCATGAAGGCGATGAATATACCGTAGAATGTTGGATTAATGAGAAAACCACGGTTAGAGCTGCCAAGTAAACGAACTCTATAGCTATGTTCTTAAAATCAATAAAAAGTATTATTCTAGTTTTGACTGGGGTAATTATTTTTTCTTGTGAGAACTCAATATCGAGAATAAATGAGATCACACAATTAGAGGATACTCTGGCTGCTATTACTACGTACGATATTGTTTATGAGAGATCAGATTCAGGTTTTATTAGGGTCAGATTAAGTAGCCCTCTCATGAAACGATATGTTGGTGAAGATGAGTATAATGAATTTCCTAATGGATTTGAAATAATCTTCTTTAATAAAAATGGAGATCAAACATCTTACATAACCGCAAATTATGGTATTGACTACCGAAAACGCAAAATAATGAATGCAAGAAATAACGTGGTCATACAAAATTATGAAACCAATGAAGAACTATATACAGAAAACCTAATTTGGAATCAAAAAAAAAATATTATTAAATCCAACACATTTGTAAAATTAGTTATGCCAGATAAAACAATTTTCGGAGATAGCATGTGGGCAAATGAGGAATTTACAGAACATGAGATTTATAATATCAAAGGTCAATTTGACATTGAAGAAGACTCCATATCACGTTAGTTAAATATTCCATATACCCCGATTAACAGATAATCCATTGAAAAAATAATAATTACATTTGTTAAAATAATACATGAGTACAAACGGACTTATAATCATCTTCTCATTATTGTTTTCGGGGTTCTTCTCTGGAATGGAAATAGCTTTTGTTAGTTCAAATCGTTTGGTTCAGGAGCTTGATCTTAAACGCAAGATAATTCCAGCACGAATTCTTTCGGCATTCTTCAATCATCCATCAAGATTTATCGGAGCATTATTATTGGGAAATAATATTGCACTTGTAATCTACGGAATCGCAATTGCTAATTTACTTGAGCCATTAATAATTGATCTTCTGCTACCGTCAATTAATTCAGAGTATGCAGTTCTTTTATGTCAAACAATTATTTCAACTCTTTTAATTTTATTGGTAGCTGAGTTTATTCCAAAAGTTTTATTCCGTATAAGACCCAATGCAATATTAAAAGCATTCGCATTGCCAGTATGGTTATTTTACTACCTTTTTTATCCATTAATATTATTGTATATAGGGGTATCCGAATTAATCTTGAAAGTAATATTTAGGGTTAAGCTAGCTAAAGAATCGTATTCATTCAGTGCTGTTGATTTAGAAGAATATGTTAAAGATTCATTAACAGCAGGTGGAGATACAAATGAGGAAATAAATAAAGAAATTCAAATGATCCAAAATGCCATGGATTTCAAGCATGTTAAATTGCGCGAATGTATGGTTCCGAGAACTGAAATAAAAGCACTTGAAATAGGTAAAGAAGTTGAAGAATATAATAAAATGCTAGTGGAAACAGGGCATTCAAAAATATTTATTTACGAAGACACCATTGATAAAATTATAGGTTATGTACATGTTTATGATTTATTAAACAACCCATTATCAGTTAAAGAAGTTATTCGAGAAATTGAGCCCTATCCAGAAACAATGCCCGCAAATGAATTACTTCAGAAATTTATATCAGGACATAAAAGCTCAGCAATTGTGTTAGATGAGTTTGGAGGAACTGCTGGAATTGTAACTATGGAAGATATTATAGAGGAAATATTTGGTGAAATTGAGGATGAGCATGATAATGTTGAAGATGTGGAAAGACAAATATCTGATAATACTTTCTTATTCTCAGCAAGGCTTGAGATTGATTATTTAAATGAAAAGTATAAATTTAATATCCCCGTTCTTGACGACTATGAAACTCTTGCAGGATATCTGATCCACAACTACAGCAGTATTCCTAACAAAGGAGAGGTTATTACGATTAGTCCTTATAAATTTACTGTGATTAAGTCCAGTGGAAATAAACTAGAAGAACTTAAAATGGTAATTGAATAGTAATAAGGTATCTTTATATACATTGTAATATCTTTATAATTAACACGTTCCTGATAGTATTAACCAAAATTGGTGAGCTCTGTGAGGCTTCTTATTTTTGGAATTATATTTGCATTTTATTAAAGTTATAAAAACAGAAAACTACAAAGGTTTGATAGTTAATATTAATTTCAAAAAAATAATATTATTGCTATGGATAATTGTTTTCTGTTTTAACCCATTTAGCGTATTATCCTCTTCATTTACCAAAGTAATTTTAATCACTGATAGCATAACAACAAGTTATAATGATTCATTGGCAATAGCTTATGGAGACACACTGATTTATATGGATACTATAGTGGGAAACCGCATTATTTCCACTAGTATTAGGGGAGATACAGTAATTGATGAAAATATTAGTAGAACAAAGATTGATGACAAAGTAGAGCGGTATGCCAGAGATTCCATAGTTCAGGATATATCTCAACGTAAAATATATCTTTATGGTGATGCCGAGGTAATATATCAGGATATAATTCTAAACGCAGAATTCATTGAAGTAGACCTAAACACAAACACTGTATTTGCATCAGGACTTGAAGACAGCACGGGTAAAGTAATTGGTGATCCAGAGTTTACGCAAGGTGATCAAACCTTCAAATCATCCACAATGACATACAACTTTGATAGTAAAAAGGGGATGATATCGAGCGTTGTTACTGAGGATGGTAATGGATTCTTACATGGTAAAAAAGTTAAAAAGCTTGAAGACAATACTGTTAATATTTTAAATGGTACATATACTACATGTAATCTTGAAGAACATCCACATTTTGGTTTCAAGTTCAAAAAATCTAGAGTGATTCCTGATTCTAAGATTGTAACTGGCCCTGCGTATATGGAAATTGAACAAATGCCAACACCAATTGGTCTTCCATTTGGGTTTTTTCCCAACAAGGCAGGTCAAACATCAGGAATTGTAATACCTACTTTTGGTGAATATACAAATAGGGGGTTCTACCTTGAGGATGGCGGTTACTACTGGGCAATAAATGAATACATGGATTTTCAGGTTCTTGGTGATATTTATTCAAGAGGCGGTTGGGGCGTAAAGCCTCGATTTAGATACAAAAAGAGATATAAGTATAGTGGTGATATTAACCTTGGTTATGCAGTTAATATTGTTGGAACAAAGGACACTCCAGATTATTCTAAGAGCACTGATTTCAAAGTTAGATGGTCTCATAGACAAGACCCCAAAGCGAGGCCTAATAGCACATTTACTGCTGATGTAAACATAGTTAGTGGCAACTATGTTAAGTATAATGTTGTATCTGCAGAAGATTACCTTTCAAATGAGTTCCAGTCGAGTGTTGCATATCAGAAAAATTGGGGTGGCAAGTTCTTTCTTACCCTAAATGCAAGTCACCGACAAAATACTAAAACCCACAAAGTAGATGTAAGTTTGCCTGAGATGACATTCACTGTGAATAGATTTTATCCCTTGAGAAATAAAAAAGGTGGAAAGAAAAAATTTTATGAGGATTTGAGTGTTTCGTACTCCATGAATAGCCGAAATCAAATCAGCACTGTTGACTCTGTTCTATTTGACATGGAAACAATCGAAAATAATATGCAAGCAGGTGCTATTCATAAGGTACCCATTAGCCTCCCAATAAAAGTTTTAAAATACTTCACTCTTAATACTTCCTTTAATATTACCGACAGAATGTATAGTCGCAGTATAAATAAGTATTGGGAAGGTGATACTACTGTAGTTGGCGGTGATACCATACCTCCTGGAGTTATTATTGATACCATAAATGGCTTTAGAAACAGCATTGATTATAGTATAACTAGCTCATTATCTACAAAGCTATTCGGAATGGTTGGCTTTAAAAAAGGACCTGTGAGGGCAATTCGTCATGTACTTACTCCAAGCATTAACTTTGCATATACGCCGGATTTTGGGTCTGCTAATCTTGGATATTATGGTGCATACACTGATGGTAATGGCAGGGAAGTAGTGTACTCGCATTTTGAAGGTAGCTTATATGGGTCTCCTCCAGGGCAAGAATCAGGTAGGGTTGGCATATCCCTTGCTAATAATCTTGAAATCAAAGTTCCTTCAAAAAAAGACACAATTACTGGCCTAAAAAAGATAAAATTAATTGAAAGTTTTAGCATTTCAGGAAATTACGATTTGACAAAAGATTCATTAAATATGTCAATGATAACAATGTCGGGAAGAACAACTCTATGGAAGAATTTTAATGTACAATATGGATCAATATGGGATCCTTACGCTGCTGATAGTTCAGGAAACCGCATAAATAAATTTGAGTGGGATGTAAATCGTAGACTTTTACGTTTAGAGCAGACCACATGGAGATTAAGTTTAGGGTTCAAACTTGGAGATGGCGATTTCAAGAAAAAAGACAAGCCAAGTAATGCCAGCGAAGATGAAATTGATGAAATAAATGATAACCTGAATGGATACGTTGACTGGAGTATTCCATGGTCATTAAATCTTAACTATAACTTTACATACACCAATAACCTGGAATATATAGATAATATGAAAGTTCCTAACAATACTGTTGTTCAAACTCTATCCTTCGCAGGTCAGGTAAATATAACTCCAAAATGGAAGTTTACTTTTAACTCGGGTTGGGATTTTACACAGAATAAGCTATCTTATACATCCATTAATTTATATCGTGATTTACACTGTTGGGAGATGAGATTTAGCTGGATACCACTTGGAGTAAGACAAAGCTGGAATTTTTCTATAAATGTTAAAGCATCCATTCTTCAGGATCTAAAACTGAACAAAAAGAAAGATTTTAGAGATTATTAGTAATTGTACGTAATAATAATTCAAGGCTAATAGTAGATAAATATCTTATTAAAAATATCTTACTTTTGCAGCTCTTTTTATAAGTCTATTAAAAGATATTATGAGACTTGGCCCCGTAGTTCAACGGATAGAATAAGAGTTTCCTAAACTTTAGATAGTGGTTCGATTCCACTCGGGGCTACTTCCATTTTAAAATACTACTAAATATATAATACTAAGCACCAATGGCAGTCATGCTGCAGTTTTTAGTATGTAAATTATGGAGATTCCAATTTTTTCAAGGTATCCATACCTCCTCTTATTCGATATTTTGATTTTACAGTTTCCTGAATTATTCTAGTAATATCTTTACCTTCTCTCAGTGGGGTCAGTAAGTCAAATTCTGTGGAGGAAAATAAACAAATCTTAATATGTCCATTTGCTGTTAATCGGATTCTATTACATGAATCACAAAATGGATTAGTAATGGAACTAATTAACCCAAATGATCCCTGATAACCTTCTATTTTATTATTTTTATCTTTGTAGAACACAAGCTTTTAACTTAAATTAGAGTGTATCAAAGATGAGTATTGGTAATGATAGGAATGAAGAAATTAGGATCCTAAAGGATGGCCATCCTTTTTTTGTGATGAGACATTCTTTAAGGTCATTTACCAAAGAAAAAAATTGGGAAAGTTTGCTCATGGCTAGTCAAAACATGATGTCCATTTATCCAGAGGTTGAGTTTGGTTGGTACTCATATGCTCTTTCTTTGTTGATGTTAAGTGAATATGAAGAGGCAAAGATGAGTTTCAAAAAAGCTATCTATTTAAATTCCGACTCCATCGATTCATATTTTCATCTGGGAATTACCAACTATCGCCTAGGAGAATATGAAGAGGCAATAATAAACTATTCCATAGCGCTAAAGAAAGGAATGAACAATCATTTGATTTATTTCAACCTCGGAAATGCACATTACAAATCTAATAATACCGATAATGCAATTAATTTATACTTGGAGTGCCTTTCGATATCCCCTAAATTTAAAGAAGCGTCAAATAGTCTTTTAGAGATTTATTTTGATAATGCTGACTACTTTAACACTGATGAATCAACAATCTCAATTATTAATGATCCAAGACTATTGGATTACCTTATAACGCAAGCACAAATAATTTCAAAAAAAGAAAATAATCCAAGCAATTCTGATTTGAGAAAAGCTATAAGGTTATTGAATTCTGCCATTTACATAGATGATAGACATTCGGTTGCATATTATGAAAGATCTAAAGTAAAAGCACTATTAGGGGATATAAAAGGACATTCGCACGATAAAGCAATGGCGTTTCAAATTGATACCTACAATAGAGAAGGTGATTATTTCTTTGCGTATTCACCCAGTCTAATAAAAAAAGATGCTGGGGCTAATTAACTGAAAATATTTTTTACAAAGTTTATTTCTATCCTTTTATAATTAGTATTCTAAGGTAATGCATCACCTATTTTTCATAAATTCCGCAGTTTGCTGGAAATAACTCCACAGAAACTCTTTTTCAGAGTCGCCAATCTCTGATTTATCAAGAGCAATCTTCATGTTATTCAGCCAGCTTTTTTTTGCATTATCATCAACCGGAAAATTCACATGACGCATTCGTAAACGCGGATGTCCTCTTTGCTCGTTATAGGTGGTTGGACCACCCAGATACTGTATCATAAATAGAAATAGTCTTTCCTCGGCACCTTCAAAGTCACCCTTATACATTGGAGCAAGTAGCTTATCATTTTTTATCTCGGTATAAAAGTCGTGTATAAGTTTCTTTATATTTTCCTCCCCTATTTTATCGTAGTAAGTAATTTGCATTTTCATGGCTGTAGAATGTTTTGTTTACACAAAATAAATCAAACATTTTCAAAGTAACATATATTTATAAATTCATGATAAATTTGTTACTAACAATTTTATTATCGTTAAAATGGTTAATCAAGAATATTTTACCTCTTTTATGTAATTGAGATATCATTTTAATTATGATGTACTATTTTATATATTGATAGTTCTGTCCTTTTCTTTGATATTATATACTTAAACGTTGATTTTATTTTATTTGCGTTATAATTATTATGTTATTTGACATCAAATCAAAAAGTATTTAACTTTAAAGAAAAACTAAATATGAAGATAAAGAATATATTACTTAATAAAAAAATTAAAATCATGAAAAAATATTTTTTCATATTAATAACAATTGCTGGTTTTTCGTCATTTGTTCAAAGTCAGAATTTTTATGACATCAATACGATTAACTCAATAGAAATAACATTTGAAGAATCAAACTGGGACTACTTACTAGATCAGCTTGTAGCTGCTGGTCAAGAAGAAAGACTTATCGGAACCGTTATGCTTAATGGTCAATTTTTTGACAGTGTTGGTGTAAGGTATAAAGGAAATAGTACCTATAGTCCCAATCAGGTAAAAAACCCACTTAACATCAAGCTTGACCATATAATTGATGATCAGTTAATTGAAGGTTATGGAACATTGAAGCTTGCCAACTGCTTTAAAGATCCATCCTTTGTAAGAGAGGTATTAACCTACGAGATGGCCAGAAATTATATGGCAGCAGGATTATCAAATTTTGCCAATGTATATATAAATGGAACACACCTTGGATTATATACCAATGACCAGAATGTGGATAAGCACTTTATGAGAACTCATTTTGGAAGTGATGAAAACACGAGGATAAAAGGTGAAATTACCTCCGGTGGTGGACCACCAACAGGTGGTGTATGGGATTACTATGGTGAAGACTCAACTAGCTATTATAATCTTTATGATATGAAATCCGATTACGGATGGCAAGAGTTAATTAATTTTTTAGATACTCTTAATAATCACAACAATAGTGTTGATCAGCTTTTGAACATTGACAATCATCTGTGGTTTATAGCTTTTTCAAATCTTCTTGTAAATTTGGATGGCCCGATTAATAATCCACAAAATTATTACTTGTACAAGGGCGATAATGGACGATTCAGACCAGTATTATGGGATCTTAACGAAAGCTTTGGAGGGTTCAGGATGCATCAAACATTGGGCAACCTCAACACTACTCAAGCACAGCAACTTAGCCCTTTTGCTAACCTTTATGAAAGTGAATTTCCTATTATAAGTAAGATATTAACCAATGATACATATAGAAAAATATATGTTGCTCACATGAAAACAATCATAGAGGAATATTTTGACAATAACCTATATGAAACTAGAGCTTTGCAAATTCAGGATATTATTGATGATGATGTCCAGGCAGATCAAAATAAATTTTACAGCTATGCAAATTTTATAAGTAATATTTACAATCAAGTGGGTGGTGGTCCCATGGGAGTTATAGGCGTTGTTCAGCTTATGGATGCCAGAACTGATTATCTTAACTCCCTTCAGGAGTTTCAGTATGATGGGCCAGAAATTTCCAGTGTATCTCACTCACCGGAATCAGCTGCTCCAAATAATGAAGTTTGGTTTAATGCAAGTGTAACAAATGAAAGTGATGTATTCCTGTCACACAGAACAGGATTATATGGGTTATTTGAAAAAATTCCAATGTTTGATGATGGAAACCATGAAGATGGACAGGCAGGTGATGGTATTTATGGAGTATCCCTTAACACTGGATCAACCAATATTCAATATTATATTTATGCTGAAAA
>PANC01000017.1 GCA_002708315.1 Lentimicrobiaceae bacterium
CCACTACCGGATATTGTACCGCCTACAATCAATGAACCGGTTCCAGTGGCATCGCTTTGAATTGTAAGAGTACCATTGTTTGTTAGGTTGTTTGTCACAGTTAATCCCTTGCCTACTTCGATGGAAAAAGCGCCTCCTGAATTCATTGTTAGTGATTTAACCGTCACATCAGTTTCATTAACAGAAAGGGTTCCACCGTTTGCTACTGTTATGTCGCTTGATGATACATTTTGCTGTATTTCCAAGGTTCCTGCTGAAACAGTTGTTGATCCAGAGTATGTGTTAGCAGCTCTAAAATACAATGTACTGTTCCCAGTTTTAGTGAGGTTATAGGTGCCGGATATTACACCATCTAGATATCCGTCACTTTGAGCGTCTATTGTTGAATTACCTGTTAAAACAATATTGCCATCGTAATATGTACTAAACCCGTTGGTAATTTGAAACGTTCCGCCAGCTAAGGTTAGAGTATTGGTGTAAACACCATCATCGCTCCTGTCTATCCATAGTGTAGCTCCACTAGCAACACTTATGGATCCCGAACCAAACGTTGTGTTAGATGTATGTCCGGCACCTGAAAATAAGGTGCCAGCGCTAACGGTTGTACCACCAGAATAAGTATTGTTGGCACTTATTGTTAGTTGTCCTGAGCCAGCTTTTGTTAACGTATTAGCACTTGAGGTACTTGTGGAGTTAGCTGCCAAACCATTTGGTATCACATCAGTTATTGTGATGTTTGAATTACTAGATCCTATTGTTATTGCCCCAGTATTTCTTACATAATCCTCATCATCACCACTACTAGAGTTCCATAGAATGTTATTATTGCTTGAACCATCATAACCGTCATTTAAATAAACTGAATAATCAGTTATGGGGTTACTAGTATATAATTGCAAGTCGTAAAGGTATGATGTAGTTACTCCATCAGTAATAGAAATTGTCATCCTATTAGGGGCGGTTAGTAAACAAGTAAAAACGAAGTTCTTATAGCTTGTATTGCCGCCTATAGTAGCTGAGCCTGTTGTTGTAGCATCGCCATAATACGTTGCAGTCCAATTACCTGAATTAGAAAGTGTTAAATATATGGATTTATTTTCCAATCTATCCTCCCAGCTGTCCCTACTTGTTGGTGTTGCTAATAAAGCGAAACCCATTGTGCCTCTTACTGTATGCGCAGAAACGGATATTCTAAATTCATCACCAACTTGAAGTGATCTGGCACTCCCTGTGTTGTTGCCGGTGGTTTCAAGATCTCTCCATGCAACAGCGTATGCACTGCCGCCATCAGCATCCATGGCCATTTGCACTGTATTTTCATTGCCAAGAGTTGCTCCACCTGACAAGAATGTATTATCATAATATTCTTTCTGCTGTACAAAGTAAACAGATGTTTGTGAAAAACTAAATGATGTAATTAAAGATAAAGCAATTATAAAAATTGTTGGTTTTGTATGTTTTTTCATAAATATAGAAGCCTAGGTTGGTTTAAAAAATCTTGTATAATTAATGTTGAAATTTTGTGCTTGTTCTGTATTATTTAATGTTTGCATTTAAAAACTATATCTTTTTTGAGATAGTTTTTCGATTCTTTTTATCCAAAAAAAGCGCAAGAATAAATAGAATATTTCAAATATTATATTTATTTAACAATAAATTAACATTTGCAATAAAGTGCATCACACATGTTATTACATATTTGTATTTTAATGTTGGAAATGCGATATATTCCTTTATTTTTGAACTTACAATATCAAAGGATCGTTATTTGTAGCCATAAGGGCTACTATTAAAATACTTCTTCAAAAAAAGAAAAATAATAATCTAAATGGGTAAAAAAATAAATCCATTAATACACATAAATAAATTATCTTTGAGAATTGTTTATTTAAATACATAATTAAGTAAACAATACTTATTAAACCTCCAAGTTAATTCAGCTACGCATAATGTATGTGAGCCTATATGAAAAGCAATTTATTTTTAATTAAGTAACTAATCTTTTCTTTAAAAACAAACAATTAACTATGAAAGCATCAATACTAACCAAGTTGATGGGGCTATTATCCCTATTAATAATTTGCCCATTTTATTTAGGAGCTCAAGAGGCTGCAGACGACCCAAATTTGGATCAAATTCCTTTATGGTATCTTGAACAGACTCAGAATATGCAACGGCTTCCATCGGAGGTTATAACTATTAATGATTTTGATAATTTTTATCTAGGAGTAGACTTTGCTGAGGGCCATATTAGTGTTAATCCGCTTGATCCTAAGCAGTTCTTTACGGCTTTTAACACTGATGGATCACATTATACCAATGATGGATATAATTGGCTTAGTAGCAACCCCAGTTGGGGATCTTCAATGAGAGGTGATCCTGTTACAGCTTATGATGGAGATGGAAACTTATATTATGAAAACATGTATGGTTCTAGTATTCAGGGTTGTAAAGTGGTAAAATCATCAGATAATGGTGAAACATGGGATCCTGCGGTTATTGCAATATCAGGAAATGACAAGAATTGGCTTGCTGCCGATCAGAGTAATGGACCATATGCAAATTATGTATATTCAACAATGACCAATAGTGGATCTGGTAATTTCACAAGAAGTATTGACCAAGGTTTAACATGGCAAAGTACATTTGCTCCATCAACACAGAGTCTTCCAGGAATGATGGTATGTGTTGGTCCTGATGCTTCAACACAGGGCGGATCGGTTTATGTTGTAACAAACAGTGGAAGTGCATTTGCATCAACTTATACATTTTACGAATCAAATGATGGTGGTTTAACTTTTGAAAATAAATCGGCACAAAGTTTTGCTGGTTATGTTGGCAGTAATGTAAATGGAAGAAATGCGGTTCAGAATATGCGAACACGCCCTTACCCATTTATAACAGCCGATAATAGCTATGGAGCAAATAGAGGAAGGTTGTATTTGGTTTATGCATCCAATGACCCACCAGGAAACGGTAATAAACCTGATATTTGGTGTCGTTACTCTGATGATAGTGCCGAAAACTGGTCTGAACCAGTAAGGGTGAACTCCGGTTCAAATCCCACATTTAGTAATCAATGGCAACCTGCAACTTGGTGTGATTACGAAACGGGAAGACTATATGTGCAGTGGATGGATACTAGAGATACACCAACGAATGATAGTGCTTTAATTTATGCCACATATTCAGATGATGGTGGACTTACTTTTAAGGCAAATAAAAAAATTAGTAATGAGAAAATGAAAATTAACTGTAGTAGTTGCGGTGGTGGAGGAACTCCTAGATATCAAGGAGATTATAGTGGAATAGTATCTAACTCGAGTACATCTATGTCTTCTTGGAGTGACTTTAGGTGGGGTACTTTTGCAAGTTTTACATCCTATTTTCCTGATTTTGCCATGAGGGTGTATCCCACAACTGCTGATATTCAAATTCGTGATACCATATGGGCAGTTATTCCTGGTGTTAAGCTATACTCTGATGAGGTAATATTTTCAGCCACCATTGATACACCACAATCAGGATCATTTTCTTTCGAATATCCTGATGGTAACAGCATAACTTATTCATTTTTGCCTGATTCAATACCAATTGTTGTTAATGCAGATCAAGTGCCAATTGGAGGCTATACAATGTTAATAAAGGGTGAAGGCCCAAATGGAACTCCTGTACATTTTCGTGAAGCAACTATTAATGTGGTACCTATACAGCCTCCAAGCTCTGATTTTTCAGCAGTTGATACTTTAACTTGTTCAGGAAGTAATGTCAGTTTTATTGATGCGTCTGTTAATGCCACATCTTGGCTCTGGACTTTCGAAGGTGGAGATCCGGCTCAATCCACAGAACAATTCCCAACTATTACATATAACGAAGTTGGTGAATTTGATGTTACACTTGAAGTTTCTAATTCTGCCGGATCTAGTACATCAAGTAAGTCAGATTATATTTCAGTTAATACAATACCTGACCCACCATCAACAGAAGATAAGTCAGCTTGTGTTTATTCTACAATTCCTCCACTTGAGGCAGTTGGGGATAATATTAAATGGTATTTCGACTCAGATTTGACTCAATTAGCATATAGTAGCACTCCATTTTACACAGGTAATACCTTACCTGGAGAATATGTTTACTTTGCTACACAAACTATAAATAATTGTGAGAGCTCTGGTTACGAGGTGTCTCTTACCATTCATGAATTACCAATTGTTTCATTTGATCCTCTGGGCGAGGTTTGTTTAAGTGCTGAAGCTTTTGAACTTTCGGGAGGTATGCCAGCTGGAGGTGAATATTTTGGAGATGGAGTTTATGAAGATATGTTTTATGCTTCAGTTGCTGGAGTTGGTTCACACGTAATTGGTTATGATTACATGGATTCAAACCTTTGTTCAGATACTGCTTTTCAAACTATAGTCGTGTTACCAATTGATAATGTAACATTAACTCAGCTACCTCCAGTCTGTGCAGATAATGAGCCTTTTGAGTTATCTGGTGGTAATCCTACTGGAGGAGTATTTTCAGGTGATGGTGTTATTGATAATATTTTTTATGCAGGTGATGTTGGAGCAGGTGATCATATAATTACATACACGATTATAAGTCAGAACGGTTGCCCAAGTTCCACATCAGAAGTTCTAAAAGTATGGGCTTTGCCAGATGTTAATCTTGGAAACGATACAACCATTTGTGGAGATCAAATTATTACTTTGGATGCATCCGTGCCCGATGCTGCCTCATATCTTTGGATGCCTGGAGGTAGTACCTCACCATCAATAACTGTTGATTCTGTTGGAATTGGGTATAATTCTCAGGAGTATACTGTTGGAGTTACTGATAATAACTCTTGTTTCAATGAAGATGTTGTAACGGTTACATTCATTAATTGCACTGGTATCAAAGATATTGACGGCTTAGTTAATATTGGGCTATATCCAAACCCCAATGATGGTAAATTCAACTTTAATATCGAATCAAATAAATCCACAGTAGTTGATATAAGTATATTTGACAACAATGGTAAGCTTCAGTATGAGCTTAATAACCTTCATATCATTGATAACTACAAATCGGAAATAAACCTCAAGGATCCTAATCCTGGTATTTATTTTATTAGTATTAGGAATGAAACAGGTTCATTTGTGAAAAAATTCCTTGTAAAATAATAATTATAAAGTTATTGAATAGGGTATATTTTTTAAAGATGTAAGGCGAATTATTAAATTAAATCGCTTTACATCTTTTCAAGCATAATTTCTATTTATTGTGACCAGAGTTAATCACATAAGGCTAATACTTTCTTTTATTATTTTGTTATATATACCTCAAATATCTGCTCAGATAGTTGATTATAATTTAATGGATGATACAATAAATTCAAATATTGATGAAGTTATAATAACGGGAAGTAGGATACAAAAAAGAGTCTTAGATGTTCCTTATTCAATATCAAGAATAGACTATCGGGAATTTAAATATGACAGAAAAATAGGTGTTAATGAAGTGCTTGAATCTGTTCCTGGAATGTTTTTACAATCCAGGTATAGAAACCATGATGTTAAAATATCCATAAGAGGATTCGGCAGTAAATCCAAATCTGGAATAAGAGGTGTAAGAATATTACTAGATGACATACCTGAATCAGAACCCGATGGGCAGACACGAATTGAAGCAATTGACTTTAACTCAATTGGTAAAATAGAGATAGCCAAAGGAAACCTATCTTCTATGTATACAAATGCTCCAGGCGGAGTTATAAATTTCATTAATGACATTAGTTTTAATACGCCATTCGTTGTTCAATTCAATCAGTTAGGTTCATTTGGTCTTCGACGAAATGGCTTTAAATTTGGTTACAATAATGATAATTATAATTTACTTACTTCGTTTAGTAATCATTATTTTAAAGGTTATAGAGATCACAATAATGAGAATTGGAATATTATAAATACAGTAGTTGAAACTAAATATAGTAATAACTCTAGCCTAAAACTACTTTTTTATTTTGTGGATGGAATGATTGAGTTGCCTGGATCATTAACTAAGGAAGAATATGACACTAACCCTTATCAGGCAGAGCAAAGATCTATAGATAGAGATGCAAAGCGTGTTTCAACCAAGGGTAGACTTGGTGTAAGATATACAACCAGATTTGGCAGAGAAAATAATAATGAGTTGGAACTAACTACATATGCAACCATTAAATATTTTGAAAGAACCAATAGAGAATATAAGATTATAAATAGAAATGGTTTTGGCCTAAGAACTCATTATTTGAATGAGTCGAATATTTTTAATCGAAAAAATGAATTTCTAATTGGAACAGATCTTTTATTTCAGCCTGCACGCATTGAATATTATTCCAATATAAATGGTAATAAAGGTGATCAAATACTTCAATTGTTAAATGAGAAGATATATAATACAGGATTCTATATATCTAATAATTATGAGGTTTATGAGAATCGTTTATTTCTTTTGCTAACAGGTCGTTATGATATTATAACATTTGACCTTAAAGAAGAAACACTGCCCTCAAGAAAAAATTCAAGAATGTTTGATGCGTTTGTTCCTAAAGTTGCACTGAATTATAAACTCACAAATATGATTTCCATTTATTCAAGTTATGGATTTAGTTATGATAGCCCAGCTAAAAATGAACTTGAAAGCTTTGATCCTGAGTTATTATATAACCAAGAACTTAAACCCCAACTTACAAAGAGTTTTGAGATGGGAGTCAAAGGATTCCTAGAATTAAATAATAATTTTTTGAATAGAGTTAGATTTGAAGCAACATTTTTTAATTTGAATATAGATAATGAGGTTGTACCATATGAGATATATGGTGATGTTTATTTTAGAAATGCTGCAAAAACAAACCGTAGAGGGTTTGAAATTGGAACCCAAGTAAGATTATTAAAAAAGATGGATTTAATAATTGCTTACACATACTCTGATTTTATTTATGATTCCTATTCTGCCTTAACAATAGAAATAGATTCAATTGGTAATATTACCGAGGAAGAAAAAGATTTTTCTGGCAAAGTGGTTCCAAGCGTACCTGTGAATAATCTTTTTGTATCATTAAGTTTCTCGCAAAATATTACAAAAAGTATTGAATTATTTGCAAAGGGGAGTTTAAACTCAGTAAGCGGGTTATGGGTAGATGATGCAAACTCAGATTTAACAGATACTTATAATATCCTAAATAGTATGTTGGGAATAGATATAAAAGCAGGAGGGTTTAATTTTTTAATTTCTGGTGGTATAAATAATATACTTGATGAGGCTTATGTTGGATTTGTAAACACTAATTCTGCTGAACAAAGATTTTATGAACCTGGCGAACCTTTAAATTTATTTGGCCAATTTAACATTGGATATAAGTTCTAATATATATGAAATACTATTACCAAAAAATATGTTCCTTGTTAGTTCTAGTTATTTGCCCTTTAATTTTGAGCGCTCAATTAAAAATAATTCCATCCGAAAATTATAGAATATATCCTAGTAATGTTACACAGACAGAAGTTTTTATTGTAAAAAGCCCAAATAATGAGGATTTATTATTTTCTTCTTGTAACACACTCACATTTATACCATTTTTTGTAAGTGAGGGGGTATATGTGTCAGAAAACCAAGGCTACAATTGGGTTGGATCTGACAGTTGTAATGGAAGTCCCATAGATTTTCATGGTGGGGATCCTGGAATTGCAATTGATAAGAATAATCGGTTTATTCTTACTCGCCTGGGAAGAACGCCATTTACTGGATTATATGCTCACTATTCATATGATAAAGGTAAGACATGGTCTCAGCAGGTACCTATTTCCACTGATGATCTTGAAAGAGCTGCCATAGCCTCCGATATAAATAGTAATAGTTCATACTATGGGAACACATATGCATCATGGGTAAAATTTGCATTCCCATTTCCTATGATGTTTTCAAGAGTGGGTTCTGATCTTGAACAATGGTTAGAGCCAATTCAAATAAATCAACCTGAAAATAGAAGTGCAGGAGGAGATATTGTTGTTGGAACAAGCGGTAATATATATACATGCTGGGCTGGAGTAGCTGATGAATCTCCCTTTAAAGAGGTACATGTTGGATTTGCAATTTCAGAAGATGGTGGTTACGATTGGAATGTTAATGAGAAAATTTTTATTATCAATGGCATAACAGGGCTTCTTCCCGAAAAGGGAAACATAAGAGTAAATGGCCTTCCTAATATGGCGATTGATAATACTGATGGTTTACGTAGCGGATGGTTATATATAGTTACAGGCCAAAAGGATTTATTACCAGCGGGTACAGATCCAGATATTATATTGAATATTTCTACCGATGGAGGATTAACTTGGTCTGATGGAATAAGAGTTAATCAGGATGCAATAAACAATGGAAAAACTCAATATTTCCCCACTATACATGTAGATAACTATGGAGCAGTTAATATAATATTTTATGATGATAGAAATACATCAATTGATTCCACAGGAGTTTATTTGGCAAGGTCTGAAGATGGTGGAAGTACTTGGAGGGAATTTGAAATAAGTGACCATAATTTTGCTCCTTCTGCCATAGGTGGTTTGGGTCAAGGTTATCAAGGGGATAATATTGACATGACATCTACAGAGGATGCTCTGTTACCAGTGTGGATGGATAATTCAACAGGTATATATCAAATATGGTCAACACGAATTTATATATCTGATATTGATATAATAAATACCAATAGTGATAAGAATGGTATTATGATATATCCAAATCCTTCAGGTGATATAATAAACATCAAATTTGATTCACATGTAATGGAGGATGTTTATTTAAAAATATTGGATTTAGATGGTAATATGGTTAAAGGTCTTACCATTCAAAATTCTAATGCTGCAAATAATACCATTTCACTATCATTAAAGGATTTAATGATAGAAGATGGCGCATATCTTATCAATTTAGAAACAGGTAGTATGTCCATTACAAAAAAACTGATTCTATCTAAATAGTACTGCTTTTTTTGTTTCGGATAAGCCGTAATGGGTGCTAATATTATAATTGTAAATACCATTAGCCATGTTACTTCCGTCTATGGTGAAACCGTATTCATCACCTGAAATAAAATTAGGTTCTTTTTCTAATAATAACTTACCATTACTATCATAAAAGTGTAAAACAGGTAAATTTATGGGGCTAGTATTTTTAAGAACCCTAATTTTAATGGTGGTGTTTTGCGAGAAAGGATTTGGAAAGTTTTGGGATAAAATAAATTTTTTATTATCAGATAATAAATTACCAACTCCAACGGGAATTGAAGGATTAAAAGCTAGGAAAGCTCCATCCCTGCCAATAGCATAGCCATGACTTTCGTCGGGAAAATCAACTTTGAATATTGATGTGTTATCAGGAGTAGGTGTAGACGTCCATGTTAAACCCGCATCCATTGTAAAAACAAAGCTTCTCTCTGGACCCAGTGGGGCCCATCCTTCCATGGAGTCAACAAAATCAATGTCATATGCAATTCCTTGGACTCCAATTTCATCGTATTCCCAAGAAAACCCTCCATCATATGTATTCATAAACCCTGCTCCGTAGCCAAAATCGGGATCACCTCCAGAACCAATGATTCGAAGTGAGTCAAATGGATAGATACCATGCACTTCATCTGCCGGAGCATAATCTGTACTAATTGCTTTCCAATCAACACCAGAATTATCAGTAATCCATATTACCCCTGCTATATCAAATATACCACCGGATGCATATCCATATTTTTGGTTGTAGAACGTTATGTTTAATACTGGAAAAAAGGCCAAAGTACTTGTGTCTATGCTTGCTTGGTTCCATGTTTGACCTCCATCAATGGTGTTTACAATCGCATGAGGAGTTCCGCCCATCCACCCATTTAGGCTGTCATGATAATAAATACTTGTAATAAATATATTATCTTCGGGATACCTACTTACAGTCCATGTTTCCCCACCGTCGCTGGTGCTTAGCAGATCAGTTCCATAGGGCAAAATGGTAAAATTGTGTGCTGATGCAAATCCAATATCATTGGAAATAAAAAATACTGTTTTGATATTATTGGTGGTATTACTTTGTTGGATTTCCCAAGAACTACCACCATCGTAGGTATGTATAATGATACCCGAGTCTCCAACACACCATCCTGTTATGCTATCTGTAAAGTGTATATCATTTAAATTTACAGAAACAGCTATTTCCATACGTTCCCAAGTTCCTTGTCCATAACATATACTAATTAGACCTAAAGAAAATACCAAAAAATAATTTCTCACTAGCCTGGGTACGGTCTGTAAATTATTTATCTCAATTATTTTAATTATCATATAAAAGCCTGGTTATAAGTTAATGAAATGTGTTGGGTTAAAACTTAATAAATAGTATCTGAGGGCATCCAAAAATAATCTGCAAAGTTCATTACCTTATTTCCATTAATTTCAACACCTTCATTTGCAAGTAATTCAGACATTATAAATTCTCCTCCAAAATGATGTTTACCTGTGAGAAGACCATTTCTGTTTACCACTCTATGTGCTGGAAGGTTAATAGGCCTAGATTTTGATTTATTTAGTGCCCAGCCTACCATTCTTGCAGAACCTCTGCTCCCTGCGAATTCTGCGATTGCGCCATAGGTAGTAACCCTACCTTTGGGTATCTTAGATACAATTTCGTATACTTTTTCATAGAAATTTTGCTTCATTTATAATTTATCACATAGATAGTGTTGTAAAATTAGAAAAATAAAATTTAATAATACAATAACTCATTTAAGTTGTTGAATAAATATTTTACGATATGGATAAAACACACAAATCATTTGTAGATTTGTCAAAAAGATGAATAAACTATTATGAATAAACTATCATTTTACTCACTTTTAATAGTGGCATTAGTATGCATAATTGGGTGCGATAATAAAACAAATACTTCCTTAGATATTGCATTTTACAATGTTGAAAACCTATTTGATACAATAGATAACATTAATGTTTCAGATGAAAAATATCTTCCAGAAAGTGAAGTTCCATGGACTAAGGATAGGTATTCTCATAAGCTTGATAATATTTCTCGTGTGATGAAAACCATAGATTCAAATGGGTTTCCTGATTTGTTTGGCATATGTGAGGTTGAAAATTTGGGTGTGATTGAAGACTTAATAGCACATCCTGATATGAGTATTGCCAATTATAGAGTTATTCATAAGGATAGCCCCGATGAAAGAGGCATAGATGTTGCATTATTATATAAGCCTGAAATATACACACCAATATATAAGCAATTTATCCAACCCGAATTGTGGAGTACAAAAGATTCTATTAAAACAATAAATAGAACGCGAGACATACTATACTCTAAAGGATTAGTTAACAAGTCTGATACCTTGCATTTATTTATAAATCATTGGGTTTCACGTTGGGGAGGTCAAGCTAAGACGGAACCACAAAGAATCCAAATTGCTTTGATAATAAAAAGCTTTTGCGATTCAATTCTAAAAGCAGATTCACACGCAAATATTATAATAGCTGGTGATTTAAATGATAACCCAACGGATACTAGTGTGTATAAGGTCTTGAGTGCCAAAGAGGTTGATTCAAATCCGAATCCAGAAAACCTTTACAACCTATCCATAAATCAGTTTTTAAATGGGAAAGGATCGCTGTATTATAAAAGTTGGGATATGTTCGATCAAATAATAGTTTCTGGATCAATGCTAAGCGATGGTAATAATTTACAAGTGATGGAGGCGGACCAACTTATTTATAAGGAAAGCTGGATGCTTTATCAACCAAAAAAAGGACCAGCAAGACCCTCTAGAACATCAAGTGGTAAAAACTATTACGGTGGCTTCAGTGATCACTTGCCTGTTATGGTAAGTATACAGATTAACTAATAGCTATTTATTTATCGCATTTTTAAATTCGGAGCTGTCAATTGAAATTTTTGGTGTTGCACGTTTATCATAGTCTATATCATAGTCAAACTCGCCATTCTCATCATAAAATTTCCAGATGCCAGATTTTTGTGCCTTGTTAAACTTACCTATATAATAAAGGTTTCCGTTTGAATGGTATGTTATGGTTTTACCTTGCCTTACACCATCAGAGTAATCACCTTCACTCCAAAGTTTACCATCTCGATAATATGCTTTCCAATTTCCATCACGTTTTTCATTTTTACTCAACGCACCTTCTTTGAGCTTATTACCATCCTCATAATATTCCCATTCATACACAGCAGCTCTTTTGCCATCGATTATTTTATATTCACGCTCTATTTCAGCAGTTCCATTGGTATACCTACTGATGATTTCTTTGCCTTCAATGTTTTTTTTCTTCTCTTCATTATTAACGCATGAGATAGTTACTAAGCCAATTATTGCAAATAATAATAATTTTTTCATTTTCTTTTTGTTATCTGTTAAATGTTAATCTTTCTCCAAGCTTTTCATCATTAAACACGCCATTGTCATAAACTTTGTTCCCATTAACAAATGTCGCTTTAATCTTTGATTTAAATGTCTGACCTTCCATTGGAGACCATCCGCATTTATAAAGTATATTGGATTTAGTCACCGTATGAGGGTTGTTTAGGTCCAATAGTGTTAAATCTGCTTTATATCCTTTTCTAATGAACCCTCTTTTTTCAATGTTAAATATAATTGATGGATTATGACACATCTTTTCAACTATTTTTTCAAGAGTAAATACTCCATTGTGATACATCTCCAGCATTGCTGGTAATGCATGCTGTACCATAGGGCCGCCACTGGGGGCCTTGAAATATGGTCTTTGTTTTTCTTCTAAAGAGTGAGGGGCATGGTCAGTTGCGATAACGTCTATTTTATCGTTGTGTAAAGCATAAATAAGGGCTTCTCTATCGGATTCTGATTTAATTGCAGGATTCCATTTAATGAAATTCCCTTTTTTATCATAATCTTTATCAGAAAACCATAGATGATGAATACATGCCTCTGCAGTGATTTTTTTCTCACTTAATGGAATGTTATTTGAAAATAGTTCCATTTCTTTGGCTGTTGTAAGGTGCAGAACATGCAGTCTTGTGCCATGCTTTTTTGCAAGTGACACAGCTTTTGATGATGAAAGGTAGCATGCTTCTGATGATCTTATCTCAGGATGAAGTTTTGTGGCTATACTGTCACCATATTTTTCATAATATTCTGTCGTATTTCTTTTAATGGTTTCTTCATCTTCGCAGTGCACCGCAACAAGTATGGGTGCATTACTAAAAATACCTTCAAGGGTATTATTGTTATCAACCAACATATTACCCGTGGAAGATCCCATAAATATCTTAATCCCACATACGTTATTTGGATTTGTTTTGACTACTTCGCTTAGGTTGTCATTTGACGCTCCCATATAGAAGCTATAATTAGCAATAGATAGGGTGGAAGCATGGTCATATTTGTTTTGAAGGATTTCTTGTGTTAAGCAGTTGGGAATCGTATTAGGCATATCCATAAAACTGGTAATGCCTCCAGCAACTGCCGCTCTGCTCTCAGTGTATATATCTCCTTTGTATGTTATCCCTGGATCACGAAAATGAACTTGGTCATCGATTACACCTGGTATTAGATAAAGTCCCTTGGCATCTATTATTTCAAAATCAGAATTATTATTATTTAATGATTGCTCTTTGATCTCATGAATTAAATCATTAACTATTACCACATCACCGAGGAACACCTTTCCTTCATTTACAATTTTAGCTCCCTTAATGATTCTTTTTACGGTATTCATTGTAATTGTCTGATTTTAAGATTTGATAAAATAAGCAGATTAAAAAGTTTTGAGGGGCTTAATTTTACCTACAATATTTCTGAATCTCAAATCTAGGACCCCAAAAATAGCTTCTCTAAATATACTTTTATTCATTTTCGATGTTCCCTCTGTGCGATCAGTAAAAATGATAGGAACCTCAACAATATTAAAACCTAGTTTATGAGCTGTGTATTTCATTTCAATTTGAAATGCGTAACCTACAAATTTAATGCTATCAAGATCAATGGATTCAAGAACACGACGAGTCCAACACATAAAACCTGCAGTTGTGTCCATTATTTTTAGGCCTGTTACCATACGAACGTAGGTAGATGCGTAATATGACATAAGAACACGACCCATGGGCCAGTTTACTACATTAACTCCTCTAATATACCGCGAACCTATAACAACATCAGCTCCGCCTTTCGCTGCAGCTTCATACAACCTGCTTAAATCATCAGGATTATGAGAAAAATCCGCGTCCATTTCAAAAATATATTCGTATTCATGGTCAAGGCCCCACTTGAATCCTTCAATGTAAGCAGTTCCTAAACCAAGTTTCCCCTTTCTTTCCATTATGAACAGCCTTTTGTCAAATTCTTTCATTAATTCCTTGACAATTGAAGCGGTGCCGTCGGGGCTATTATCTTCAACAACTAAAACATTGAATTCTTTTTCAAGGCTAAAAACTTTGCGTATAATACCCTCAATATTTTCCTTTTCATTATATGTTGGTATAATTACAAGACTGTCATTCATAACAATTGATATTATTTTTTGCAAAAATAGTCTAAACTTCTTATTAATATAACTTTATTGCAACGAAAGTATGCTGTTATTAGTGTTAAATATCACATATTTTATATGAAGATTGGCAATGAGAAGTACTTATGTAAATCAAATTAATGTAAAATCTCAATTTAGCATAAATTACATGATCATCATCAACTTCTTTTTTACATTTGTATATTAATTAATCTCCTAAACTATGGATTCAAAAGAGAACTTTCAGATTTCGGGTAACATAATTGACATAAGGTCATGTGATATATTTAAAGGAACTATTTATGTAGAAGATGGATTAATAGTAGATATAAAAAAACATCACGTAGATGGGAATAATTATATAATGCCTGGCTTAATTGATTCACATATTCATATTGAAAGCTCAATGTTGATTCCCTCAGAGTTTGCGAAGTTAGCAGTTATTCATGGAACTGTAGCAACTGTTAGCGACCCTCATGAGATTGCAAATGTACTGGGCATTGATGGTATAAAGTACATGATACAAAATGGAAATAAAGTTCCTTTCAAGTTTTATTTTGGAGCCTCATCATGTGTTCCTGCTACTCCCTTTGAAACAAGTGGTTATGAGTTTAAGGAAGAAGAAATGCTAGAGCTATTAGCAATGGACGAAATAAAATATCTTTCCGAAATGATGAACTTTCCAGGAGTAATTAATCGTGACCCATGGGAAATGAGAAAAATAGAAATAGCAAAAAGCTTTAACAAACCAATTGATGGTCATGCTCCCGGTGTAACAGGAGAGGATGCTAAAAAGTATGCTGAAGTTGGAATTACCACTGATCACGAGTGTTTTACAATGGAAGAAGCTTTAGATAAAATCAAATATGGAATGAATATTCAGATAAGAGAGGGGAGTGCCGCCAAAAATTTTGAAGCCCTCATAGGTCTGATGGATGATTATGATGATCGAATTCTGTTTTGTTCTGATGATAAGCATCCCGATGATTTGCTAAAAGGTCATATAAATGAAATGGTAGTAAGAGCAATATCAAAGGGTTATGACCCTATAAAGGTATTGCGAAGTGTTATTCTTAATCCAATTAAGCATTATGGTCTTGATGTTGGAACTCTTCAAATTGGTGATCCAGCTGATATGATAGTGGTTGATAATCTAACCGATTTTAATATTCTTAGAACATACATTGATGGCATTCTTGTTGCCGAAAAAGGAATCTCTAATATCGATTCAGTTCCTGAGAATCATCCCAATAAATTCAATGCTAAACCCATCACTCCTTCTCAACTACATGTAAAACCTGAAGGAGATAAGTTATGTGTGATTGAAGCATATGATGGTCAATTAATAACGGGTTTTGTTACTCATAACTACAAAGTTATAGATAATAATGTGGTAAGTGATGTAGATAATGACATACTTAAGCTAGTGGTTTTAAATAGGTATAATGATGCTAAGCCAGCCATAGCATTTATTAAAAACTTTAATCTTAAAGCGGGCGCTATTGCTTCAAGCGTTGCCCATGATAGTCATAATATTATTGCTGTTGGTACTAGTGATGAAGAAATAGCCGCTGCAATAAACCTTGTCATAAAGGAAGAAGGAGGAATATCCTTTGTCGATGGTGATGATACTAAGATTATTCCATTGCCAGTTGCCGGCCTTATGTCAACACTAGATGGTGGACAAATTGCTGCTAGTTACTCACTTATAGACGATGCAGTTCACAAGGCTGGTTCAACATTAAGGGCTCCCTATATGACACTCTCATTTATGGCATTGTTAGTAATTCCAGAATTGAAATTGAGTGATAAAGGTCTTTTTGATGGAAACAAATTCCAATTTACTAATTTATTCAACTCTTAGAACAAATCTAGCTAACCCTCAACATTGAAAAGCGTCAGCATCATATCATCTAAATAGATAAAAAAATAAAGGAGTATTAATTTCATAAAGAGATGGAAAGAATATCCATTGCTCACTCCAAAGTATAATATTAGCAGAAATAATAGATTGTGTGAATAGGTCCAATGAGCTTTAGTATCAGAATTTCCATTCTTCTGCAATTTCCCAATTAGCTCTTATTTTTATTTCCTTGGGAAAATATTGAACTTTTTCAGGCTGTAGATCTTTTGTTAGATCTCCTGGGTCCCATTTATGATTATTATTATCATCAAAGATAATTTTGAATTGAACCGTTTGAGGTTTTATATAATTATATGTTATGGTAGTGTCATTCGAAAAATAAGCCTCATTTAAAATTTCCTCCTTTTCATTCAGCATTTGAATTATATAATTTTGCTTCTCATGGGGGAATAATTTTAGTGTAAGAAACCCGTAATCACTTGTTGGTAATGTTTTAAAACGAATCTCAATTTCTTTGGAATGAATATTATTCCAACTAGTAAAAGCTGAGTCAGGGAAAGATATGTAGTATTTTGTTTCCTCTTCCACTTTAAAAGGGATTTCTATGGTTCTTCGAATGCTATCAACAAATATTATTTCAGGATTTAAAATAGTATCCGCATTAATCACAAGTATGGATGAATCAACATTATTAAACTTTATCATTGGCTGATTAAAGGTGATTTGTAGTTTACCATCGGGCTCCAATGTACTGGAGGAAATATTAGATTTCCAACTTAAAAATTCCTTCTTACCTTCTTCTTTTTCCCTAACTCTAGCTGATTTCTTCGATGGATCTAGTTTTAAATATGCTATGCCAAGAGTATCACCATATTCTTTTATTAGCAGTTCAAGAGAATCTATGGTAGGGTTATTTAAGTACCATACTAGTGTATCTGAGTTTGCAGAATATTCAGAAAGAATAAGTGAGTCACTTAATTGATATTTGAGCTTCTTAAAAGTAACATTGTTTGCAGGTTGTGAAAATGAAAATAATATTTTGTTTTTTGCAGGAACTACTGCCTTTAATAGCCTCTGTATTGTATCCTTAGATGTAAACATATATAAATCAATACCATATTTTTCAATAAAAAGGCTGTCTGTGGTAAATGATTTTTCTTTTTTAAAACTATTAGTATCAAGTGTCGCTATATCGCTGCTATCGCTATTAATGGTGTCTAATGATATGGTAGGAATAAATATGGGGTGTATTAATGAATCTAGGAATGCTATTTCTTCAACAGGCTGATCAAAGAAAAAGTTACTATTCTTATCATTTAGTCCAAAAGCGAAGAAATAATTATTCGATAAACCTGAAAACCGAAACTTGCCATTTTTATCAGTTTTACTGAGGTAGTATGGTGGTATTAAATATGGTAATGAATCAAACTCAATGGTGTCATTGTTGTCCTTGTATAAGCCAACATATGCGCCTTCAACTGGTTCTAGGTTAAATGCATTTATAACTTTACCAAAAATACTCAAGGAATCAACAAATTTACCCGTCGAAAATATATAAATATAGTTACTCAGGGGGTTCTTTTCCGTTATGTCTGTTATAGCATCACCAAAATACACTGAGTAAGTAGTGTTGGGCATTAATTCCTCGTTAAACTTTACCTGAATGCTCTTCCCCTTTATTTTAAAGTCAGGCATTTTTGCCATTGGTGGCGAAATTAAAGCAGACTGTTGGATATTTTCAAGAGAAATAAATTCGTTGAATTTGATTATAAATTCATTGCCGATAAAATTGGCACTACCATTTGCGGGGTTGGTTTCAATCACAGTGGGAGCGGTTTCATCCTTGGGCCCACCTCCGGGAGGAGTTATTGAGTTGGCACAATTGTTCATAGCAATTGCAAGTAGCAGTATTGCTGATAAATGTAATACTCTTTTTAGCATTTGATATTTTATACTTGCAAAGATGCAAATTATTGCAATTGATATTAAATACTCTTACCTATACTTCTAATTAAATATCCTTTATCAATAAAATGTCTTAAAAATTTTGGTAAAGCATATTTTAAATTCCTTTGTGATTTTTCACTATCGTGGAAAACTATAATTGATCCTGATTTTGTATGTTTTATGGAGTTTCTAAGGCACCTTTCCATGCTAACATTAGAGTCGAAATCATATGTTAGAATAGACCACATGATAATTCTATAATTATCCCTTAATAATTTAATTTGTGAAGGAGTAATCCTGCCATATGGTGGTCTGAAATAATTAGAATCTATATGTTCATGAGCCTTCAAAATATTGTTTAAATACTGATCGTCTTTTGTTGTCCATCCATTTAAGTGATTGTGGGTATGATTACCAACGTCATTTCCATTCTCTATGATTGAATCAAAAACCTTGGGGTATTTGCAAACGTTTTCGCCAACACAGAAAAAAGTAGCGCTAGAACTGTGTTCTTTCAAACAGTCTAGTACCCATGTTGTTATGTGCGGATGGGGTCCATCATCTAGGGTAAGAAAGATTTCTTTAGCTGTAGTTTTTAAGTTCCAGGTTAAATCTGGGAAAATATATTCCAGTATGAAAGGGCTATTTACAATCATGTGGTAACAAAAATAACATAGAGAATGGTTTGTAGAGCACAATTTCTTAATTTTGTTGAAAAATATGCAGGTCTATACACCTTGATTATTCAGGACATGCTATTTATAGTAGTTTATCATCCAAATAGAATAAAAATGAAGAGATTAGTTCTTGTAAGACATGGGCAAAGTGAATGGAATAAGCAAAACAGATTTACTGGATGGAAAGATGTTACTTTATCTGACCAAGGAATCAAAGAAGCTAAAAAAGCAGGTCAGACATTGAAGAAAGAGGGGTTTGAGTTTAAACTGGCATATACATCTTATCTAACAAGGGCTATTAAAACTTTATGGTTAATTCTTGAAGAAATGGACATGATGTGGATTGAGGAAAGAAAGAGCTGGCGTTTAAATGAAAAACATTATGGCGCTCTTCAAGGACTCAACAAAATGGAAACTTCAGATAAGTATGGTACAGATATGGTGCTCTTATGGCGCAGAAGTTTTGCGACACCACCTGAGCCTTTGATGACAGATGATGAACGAAACCCTAAATTAGAAGCAAGATATGCTGATTTAACGCCAGATGAGCTTCCAATGACAGAATCATTAAAAGAAGTAATAGATAGACTTATTCCTTATTGGGAAACAGAAATTAAACCTGCATTGCATGAGAATAAGGACTTGCTGATTACAGCACATGGTAATAGTCTAAGAGCTCTTGTTATGCACATTAAGAATATGAGTAAAGAAGAAATTCTAGGCTTCAATATACCTACTGGTGTTCCTTATGTGTTTGAATTTGATGATGATCTTAATTTTGTTAAGGATTACTTTATTGGTGATCCAGAAGAGATAAAAGCATTGATGGAGAAAGTTGCTAATCAGGCAAAGGCAAAGTAATACAAGTTCTTTTGTCCAAATAATATTTTTAAATGATTAAGAAGTGGGTAATCCCAGATATACATGGTTGTTTTAGAACACTAGAAACTCTTGTTGAAAATCATATAGTGCCCAACAAAAATGACCTAATGGTATTTTTGGGAGATTATATTGACAGGGGTCCTGATAGCAAAAAGGTAATAGACTACATAATGAATCTTCAAAGCAATGAGTATAATATTGTTGCCCTGAAGGGAAACCATGAAGATTATTGTGTAAAAGCCTATAATGCTGATAAAAATAAAAAAAGCTTTCTAGGATTAAAGTCAAAAACAAAAATTCAGAAAGAATGGGAAATGCATGGGGGAAAACAAACCCTTGTTAGTTTCAATGCTGAATCACCAGGAGATATACCAGAGAATTACATTCGATGGATGGATGAATTACCCTATTATTATGAGCTGGATAATTACATTATTGTTCACGCAGGCCTAAACTTTAAAGAAGACGATCCCTATTCAGATAAACATTCAATGCTATGGATTCGCGATTTTCAGGTAGAGGAACATAAGATAAATAATAAAAAAATTATTCATGGACATGTTCCCGTAAACCTTGAGTTCATAGATTTAGCAATTAACAATAATGATTACAAATTTATTGATTTGGATAACGGGGTTTATTTTGATGACAGAGTAGGTTATGGAAATTTAATTGCTTTGGAACTAACCTCTATGAAGTATTCTATACAATCACTAATGGATGATGTTAGATATGGTAAATAGATATAATATATTTCAATGAAAAGAGCTTTAACAGGCATTATTCTTGCAGGAGTTGCCAGTCGGAGAATGGTCTGAGATAAATGACTTGTCTCTTACAAGGGTAAAATTCTCATTGAATACTCCATAGAAAATATAAAAGGTGTTTGTGATACTATCATAATTAGTTCAAACAAATTAAGGGAATATAACAATTTGCAGTACCCTAGTAATTAAAGATTTTACCGATCCAATAAGACCCTTTGGCGGGATATATTCCTGCCTTTTAGCATAACTAGAGATATTTATTGAAGTTTTTTGCGTAATTCAAAATTTATCTATTTATTTCTTCTGAAAAGTATTTCACGTAATAATTTTCTCTTTCCAATTTGGTCATTCCAATACTTTTTTCCATGAAAATATTTCTATTTATCCTGCTTTTAAATATCCATATGCAGACACTATCCTTACTGTGATATATGGCTTTTAGCTCATCATCAATCTTACATATTTCTTCAGGAATTGTTGCTTTAATACATATCATAATTGATAAATTAAAAATATTGGTAAGTATTATTGATATTGGGCTTACCAATAAAGGGCATTTAATTTTTTCTTGACATCTTCTTCTTTTGGATCCATATCAAACACTAAAGATGGTTTTAAATAGAAAAGTTCACTCTCATCTTTGAATCTCTGCTCTCCTCCTCCTGTTATATTTAGCATTATAATGCTTTCTTCAGATATGGTTTTATTTTTTACTTCATTTATCAATGTTGCAGTTGCCACAGCTGCAGCAGGATGTATATCTATACCTTCAGTTTTTTCAAATAATATGGCTGCCTCTTTGGCTTCTTCATTTGTTGATAATAATACATCACCACCAGCATCTTTCATAGCATCAAATAGACCTCCAATAATACCATATGGAGGCTTTCTGTTGGAGAGTACTTTTGCATCTATTATTTCTACTTGTTTTCTTGCTTCATCATCATTAAATGGCAGCATTTCTCTTGATTTTGCCTTCCAGGCATCATATATGGGTTTAAATGGATAATTTTGACTAACCATTAACTTCATCTTACGATTACCAAACCTTCCATCCTCAATAAACCTCAAGTTTGCCTCCCAGGCTGCAATTGCACCTGTTCCGCTTCCTATTGCTTGAAAATAATATTCTGGAATCTCTCCTATTGTTGTGGTTGCAGATAACATGGTTGTTCCCATACCATCTCTGCGTGCTACATTTTTCGCACCTCCCTCTGCATAAAACTTACTCATCTTGCATGCAATATTTGAAAGATGAATTGCATCAAAATAATCACTTCCACTTTTACTACAAATAAGTTTAACACAGTCATTTAATGGTTTATCAAACCATAGTGCGTTGATATTGTCTTCGGGAACACTTAGTAGTATTGGTATATTGTTTTCAGAACAAACCTGCGCAAATGCTCTTGCCGTATTTCCAGCTGATGCAACAACAAGTATTCTTGTTTCATTTCCACTCATTCTGCCACATACACTAAAGGCTTCTGTTTCTTTAAAAGAGCATGTTTTCATTGTGGCACCAATTTCTGGCCAGTATCCACTAAATGTAATGTATAGGTTATTTAACTTAAGATATTTTGCCAAACCTATACTCTTGTATGTTATTGGAGAGCTCGAACCCATCAATGCTCTTTTAATTGGGAGCCAATCTGAGAATTTATATAATCCGTTGCTATTGTCTTTTAAATTTAGTTGTGGGTTATCATATATTGCCCTTATTAAAGAAGCAGTATCTTCATTTTCAGGATCTAAATCCCAACCCTTATCTTTAAAAACATTACCAGTTGCAACCGACATCAGGTTATAGGCTGTATGTACGTCAATCATTTAATTGAAATTTATGCTTCGCAAAGATAAGAATTCAGAATACAGAAGTATTTGTAAAACTAATTTTTTAACCTTTTTAGGGAAATAATTAATTAAGGATTACATGAATGGTGTTGATTCAACGTCTTTTAACCCGAATATATCCTCCAAACTAAGCTGAGGTCTTGAATCATCATGCTCAAATACTAAATTGTGATATTGGATATTGCTGCCATAGGACCATATACCTGCAATTGGGTTCTTTGTTTGTTTGAGAGTTCTTATGAACTTCTTTTTAAGAATTTTTTCATTGTACAATTCATGCCAATTTATGGATATTTCTTTATCCATTGTTTCTTGATTCATTAAGTCATGATTCCAAACAACTTCACCAAAATGATAATGTTGCCAGTCTTGTGGAAAGTTGTTAAATTTAATCTTTCCATCTTCTTGCATTCTATTGAATAAACGAGTCCCAGGTAATGGTGTTAGAACTGTTGCCTGCACGGAATCTATAGCTGCATTATTAATATACTTTGTTCGTGCTTTCATGGTTTCAGGAGTGTCTGTTTCCAAGCCATAAATAAATGCTCCTAATACGGCAATACCATACTTGTGTATTTTATTGAAAACTATTTCGTAGCTGTCTATTTTCAGCATTTTAGCATTCAATCGCTTATTCATATCTTGAAGTTGATCAATACGCTCCGATTCGATGCCCAATAATACCATTCTGCAGCCTGCTTTTGCTGCTAATTCTATTACTTCTTCATTATCAGCAAAATTCATGGAGGCTGAGCAGAACCATTCTATTTTTATTCCCCTTTCAATTATACCATTACAAAATTCTATCGTTCTTTTTTGTGCTCGCTTTCCATATCCAATTAGGTTATCATCAACAAAATAAACCATGCTATGGTTAATTGTTTCTAGTTCATCTAAAACGTCTTCTATGGGTCTGTATCTATATGAATTTCCGTTAAAACTAGGAACAGAGCAGAACTCACAATTCATAGGGCACCCTCGGGATGTTTGAACACTAGAGAATTTATAATCCTTGTGAAATATTTCATGCTTAGGTCTAACCATTTCCTCCATTGGTAATAGCTTACCCGTATACTGGTTTTTCATTTTCCCTTTGGTAAAGTCTTCCAAAAGTGTTTTCCATACACTTTCCACTTCTCCTACTACAACTGCACTGACAATTTTTTTTGCTTCCTCTGGCATCATTGAAGCATGTATACCTCCAAGAACTGTTGGAGTGCCTTTTTCTTCATAAATGGTTGCAATTTCATATGCACGTGTAACACTTGAGGTTAGGGCAGTAATGCCAACTAAGTCAGCATCTATATATTCAAAACTATCAAAATTCTCATCTATTAATTCAACTTCCCAGTCATCTGGAGTTAGGGTTGCAATTATGCCCAACCCCAGTGGTGGATAGATTACTTGTCTATGTATAACTAGTCCTTTAGTGCTGGTATTAAGAGGGTTAACCAACACAAGCTTCTTTTTTTGTTTTGTCATAATACGGTTCTTTATTTAACAAATATATAACATCTCTGAACATGTAAGATAACAAACAAGAATTTGTCAGCTAATCATAATTGTAATTAGCTATTGACTAATCACTATTTTATGACATTAAAAAAATTATTTATCTGTGCTAGATTAATAATATATTTGGGAATTGAAATCAAATATCTACAATTATTATGCACAAAACAAACTTTAGTTTAAGGCGGTTGAATATTATCCTGATAATATTTCTTCTTTTCTCAGGGCATCTTAATTCTCAGAATAAGAATTCCTCAGATACATTAAAAAAGTCAATTGAAGTAATAAATACATCTGAGATACCCATAAAATCTGGAGATATAATAATTGAATATCAACGAATCCAAGAATCGGCAGTTTCAACATTGGAAATAGAAAATAGGGCGCAACAAACGGATTCAATACTTTCCATAATTGATAGCTTAATGATTTTGGATAGAACAATAGATCTTGGATTAGAAACAACGAGGTTTTTGAGTAATAGAATGGTTTTTTGGAGAAACTTTGCTGATTATCTTAATAAGGAGAAAAAGTCACTTACCAAAGTATTACATGTTATTTCCGATTTTGAAGATGAAGTTGAAAAGGATATCATAGTATGGAAGAATACCGAAGATAAATTAGTAAAAGATGAAAATCAGTCAACTTTGTTATTTAGAGTTGTCGATGTTTTGAAAATTTTAGACTCGGCTAAGTATATTTTGAAAGTTAAGAGTGAAGATTTATTAATTATTCTCAATAATACTGCCGAAAGGAGTATAAAGGTTGAAGAATTTATTAATGATCTTGACAAGGCTTACTCAAACAAGAAAAGTGAAATATTTGTGAGAAATGAACCATCCATTTTTACAATAGACTATAAAGATCCCGATACAAGATCATTAATAAAACCTTTAAAAAATTTCTATAACACTGAGTTTACAGAACTGGTTTTATTTTTGAAGAAAGATATTTTCGAAGGAATTTTACAACTTCTTTTATTGATCGGCTTAATATTCATTTTCAATGAAATTAAATTCAAAATTTTAAAAACGGATATAATAGTTGACTCTATATATAGCAGAATGTTATTTAAGATTATGTCTAGGAGTGTTAGCGCTGCCATAATAATAGGGGTATTTGCAAACTTTATAATTTTTAAAGATCGACCAGAATTATTTAAAGATATTTTAGTTCTAATAATTAGTGTTCCAATAATAGTAATAGCGCGTACAATTGTTCCTCGGGGATTCTATAAATATACTTACTTATTTGGTATTGTAATTATACTAAGTATGGTATATTTTATATTTCCTACAGACAATATGTATTTTATGATATTGATGCTTCTCATAGCTTTGATAGAAATGTATGTGCTCTACAAACTAACAGTTTATTTTTATCATAATCCATATAACCAAAGGCTATATAATTTATCAATTTTTCTTATTTTACTGGTTCATCTTGGATTCGCAGTAACGGGCTTTTTTGCCTTACTTTTAGGATCAACAACATTGGCCGAAGTTTCTTTGCGTATCCCGGTTACAAATGCATTTAATGCATTATTGATATTTTCTATAGTTATAATCATAAATGGGTTTATAACATTTGGCGTTGAAACCAATTATGCCAAAAAGTTAAATGTTATAAGACTCTATGGAGAGATCATAAAGCGCAGAGCTATTTCATTGGTAAATCTGATATTTTTTATTTTATGGATACAAACAATATTAAATGTTATTAATATTAAAAGAGTTGTAATAGATAGTATAACTGCATTCTTACATGATACAATAAGTATTGGATCAGCATCATTTACTCCGGGCAATATTATTATGTTCTTTTTGGTAATATGGCTGTCTATAGTTATATCAAGAATAATTCAAATACTTCTAGAAAAGGATATACTTTACAGATTAAATCTTGCCAAAGGTATTCCCAATACAATTGCTGTAATGGTTAAATATAGTCTTGTCACCATAGGAGTATTGTTGGCTATTTCTGCTGCTGGTATGCCATTAAGCAGCTTAACTGTTCTTGCTGGAGCATTTGGTATTGGTATAGGCTTTGGGTTGCAACATATTTTTAACAATATAGTTTCTGGGTTTATTTTACTACTAGAACGACCCATACAAATTGGAGATACAGTTGAGGTCGGTCAACTTATCGGAAATGTAAAAACAATTGGTATTCGGGCAAGTTGTATAAGAACTTTTGATGGTGCTGAAGTTATTGTCCCAAATGGCCAATTAATATCAAATGAAGTTGTGAACTGGACATTATCTGATCAGAAAAGAAGAATAGAAGTCTTTACGGGAGTTGCATACGGTTCAGATCCTCATTTGGTAAAAAATTTGTTTGAGAAAGTACTTAAAGATCATACAGATATAATTGATGATCCTACCCCAAAAGTTTTTTTCAAAGGTTTGGGCGATAGTGCTTTGGAATTTAGGTTATTATTTTGGACATCCAACTATCACGAGTGGGTTAGAATTCAAAGTGAAGTAGTATTTGCAATACATGATGTCCTATACAAAGAGGGGATTTCAATTCCATTCCCTCAAATGGACCTTCACTTTAAGTCCATTGATAAGTCCTTTGACTTTGGAGATAAAGGAAAAGATGAAACAAAGTGATTTTCAGACAATATTGAATTATAATAAATCGTAATTATAACTTTATAGTATATTATTATAGTAGTATATTTTTATCATTTGAAATATAAAAAATAGCTTTATTTTAAAAATATGAGGGATGCTTAATTGCTTATATTTGCATCGATTTTTATTAAAAACTACGCTCACCAAGTATTAATCTACAAATCATAACAAAATAGGTAAATACTAAAAGAAATTATACATGAAGAAACATACATTCCACATTCCTGTTATGGGAATTGGTTTTACAATAGATACTCCATTAAAAGTTTCTCATCTTGGAATAGATTCTGTGATTTCATTAGTTGATGATATATTAATGGAAAAACTGCGCAAAATGTACAGTGAAAAATTGGAATTACCCTTTCAGGAAATATCAAATAAGGTTGAGGACTTTAGAGCAAAACGTATAACATCGTATTTAAACTTGATAAACGATTTGGTAGAAAAGAAATTCAATGAAATAAAAACTGCAGCTGTTGAGAAAAGCCATGAAGTAAAGGACTACTTTAATTTGCTGCCCGATGGTGTTGAGTTGAAGCATGAGTTTAATAGTTTAATGTCAAAACATCTTCATATTGATGAACTTAGATCTTGGGTCAATGAAAATATGAGCATGGGTAATATTGATGTTAATATTATGACAAAAATTGATAAGGAAAATTATAAAGGATTTGACAAATTACCTGTAGAATATAATGATGCCCATGCAGCGTTGCGAGGCTTTGCATCTAGCAAGCTTAAATCATCTGTTGTATTATCTGCCGGAATGAATCCTAGACTTTACTCTTATATCCAAAACTTTGATGATTTCTTCCCAGATCAGGATGGTAATTTCAAAAAGAAAATAATACTAAAAGTTAGTGATTACAGATCAGCTATGATCCAAGGAAAATTTTTTGCAAAAAAGGGACTTTGGGTTAGCGAATATAGAATTGAGTCAGGTTTAAATTGTGGAGGCCATGCTTTTGCTACGGATGGTTATTTATTGGGTCCAATATTACAAGAATTTAAATCAAATAGGGAAACTCTAAAGGATGAGGTTTTTGGAATATTTTGTGAATCATTAGTTAAGTTAAATAAGACTGTGCCCAAAAACTCAATTCCGTTAAGGATTACTGCTCAAGGAGGTGTTGGATCATCAGAGGAACATGAATTCCTACAAGATCAGTTTGGGATTGATTCTGTTGGTTGGGGTAGCCCTTTTCTGCTAGTTCCAGAGGTTACTAATGTGGATGAATATACCATAAGAGAATTAGCTGATGCCAGGGAAGAAGATCTTCATTTAAGTGATATTTCTCCATTAGGAGTTCCGTTCAATAACCTTAGAGGTAATACAAAAGATATTGAAAAATATGCCTTAGTGAATAAAGGAAAACCTGGTAGTATGTGTCCTAAAAAATATCTTATTTCAAACACAGAATTTACTGACAGGGTTATATGTACAGCCTCGTATAGGTATCAAAATAAAAAAATTAAACAACTAAATAATCTGCAGCTGCCAGCTGATGACTATGCTAGAAAATATGATAAGATTGTTGAAAAATCATGTATTTGTGTTGGTTTGGGAACGGCAGCATTATTAAAAAACAAAATAGAAACTAAGGTTGAAGGCAATGGAGTTTCTGTATGTCCTGGGCCAAACATTGCTTATTTCTCCACAATTACATCCCTAAAAACAATGGTGGATCATATATATGGTAAAACAAATCTTATAAACAGAGTTGATAGACCTAATATGTTCGTCAAGGAATTGGGAATGTACATTGATTATCTAAAAGGAAAAATAGATGAGGCATACGAACAAAATAATATTAATGACAAATATTTAATAAAGTTTGCTAATAATCTTAAAAGTGGAATTGCATATTATCATGATATGTTTGAAGGTGCCAAAGATAGATTTGAGTCAACAAAATCTAACATAATACAGGATTTAAATCAATATTCTGAAGACTTGCATAGGTTAATATTGCAAATAGATAGCCATAGTAATATGAATTCTATAGCTGTAAAATTAACTAAGTAATTTTGGAGTACAAATAATATTTTTTTTATCCTGTTCTATAACCAATGGATTTTAATAGTGAAATAGCATTAGTTACTGAGCTTACATTTTCAAAACGAAGAGCCAGACTTCCCTTAATTTCCTTCATTACTGCAACTTTTGGATTTGCTTGGATGAATGTAAGGATATTACCGAAGGTTTTGGAGTGAAAGAATGGCGAATCGTGGCTCCCAGGAAAATATCCTGTCATTCTTCTATTTTTTAGGTTTAATTTTGTAAATCCTATTTCTTTTGCAATCCATCTTAGCCGTACAATATTTGTTAAATCAACAGTTTCATCTGGTAATGGACCAAATCTGTCTATTAGTTTGGAACATGTTTTTTGCAGTTTTTCTTCGTTGTCAATGTTGTCAAGTTCTTTATAAATGCTCAATCTTTCAGTAATATTTGTTATGTAATAATCAGGTATTCTTATTTCTAAGTCTGTCTCAATCTGGCAATCTGAAACAAAATTATCAGCCATTTTTCCTTTATTATAAAGATTGGCAAACTCACCCTCCTTAAGCTCAGTAATTGCCTCATCGAGTATTTTTTGATACATCTCATAACCTATATCAGAAATAAATCCACTTTGCTCTGCTCCTAGAATATTTCCGGCCCCTCTAATATCTAAATCACGCATGGCTATATTAAATCCACTTCCTAAATCACCATACTCTTCAATTGCCTTGAGTCTTTTTCTTGCCTCATTGGTAAGGCTCGAAAGTGGTGGCGAAAGAAGATAGCAGAATGCTTGTTTGTTTGACCTTCCCACACGACCTCTTAGCTGATGGAGATCACTTAAACCATGGTTTTGTGCATCATTTATAATGATTGTATTTGCATTTGGAATGTCAAGACCAGATTCAACAATTGTTGTTGATAGCAGTACATCGTAATCTCCATCAATAAAATCAAGCATTATATTTTCAAGAGTCTTACCATCCATTTGCCCATGACCTATTCCAATTCGTACCTTCGGCACAAATTTCTTAATCATATCATAAACTTCCAAAATATTTTGCACTCTGTTATGTATGAAAAAAACCTGTCCACCTCTTGATATTTCATAATTAATTGCATCACTAATAACTTCTGCACCAAATGATCTTATTTGTGTCTGAATTGGATGTCTGTTTGGTGGAGCAGTATTCATTATGCTCAAGTCACGAGCACCCATAAGAGAGAATTGTAGTGTTCGTGGAATTGGTGTTGCGGTTAGTGTGAGTGAATCTACATTAGACTTAAATTGTTTTAACTTTTCCTTTGCTGTTACACCAAATTTTTGCTCCTCATCAACAATGAACAAGCCAAGATCTTTGAACACAATATCCTTACTAAGTATACGGTGAGTGCCTATTATTATATCTATTTTTCCGTCTTTGAGGTTTTGAAGTGTTTCTTTTTGTTGCTTTGAACTTTTAAATCTGTTTATATAGTCAATATTTACTGGAAACTCTTCCAAGCGTTGACCGAAGGTTTTATAATGTTGCAATGCAAGAATTGTAGTTGGTACTAATACTGCAACTTGCTTGCTATCACAAACGGCTTTAAATGCTGCCCTTATTGCTATCTCGGTTTTACCAAATCCAACATCTCCACATATAAGTCGGTCCATAGGATATTCGGCTTCCATATCTTTTTTTGTGTCTATGGTTGCTTTAAGCTGATCAGGCGTATCTTCATAAATAAACGATGCCTCTAATTCATTCTGAAGATAGCTGTCAGGTGAATATTGTATACCCGATGAATTTTTTCTTTTTGCGTACAATTTAATTAGGTCACGGGCTATATCTTTTACCCTACTTTTTGCCTTATTTTTTACATTAGTCCAGGCTTTTGAACCAAGTTTATTTAAGCTTGGAGGTATGCCTTCCTTCCCCACATATTTTGAAATTCTGTGCAAGGAATGTATACTAATGTAAAGAATGTCATTATTCTTGTAGATTAGTCTAATAGCCTCCTGTTTTTTACCGTTATTATCAATTATTTGGAGGCCATCAAATTTTCCTACTCCATGATCAATATGCGTTATGTAGTCACCTGGATTTAGATTATGCAGATCCTTAATGGATATTTCTTCTTTGCTTGTAAACCCTTCTCGCAAGGTAAACCTATGATATCTGTTAAATATTTGATGATCAGTATAGCAAAGCAGCTTTGAATCATTGTCTATGAATCCAGTACTTAAACTTTGATATACAGGGTTAAACATTATTCTAACTGCATCTGGTATTTTCTCTTGTAAGTCTTCAAATATGACGTATAATCTTTCGATTTGTTTATTGTTACCTGAAAATATAATGCATTTATATCCTTCTTTAGTTTTAACTCTTATGTCATTAATTAGAATATCAAAATTTTTATTGAATGATGGCTGGGGCTTCTGATTAAATTTTAATGGTGTAGAATTTTTAAATATTGAGAGGCTACCAAACTCAATTATAGTGAATTTGTCAAGAAGTTCCAGCGTAGCTTTACCATTAGTAAATAGTATCTCAGGTTTTATTGCATTATTATCATCTGATATTTTACCAAATCCAGTTTTTGCTTTTTCATATTCCTTGTCAAGCCTGTCCATGGTCAGGTTTATGTCTTCAAACCAAATTGCAGTTGTGGAAGGTATATATTCCATGAAATCTACACGTTTCTCAATAATCTCTCTACTCTGAATATTTGGAAGTAGAGTTATCCTATTTAAAGTTTGAACAGAAAGCTGAGTCGCTGGATCAAATGCTCTAATGGATTCTATTTCATCACCAATAAACTCAATTCTGTATGGATGCTCGTTGGAAAAAGAATGAACATCAATAATGCCACCTCTTATTGCAAATTGGCCTGGTTCAGTAACAAAGTCAACATGTTCAAATTCCAATTCAAAAAGTAGATCACTTATAAAATCAAGAGATACCTCTTCACCTACCTTTAGCTTCATTATATTCTTTGAAAGAAATTTTTTTGTTATTACTTTTTCAGCAAGAGCCTGAGGGTATGTAATAATTATTGATTTCTTATCGCCAGAAATGGTCCTTTTTAATACTTCTGTTCGGGATAATTGATAATTACGATCTACATTTTCTGGCTCATATGGTTTGGAATATGATGTTGGATAAAAAAGAACTTTTCTCTGATTTAACTCTTTTCCTGTTTCTTCCAATAGGCTTTCTAGATCGTTATAGAAATATGCAGCTTGCTCTTTGTCAGGTAGCACACAAACATGTTGCTGCTTTCCTTTGGCTTGAATAATACAGCTTATCAAAAGCGGTGTTGAAGAACCAATAATACCTTTTAGGTGAATTTTTTTATGCCCACTATCCAGGGTATTTATAAGATTAATTACTTCAGGGTTTTTAGAAAACAGGTTTATGAGGTCCGTGGGAATCAACTTTTATGCTGAGGTTTTGAATTATTTAATTGGCGCAAATTTAATTAAAATGATAAACTGGATTTGGTAATCAATGTTTTTACTTATAATGAATTTCATAATAATTTTTGAATATAATAGTTATTTATAATTTTGCAGCGATTTTTAAATATAACCCAAAATTACTATGGAGAAGTTTACCTCTAGAAAATACTTAACAAAAGACCTTGAAAATCAAATTAAGTATCTGAACCTGTTAGCTGACAGGTTCCCAAATGTTCAGTCTGCTAGTACTGAAGTTATTAATCTTGAAGCAATTTTAAACCTTCCCAAAGGAACAGAACATTTTTTATCTGACATCCATGGCGAATATGAAACTTTTAGTCATGTTTTAGCCAATGCCTCAGGTGTTGTAGTCAGGAAAATTGATGAAGTATTTGGAAAAACATTAAGAAAAAAAGAGAAAACCTTATTGGCAACTCTAATTTATTATCCAAAGCAAAAGCTGCAACTTATTTTAAAAAGTGAAGATGATATAAGTGAATGGTATGGGATTACACTTCAAAGGTTATCAAAAGTTGCAAGAGCGGCAGCTTCAAAATACACCAGATCTAAGGTGAGAAAGGCTATGCCACATGATTTTGCTTATATAATAGATGAGCTTCTTAATGAGAGTGGAGAAGGTAAAGAAGAGTATTTTGAAAGTATTATTAATTCTATAATCTATATTGATAGAGCAGAAGCATTTATTGTTGCCATATGTGAATTTATTCAACGCTTATTAGTTGATAGACTGCATATAATAGGAGATATCTTCGATAGAGGTCCACATCCAGAAAAAGTAATGGATAGACTCATTAAATATCATGCGGTGGATATACAGTGGGGTAATCATGATATTGTGTGGATGGGTGCCGCATCAGGTAATATGGCTCTTATAGCAAATGTTATAAGAATATCTTTAAGATACAATAACCTAGATACACTCGAGGATGTTTACGGTATTAATATGTTACCACTTGCTAGATTTGCGATGAAAGAGTATTCCAATGATTCGTGTGACTTATTTTCAATAAAAGGTGAAGCAAAACATTCGGATATACAATTATTAAAACAGATGCAAAAGTCCATTGCAATAATTCAGTTTAAGCTTGAAGGACAAACTGTAAAAAGAAACCCTAGTTTTTGTATGGATGATAGGCTAGTACTTGATAATATTGATTTCAAATCAGGTAAAATAGACATCGATGGTGAAAAGCATGATTTATTGGATAAAAACTTTCCTACAATCAATCCCAATAATCCATACGAATTAAGCGATGAAGAGCAAGAGGTGATGGATAAATTAAGATCTAACTTTTTGAACAGTCAAAGGTTGCAGTATCATATTGACTTTTTGTTTACATCTGGAAGTATGTATCTTACCTACAATTCAAACCTTCTATATCATGGCTGTATCCCAATGAATTTAGATGGAGATTTTGAAAAATTTGAAATTGAGGGGAAAGTATATCATGGAAAACAACTTTGTGATCATTTTGATCGTGTTGCCAGAAAAGGCTACTTTCATAGGAATACTAAAGCCGAAGATAATGCAAGTATAGATTATATGTGGTATCTATGGTGTGGACCACTTTCACCATTATTTGGGAAAAATAAAATGGCAACCTTCGAAAGATACTTTCTTGAGGAAACATCTACTCACAAGGAAGGTCGAAATGCGTATTATGATCTAGCATATAAGGAGGAACAATATTGTGATAAGATTCTTTCAGAGTTTGGATTAGAGCCTAGGGATTCACATATTGTAAATGGCCATGTGCCCGTAAAGGTTAAGAAAGGAGAAAGCCCCATAAAAGCAAATGGTAAGTTATTTGTTATTGATGGTGGAATGTCCGTGCCTTATCAAAAAGTAACAGGTGTTTCTGGCTACACTTTAATTTACAATTCATATGGCCTTGTATTGGTTGAGCACAAGGAGTTTACATCAAAAGCAAATGCAATTCAAGAGGAAAAAGATATTATTTCTAACAGAGTCTTTATAGAAGGAGGTGCAATTCGCAAACGAGTTAGTGATACTGATGTCGGTGAGGAATTAAGAATCCAAATTAATGACTTAAAAATGTTACTTGCGGCATTTAAAAAAGGACTTATCAAAGAAAAACGTTAAAAGGGTAAATCATTTTACTAGAAATATTATTTTTATCTTTATCAATTCTGTTTAAAATACGATTGATTTGAGGAGAGTAATGAAATTTGGAGGAGCATTGATGAGTGATGCTCAAGGTATTGTAAAGGTAGGCCAACTTGTAGAAAAGTATAGTCCTGATCCTCTTGTAATAGTTGTATCTGCAATGGGAAAAATAACAAACAGTCTAGAAAACCTCCATGCCAACTATAAGAATAAACATAAATCAGAAAAATTATTCTTAGATATTAAAGATTACCATCTAAACCTTATTAATAAGCTTTTTCCGGAAGGGAATGATGAACTGAATAAAGCCCTAAGTTCTATTTTCAATAAATTATTGGATTCTACTAATGAAACATATGAAAACATCTATGAGGCATATGACAGTATAGTTTCAATGGGTGAAGAAATATCCAGTTGTATTGTTTATTATTATTTGTTGAGTATGGGTATAAGTGTAAGGCTAATTAATGCTAAAAGTTTGATTACAACAAATAGCAATTATACGGATGCGGATGTTCATTGGGAGTATACACAGAAATCCATAGAAACAAGTATTAATCCCATGTTAGAGGCTTCAGATGTGGTTGTAACACAAGGGTTTATCGGATCTGATATTTTTGGAAAGCCAACTACCTTGGGTCGTGAGGGTTCTGATTTTACAGCAGCTATATTTGGTAATATTATTAATGCAGATGAGGTTACTATATGGAAAAATGTACCTGGACTAATGAATTCTGACCCTGCAAGATTTGATGATTCAGAGAAGATTGAAAACATTTCTTACCATGAAGCAATTGAACTAGCCTATTATGGTGCTTCTGTAATTCATCCAAAAACCATACAACCACTGAAGCAGAAGAATATACCTTTGCTTGTGAGACCTTATTATGATTCAAGCCTTATGCCTACAATAATTAACAATAATACTTCCAATGATTCAAGTACTCATAGTGTTATAGTAAAGGATGAACAGATTTTGATGTCCATAAGTACACGAAACCTTTCTTTTATTGCTGAGGATAACTTAAAACAGATTTTCTCAGCATTTAGTAGAAATAGAATTCACATCAATATGATGCAAAATTCTGCTGTTAGTTTTTCTGTATCATTCACTAAAGAAAATGATAAATTAAAAGCTATAATTGGTGATTTATCTATGTTTAACCTAAAATATAATTCGGGTTTGCAGCTAATAACGATTAGGCATTATACCGATGAACTTATAAATAAGCACGTAATTAATAAAAAAGTTTATTTGCTTCAAAAAAGTAGAGTTACAGTACAGATTTTATTATCGAAATAAAATATTTTGTAAATTTTCCATTCACTTTAAGATTATTGGCCAAAGGTTTAGATGTTACTTTAATATACAATGGGTTTATGTTTATAAATTGATGAGATTAAGATATAAATCGTTTGCGGAATTTTATTCGAATCATTCTTAGGGCGGTTGATATGCCATATACAATCACACAAATTATATCATAGTTTCATTTTGTTCATCATCGATTTATGGCTGTAAACACCATATCTACAGACTAATAACCTATATACTGCACTCTTAATGTCACATATATGGCTGACATATTATTAATTGACTTACAATGTATGGACAAGATATTATGGATATTTAATAATTGTTGAATTCTAAAAACATGTTTAAGATTTTAAACTTAATGATTTTATTTACTTATAATTGAAGTGCAATATTTATCTTTGTACCGGATTTTAAAATTTGAAAATTTAGTTAGATGAAAGAATCAATTGCGATATTATGTGGTGGTGGTCCTGCACCAGGAATTAACTCTGTAATAAGCTCAGTATCACTAGTGTTTTTGAGATCAGGATATGAAGTTATAGGTATTCATGAAGGCTATAAGGGTTTGTTTTCAGATGATCCAAACACCATTGATATAGACTTTAATTTTGCAGATGATATCCATAAGCAGGGAGGGTCTGCGCTTCAGATGAGCAGACATAAACCCAAAGCCAATGAATTTTCTACCAAATTCTTCATGGATCATAACGTTAAATTGTTGGTGACAATTGGTGGGGATGATACTGCTTCAACTGCAAATCGAATATCTAAATATTTGAAGTCCAATGACGTAAATATACAGAATATCCATGTGCCTAAGACTATCGATAATGATTTGCCACTACCTCCAGGAATTCCAACTTTTGGATATCATAGTGCAAAACAGGAAGGAGTAAGAATATCACAAACTATCTATGAAGATGCAAGAACAAGTGGTAATTGGTTTGTATTATCAGCAATGGGACGTGAAGCTGGCCACCTTGCATTTGGAATTGGAGCAGCTTGTCATTTCCCTATGATTATAATACCAGAGATGTTTGATAAAGTGGAGGTTACTTTTGACAAAATTATAAATCTGGTTATTTCAGCAATTGTCAAAAGAAAAATTGAAGGTGTTGACTATGGAGTGGCTATAATTAGTGAGGGAGTGTTCCATTTTATGAGTGATGAAGAAATTAAAAATTCTGGAATTAATTTCTCATATGATGATCATGGTCATCCCGAATTAGGTAATGTCAGCAAGGCTCATATATTCAATGTTTTACTGCAGGATAAGCTAACTGAGATGGGATTAAATGTTAAAAGTAGGCCAGTGGAATTAGGTTATGAGCTTCGTTGTGTTCAACCAACTGCATATGACCTTATGTACTGTGGAATGCTTGGTTTTGGCGTTAAGAAATTATTCGATGAAGGAAGAACGGGATGCATGGTAACTGCCAACCCAGTTGGAGAAATAAATCCATTATATCTCGATGATGTTGCTGACGAATCTGGAAAGGTACAGCCTCGGTTAGTTGATATTAATGGTGATAAGGCAAAAATGGTTTATAACCAGGGACTTCAATTTGTTGAACCAGGTGATTACGAGTCAGCAAAAAAGTTTGTTACCAATCCTCAAGAATTGGACTTTAGAGCTATACTAGGTTGGTAAGCTATAGTTTCTTCTCAAGTTTCTCAATTTCTTTATTTCCAGACATTAGTGGCATTATTATAGTAGTATCACTTTTTAGCATGAATTCTGACTTTCTAAATGTAGGAGGTGATTTGGGTTTGTGATGGTAATCGGAAACGCAAACGGGTTCTATGGGAATACCAAAAATACCAGTATCTAATTTTTTATTATTGTTCAGATCTTGAAAACCAGCGGCAGCATAAATGCCTGCATGCTTAATGTTAAAAGTTAATTTTATAGTTTTTGTTTTTGGAATAACTATTACTGAATCAATGGCATGTGACTTGTTTTTAAAGTCTTTCTTACTATCATAAATACCAACATATAACCTGGTGTCATAGGAATTTATATTTTCAATTTCCAGTGTAAGGGTGATATTATCTTGAGCAAGAATATAATTGGAAGATATTGATAATATGAGTATTAATGCGAAATTCTTCATGGCAATTTTTTTAACGATTATCTATGAACACTTTTGGTTTCCGAGAGTCATTTGTGAAATGTAATTTTACTATTTCTTGTGGACTATGAAATTCTATTTCTGGAGCTACTCTCAACTTAGCCCGAAAATTATCTTTTATATTTTTCTCATTATCTGATTTATGAGATAATGAACCTATTTTAATCAAAAGTTCATCAATGCCTAATTCATTTGATGAAACTTCAACGATGTAATTATCTATGTAATCAATTTCGTTCAATATATCATATATGGCAGGAGGATATATGGTTGTGCCTTTTAGTTTTATCATTTGCTGCTTTCTTCCAATTACAGGCCCTAATCTCATTGTGGTCCTTCCACATTTACATGGTTCTGTGTGATGATAGCACATATCCCCAGTTTTGAATCTTAATAAAGGCATCCCTTCCACACCAATTGTAGTTATTGTAACCTCTCCGGCTTCTCCTTCGGAAACAGGGTTATTATTCTCGTCTAAAAATTCAACTATTATCATCTCAGGATGATGGTGCCCTCCTTTACCTTCTGAACATTCTGTAAATGCAGTTCCCATTTCTGTGGAAGCGTATGTAGAATAAAGCTTTAAATCCCATTCTTTAGTTATTTTCCTCCCCAATTGATTTAAAGTAAAATCAGGATTTCTTATGGGTTCTCCAATGCAAATTGCTTTCTTTATACTTGTTCCATTAAGACTAATATTGTTATTTAATGCATATGTAATTAATTTGGGAATAAAGGATGGTACTGTTACAAATCCAGTTGGATTGAACCTTCTAATGGATTCAAATTGCATTTTCTGAAGGCCTGGACCAGTTCTAATTATACCCGCACCTAGTTTTCGTAATCCCATAAAATAAGCCATGCCAGCCATAAATCTTTTGTCTAGTGTAACCAATAGCTGATATATGTCTTCTTTGGTAGTATCAGCGCATAAAAATGAAATATATTCATTGTAAGCTAATCTCTCCAAATCGCCGTTGGTCATTGCAAATATTACTGGTTCGCCAAGAGTGCCCGAAGTAGTTATATAATCAATAACCTTATCTTTTTCTACGCATAAGAAATCATGATTATGTTTCTGCAAATCGTTTTTTGTAGTTACAGGAATTCTAGTGAGGTCACCTAGAGTCTTTATCGTGTTTAAATTAATACTATTATCATCAAATAATCTTCTATAAAAGTTGGAATTACTATTTAAATAGCCTAAAATATTTGGAAGTTGACTTTCTTGAAATTTTATAATTTCTTCCTTACTTTTTGTTTCAATTTTTGGAATACTCATATTAATTACCTTACTTTTGATTCTAGTTCTGTAATTTTATACTTAACATTATCAGCAGCTGTGGTGTTTTCAAATTCTTTTGAAAGAGAAAGTTTATAATAATCCAAGGCTCTATCATAATCCTTTATATCATAAAAATAATTAGCTGCTAGAACATATCCTTGATAGTAATCTGGATTTACCGATATAAATTCGTTGATGAGATTATCATTATTCTTAATATCAGTTCCATTATTTAAATTATCAATCAATACTTTTTTAAGCTTTCTAAATTTATTTATACTTGCCAATTCATTATTTATGGTTAATGAATCTGCATTTATTATTCTAACGGAATCATAAATTACTTCCCCTATTCCTCTCAAATCTGTTTTAGAAAACACATTATCAACATTATAGTTAAGAAAAGCTCCAAATTGATAATCTGTTGTAGATACCCAAAAATCATGTTGGAGGGGTTGAAATATTATACTATGATGTGAAATAAACTGAGCCATTGCTTTTTCATTTCCAATGCCTATACTTGTATCATCAATTCCATTATAGTCTCTCAAAATTGATGCAGCATTCTCATAAGTAATTGTATCATGTTTACTCACTAATTCCAATGCTCTATTTTGTCTATAAACTGATGCAGACTGCTCAATATATTCTTGATTATTGGGTTCATTTTTAAATTTATCACTCTGAAAATGATTTGAACAGATTAGTAAATCTTCTTTTGGGTAAAAGGTATCAAATTCTCCTGGTGATTTCTCAATTATGATAGCATTATTATCTTCGGCTGACCCAACTAATATTGATTCTGAAACAAATGTCTCTCTTTTTCTTGCAATTGCAATTGCTTCATTAATATTACCTGCGTATTGAAGAATCTCACGAGCAAGTAGTGATATTGGCATTTTTGCTTTAGTCGGCATATCAGACTTAGCTGCATTTATTGTAACAGTTAAGCCCTTTTTATTTATTCCAGAGACAACACCAATCATACTTGCCCAAGTTACATAAGCAAATTCATGACCACTATCAGGTTTAATAAAAGCGACAATTTTATTTTCAGCAAATTCATCATTAATGTAAAAATCAAAATTTCGGCCAATTATGAGGGAGCTATCATTAAATCCAAGATTTGCACCAAACGAAGTGCAGCCCACAAGTGCAAGGTTCTGCAATGCATGACCAATGTCGTGAGCTCCATGATAATTTAGCATTCTTTCATACTTAGTTCCAATGTACTCGTAATTATCTGTCGCACTAAAAGAGACACCATATATTTCTTCAATGTATTCCGGAGGCACATATTTATGCATATCACGGTTAAACCATGCAATAAAGTATTTTAAAAATCTTAAATACCCTTTGGAAGGAACTAGAGTATTTATTTGATCCACAAATGAGTCCTCTTGTTGTTTTATAAGTTCCTTTGTTAGTTTACCATTTATAACTCCAATCTCGAAAGGATTTCCTTCTAAATACATCTCCCATAGCCCAAAAGCATTTTTTCTAAGCCATGAATTACCAACAATAAAATAATTGCTATCATATATTTCACGTTCTAAATCAAGCACTTCCATATTATCTATATTGGGAGGGCTTATAGTTGTCATAAGATTAAATATTATTGTGATTGTTACCACTACAATAACAAGCAAAATGGAAATATTTCTAAGTTTTATCAAATACTTATATTTCTTGTTAGGTTTCATCTAAATTGATCTCCTTAATAAGATTTGCAGTGCCAAAAAACTCACCACATGTAATAATTGCGCTTAGGCTAACGCCTAATACTCCATGGAGGTTCAGATTTTGTCCGGTGAAAAATAAATTATCAAGTTTAGTTTTTGTATGAATATAAGAACCCAATGGATTTTTGTGGTCTCTTAAGGTTCCATACATTGACCCCTTTGGTGAACCAAGATAATCTAGATAAGTTAATGGAGTTGAAATGTAGTAACTATCAATACTTTCTTTTAATTCTGGAAATTGTTTAGAAGCAAGTTCAATTAGTTTTTTTGCCTTATCCTCCTTAAATTCTTTGTAATCAGCTCCTCTCTTTTTTGAGTCTAAATCTTTCCACTTTGCTACTTCTTCAAATTCCATATGAGTAAGTAAACCAATACATTTAGCATACTTACCTCCATCGTGTGGAACACTGTAATGCATAAAATAATGTTCAGGCCAGGTAACCGAATTATAATTAGATGCATACCAAACATCATCACCTTTGTAATAATTGTAGTTATGATTACGATATTTAAAGCAATTATCCTTTAAAACTAAATTGATAGCAAATGCAGAAAGAGTATTTTCTTTTCTGTTCATTCTGTTCCTAAAAGATTTCTTGATTCCACCATCAGGTATAAGGCTCATTGTGGTAGAAGGATGGACGTTGGATATGAAATTTTTTGCTGTAAATACATCTCCGTTAATTGTTTTCACAGATTTTACCAAATCATCTGCCGTATCAATACCTATAACTGCGCTATTTGTTATAACCTTGCCACCATTGGCAATTATCTGAGATACTAATTTTTCTGAGATTTGCGAGCTACGACCTACTATTCTATATGCACTGGATATATAATGGTTGTTGATAAGTGCATGAACATATAAGGGAGATTTACTCTTAACACCTCCATAAACAAAATTTAGAGCGGATAATACTTGCTGTAACTTTTTGTTGGTTGTTAATGACTGAATAAATTCCCAGGTATTTATTTTGTGGTATTCATTAATATTTATTTCATTATTACCATTTGCATGTAATAAGTTAACTTCTTGTAAGTCAATAACTTTGTGAATTTCTTCAATATAATTATCAATGGCAACTTCTTCGTCAGGAAAATAATCAATCATCTTTTTTCTAAAGCTATCCCAGCCAATTGGAAACTCGTATTCATAACCTCCAATATTAAATACATCAAAACACGCATCATCTAGCCTTTGGTAAGCTATATCATCAAGCAGACCGAAATAGCTAAAAATTTTATGAAGAGGTTGTCCCTTATCCAAGCCTCCAAGATAATGTAATCCTGTACTAAAATTATATCCTTTACGATTGTATGATTGCAAGGAACCTCCATATTGATAATTCTTTTCAAGAACCAAAACCTTCATTCCATGTTTTGCCATTAAGGCGCCACAGAGCAGTCCACCCAATCCACTACCTAATATTATGGAGTCGTATTGATAGCTCAATTCTTTTGGGATTTAATTATATAAATAATATTTGATGTTCTTTTTGTATTATCAATAACATCCATCTTCATATTTCTATGGGTTACTATTTTTTCAATTTTTAACTTAGAGGTAAATTCTAGTTTATTGTCATATTTGTTAAACCCTAATCTTGTGGAGAAAAATTCAGTTACAATAGTTCCAATGTGTCTGCTTGTCATATCTTTATCAGCATCCCTTATAATAATCATACCATTTTCATTTAAGCTACTTATGCATGAATCTATTATCAGCTCTTGCTTATCAGTGGGAAGATAATGGAGAACATCATTTAGTATGAATACGTCAGATTTATTGAGGACTAAGTTAGTTATATCTGCTGAAATAAAAGTAACATTATCTGATTTTACTGCACAGTTCTTTGCAGTAGCAATTTTATTATAATCATAATCTACTCCAGTGATAACTCTATCATTGGACATCAACCCAAGTAAAAGACTTAAATAACCATAGCCACAACCTAGATCACTTACTACTGAGGTATTAGGAATTAAATCATTAAATAATTTATAATCATCTTCAAGATTGATTTTTATTTTTGTATACCATTCTAATACTGGTCCTTTGTAAATGAAATTATTTTTTATAAAGTTGCTGAAATAATTTGGTGTCTCTAAGTATCTAGCAACTTCGTGGTATTCATTCTCAAAGTACTTCTTGATGTTTTTTGCTTGATCTCTTGGTGTGACTCCAAAGGCGTGTTCATTAACCCTAATTCGCGGAAGAAATTTAGTTACTATTTCAGCTCTTTTAAGAAAAAATTCACTTTTCTTTAGGGCTTCCTTTTGCCCATAAATAATAATTGGTAATATTTCTAAATCCAATTCGGATGCAAGCTGAAAAGCTCCCTTATGAAATCTTTTTAACTTATTACCTTCTGATCTGTGTCCTTCGGGAAAAATAACAACGGAGTACCCTTCATCTGTTTGTTTTTTAACCTGCTCTAGCATATAATCAAAATCACCATCTACTTCAATGAAGCCAGCATACCTTAGTGCACGACCGTAAATAGGGCTTGAAAAATTTCTTGGGTTTGTTAGTGCAACAACACGCCAGTTTAGTAACATCATTAACATTACATCAACATGGCTTTGGTGATTTGCAATAATAATAGAAGGCTTAATATAATCTTCACCAGTTGTGTTAATAATTGTCTTCTTAGACATAAAATTCATGTATATCATTAACCATGTTAGATACCTGAATACTTTGTGAAGTAGAACTTTCTTCTTTGATCTTTTTATTGGCACAAATTCAAATAGAATAGTAATAAGAGAAAGTATTATAGAACCTGAAACAAATACCAGAAGTGCCCATATTGAGAATATTAAATCTATAAAAGTTATCGGTCTGTTTCGTTTACCATTCTTATTGTATACTAGCCATCGAAAAATTATGGGTAATAATGAAAAGGTTACTATTATTACAGACATAATTCCAATAATTGACATTATTGCTATTGATCTTAATGCTGGATGTTGTGCAAATATCAATACTCCCACACCAGCTATTGTAGTGATCCCAGATAGAATTATGGATACTTTATAATGCGTTAATTCTTCCTTACCAGTTTTGAATTCCAATAATAGTCCTCTCATTATAAATATGCTATAGTCTATGCCAAGGCCAAATATAAATGTAAGAATAATTACATTGAAAATATTAAAATCTATTCCTAATATGCCCATAATCCCAACTGTCCAAATCCAGCTTACAATTATTGGAATCATTGTTATAATGGCAAGTTCGATTCTACCGTAGGCAATTAGAAGAATTAAAAATACTAGTGATAGTGATATGGTTACTAATTTGTTAAAGTTGTTATTGAGGATTGTTACAAATTCACTGGTTATAAGCCTTTTGTCAATAATCCAAACATGATCCATATCATCAAATTGATTGTAAACAGCATTTATGTCTGTATTTAAATTATTAACCTTTATAATATTTATAATTGCACAAAGAGAGTCTTTTTCAATTAAAAAATTTTCAATGAAGAGATCATAAATAATTTTAGAGTCTTCTATAGTTATTGTATGATAATCTTTTTTAAGAAGTTCAAAAAAATCATCAAATGCGTTTTCTCTAAAGCCTGACTTTGTAGCGCATGAATCTATTATTATTTTTAGGTTTTGAGATTTATTTACCCAATAATTATTCCATTTATCAATCGCATTATTTTGGTCATTTTGTGATGGGAATATTTTATTAATTACTGAAGCCCCTTTTATTAAACCATTAGCTTCAAGTTCATAAATTATTTTCCCAACTTCAGCATTTCTTTCAAGTGCTTTTTGTGAGTCTTTGCCCGTTGTAACTATGTAAATAGTTTTTTTGCTAAGGCTTGTTATAGCATTAATTCTTTTCTCTGTTTCAGCAAGCTGATCACTCATGTAGTTGTTTTTCATCATATCTGCATCAAAACCTACATTACTTGATGTTATGAAAAGAATTATTGTAATGATTACTATGATGTATTTCAAATATTTACCTCTGGAGTAATCATACTTTGCAATAGTATCTATGATTGATAAGTTACTCTTACGCTTATCTTTTGACTTACCCAATAAATGTGGCATAACAACCAATGAAAATATTGCTGCACTTATTATACTAATAGCTGCGAATAGACCTAGATCATTTAGGGCTGCGGAATTAACAAAATATAATGACAAGAAAGCAGAAGCAGTTGTCAAACTACTTAAAATAATGGATCCTGATAAATTATTTAGAATTGTTGTTTTTGACACTCCTTCTCGAAAATGAGAATATATATGTAGTGAGTAATCTATACATATTCCCAAAAGTACAGCCCCAATACCCAATGAAATGGCGCTTACCTCTCCTTTAATAAGATATAAGACTGCAAGTGAAACAATTGCACCAAATATAGCAGGCATAAATATTATTATGAATGCTCTCTTACTTCTAAAGAAAAATGTGATAACTATAATCAATAGTATTATGGCAATACTAACGGTTATTATAATATCACTCTTTATTTGTCTAGCATTACCAAGTGCAACCAAGGCATTACCAAAGTAATCAACATTAAATTGATTATTAAATTTTTGGTTTAATGCCTCAATGGTCATATCAATATTATAAAATAGCACTTCATTTTCTGCTGTTTTATTGCTTGATGCAGGTGTCAGAAGAAAAATTATACTCCTTTTATCTTTGGTAATAAAGTATTTGCCATATGTTAGGAAATTGTCATCAGAATTTACAGTTTTAAGTTTGTTAAGTACAATTGGCGTCAGGTGCAAAGGATCTGCGGAAATCATAGCTTTTGTGGCAAAAGATACAGGCCCTATTAGGTTAGTGTAATTGCTTCTGATGGTTTTACTTACGTTCAATGGATTTATTATGGTATCAATAATATCATAGTCGGAATCCGAAAGAAATATGGGCAGATTTGAACTTAATAGGTCATATACTTCCATCATCTCATCTTTTGATGGAGCATAATCAATTGTTTTTATCAAATTCGGTACATACCTTGAATAAATGGAGTCGGTTAAATTATCGGCAAACTCGGAGAGTAATTTGGCATTGACCTGAGAGGTATCATTTAAGCTTATACTAAATACAATTTTATCGAGTAGTTTGGAGTTAGAATAAACAAAGTTCACATGGTTTAATTTCTTATTATCGGGAAGAATTTTAGTAATATCTTCAGAAAGTGAGATCTTTGAGGCAAGAATACCACATAGCACAATAATCACTATTAACAGAGACAGTGATTTTAATCTGTTATTCCTGATTAGATTATATATACCAACAAAAAAACTGTTCATTTATTTTCTTTAAGGCCCGAGGTAACTTTTATGATAGTCCACGAAATCAAAAAAGAAAGAATACCCAATGATAACCCAAGAAGAAGACTTCCGAATATATATTGTATAATGCTGTACCCAAACTCTTTAAGGGTTTTATAAAACTCTCCATCAACTATCTGTTGTTTTAAATAATAGATAGTATCAATAGTAAACTCTTGTGGGTTATCAAAGAACAGACTTCCAAATTGATAGCTAAAATATATAATAAATGGTATGGCAGGAGGTAGACTAATATTTGAAAATATTAGTACAATTATTTTATTCAGCCTGAATATATGAGCCAAAAAAGCAGCTACTATCATTTGAAAACCCCATATGGGAGCAATGCCCATAAATATGCCGAACCCGATTGCCATACTGATCTTTTGTGGATTTTCATTATGTAGCATAATTTGTTCTCGTACAACCTTAGTGAACTTGTTTCGAGTAATATATCGAAAGGATTTTATGGGTAAGACCATTAAAAATGTAATTAAAACAAGAACTGTATTTAGTAAGCTTATTCTCATAAAATCTCTGAATGGTCTAAAGTGGGTAATCCTGTTCTCGGGTGATGCATAATATACTTTTACTGGTATTGGAATAATGTTTATCTCTTTCCAAGCGGATCTAACAAGTATTTCAATTTCAAACTCAAAACCAGTGGTTACAAATTTCGTGTTTTTATAATACTTGATTGGATATATTCTGAATCCCGACTGAGTGTCAGGTAATCTTTTATTCGTTTCTGCCCAGAACCAAAAATTTGAGAACTTATTGGCAAATGTATTCTTTGATGGCATTCCATCTGCATTAATATTTCTAGAACCAATTATAAGAGCATCTGGATTGTGGGTTAATGCATTAAACATCTTAGGAATATCATCAGGATAATGTTGTCCGTCTGAGTCTATGGTCATCGCATATTCAAAACCAAGAGATAAGGCTTCAGCAATTCCTGTTTTTATGGCTGCACCTTTGCCTTTATTTAATGAAAATGTAATAATTCTAAGACAAGAAACAGAACTTAATAATTCCGCTGTGGAATCAGTAGATCCATCGTTCACTATGATAATGTTATTCGAGTATTTTTGGACTTCACCTATAACATCTATTAGTGTATTAGCATTATTATATGTAGGTATAATAACACATATTTTTGAAATTAAATTATTTACAACGTCCTCCAATTTTGATTACATATTGGTTTAATCATAATATGATTTACTATCTATTAACTGATTTTTATCATTCTTGTATAGCGCATAATTAAAACCAGGTTTTAGACAATAGGCTCCTGTTTCCCCTGCTTTATTCATTGCAATAAAACCTATTTGATATGAGAGGTGGTCAGGAACTTTTTTCACTATTCTAATAACAGCTTCTTCAACAGCCTGCTGAGGAGTTTTTCCATTTCTCATTAACTCAACAACTAAAAATGAACCTACGGTTTTCATTACTAGCTCTCCCATACCTGTTGCAGTTGCACCACCAACTTCATTGTCAACAAACAATCCTGCACCAATAATAGGAGAATCTCCCACTCTACCTCTTTGCTTGAAACCTAACCCACTTGTTGTGCAAGCTCCAGCCATATCACCCTTGGCATCGATGGCAAGGAGTCCAATTGTATCATGGTAATGGTTTGGAGCATTCTCCCAATTTATAGCAGGATTATAATCTCTTTTTTTAATTTCTTTTTCCCAGGCCTTCTTAGCCTTTTCGGTCAAAAGATTTTCTCTTTTGAAGCCATTTTTAATAGCAAAATCTTGTGCTCCTTGTCCTGATAGCATAACGTGCGGCGTACTATCCATTATTAACCTTGCTACTGATATGGGGTGCACAATATCCTCCAAAAAGCATACTGAACCAGCATTTCCATCTGGACCCATTATTGAAGCATCAAGAGTAACCACACCTTCTATATCAGGTAATCCCCCCCGCCCAACACTCATATTTTCGGGATCTGCTTCGGGTATCCAAACACCTTGTTCAACTGCGTCAACAATACTCCCTCCATTATTGAGTACCTTGATGACTGCCTCATTTGATTCAAGTCCGTGGTTCCATGTTGATATAACAACTGGTTTGTTTGATACTGAAGGGATTTTTGAATTTAATGATGCCGACTTTAGTACTCCAGGAATCAATGTAAGAGCACCAGCAACACTTGTTTGCTCTAGAAATTTCCTTCTATTAATCATGATTTTAGAATTGAAATAGTTAAATGCAATTTATGAAATATTTTTTGGTTTATAACCCCTAATACCATAGAATGCAATATAAATATAGCTAGCAACAGGTACTATAAATGATATATGAACACCATATCCATCTGCAATCATACCCATTATTAGTGGAAGCAGTGCGCCACCAAGTATCATCATAACTAATAATGATGATCCCTGACTTGTATATTTACCCAGACCAGATATTGCAAGTGTAAAAATATTAGACCACATTATTGAATTGAATAATCCTATACCTATTATTGTCCATAATGCTATTTCTCCTGTCGTAGACAAAGCGATGGCAAGAAAAATAATATTGATAAATGCAAATATGTACAGAGTTCTATTTGGAAGAGATTTCCCAATGAAGAATCCCATGAGATTCAAAATGAGAAAAACAAGGTAAATATTTGCTGATGCAAAACTGGTTGTCAATCCTATTATTACATATGCTGCAATAGAAATTAAAGGCATTGAGATATATTTTTTTAGGTTATTTGTATCACTTAGTGATATTGCTCCCAGAAACCTTCCAATCATTTGTCCTCCCCAATATATTGAAACATAAATACTTGCTTCTGCTGCATTAATACCTGCTATTTCAGGAAGAGTTATGTAGCTTATTAGCATACTACCAATACTTACTTCACCACCAACATACATGAATATGGCAATCATCCCAAATACGAGCTGAGGATATTTGAGAGCCTGAAACCCTGGTTTAACCTCATCTGGGTTGGTAAACCTTGGAAGTGGTGTTTTTGAAATGGCAAACGCCATAATCATAAAAATAAGAGCAAATACTAAATACGGCACTTTAACTGCATCTGCTCCCGTTGAACCTTTGAAGAAAATAAAAACCAAGTAGCCTCCAAGAATAGGAGCAACGGTTGTTCCTAAAGAGTTGAAACCTTGAGCTAAATTTAATCTGGATGAGGCTGAGTCAGGACTACCTAAAATTGCAACATAAGGATTTGCAGCTATTTGCAGAAGTGTGAAGCCAAGCCCCATTATAAAAAGGGCGGATAGGAAAAACCCATACATATGAAATTGTGCAGCGGGATAAAATAGTAAAGCTCCAATACCCGAAACTATTAGCCCTATTATAATTCCTTTCTTATAGCCAATTTTATTTATGGGGTCGCCCTTGTAAACAGAAATAATAAAGTAGATAACAGAACCTATAAAATAGGAAGTGAAAAATGCAAATTGAATTAGCATTGCTTTTGTATGTGTCAATGTAAAAGCATCCTGCAAATAGGGGATAAGAATATCATTAAGTGCAGTCATAAATCCCCACATAAAAAATAGGAATGTTAGACCAACAAATGCTCTTCTGTATATGTTTGCACTATTGTCGCTCATATTAGAGTATTATTTTAGATGTCTTCTTTAGTTGTTTAGTAAATTTTTAATGATTGTTGACACTGTTCTGTTATCAGCTTTTCCAGCCAATTGTTTTGAGGCTATTCCCATTACCTTACCCATATCTTTCATTGTTGATGCTTCTGCTTCTGTAATAATATTCTGAATTAGAGCTTTTATTTCGTCTTCTGACAATTGTTCTGGAAGATAATTTTCAATGATTTCAGACTGAAATAATTCAACTTCAGCCAAATCATCTCTGCCTTGATTTTTATATATTTCGGCTGACTCCTTGCGTTGCTTCACAAGCTTTTGCAATACTTTTAATTCAACTTCCTTAGGTATTTCAGCTCCACCTATTCCTACTCCTGTTTTCTCCATCAGAAGAGCAGATTTTATAGCTCTAAGGGATTCAAGTTTTGGTTTATTGCGATTAAGCATCGCTTTTTTAATATCATTGTTTATCAATATCTCTAAACTCATCATTATATAGTTTATGCAAATATAATTATAGTTATGTGTGTCTCATTATTTTCTTAATAATACAATGATTTTTTGGAAATTATATTATTGCAACGAACTTGCAATAGTAGAGATAGTGACATTAAAAATTTAGAATACTTAACCTTATGCTTTGACTCTAATTATAAGCCATAAAATTCTTCAAATATTGATCTAGTAATTTTACTAATCTACATTGTCATGAAGGAATGAATTATCTGATTTAATTATTGGTTGATTTTTTGAATCTTCACCAAGTGTATATCGTGACACAACAGATTCTGAAGAATGGTCCTTTTCATCAAGTTCAACATTTTTCCTAACATAAGCAGGCTGATTTTCAAGCTCACTCATTTTCTCCTGAGAACGGAGGTTTATACTTAGATCCTTAAGTTTATTAACCCTTTCCTGAGCATTTTTGTTGATACCATCCTCATTTCCTTCTTCCTTTGGCTGCTCTTTGGTTTCGATTTCTTCTTTTTTTGATGATACGGTGTGTCCAATACTAAGATAATTTTCCTCCGTTTTTTTTATCAAGGAAGACGTGTCTTTTAATATTTTCGTTGATGATGACTTTGGTATTATTTCTTCTACTTTATCCAACGAATGCACAACTTTTGACTCCTCATGTTTAGCATCAACAACTATTTCTGTAGCTTTTGGAGTAACTTTAATAATTTCTGTTATTACTTCTTTATTTTTTTCTTCATCTGCTGATTCAACTGGAGAAATTGGCTTTTCCTTGCCCTTATCTCCTACTATACCCACTGTTGTTTTTACGGGTTCTGGATCTTTTCTAACTGCATCAAATCCTGTAGCAATAATAGTTATACCTACTTTATTTCCGAGTGTTTCATCTTTTCCAACACCCCAAATAGTTTCTGCACCATCTCCACTTTCACTTTGGACAAAATTTGTAATTTCTGTTATTTCATCCATTGTAATATCATCCGTACCCGCAGTTATATATAGAAGTATATCTGTTGCACCTACAATTTCATTATCGTTGAGTAGTGGTGAATTCATTGCTTCTTCGATGGCTTTTGCTGCCCTGTCTTCGCCTTCGGCAGTAGCGGAACCCATAATGGCTTTTCCGCTATCTTTTATAACTGTGCGTACATCTTCAAAATCTACATTAACATAGCCAGGCACTGTAATTAGCTCTGCTATACCTTTTGCTGCAGATGTAAGAACATTATCGGCTTGCGCAAATGCTTCACCCAAAACAAGGTTTCCAAACTGCTCGCGCAATTTATCATTGCTTATAACTAGTAGTGCGTCAACATGTTTTTTGATTTCACTTATCCCTAATTCAGCCTGTTGCTTTCTTCTTCTTCCTTCAAAACCAAATGGTAGAGTAACTATACCTACCGTAAGTATATCCATCTCTCTGGCAAGTTTTGCAATCACTGGTGCCGCACCAGTTCCGGTTCCACCACCCATTCCGGCAGTGATAAATACCATCTGTGTGTACTCATCATCAAGTAACTCTCTGATTTTATCTATGGAGCTTTCGGCTGATTCCTTGCCAACTTTGGGGTTGGCTCCAGCACCTAATCCACCACTGTCACCTATCTCTATTTTGATTGGCACAGGACTTGATTCAAGTGCCTGTAAATCAGTGTTACAAACGGCAAATTCAACTCCTTTTATTCCTTGTTTAAACATGTGGTTTACAGCGTTGGAGCCACCTCCACCAACGCCTAATACCTTGATGATTGAAGGATGCTGCTTAGGTTCAAATGTAATCATATCAGTTATTTTGATTTGGAATAATTAAAATTAATCTATTTGAAAAGGTTGATAATTGAAGTTAGCTAGTAGTTTTTAACAAAATAAAGTTAATTGCGACATTACTCAGAAGTGTCATTTTCAAACCAATTCTTAAGTGATTGAAGAAACCTTGATGGACCGGATTCTCCATCACCATCCTTGCTTCTTTTATCACGTTTTTTTGCTTTATCGTTTCCTGAGCTATTGTCATCTGAATTTAAGTTACCCTCTCTAACGTTTGCTATGTCAAAACGAATAATACCCTCAATAACAAGTCCAATACCAGTAGCATACATTGGACTTGCCATTTCTTCAATCACATCCTTGGCAAGATGTTCATTTGGGTATCCAATACGAGTTGCCATGCCAGTTGTAAATTCAGCCAATTGATCAATATGTTTTAGCTGTGATCCACCACCTGTCATTACGATGCCAGCAATTAGTTTTTTTTCAAACCCCGAGTTCTTAATCTCAAAAAATACTTGGTCAATAATTTCTTCCATCCGTGCTTGGATTATTGACGCCAAATTTTTCAAGGTAATTTCCTTTGGAGGTCTGCCACGCAAACCTGGAATAGCAACAACTTCATCATCTCTGTTTTCACTAGCAAGAGCCGAACCAAACTTTACCTTTAATTCCTCGGCATGTTTCTTAATTATGGTACAACCTTCCTTTACATCCTCAGTTACAATATCACCACCAAAAGGGATCACTGCCGAATGTCGTATGATACTATCTTGGAATATGGCGATATCGGTTGTTCCTCCCCCAATATCAACCAACACGACACCTGCTTCTTTTTCTTCCTCGCTCAATACCGCTTCAGCTGAAGCGATTGGCTCAAGGATGAGATTAACCATCTCTAGGTCTGCTTTTTTTATACACTTATAGATGTTCTTGGCAGAGGCTGTTTGTGCTATAATAATATGAAAATTAGCCTCCAGATTGTTGCCAAGCATTCCAACAGGTTCCCTTATGCCACTTTCGTTGTCAATTATGTAATCCTGAGGTATAACATCTATTATTTCTTCTCCAGGAGCCATACTTAGTTTATACATATTTTGTGTAAGACTATCTATCTCTTGTATAGTAATCTCTTTATCTTCATCATCTCTTATGATGCTTCCCCTGTGTTGATGACTTTTGATATGCTGACCAGCAATGCCTACATTCACGTATTTAATGGCAACTCCTGATTTCTCTTCAGCCATTTGTACAGCTTTTTTTATGGATTGTACAGTGTTTTCAATGTTGGCCACAACTCCACGTTTAACTCCAATGGACTCAGTTTTTCCGTAACCCATAATATCAATTTTACCAAATTCATTTTTTGTCCCTACTATACAAGCAATTTTAGTAGTTCCTATGTCCAGTCCGACGATAATTTCAGATTCCATACGATTATTTTTTAGTGCAAACTATTTGATCTTTATATTTTAGATTTATTGTTCTATACTTATTCCAACCCTCTGTCACTAAGTTTTTCTTGTAATATGATGTGAGGTTTTCTATTTTTTGTTTTATATTGTCTGTTTTACCAAGTTTTATTATATGATTTCCGAGCATTGGTATCAAATCATATTCACCTATACTATTCACATATACCTGCCCTATCTGAGATTTTAGTAATTCATTTTTTAAGATGAGATTATTTATATGAAATACATTATTTAGAGGAGTATTGATATAAATGCTATCATAGATATTACTGCTTAATTTAATATTCATATCACCAATATAACCACTTGCTATAATTACTCTAGGCGTGTAACGATTACTTAATGGAATGAAGTTACCATGTTTGTCCACATATAAACTTTTTCCGTCAGTGTCATAAATCCTAATAACTGGAACTTTTTCAGAAACATTTATTAAAAGTTTGCCATCCAGTGTCATATAGCTATCAACATGTTCTATATGAGGGTTTACAATTAGTAGCTCCTCTATGCTCTCTATCTCTGCTTCCCTCAATGTTAGGGTTTGGATACTATCGATATTCCCCAACTCACTAAGAATAATGTCTGAAGAAAGAAAACCTATTTCTGTTGGTCGATATATATTTACTGTAATATCTTTTACCCAGATATCAGTATTCTCATGTTTTATTAGGACTGTAAGCGAAACTAATCCCATTACAGCAAGGATAAATAGCACTATTTTAAATATTCTTAGCATATCTTAGTTTAAAAATAGCGTTTCGATTTCTTGGACCATTGTTCCTATATCTCCTGCACCCATTGTTATCAAAATCTCTGGTTTATTTGCTTTTAAAAATTGTATTACCTCATTTCTTTTTGAAACTGTACAATTTTTATTTGACATTTTATTTTTTATTAAACTTGAACTAACTCCTTTTATTGGTTGTTCCCTGGCTGGATAAATAGGTAATAATAATACCTCATCTAATTTGGAAAGTTCATTGGCAAATTCCTTTGCAAAATCATTTGTTCTGCTGTAAAGGTGTGGTTGGAATACTCCTGTTATTTTCTTTCCAGGGTATAGTTCTTTTATGGTTTTGATGGTGTATTTTATTTCCTCTGGATGATGCGCATAATCATCTATATAGATTATATCACTTGATTCAACTCGGTAATCCATTCTTCTTTCCACACCTTTAAATGATTCAATACCAGATTTAATATCATCACCTGATAACCCGGTAAGATATCCAATTGACGATGCGGCAAGAGTATTCATTATATTATGTATTCCAGGAACTTGAATTCTTACCTCTGGAATCAATAATCCTTCAACCTTAATATCTATGTGGTATTTTCCATTTTTTATTTTAATATTTGTGGCAGTTGCATTGGTATCTGAATTTACTGCATAACTCATTTTTTCGCATGATAATTTATCAAATGGACCTACCGATAAATTGTGTATTAGAGTTCCGTTTTCTTTTATACGCTGTCCAAATTCAAAAAATGTTGATTTTATATCATTGTGATCATTATAAATGTCCAAATGATCTTCATCAGTTGACGATATAACAGCTATTAAGGGATTCAGTTTAAGTAATGATCTATCATACTCATCAGCTTCAACCAACAGATAGTTCGAGTTTTCGGATAGTATTAGATTAGAGTTGTAATTTCTACAGATGCCTCCAACAAATGCTGATACATTTAAACCAGCGCTCTTTAACATATGCGCAGTTAGGGCTGTTATACTTGTTTTACCATGAGTTCCTGCTATGGCAATGGTTCTAAACTGTTCAGTTATGAGACTTAAGAATTCCGATCTCTTGAAAATGGGTGTTTTTCTATTTCGAAAATATTTAAGCTCAATATTATTTTTTGGTATTGCAGGTGTGTAGATAACATAATCAACGTTTTCTGGAATCATACTTGTGTTTTCTTCAAAGTGTAAAAGCATGCCTTCTTCTATTAATTCATCCGTTAGGTTTGTTGGTTGTGCATCATAACCATAAACCACCGCCCCAAGATGTTTGCACCATCTTGCAAGTGCGCTCATACCTATTCCCCCAAGACCAATAAAGTACAATATGTCTCCACTTTTAATTGTCATCTCCAATAAGTTTAATAACCTCGTCAGCAATATCAGAGGCGGCATTTGTATAGCTAAAAGAATCTAGATTATTAATTATTTCATCTTGCAACTCACTATCTTTAACAAGGTTTTCTAATACAACAGGTAGCTTACTAATACTATGATTTTCCTCTATTAATAGTCCTGCATTTCCTTCAACTAGCGACATTGCATTCTTTGTTTGATGATCTTCTGCAGCCGAAGGCAATGGTATAAAAATTGCAGGTTTTTTTGAAGCTATTATTTCTGCAATGGCAATTGCTCCAGCTCTAGAAATGATAAAATCACATGCAGAGTATGCCATATCCATCCTGTGTATGAATTTCCTAGCTTGAACATTTTTATATTTTGTGGTATTTTTAACTATTGTATCAAAAGAACTATTGCCTGTTTGCCATATCAATTGAATATCCATATCTAGGATAGTTTTAATATTATACAAAATTGCCTCATTTATTTTCTGAGCTCCCTGACTTCCTCCTATTATTAGTAATGTGTTTTTATCTGAGTCTAGTCCAAAAAAGTTTAATGCTTCTTCTTTATTTATCTTATTTAGAATTTCTTTTCGGATTGGGTTTCCAGTTATTTTTAACTTATCTGGTGGAAAGAATTTTTCCATATCAGAATATGATACGCAAACCGTAGATGCATTTTTTGCAAGTAATTTATTTGTTATCCCAGGAAATGCATTTTGCTCATGAATGAGAGTTGGTATCTTCGATTTGGATGCACAATATAACAATGGCCCACTAGCATATCCACCTGTTCCAATTACTACATTAGGTCTAAATTTGTATATGATACTTTTTGCTTTCAATAAACTTAATATTAGCTTAAATGGAAATAGTAAATTTTTTATTGTTAACCTCCTTTGTAGACCACTTATCCATAATCCTTTTATTTGATAACCTGCCATAGGGACTTTCTCCATCTCCATGCGCCCTTTTGCACCTACGAACTGAATTTCTATATCATTTATCTTCGATTTAAGTTCATTAGCTATTGCTATTGCTGGAAATATATGACCCCCAGTTCCACCACCACTTATGAGTATTTTGGTGCTTTTACTCATAAGCTTCAACAGGAGTTAAATTATCTTCATCTTTCTTATCCAATTCTTTGCTAACGCTCAATATTATGCCAATTGCCAAACTAGTAAACCATATTGAAGTACCACCCATACTTACAAGTGGTAATGGTTGTCCTGTTGTTGGTAGTAATCCTACAGCTACTCCCATATTAATCATTGCCTGAAATACCAGACTAAATGCCACACCAATAACAAGGAATGACCCAAAGGTACCTGGTGCTCGAGTCACAATCTTAACAGACCTAAATAGAAGGACTAAGTATAGCAGAACAACTATAATACCACCCACCAATCCATATTCTTCAACAATAATTGCAAATATAAAATCCGAGTAAGGATGAGGAAGAAAATTTCTTTGAGTGCTATTTCCTGGCATTTTTCCTATAATACCTCCCGTTGCAATAGCAATCTTCGCTTGCTCAATTTGATAGCTGTCGCCATCACTTTTATCTGCAAAGTCGATTATTCTTGTTTTCCAAGTACCCAATCTGCCTTGTTGACCTTCTGGTAATGAGTATAATATACCAATGCCTACCGTAGCAGCAAGAATACCAATTCCCAGCATGCTTGCTATGTAAGTAAATTTTACTCTTCCAATAAATATTAATACCAGGGATGTAGTAAATAAAAGAGCCGCTGTGGATAAATTGTCCCAGAATATTAATCCTGTAACCAGTAAAACTGGAAAAATTATTGGAACAAAGGCAGATTTGAAATCATTTATTTGATCTTGTTTTTTAGTAAGCATTCTAGCCAGATAAATAATCAGAGTTATTTTAGCTAAGTCGGATGTTTGAAATGTTAAACCAAATGGTAATGGTAAAACTCTGCGTGCTTCATTAAGGTTTAATCCAAAAAATAGCGTTATAAAAAGTAGCGGAATCGCGATGTACAAAGCAATTTGAAAAATACGTGAATAATATGTGTATTTAACAATGTGGGCTAGGTACATAAGAACTAGTCCCAGGAACAGGATTAAACCATGCTTCAGCATATAGTATTCAGTATTACCACCTTGATATTTATACGCAAGAGTTCCAGTTGAGCTATATACCGCTAGGAATGACATCATAGACAGTAGAAATACGATTGCCCATATTACTTTATCACCTTTTATATTTCTAAGCGAAAAACCCATTGGTTATAATTCTTTTACTGCTTTTTTAAATTGATTACCTCTGTCTTCATAATTCTCAAATAGGTCGAAACTAGCACATGAAGGTGATAGTAAAACTACATCTTCCTTTGCGGCAAACTCATATGCTTTTCTTACGGCATCCGAAGTATTATTTGTGTCTACAATTATGTCTACAATGTTTCCAAAAGTATCATGAATTGGTGCGTTATTATCACCTAGGCAAACAATAGCTTTTACTTTACTTTTAACAAGATCAATCAAAATAGAATAATCATTACCCTTATCTTGGCCACCAGCAATCCATATGATCGGCTTGTCATAGTACTCCAATGCATACCAGGTTGCATTTACATTTGTTGCTTTAGAATCGTTTATGAAACTTATGCCATGGACGCTGGAAACATATTCAAGTCGATGAGCAACATTATGAAAATCTGAAAGACACTGTTTTAGAGTTTCTCTTCTTATATCCATCAACTTTGCTGCAACACCTGCGGCCATTGAGTTGTAGACGTTATGCTTACCTTGTAATGCCAATTGTTCTAAAGTCATATTAATACTGGTTTTATTATCAATGATTTCTATTTCGTTATTTTTTAAAAATGCGCCTTGATTTCTATTATTTTCCATTAAGCTTATTGGATAGAGTTGCGATGGGATGTTCCCCTCTGAAACTCTGTTGGCAATAACCTTATCGTCGATGTTAAAGATCAAGGCATCCTCTTTTGATTGATTTTGAAAGATTCTAAACTTAGATTCTGCATATTTTTCAAAGCTGAAGTTGTACCTGTCAAGGTGGTCTGGGGTTATGTTTAATAATATTGCAATGTTTGCTTTGGTGTTAAACATACCGTCAAGCTGAAAGCTGCTTATCTCAAGAACATAGTAGTCGTAGTCATAATTTGCTACCTGCTTTGCAAAGCTTTCACCCAAATTACCACCCACACCAACATTCAACCCTGCAGTTTTTAGCATATGAAAAATCAACAATGTTGTAGTTGTTTTACCATTGGATCCTGTTATCATAATAAGCTTAGCATTAGTATACCTTGCAGCAAATTCTATTTCAGAAATTATAGGAATTTCATTTTTTGCAAGGCTTATCACGATTGGTATATCATCTGGAATACCTGGGCTCTTGATGACTTCTTTAGCTTCCATAATAAGCTCCTCAGAATGTCCTAGCTCCTCAAAATCAATTTCATTATTTATAAGAACGTCTTTATAATTATTGGATATCTTTCCGTTATCACTAACAAATACAGATACCTTATTTTTTTTGGCTAGAATAGCAGCTCCAACGCCACTTTCTCCAGCTCCAAGTACAACTATTTGGTAATGTGTATTCATTTGTTTTTTTCATTACCTAAGTTTGAGAGTTATTATTGTTAATACCGCTAGAAAAATTCCAACTATTAAGAACCGCTGAACAATTTTTGGCTCTGGATATCCAAGTTTTTGAAAATGATGATGAAGGGGCGACATTTTAAATACCCTAATTCCCTCACCATACTTTTTTCTAGTATGTTTGAAATAAGTTACCTGAATGATTACTGATAGACTCTCTGCTAGAAAAATTCCACATAATATGGGGATCAATAATTCCTTTCGGATTATTATTGCAAACACTGCTATAATACCACCTATTGCTAAGCTACCTGTGTCACCCATGAATACCTGGGCAGGATAAGTGTTGTACCACAAGAAGCCTACGGTAGCGCCCACAAATGCACTTATGAATATGGTAAGCTCTCCAGCGTTTGGGAGATACATAATATTAAGATAGTCTGCAAAGATTATATTACCAGACACCCATGCGAGCAGGCCAAGAGTAAGTCCAATAACTGCTGACGTGCCCGTAGCAAGACCATCCATTCCATCCGTTAGGTTTGCTCCATTTGAGACAGCTACAATAATGAAAATGACTATTGGTATAAATATTAGAAATGCCCATTTTTTGTATCCTGAACCAAGCCAACTCAATAAGCTTGAATATTCAAATTCATTGTTTTTAAAAAAAGGAATAGTGGTTTTAGTAGATCTTTCCTCTGTTATGGAAAACTTTGAAGTTGTCTGATCATCGCCTATGGTTGTAACTATTTGTGATTCTACAGGTGCTTTTTCACGAACAACAATGTCAGTATTAAAATACATAACAAGACCTACAATCAGCCCTAGTATTACCTGACCTATTACCTTATATTTACCCTTTAGCCCTTGCTTATTCCTTTTAAATACTTTTATATAGTCATCAGCAAATCCAATTCCTCCAAGCCATACAGTTGTAAATATCATTAGCAGTATGTATATGTTTTCCAACTTTGCGAATAGGATAACAGGCACTAAAATAGATGTTAGGATTATGAGACCTCCCATGGTAGGTGTTCCTTGTTTTTCTAGCTGACCTTCTAGCCCCAAGTCTCGAATGGTTTCGCCCACTTGCCTCTTGTTAAGGAATGATATCCACCTTCTTCCAAAAAACAGACTTATAATTAGCGATGTGATTATGGCCATTGCAGATCTGAATGACAAATATTCGAAAACACCGGCTCCGGGAAAGTTAAATGCTGCATCAAGATATTTGAATAAGTAATAAAGCATATTATCAGTTATTTTCCATTAGTTCAGTAATTACTTGTTTATCATCAAAAGGATATCTAATACCACTAATCTCTTGGTACTTTTCATGTCCCTTACCCGCGATTAGAATAATATCGCCTGGCCTAGCTATATTAAAAGCCGTCCTTATGGCCTCCTTCCTATCAGTAATCATCATGGTTGTATTCTTTTTTGCGGGATCAATACCTATTTTCATATCATTTAATATGTCTTTAGGATTTTCATTGCGTGGATTATCTGAAGTAAGAATAACCCTTGTGCTAAGTAACGATGCTACATTTGCCATAATAGGGCGCTTTGTTTTATCGCGATTTCCACCTGCCCCAACAACAGTTATTAATTCTTCATTTTGAGTTCTTATGGAGTTGATAGTTTTAAGTACATTTTCCAAGGCATCTGGAGTATGAGCATAATCTATGATTGCAATTATTCCAGTTTGTGATTTTATTAAATCAAATCTTCCTTCGGCTCCTTTTAGTTTACTGAGGCTTATTAGCACTTCATTTTTCTCCTGATTCAGGAGCATTGCAGTGGCATAAACCGCAAGCAGATTGTAAGCGTTAAAGTTTCCAGGTATTAAAGAATAAACATCTTCTCCATCAATCTTTAGCATCATACCCTCAAACCCATTCTCAATAATCTTACCCTTGAATTTTGCAATACTTTTAATGCCATAGGTGTATTTGGATGACTTAGTATTTTGTAACATCACAGACCCGTTCTTATCATCCGAGTTTGTAAGTGAAAATGCATCTGCTGATAAGGAATCAAAGAAATACTTCTTGGCGTTAATATAAGCTTTGAAAGATCCATGATAATCCAAGTGCTCATGTGTAATATTTGTAAATAATCCTCCTGAAAACCTAATGCCTGAAATTCTTTGTTGAGCCACTGCGTGAGAGCTAACCTCCATAAAAGCGTATTCACATCCTGCATCTACCATTTTTGCCAAAAGGCTATTCAATGATATTGAATCAGGAGTAGTATGGGTGCTTTCTAAAATAGTATCGTTTATGACATTATGAATAGTTGAAATAAGCCCTACCCCATATCCTAAGTCTTTGAACAATTGGTACAATAGTGTAGCTATAGTTGTTTTACCATTGGTACCTGTAATCCCAACTAATTGTATTTTTTCAGTAGGGTTATCATAGAAATTAGCACTTATGAAACCAAGTGCTTTGGCACTATTTTTAGATACGGCATATGTTACAGCCTCATTAATATTCATTGGTAATTCATTGCATACTACAGCAATAGCTCCATTGGAAATGGCCATTTCAATAAAGTCATGCCCATCAACCTGAGTGCCCTTTACAGCTATAAAAAGAGATCCTTTTATAACCTTCCTAGAGTCAAACTCAATGGTAGATATATTAATATCTATTGATCCATTTATCTCAGTTATTCCACTACGGTATAATATGTCCTGAAGTTTTTTCAAATTATTTAATAGTTACCGAGTTGTAGATATATATTAGTGTTTTCTCCTATTTTTTTTCCAGCCCTTATTGACTGTTTTTTAACTTTTCCTCTTCCAGAAATATTTGTACTAATACCCATATTTTCCAAAAGAAATACAGCATCCTTAGCATTCATGCCGATTACATTTGGGATCCTATTATCACTGAATACTATTTCTGTTATGTAATTTTCATTATTATCTTTTTTTGCCCATACTCCTGTTATGGGAAGGTTTACATCAGTTTCTATATTTAGAGAAGTGTAAATAGACTCTAGGTCATTTAGCCAAATTGCTTTTTTTGGTATTGGAATAATTAGGCTATCTGATGGCAAATCAGAATTATATTCATCGGCAACAATTGTGGAGTATAAAACATCTGCGATTTCTCTAAAAACAGGTGCTGCAACGCTTCCTCCGTAATATTTTCCAGCACTTGGATTGTTAACAACAACTATCATTGAATACTTTGGATTATCTGCTGGAAAATATCCCACAAATGAAGCATTATAGTTGCGCTTGTTGTATTTACCTCCGGTTGCAATCTGTGCTGTTCCCGTTTTGCCTGCAGCCTTGTATGGACTGTTCTTAAAAACCCTCTTTGCGGTTCCTCTTTCAACAACCCCTTCCAATAGTGACTTTGCAGAATCTATTGTTTGTTTGGATGCAAGTTGGTCGTTAATTATTACAGTCTCAAACTCCTCAATAATTGCACCACCCTCTTTTATGGATGTCACAAGCATTGGCTTTACCATTGTACCATCATTGGCAACAGCATTGTAGTATGTAAGAGTCTGCATTGGTGTGACCATAAGCTCATAGCCTATTGACATCCATGGCAATGAAGTGCCATACCAGAATTTTTTATTTGAGGGGTGTTTGATTAATGGTTTACCTTCTCCTTTTATCCTAAAACCAAGAGGTTCGTTTATGGAAAAGGAGTAAAGCCTGTCGATATAATCTGAGGGATTTTCCTTGTAAGAGTTATAGATTATTCTCGAAATACCAACATTTGACGAATGTTCAAAAGCATCTCTCACTGTAACCCTACCATTTCCAATTTTGTGCACATCTTTCATTTCACGATTATAGTATCTAGTATATCCCTCGCCTGTTACAAGACTATCCGTCAGCTTCACCTTTTCATCCTCTAAAGCTGCTAGTATAGATGCAAGTTTAAATGTGGAACCAGGCTCAATACTTTCTCCTATTGCATAATTGTATGTTTCCTTGTATTTTAAATCAGAGCTGTCATATCTGAGGTTAGCAATGGCGATAATATGTCCAGTATTAACTTCCATTACCACAGCGCAGCCTTGGAAAGCTCTATGTTTTAGTAGCTCCGCCAGTAATGATGACGTGGCTACATCTTGGATGTGAACATCTATGGTTGAAACTATATCTAGTCCATCTTTAGGTTCTACTTCATTTTCATCATGAATAGGTATCCAGTCACCATGGTTAATACGACGCATAACCATTTTACCATTTTTACCAGTTAGGATGCTTGTGTATGCTCCTTCCATGCCAACAAAAAGGTTTTCTTTTTGATTAACATAGCCAATGGTTCTCGCAGCTAATTCATTATAAGGCTTCGCCCTTTTTGTTTTTTGAATTGCAATAAGCCCTCCCTTGTATTTCCCAAGTCTGAGTATGGGAAGGTTTTTGATATTTGTCAATTGATCATAGTTTGCTCGACGGGTAATTAGAAAATATCTGTTCCCATTGTTTCTTGCTTTAACAAGATTTTGTTTGATTTTCGATATGGGTTTGTTTAAGATAAATGCTAATCCATTTGCAATAGAATCAATTTTGCTTTTAAATAATTTGTCAGATATGTGAGGAGATGAAACATCAAAGCGGACTTCAAATATTGGAACTGATGTGGCTAGAAGACTGCCATTTTTATCAAGAATATTACCACGTGATGCTTCCAAGTCAAAAACCTTTAGCTCTTGATTTTGAGCTTTTGCACTTAACTTTGGACCCTCCTCTATTTGTATGTATAATATTTTAGCAACAATAGCGAATGCAAAGACCAATACACAGAAATATACCAAGTAAACACGCCATAATATGTCTTTCTTTGGATCTGTCATTTTACATTTATGGTTTTTACTGGTTGTTTGTTTTTCTTAATTCCTTTTTTTTCTAATTTTCCAGCTATCTGTGATTGCTTTTCTATGTGCATCAGCTGAGTTTTAACGTGTATGTATTGATATCTCAGCTCTTTTAATTCTTTTCTAAGCTTATTTATTTCACGAATGTTATTTTCAGCGTAATAATTATTTGCTATGTATATAAATGCCAGAAATGATAGAAAGATTAGGTAGCGAAAGAATTTGAAGGTACCAGTTGATATTATTGAGCCACCAAGTACATTCTTCAATGCATCTCCTACTTTACTATCCTTAAAAACAGTTTTTGCAGACTGCTTCTTTTTTTCGGATGCATTAATTATTTTATTTGATTTTGGTGACATTATAGTTTCTCTGCTATTCTTAGTTTGGCGCTTCGCGCTCTATTATTTTCATTTATTTCCAACTCCTGAGGCATAATGGGTTTGCGTGTTATCTGTTTGTATTCAACAATGGGATTTCCATAAAAATCTTTCTCTATTTTACCATCGAAATTCCCAGACTTTATGAAATTTTTCACAAGCCTATCTTCAAGGGAATGGTAGGAAATAACTACAAGACGACCTCCTGACTTTAGTGATTCTGTTGCTTGCGTTAATAGAGACTTTAAAACATCTATCTCATTATTTACCTCAATTCTAAGAGCTTGAAAAAGCTGTGCAAGGAATTTATTCTTCTTATGCTGCGGGAAGCATCCAGATACTGCATCAATCAAATCGCTAGTAGTAGAAATTTTATTATTGTTTCTATATTTTATTATGCCCTTGACAAAACATTTGTAATTATTTATTTCACCATAATTCTTCAATACCTCTGTGATATCTAATTCAGAATATGTGTTTAAAATATCTGAAGCTGTTTTTGTTTGATTTTGATTCATTCTCATGTCAAGTGGTGCTTCAAAACGGGTTGAAAAGCCACGTTCAGGAACATCAAACTGATGTGATGATACACCTAGGTCAGCTAATATGCCATCAACTTTTGTGGCATCGTGTAATCTCAGAAAATTCTTTAGAAACTGAAAGTTATGATTTATGAGAGTGAATTTTGCATCCTCTAATTTATTGATAACAGAATCATTGTCCTGATCGAATGCAATTAATTTTCCATCTATAATGAATTTGAATATCTCCTTGGAATGTCCACCACCGCCATATGTAACATCAACATAGGTCCCCGAAGGGTTAATATTAAGTCCTGATATACACTCGTTTAATAAAACAGGATTGTGATACATTTTTTCTATTCAGTTTCAAATTCGCCCATTACCTCTTCTGCCAAGTCGGCAAAATCATCTGGATTATAATCCACGGCAACTTCATATGCCGACTTGTCCCAGATTTCGATACGATTTACAACTGATGTTAGTACTATTTCTTTGGTGATACTGCTGTAGGATATTAGATCCTTAGGGATTAGCAATCTTCCGGTACCATCAAGTTCAAGAGGTTTAACACCTGCCATAAACTTCGTAGCAAATTCTGCGTTTTTCTTTTTGAACATATTCAATTTGTTAACTAATAATGACTCTTCCCTCCAGTTTTCCATCGGGAATAATTCAAGACATTGTTTGAATATGCTTCTTTTAATCACCATACCTTGCTTAACAGCCTCTCCAAGCTGCCCTTTGAACTGCACAGGGAACATGAATCTTCCCTTTGAGTCCACTTTACATTCGTATGTGCCTAGTATGTTAACCATTATAAAAACTCAGAATTATGGTTCAAATTTAAAAACTATTTTACCACAATATTGCATAATTTACCACCTTTTACCACTTTGTTGATAAAAGGTTACGTTATTAACAATAAAAAATAATGTGATATACATACTAAATACTTATAATGAGATATTTAATATTGATATTATGAGGGATATTCACAATTGTTAACAATGTCAATACATGTAAATTGTTAATAACTCACAATTGAGGAAAAATGGTTGATTATTAGGAAGGAGATTATGGTGAATAGATTAATTTCTTAGCCTTTGTATTCCTTGTTTAGCTTTTCCGCGTATACTGTTGCGATACTCAATGAAATCCATATCACTGCAAAGCTTATAATATGTAAGTGCATTTATCGTATCACCCTCAATCTCGTATATATTACCTAGTTTAAGAGCTGAATTTCCAGCGTAGTAATTTGGTAGTCCATTACCAAGGTATATTGTCTGTATGTACTTTAACTTGGCTTTCTCATTATTATTTAATGCATGAGATATTCTAGCACTCCTATAATGGAATTCTGTAATATCTAAAGTATTTAGATCCTTAATGGAGATAAGATTGATTATTGAATCTGCTCTATAATAATATCCACCATCAAACAAAAGCCTTGCTTTTAAAAGATTAATATTTGGAATAGATTTATCAAATGAAATTTCTTGAGCTCTTTTATCAGCATCTAAATCCATAGTTCCTATATTTCTTATGGCGGCGATTTTGCTTAAGTATTTTGCTGTATCGCCATTTAATAGGCTGCACCAAGCTATTTTAAGCTGGGCATCTTTCATATAATTGACACCAGAAAAATTATTTCTAAATATTTCAAGACTTTGTTCTGAATTTGATAAATCAAGTCTTCTAAGATAGCACTCACCCTTTAGGTAGTCCATGTAATAAAACGGGAAGTAATTATATTTGTAGTCAATTCTGTTAAACATTTTCAATGCATTATCATTTTCTCCATTTTTCATGAGTATATTTATTGCCAGATAGGATAGCAATAGGTTGTTATTTGCTTTTTCTTCAATTTTGGATAATATATAGCTAGCCAAGTTAGGATCTGGCGAAAGACTTAACTCAACCATCCCTTTATAAAAAATAATCTCATTTGATAAGAAGTTAAATGAAGGGTTGGAATTAGATTGCTCAAGGGCATATTCCAATTCAATTTTACCTTCGGATACTGTTCCCTTAATCGAAACCAGGTTAAGAAGCCATTGGTATGAATCTGGAACAATTCCTATCATTATGTGAAGAACACCTAAACTGATTTTATTTGGGAAGAATGTGGGAAAATCCTTATCATTTTCGCTTACTAACCTATATGATTTATTAAGTTGGATAATACCTGTGATATAATTTTGAAAACGTAAATTTACAGTTGCCCACTGAAGATAAATATTTCCAAGAAAATATTTTTTAAACCTAGAGCTATCATCTAATTTATTAATCAGTCGGATTGTTTCATCAACTTTATTTTCAATTGAATTGAAGTACACCTCGTCTTCACTTAAAGTCACTTTTAGAAAATCAATATAATTATCCAGATAGTTAACAAGTAAATTATCTGGGTTTTGCCTTCTTTCCAGGGCAATTTTTTCTTTAGCATCATCAAATCTTAGTGATAGTATATCTGTATAGGCTAATTTGCAATTATCATTAATTACTACTGATTGAGCATTAATAATAACACTACTAATTATTATGATAATTGTTAATAGTAGGCGAGTCATACTAAATGTAAAAGTACAAAAAAAGGGGCATTATTATTTGCCCCTTTAAGATAAGTAATATGATTTTAATTACTTAGTCATCTTTTCTGCCACCAGTTCGGTTACTTCATTATCAACGAGAATGCGACCACAATAATCACAAAAGATAATTTTCTTGTGAACCCTTATATCTAATTGGTGCTGAGGAGGTATTTTGTTAAAACATCCACCGCATGCATCTCTTTCTATTTGAACAACAGCAAGACCATTTCGTGCATTTGATCTTATTCTTTTGTATGCAGATAATAGTCTGTCTTCTATGAATTTTTCATTTTCTGCTGACATATTGGTGAGCTTTTCTTCCTCTATTAGCCGTTCTTCAACAATATCTTTTAATTCTTTATTTTTTTCTTCAAGGTCAATGCGTTTATCCTTGAGTTTTTCATCTGCCTTTTCTGTTTCAGTTAAATGCAATTCAATCTTGTATTTTAATTCAACAATCTTTTTTTCAGCATGCTCTATTTCAAGATTTTGAAATTCAAGCTCCTTGGTTAGTGAGTCGTACTCACGGTTGTTACGCACATTCATTTGTTGCTCCTTATATTTTGTAATAAGGGCTTGACTATCTTTGATTACACCTTTTTGCTCTTCGATGGAATTCTTATAATCCTCTTCTTCTTTGTGAAAGTTTGCAATACGAGTTTCTAATCCTGCGATTTCATCTTCTAAATCTTCGACTTCCAGAGGCAGTTCACCTCTTACAATTTTGATTTTATCAACCTGTGAGTCGATTTGTTGCAGGGTGTAAAGTGCTATCAGTTTTTGCTCTACACTCACTTCCTCATTTTTTGTCGCTTTTTTTCCAGCCATAGTAATCTTATTTTCAATTTATTACAAAAATGAAATGGGGTTAACATTCATTTTTGAAATTTGGAGGGCAAAATTAGGAAATTTTTTCTTTAAATACGCATAAATTAATTCTTTTACAGGATGTTCTGTTTCAAAGTGCCCTGCATCGGCAATTGTCATTTCCCCTAAATACTCAAAATAGTCATGATATTTAATATCTGCGGTTATGAATAAATCTGCATTTTTTCGGGCTGCCTCGGGTATCAGAAAGCTTCCGCTGCCCCCACATATTGCAACCTTCTTAATTGGTTTGTCAACAAGCTTATTGTGTTTTATATAGCTACATCCCAATGTTGTCTTTACCAATTTAAGGTATTCTTTTATATTAGTTTCTTTTTTTAGCTCACCAATCATACCACTGCCAATGCTACTATTTGTATTGGTTAATTTATATATGTCATGCGCAACTTCTTCATAAGGATGAGCTTTAATCATAGCACTTATTACGTTGGCTAAATTATAATCTTCAACGATTACTTCAAGTCGGTATTCATCTTCTTGATGCAAGCTATTTTCAGAACCAACAAAAGGATTACTTCCTTCCAATGCTCTGAAAGAGCCTTTACCATCGGTAATAAAACTGCAGTTATCGTAGTTCCCAATGCTTCCAGCTCCATTATTAAACATGGCACTTCGAACAGCCTCAATATGATCCTTAGGGCAAAAGACTACCACTTTTGATAGGCCTTCTTTTTTGGGCGAAAGAATTTGCGTATTAATTAACTTAAGCTTTTCTGATAGTATACCATTGATTCCACCTAATACATTATCCAAATTTGTGTGTATGGCAAACAGATTAATGTCATTTTTTATGGCTTTTATAACCAGCTTTTCTGTCATTGTATTTCCAACTAATCTTTTTAGTCCCTTGAAAATAATTGGATGATGCGCAATTATGATATCACATTTGTTTGCAATTGCTTCTTCCACAACTTCATTTGTAACATCCAGTGTTATAAGGGCCTTGGAAACTTCTTTATCATAGGACCCAACCAATAAACCTGAGTTATCATAGCTCTCCTGAAGACATGATGGGGCTATGTTTTCAAGAAAATTTGTAATATCTTTGACTTGCATAATAATTAGTAAAAAGTTAAAAAATTTAGCTAAAATTACTTAAATTAGCACACTTTTGTGGTGATTCTGGCATAAAAGTATACATTGAATTAGGTTTTTTGCAGTTAAAACACAAAAAAACACATAACTTTTATTGAAAATGGGAATTTGGAAGTTATTGTTATTACCTATTGCAGCTCTATATGGTCTAATTATAAGAATTAGGCATTGGATGTTCAATACAAATATATTGGAATCAGTCTCATATGATATTCCTTTAATTGGAGTTGGAAACCTCAATCTTGGTGGTACTGGCAAAACTCCAATGGTTGAATTTATTATTAGATTATTATTGAAAGAAAATAAGGTAGCTGTATTGAGCCGCGGTTATGGTAGAACTTCAAAAGGTTATTTAATTGCTGATCAATATTCAGATCATCAAATTATAGGTGATGAACCGATGCAATACCATAACAAATTTAGAAAAGAACTTAAGGTGGCTGTTTGTGAAAATAGACGATTGGGAATTGATAATTTAATGCAGGATTTTGAGAAACTTGATGCAATTGTTCTAGATGATTCATTTCAGCACAGGTATGTTAAGCCTGGTTTATCCATTTTACTCACTGATTTTCATAATCTCTACATGGAAGATTATTTACTTCCTGCTGGAAGCTTAAGGGATGTTGTTTCAGCAGCTAAAAGAGCAGACATAATTATCGTTACAAAAACTTTCAAGGTGCTTTCTCCCATTACACGACGGCGAATTAAAACCATTTTGAAACCAGATAGCCATCAAAGTCTTTACTTTTCTTATCTCGATTATGGCGATATGACTCCATTGCCTGGTATTGATAATGTAATAATGCCGAGTAAAATAAGTACCATAGTTTTATTTTGTGGTATTGCTAATCCATATCCTCTCCAAGAGTACCTTAGGGATTTATGTATTGACCTTCATGTGTTAGATTTTCCGGATCATCACGTTTACAAAAGGAAAGATATTGAGATGGTGATTAAAGCGTATGAAGATGCTTTCACAAGAAATAAAATTATCATAACTACGGAAAAAGATGCAATGCGTTTGATAAAATCTGAATATATTCGCGCCATGGATTCTTTACCATTGTTTTATATTCCCATTGAAGTGAAGTTGCATGGTTTAGATCAATCAAACTTCTCAAATCAAATCAAAAAGTATGTTAGAGAGAATAAAAGAAACAGTGGCTTTCATTAGTGAACGAATTGATGTTAAACCACACATTGGAATAATTCTAGGATCAGGTATTGGTGAATTAGCACATGAAATAGAATCCGAAGTTATAATTCCGTATGATACAATACCAAATTTCCCTATTTCAACTGTAAAAGGACATCATGGACAGCTAATTTTTGGCAAGCTGAATGGAGTGCAAGTAGTTGCCATGAAAGGAAGATTTCATTACTACGAAGGTTATTCCATGGATGAGGTAACACTCCCTGTTCGTGTTATGAAAATTCTTGGAATAGATTATCTATTTGTCTCCAATGCCAGTGGAGGTGTGAACGCATCATTTGAAGTTGGAGATATTATGTTTATTACGGATCATATAAACCTCATGCCTAATCCGTTAATTGGTGAAAATATCGATGACCATGGTCCAAGGTTTGTTGATATGAGTGAGGCCTATGATAAAAGTCTTTTAAGTGTTGCAAAAAGAATAGCTCGTCATAATGGTATCAATTACAAAACTGGGGTTTACGCTGGTGTTACCGGACCAACCTACGAAACTCCTGCTGAATATAAATATATAAATATCTTGGGTGCAGATGCTGTTGGAATGTCAACTGTGCCTGAAGTAATTGTTGCAAGGCATATGAAACTACCCGTATTTGCCGTTTCAGTAATATCTGATTTGGGTGTTGAGGGTAAAATAATCGAGATTTCTCATCAGGAAGTTATAGATGCTGTTTCAAGGGTAACGCCCAAACTGATAGCTTTAATAAAAGAAATTGTAAAAGAAGTATAGTTATTTCAAATAAGTCAAAAATATATTTTGCCTCTGATTTTCATTTGGGGATACCTGATCACGAAAGTAGTCTGCTTAGAGAGAAAAAATTAGTGCGATGGCTTGACATGGTTAGTAAGGATGCCGATGAAATATTTTTGATGGGTGATTTATTTGATTTTTGGTTTGAATATAAGTATGTTGTTCCAAAGGGGTATGTTCGATTATTGGGTAAATTGGCCGAAATTACCGACGATGGCATACCTGTCCATATGTTTAGAGGTAATCATGATATTTGGGCTTTCAACTATCTTACAAACGAATTGAACATAAAGCTATACAGAAATCCCATATTACGGGAGTTTGACGGGAAGAAATTTTTTCTCGCGCATGGAGATGGTTTAGGCCCTGGCGATAATGGGTATAAATTCTTAAAAAAAGTATTTGAATTCAAGCCTAATCAATGGTTATTTAGATGGTTACATCCTGATATTGGTTCGAGGATGGGGTTGTATTTTTCACAGAAAAGTCGTCTTGCCAACATAACAAAATCAAAAAATAATGTCGAGAAGGTGGACATTGATAATGAAATGCTATTTCACTATGCTCATGAAACACTATCTAAACAGCCTGATATAAATTATTTTGTATTTGGTCACAGGCATATTCCAATACAGAAGAATATTGCAGACAACTCTGAGTTGATTATTTTAGGCGATTGGTTGAATATTTTTTCCTACGGCGTATTTGAAAATGGCATTATGAGATTAGAGTATTTTGAGGCTGATCACTAACTGCTTGCTTAATTAAAGAGGCCCCTTTCTTTTTCATTAGAATTAAACAAATTTCTCAATTAGGTCCACAAGCCTGCTGGAATAACCCATTTCATTATCATACCAGGCAACCACTTTCACAAGTTTGTTTTTATCTCCAAGTACTGCTGTAAGATTTGAATCAAATACTGCTGAATGAGTGTTACCTATTACATCAATAGATACAATTGGGTCACTAGTGTATTCTAATATTCCTTTCATGTAGGTTTTTGAAGCTATTTCAAATACTTTATTTATATCTTCAACGGAAGTAGACTTTTTCAGAGTACATGTTAAATCCGTAAGTGATCCATCTGGAACAGGCACGCGAAACCCTGCACCCCCCAAATCATTTTTTAAATGTGGAAAAATTTTTGTAGCCGCTTTGGCAGCACCTGTTGATGTTGGAACTATTGAGTAGGCTGCAGCCCTGCCTCGTCTCCAATCTTTGTGAGGCCCATCCACAAGATTCTGATCTTTTGTGTAACTGTGAACTGTGGTGATAAAACCTTTTTCAATACCCCAATTATCATCTAGAATTTTAATAAGAGGTGCTACGTTATTTGTTGTGCATGATGCATTGGAAATAATAGTGTCATCACGATTGATAATATTATCATTTACTCCCAATACCACATAATTAACATCTTCTCGCTCTCCCTTTGTGGGTGCAGATATAATTACTTTTTTTGCTCCGGAATTATTAATATGTTTTATTGCATCAATTGGATCTGTAAACTCTCCAGTTGCTTCAATTACAATGTCAATGTTCATGTCTTTCCAGGGAAGGTGCGATGGATTAGGCTCACTGAGAACCACTACCTTAGATCCATTTACGATTATGTGTTCTTCGTCACAATCAATATTGCCGTCAAAGGCTCCTTGAATAGAATCATATTTTAATAAATGTGCAAGATTTGCTGCATCGGTTAAATCATTTATAGCGATGACTTCCAGGTTATCTTTTTTCTGTATATTTCTGAAGGTCACACGTCCAATTCTTCCGAAACCATTAATGGCTATCCTGATTTTTGACATTTTTATTCAAATTATTTCAAAGGCAAAACAAGGGGTTTATAAGATACATTAGATTAAACATGTTATTAGTTGAAATCAAGCATGCTTAGATTAGCCAAGTAATTACTTTGTTTTCATTTTCTTATTTTTGAAATATTCTCTATTTTATATTGCTGATATAAAAGAATTAAACCTATAATTGGTATAAAAACATCACTCCAAAAAATAATCCCTGCATTACCTGGATTAAA
>PANC01000018.1 GCA_002708315.1 Lentimicrobiaceae bacterium
GATATTAGTGTTCTTCTTCGTTATCATCCAAAGGAATGTGCTGTGGCACAAAATCTGTATCCTTCCCAGGCTTACTATAGTCGTATGGCCATCTGTGAACTGTTGGGATTTCACCAATCCAATTACCGTGAACGTGCTCTACAGGAGTTGTCCATTCTAGCGAATTTGCATTCCATGGATTTTGTGAAGATTTTGGTCCTCTAAAAATGCTGTAGAAAAAATTAAAAAAGAAAATAACTTGAGCTATTACTCCAACACTAGCAAAAATTGATATCATAATGTTTAAATCAAGAAAATGATCAAACATTGGGAAATTAGTATTTTCATAATACCTTCTTGGCAAACCACCTTCTCCTAAAAAGTGCATTGGTAAGAATACACCGTAACCACAAACTATTGTAATCCAAAAATGAACCATTCCCATTCTTTTATTCATCGACTTACCATACATTTTAGGGAACCAGTGGTAGATCCCTGCAAACATTCCGAGTATCGCTGTCATTCCCATAACAATATGAAAGTGACCAACAACAAAATAAGTATCGTGCTGAGATATATCTAGAGCTGAATCTGCTAAAATAATACCAGTTAAACCACCCGAAATAAATGTAGAAACAGATCCTATACAAAATAACATAGCGGGTGTCATAATAACGTTACCTTTCCAGATAGTTGTTATGTAGTTAAAGGCTTTTACTGCTGAAGGAATTGCAATCAATAATGTTGTAAAAGTGAAAACGCCACCAAGAAAAGGATTCATGCCAGTTAAAAACATATGATGCCCCCAAACAATAAATGAAAGGAAACCTATAGCAAGCATTGAACCAATCATAGCTCGATATCCGAATATTGGTTTTCTAGAACAAGTAGATATAATTTCAGAAGTCATACCTAAAGCAGGTAAGAGGATAATATAAACTTCAGGGTGTCCTAAGAACCAAAATAAATGTTCATAGAGAATTGGACTTCCACCAGTAGCATCTAACGCTCCAGACGATGTCACAATATCGCTCATGTAAAAACTAGTTCCAAATCCTCTATCCATTAGTAATAAAACAGCAGCAGATAGCAATACTGGAAATGATAGGACACCTAAAATAGCGGTTATAAAAAACGCCCAGATTGTTAAAGGTAATCTTGTCATTGTCATCCCTTTAGTTCGAAGGTTTAGTATGGTTACAATATAATTAATACCACCTATCAATGATGAGGCAATAAATACAGTCATCGACAATAACCATAGAGTCATACCTAATCCTGAGCCTGGTTGAAATTCTGCTAAAACACTTAATGGAGGGTATACCGTCCACCCCGCCATTGCAGGTCCTGTTTCGATAAAAAGGGAAGCTGCCATTAGTGCACTTGAAAGAAAAAACAACCAATAAGCAATCATATTTAATAATCCAGAAGCCATATCTCTAGCTCCAACTTGAAGTGGAATTAACAAATTAGAAAAGGTTCCTGAAAGGCCTCCAGTTAATACAAAAAATACCATTATTGTTCCATGTAGAGTTACTAAACCGAGATACCAATTACTGTCTAATAATCCATCAGGAGCTGCATCAGAACCTAGAATAGATTCTAAAAGAGGGAATCTTTCATCAGGCCAGCCTAATTTCATTCTAAATAAAGCGGAAAGGGTTATACCTATAGCTCCCATAAAAATTGCTGTTAGCAAATACTGCTTAGCAATCATTTTATGATCTTGGCTAAATAAATATTTTGTTATAAAACTTTCCTTGTGATGATGTGTGTCGTGCGCCATTTCAAATTATTTATTACAAATTTAAAAATCAAAGAGATGCTTGTTCTTTTGTCTTACTCCAACTAACTTCTTGGCCAGAAAAGGTTAAACGTTTATTATCTCCATTATTCTCAATCCAGTTGTTAAATTCTTCTTGTGTTTCAACAATTACTTTTAATTGCATATTAGAATGACCTGCCCCACAAATTTTATTACACATAAGAACATAATCAAACAGAACTCTTTCTTCTTCTTCACCAATTCTTCTTTTTCTTTCGTTATGGATAACATTGATATTTTCCCAATGCTTTTGAACGTCTGGATCTGCTCTCATTTCAGCAGTGGTAATAGTAGGAGTAAGTGCAAAACTGGTTTCCATTCCTGGTACAGCATTTATTTGTGCTCTGAAATGAGGAAACCAAGGGCAATGAATAACGTCTTTTGATCTAAACTTAAATGTATAAGGTTGATCTTTTACTAAGTGTATTTCTTGCACAATTATGTCATCGTTGCTGGATTCATATACATTAACATTATTTTCTTTTCTGTCGATAGATGCTTCGATTCTATATTTCCTTCTTTTATGTCTATCTAATTCTTCTTGAAGCTTATCAACTTTAGATTCAGGTAATAAGTATTCTCCATCACCATTAATATTATTAGACAATATAGAATCTATATCATTTACTCTTTGGTCAATTTCAAGATATGTATCTTTAATTGTACTTTCTGTAATAACTCCAAGTGGGTTTGTAGCAGAAACCATTTTATAATCTGCTTTTCCAAGTGTATTGTCTACACCTGAGTACCTTACAATCCAACCAAATTGATATCCATATACCTCAACTATTTCTCCTTTTTCTTGGTTATACATAATTTTATTCCAAGTCATTAAACCATAAATAACGATAAACGCTAAAACAATTGCTGGGACAATCGTCCATACAGCCTCAAGTTTGTTGTTGTGTGGATAATATAAGGCTGTTCTTTCTTCTCTGTGATAATATTTCCATGAGAAACCAAATAACAGCGTATTCGTTATAAAAAAAACTGGAAGAATAATCCACCAATTGAACATCAATAATTCATCTATATCTCTTCCGTGAATTGTGGCAGAAGTATACAGTCCAGAGTTTGAACCATATTTAGAGATCAACCAAATTACAAAACCAAAGAAAACAACCATAAAGACCAACATTAAATTAGCCATCAACATGTTTTCGCTTCTAGAGACCTTCTCTTGAGACTTTTCACCTCTTACTTTAGCTGCAAGATCATATATCTTCATTAATTGCACCAAGGCAATGAAAAAGAGTGCTACTGTAATAATAATTATAAACTTTATTTCCATAATCTTTTAAAAATTAATATTCATGGTGTTTACTTTCTTCCAAAAATGGATGATTTTTTTGGAGTAACGGTGATTTTGAAATGGCATTTAGAACAGTGAAAACAAAGACCCCTAAGAACATTAAAAACATTCCTATTTCTAATAAACCTATTTCCCATTGGTCAAATAGTGTTCCTGGCATAACCATATTGAAAACATCAAACCAATGACCTATAAAAATTATCAGACCTATTACAATTAAAAATCCTGCAGATCTTTTGGTATCTCTGGACATAAAGAAGACCATAGGAAAGAAAAAATTAACAATAAAAGTTCCGAAGAATAAAAGTTTATAATTTTCAATTCTTTCTGTAAAATAAATAACTTCTTCCGGGATATTCGAATACCAAATTAGCATGAATTGTGAAAACCATAAGTAACTCCATAAGAAACTTAGGGCAAACATCCATTTACCGACATCGTGTATATGACTCTCATTAACATTAGGGAGAAAACCACCTTTTCTAAGGTAAAGTGTAATCATCATTACCATAATCATACCACTTAACCAAATACCGGAAAAAACATACCAACCAAATAAAGTACTAAACCAATGGGTGTCAATCGACATTATAAAATCCCAAGACATGGTTGAAGAAAAAACAGCAAAAAAGACTAAAAACAAAGCTCCTCTTCTGTACATTTTAAAATGACTCTCGGTACCACCAATTTCATCTTGTTCTTTCGATTTTTTCTTAAACCATTTTAAGAAAAGATAAAAAGTGGTGAAATATGCTACGACTCTTATCCAAAAGAATGGTAAATTTAAATAAGCCTTTTTTCCATAAATAATAGGATCAAAATGAGATGAATTTGGATCTAAAAGATCTGAATCCATCCATGGATATATGTGGTGGGCACCAAAAGAACCTGCTAAAAAAACTACAAGTAAAACACCAATACCAATTGGCATTGCAGACATAATTCCTTCAAAAATTCTTAGCAACACAACACCCCAACCTGATTCAGTTGCATAATGTAATGCCAAATAAAATAATGCTCCAAGGGCAATACCAAAAAAGAAAAAACCATTAACAAGAAGATTGGACCAAAATCTTCTAAAACCATTATCAAAAAAAGATATTTCACCGTTATTTACTTTATCAATTAAAATATCTGCCCCACTTTCATGACTTCCAATTAGAGATGAATGATTTTCAGCGTGTTTAAAGTGAATGTTCCATAAAAAAGTAGGTCCGTGATGTCCATGAGAATCATCATTGGTTGCATGCTCGTTATGGCCATGATTAGCATCATGAATTTCAATGTCATAACCAGTTAATTTTGAAGTGATGGATTCTTTAAGAGCATTTTGGGCGTCTTGATCAGCATGACCATTGTATTTAATTTCAACAGAGTGGTCGTCTATTTTATTGGCATAAACAAACTCTTTTTGTTGAAAGAATCCAATAACTAATAAAACTAAACCAACAATTGCAACTCCAAGAGTAACTTTTTTTGCTTTATCTGAAATTTTATAGTTCATTTTATATAATTTATTTTTCTTCTAAATTTCCAGAAATTAATTCTTCTAAATTCAAATCTCCATCAAACTGCATGGTTCTTACATACATTGCAACTTTCCATCTTTCGTCTTTGTTTAACTGTGATGCATGAGGACCCATTGCATTTTTTCCATGAGTGATGGTATGAAATACAGAACCTGGCTTTCTATCTTTTAAAGTATTATAAGCAGGAGGTGCAGCAGGATAGCCACCAACTGTAATAACTTTTCCATCGCCATTACCTTTGTCGCCATGACAATGAGCGCAAAATAGACCGTAGAGTCTTTTTCCTTCTGCAATATTTTCTTTTTGTAGTTCTGATGAAGAAAAATAATGACTAGGTAATAATACTTCCTCGCCCGCTCTTATTCTCTCATTTTCAGAAGAACCATAATTAAAAGGCATATTTGTTTGAGATATTTTTTTATTAACGTTATAAGCGATTGTACCTGAAACAGGTTTTCTTGCAGAAAGTGAATTTTTTAAAGAATCATTAGTCTTATCTCCTACTAAGCCATAGTCAATATAGGCTTCTATAGCTTGAGATCTGAACATATCATCTACATATTCGAACCCTGGTGAGTCAGGATGCTTAACACAGGATACCATTACTAGCAAAATTATTGCAGTAAATAAATACTTAACTATTGAAAAATTCGTCTTACTCATAATATGCTTTTTTCTTCAATCTCAATAAAACCTGTATCTTTTATCAACTTAGATAAATCTTTTTCAGAAACATGTGCGTTATCAGAAGTTTTTATCTCCATTACAAATTTGTCATCAGTAGTTCTTGGATCAGGATTTCTTGGTGGCATTCCTGGCAATGTTTTATTTCTAATTAAATAAGTAATTGCCATTCCATGAGCAGCACATAAAACAGTGAACTCAAAAAATATAGGTACGAATGATAACATGTTTTCCTTTAAACTAAAATTTGGTTTACCACCAATATTCATAGGCCAATCAATAATCATCATGTATCTAATTCCTATAATCGCAAGCATAGTTCCTGTTAAACCATACATGAATGCTGTAATTGCAAGTCTAGTTGGTTCAACTCCAATTATTGAGTCTATTCCGTGTAACGGCATCGGAGAATAAACGTCTGAAACTTTAACCTTGTTAGCGACTAGATGCTTAGCACCATCCATTAGCTTGTCATCATCATCATACATCGCGAATATTACCTTATCTGCCATAATCTTTTTTTAATGAGCTGAACGTTTATCCCAGTAGCCTTTTCCTTTTCCGTAATCTTCTTTGTAATTTTTACCTGAAGATTTTAATATTGTTTTTAATTCCGCAATTGGAAGTACTGGGAAATATCTTGAAAACAATAGATATAAAACAAAGAATATACCTAATGTTCCCATATAAACACCAATATCTACCCACGTTGGATGGAAATAAGTCCAAGAAGAAGGAACATAGTCTCTATGAAGAGATGTGACTATAATTACAAATCGTTCGAACCACATACCTATGTTTATGATGATAGACATGAAAAAGGAAAACATAAGACTGGTTCTTAATTTTTTAAACCAAAATAATTGCGGTGAAATAACATTACATGTCATCATTGCCCAATAAGACCACCAATAAGGTCCAGTTGCTCTATTTAGGAATGCATAAGACTCATATTCTACACCTGAATACCAAGAAACAAATAATTCTGTTATATAAGCGACACCTACAATAGAGCCTGTTACAATAATTACAATATTCATATATTCTATATGCTTAACATGTAAATAAGCTTCTAGTTTATATGCTTTTCTTAAAATCAACATAAGTGTTTGAACCATAGCAAAACCTGAAAAAACAGCACCAGACACAAAATAAGGTGGAAAAATCGTAGTATGCCATCCAGGTATTACAGAAGTAGCAAAATCAAATGAAACAATTGAATGCACAGAAAACACAAGTGGTGTAGCAAGACCAGCTAATACTAATGATACTTGTTCAAATCTGTTCCAAGCTTTTGCGTCTCCAGTCCAACCAAAACTTAAAACTCTATAAACTTTTTTAAATATAGGTTTGGTTACTCTGTCTCTAATTGTTGCAAAATCAGGTATTAAACCGATGTACCAAAACACCAATGAAACCGAAAAATAAGTTGAAATAGCAAAAACATCCCATAACAACGGCGAATTAAAATTAACCCACAAAGAACCGAATTGATTTGGTAAAGGAAAAACCCAATAACCAAGCCATAATCTACCCATATGAATTAGAGGGAAAAGACCCGCCATCATTACAGCAAAAATTGTCATAGCTTCAGCAGCTCTATTAATTGCAAATCTCCATTTTTGTCTGAATAAAAGTAAAACAGCTGAAATAAGAGTTCCAGCATGACCGATTCCAACCCACCAAACGAAATTAGTAATATCCCATGCCCATCCAACAGTTTTATTTAACCCCCAAACACCAACACCTGTTCCAAGCAAATAAACGATACATCCTATACCCCACAATGCAATAACAACAGAAATCATTAATAATAAATACCAAGTTTTTGGTGGATTAGCTTCTATTGGTCTAATAACATCGTCAGTGATGTCCTTGTAAGACTTATCTCCTAATATTAATGGTAATCGTATATCTGACTCTTTATGCATTTTAATTTTATTTAATGGTGTTCAGAATGTGATTCTTCAGAGACCGTGTTTACTGCTACTTCCTCATCTATATTACGAACTTTTAACTGATACCAAATATTAGGTTTAACTCCAACTTCTTCTAAAGCTTGGTAAGATCTATCCGACTTAGATACTTCTCTTATTTTAGATTCGTTATCGTTCCAGTCTCCAAATGTTATGCAGTCATTTGGACAAGCATCGGAACATGCAGTGGTTACGTCTCCATCAATAACAGGTCTAGATTCTTTTTTAGCGGTTAACTTCCCAGCTTGAATTCTTTGAACGCAAAAACTACACTTCTCCATAACACCTCTTGACCTTACAACAACATCAGGATTTAAAACCATTCTTGCCATTTGGTCTTGAGTTGGATTGAAATTCTTGAATTTTCTGTAATCTCTGTAATTAAACCAATTAAATCTTCTCACTTTATAAGGACAGTTATTTGCACAATATCTAGTACCAATACATCGGTTGTAAGTCATCATATTTAGGCCTTCGTTACTGTGAGTTGTTGCTGCAACAGGACAAACTGTCTCACAAGGAGCATGATTACAATGCTGACATAACATTGGCATGAAAACAACTGAAGGATTTTCTTCTGGAACTTCTAGTTTTCCATAATCAAAATCACCTTCAACTTTTTTAGAGCTCTCCCACTCTTTTCTATTATCATCTTCTATCGAAGAAAAGTATCTATCCATTCTTAACCAATGCATGTCTCTTGATCTTCTAACTTCATCTTTTCCTACAACAGGAACATTGTTTTCAGAGTGACAGGCAGTTATACATACACCACATCCATTACAAGATGAAAGATCAATAGACATTCCCCATCGGTGACCTACTTTTTCAACTGGATGTTCGTCCCACAAAGAATACTCAGTAGCATTGACTTCTGAATGTCCACCTTCTGCGTGGCTGTGTAGCTTTATTTTTGGATTATATGCTTCTTGGTTAGATTCATGATTATCTTTCCAAAAATCATATGTTGTTTCTTTAACAATTGAAGTTCTACCCATTATGGTATGATGGGTTTGAGTACACGCTAATGCATACTTTTCATCAGTTGGAACAACTTCTACATTATTGGAATATTTAAAAGATTTATTAGAATAAGTTACAAAATTGAATGCGTTACCACCGACTGGAATTAAGTTACCATTTTCATCTTCTAGATGATTTCCAAATTCATCACATTGAAAAGCAGGTTTACCAATAACTTCGCCATTTTTTGCTCTACCATATCCTGCTGAAATACCAATAGTTCCCGGAGTTTGTCCAGGCATAGGATATACCGGTAGTTTCAACTCACTTTCATTTGTTTTAACTAAAGCAACAAAGGCAGGCTCTTCCTGACCTAGATGGATTCCATCCCAAGCAGCTTTAGGGTTGTTATTGTCAATGTTGAAGGTCTTAAAACAATCTGAAGGAGCCATTGTTATAAAATTATCCCAAACGACTTTAGCTACAGCATCTGGCAATTCTTGTAACCATGGATTTGCTGCGTGATTACCAATACCTAATTCTTTTTGATAAACTAATAATTCAAAGCCTGAGTTTTCTGATTGTGTTTGAACAGCATTAACATATTTTGAGACATCTTCTGTAAATACAAATTCAGATTTAGGTGATTTTGAATTAGTAAAACCATTATGAACTGACCAGTTCCAAAATTCACCAAAAGTTAAATAGTCTGATTGATTACCATAACTTTTACTTATCCAATTATTTTGAATGTAATCGTGAAAAACTTCACTTTCTGAATTTGTTCTAGTTGCATTTCCGGACCAAACCAATAAAGACTCTTGAGCTTGCCTTGTATTGTAAAGGGGTTTAATTAAAGGTTGTTGTAAAGAATAATGTCCTGAAACAGGTTCTAAGTCACACCAAGATTCAAGGTAGTTGTGGTCTGGACAAACATATTCACAACACGAAGCAGTTTCATCATTAAACTCAGAAAAAGAAATTGATAACGGAATATTTTTTAATGCTTCAGATAATTCTGAAACATTAGGAAGTGAATAAATTGGATTAGATCCGTAAACTATTAAGGCATCTACTGAACCGTTCTTGATTTCGTCAACTAAATCCATGACCTGATCGTCTTTTGCTTGAAAAAGATTTATCTTTTGGTCAATATTTATTGTTTTGTTATAGTTTCCTAATTCTTGATTGATTGCATTAACAAGTACTTGAGTGTTAGCATCATTTGAATCACAAATAACAATAGATTCACCTGTATTTGCTAATAAATCCTTAGCAATATTTGCAATTAAATTATCAATTTTATCATTTACAGATACTTTTTCATATTTTGAGGAAATTGCACCTAAAAGTGATTTAACGATCAAACCTTTTTGAGACGGTTTAATCTGACCTCTCACATCAGCATTTGCACCAGATAACGACATAACAGATTCTAACTGGTAATGTTTAGACATCCACTGATTCTCAGGTTTTCTTGTTTTTGAAAAGTCAGTACTAAACTTAGTAGGCAACAACCAATTAGCTATAAAATCTGCTCCAACTGAAACAACAACTTTAGATTTATCAAAAGCGTAACTTGGTATAAATGACTCTCCAAAGGTTAATTCATTTGCTTTCCTCAAACCAAAATAAGAAACTGCATCGTATTGAACATGTTTTACTGAGTTAGTTACAGTTTCATCTTCGTTTGTTTTTGTAAATGAATTTGAAAAATCTTTAATTACAGATTTGGTAGATGGTGAAATAATAGTATTGCTAAGTATTCTGATGTTTCCACCTTTATCGGCAATTTTCTTAAGTCTGTTAGCAATATCCAAGTCTAATGTACTCCAACTGGTTGGATTTGAATCTTTAATAGGACCTTCTAGTCTTGCAGAATTGTATAAATTTAAAACTGAAGTAGAAATTCTTGGAATTAAACCACCTGAAGTAAAACCGTCAGATTTCCCTTTAAGCCAAATAGGTCTTCCTTCTCTTGATTTAACCAAAACATTAGCAAAATCATTACCATCGTAATAAGAAGTAGAATACCAATTAGCAACGCCAGGAGTAATTTCTTCAGGTTTGTTAACGTAGGGTATGGACTTGATTACAGGAGATTCACACGAGGCTAAAGTTGCAGCAGCTACACTAAATCCCATGTATTTAAGAAAATCTCTTCGACCTGATTTAAGATCATTTATATCTTGAGAACCTAAAAATTCATCTACAGGAACGTCTTTCTTAAATTCATTTTCAGCTGACACAACAAACTCTGGTGTTTGATGTTTTTCGTCGTAACCTTTCCAATATGTCTTTTTATTGCTCATAAACTTTTAATATCTATTAGTAATGACATTTAGCACATTCCCAACCACCCAATTCTTTAACCGTGACTTTATCATCTTCGAAAATATTATTGTTAACATCAGCTCTTAATTTTAGTCTATTATGTATTTCCTCATAGTAACCTGAACTTGTTAAATCAATTTCCTTTTTGTTATGACACTCAATACACCAACCCATGGTCAATAAAGGTTTAGTAAGCTGGATGAGACCTTTTTCCATTCCCTCATCAGTCTTAGCATAGGCATTAACTTCGTCTATGGTAGAGACTCTACCAAGAGTATAAGTTTGTACTGGTCCGTGACATTGTCTACAATCAATATTTGCAGTGTTAGGATGAACGTGTTGAGCGTGACTAAAGAAAACATGATCAGGGAGATTATGAGCTTTATTCCAAACAATAGGCTCTTCAATTCTTTTTCCAAATTCATTTAAATTATAAGCCTGTTTGTTCTTGTTATATCCGGCAGCCTTGTGAAGCTTTCCTATCTCTTCAGTGCCATACTGTGGGCCTTCATGAACGATTGCATGACAATTCATACAAACATTGACAGAAGGTATTCCTGCATGTTTAGATTTTTCTGCTGAGTGATGGCAATATTTACATTCAATAGCCATTTTACCTGCATGTAATTTGTGTGAGTAAGCTACTGGTTGTGATGGCATGTAATCTTGATAAACTCCTAGTTGATATAACCTACCAAATAATTCAACTCCAGAAAATAAAGCAATACCAACAATAAGCAACATGGTTACAAACCAGTTTCTTAAAAACCATTCTCTTGCGCTTGTTGCAAAGGTTCTCTTGGGATCTATTTCTTTTCCTTCTTTTACTGCGATTGCAGCAGATAATTCTCTACGAACACCAAAAATTGCAAAAAGTACAAATATTAAAATAAATGAAATTACCCACCACCAGTAATCAGAAGAGTCATCAGAAGCCCCACTTGCAGAACCAGAATCAGCACCACCAACAACAGCAGCTACTGGAGGAGCATATCCATCTACGTAAGTAAAAATAGACTCCACTTCTTCTTTAGATAAATGACCTTGTGGTGTCATCGCAGTAGGAGACCAATCCCAAATAGCTTTGGCCATTTTAGACTTTCCACTGTTGTAAAGTTTTGAAGGATTTTGAACCCATTCATATATTAAATCCCCTTCACCAGCATCTTGCCACTTTTGAAGAACCCCCTGCATTTTCGGTCCAGTAGCGTTTTTGATAGGATTGTGACATGAAGCACAATTTGCTTTAAATAATTTTTCTCCATCTTGTGCAATGAAGTGAAATAAAGAAAATGTAAGGGCTAACGTTGTAATTATCTTTCCCAATACTTTGTAGTAATTATCTGTCATTTAATTTTACTTAAATATTGCATTTAATAGCAGGACAAATGTAATATGTCATTATTATTTTGAACACATTGTTGTAACAATTGTCATCAAAATATCTTAATTTAGAATGTTTCTAAATAATTTGTTTTATCTTCTGTTAAAAACACTAAACAATAATGCTAAAAATGTATGTACAACATAAATATTCTTTTACTAAATTTGTAGCAAATGAAAATATTTTATCTCA